>JAATFB010000054.1 GCA_015655415.1 Actinomycetales bacterium
GCCTTCATCGCCGTGTACGTGTTCTTCGTGCGCACCTACGCCGGACAGATCGTCGACGAACGCGCGTACAACGGCGCCGAGGACCAGCACGACCTCGTCGCGACGGTCTCGGAGCGCTTCCTCGACATCGTTCCCTTCGTGGCGTTCGGTCTCGGGGTCGTGCTGGCGCTCGCGATCGGCGCAGCGACGCGCAGGTGGCGACAGCTCGTCGTCGGCCTCGTCGTGGGAGGCGTGGCCTGCGTCATGGCGGAGCTCTCGAAGTACGTCCTTCTCACCAGGCCGGAGACCGGCGCCACCGACCCGTTCGGCAACTCCTTCCCCTCCGGCCATGCGACGGTCGCGGCCGCCGCAGCGTTCGCGGTATTCCTCGTGTCGCCGCCGACGTGGCGACACGCGGCGGCTCTCGTCGGCGGGGCGTTCGCGGTCGTGACCGGCGTGCTGGCGCTCGTGAGCCAGTGGCACCGGCCCAGCGACGTGGTGGCCGGTTTCATCCTCGTGGCGCTCTGCGGATGCCTCGGCGGCGGCGTCCTCGCGCTGGCCGGGGCTCCCGCCTCTGTCGCACCGTCGGCATCGCTGCGCTGGCTGTGGTGGGTCGCCGCGGCGGGCAGCGTGATCGCGCTCGTGGCGTTCGCCCTCGTCTACGCCACGGTCTCCGACCACGGCCGGCATCAGGAGATCGCCTATGCCGGCGGGATCGCCGCGGTGGTCGCCGTGGGCGCAGGCTTCACCGCCGGCGGTGCCCGGCTGTTCCGCGACCTCGGGTGAGCGGACCTCGGGTGAGCGGACCTCGGGCGAGCGCGTCCCGGCCTGCGCGCGAGGCGGCCGTCAGGCGACGTAGCGCGACGACGGCCGGATGATCTTCGGGTCGCGGGCCTGCTCCAGCACGTGCGCAGTCCATCCGATGATGCGCGCGACGGCGAACGTTGGCGTCAGCATCTCGCGCGGGATGCCGCAGCGCTCCAACACGACGGCAGCGTAGAACTCCACGTTGACGTGCAGCTCGCGGCCCGGCCGGTGCTGGGCGAGAAGGCGCTCCGCGATCCGCTCGTATTCGACGGCGAGTCCCACCCGGGGGCCGCCGAGCTCCAGCGCGACCTCCCTGAGGAGACGCGCCCGCGGATCCGCGGTGCGATAGACCGCGTGCCCGAACCCCATGAGGCGGCGGCCGGCCGTGAGCTCGCCGCGGACGAACGGCTCGATCCGGTCGGGCGTGCCCACGGCGTCCAGTGCGTCGAGGGCACGGCTCGGCGCCCCGCCGTGCAGGGGTCCGGAGAGCGCTCCGAGGCCTCCGGCGACGCAGGACGCCATGTCGGCGCCCGTCGACGCGATGACGCGGGCCGCGAAGGTGGAGGCGTTGAGGCCGTGGTCGATGGTGGCGATCAGATAGGCGCTGAGCGCCCGGACCACGGTGTCGTCGGGCTCGCGTCCGGTGACGCGGCGCAGATAGTCGGCTGCCGTCCCCTCGGCCGGGACGGCCGCAGGCGGGAACGGGTCGAGGCCCCGCTCGGCCCGGTGACAGGCGGCGAGGATGACCGGGGCCGCCGATGCGATCGCGAGCGCCTCCTCGACCCGCTCGTCCTCCGTGAGGTCGTAGAGCGGCCTGCCGCCGCGCGCGGCGGACAGCACCGGGAGCGCCGTCTGCAGCCCGCGCAGCGGATCGCGAAGCTCCGCGGCCGCGGTCGCCACGACCTCGCGCACCGCGGGTGGCGGCACCCGCGTCGCGGCCGTGCGAGCGCGGAATCGCGCCGTCGCGTCGGCATCCGGAAGGCCGCCCAGCACCACCAGGTGCCACGCGCGCTCGAAGTCCGCCGCCCGCGCCAGCTCGATGGCGTCGTGACCCCGGTAGTGGTATCGCCCCTCCGCGCCGAGCACGTCGCCGATCGCCGTCTCCGTGACGACCAGGCCGGCGAGACCGCGCGGCGCCCGGGCCTCCGTGATGGACATGACCCCAGCGTGAACGTTGATTTCAAATTAGTCAACGTTGATCGAGTCAATATAGTGGGAACATGACCGGCCCGCTCCCACGGCTCTCTGCGGCGCAGGCGGCCGCCCGGCTCGGCGTGCGACCGGAGACGCTGTACGCGTACGTGTCGAGGGGCCTGCTCTCGCGTGAGCGAACCGCGCACGGATCGAGCTTCGACCCGTTGGAGATCGAGGCCTTCGCGAGCCGTCGTGGTGCACGCTCCCAGGGGGGCCGGGCGTCCTCCGCCGGGGGCATGCCTCTGATGGTGCTCGACACTGCGATCGCGGCGATCGAGGACGGCGAGCTGTACTTCCGCGGCGTGCCGGTCTCTGAGCTGGCGCACGGAGCCTCGTACGAGTCCGTCGTGCGCTGGCTGTGGACAGAGCACCGCTCCGGCGGGAGCCCGCCGGAGGGTCCGGCGGAGGGCCCCACGGAGTCGCCGGAGACGGCCGGCCTCGCGGGCGACCCGGAGGCCGTGGCCTCGGCGCGCGCCGCGCTCGCCGTGCTCCCGGCATCCGCCTCCCCGCTCGACCGGATCCAGGTCGCCGTCCCGGTGCTCGCCGTCTCGGACGCCACGCGGCACGACCTCGCCGCCGACTCCGTGCGTGCCGCGGGCGCACGATTGATCGGCGGGATCGTGGCCGCGCTGGGTCCGCCGCCTCCGGTGCCGGACCGGACCGTCTCCCGGCTGCTGTGGACCGCGTTGGCCGGCCGCCGGCCGACGCCGCAGGAGGATCGTGCGATGAACGCCGCGCTTGTGCTGCTGGTCGACCACGACCTGGCCGTGTCGACGCTCGCGGCACGAGCGGCGGCCTCCGCGAGGGCAACCCCGTATGCGGTGGTCTCGAGCGGGCTGGGAGCGCTCGACGCGGGCGCGCACGGCAACGCGAGCGGCGCCGCCCACGAGCTGATCCACCTCGTGCTCGACGGAGCGGATGCCCGCGGCGCGCTGGCGCATACCGCGTCGCGCGGCGGGCTGCCGACCCCCGGCTTCGGGCAGCCCCTCTACCCGGGCGTCGACGCCCGGGCGCGCATCCTGCTGCCGATCGTGGCGACGCTGCCGCACGGGCGGCGCGTGGTGGGCGCCGTGGACCGTCTCGCCGCGGAGGTGGCGGCGCTCACCGGCCGGCATCCGAACGTGGACCTGGCGCTGGCGGCGCTCACGTCAGCCGCCGGGATGCCCGCAGCCGCCGGGGCGGCCGTGTTCGCCGTCGCCCGCATGGCGGGCTGGATCGCACACGCGCTCGAGGAGTACACGCAGCCGCCCCTGCGGCTGCGGCCGCGCGGGCGCTACACCGGTCCGGCGCCCCGCGGCTGATCGCCCCGCGGCCGGCTCCACGGCATCCACCCGGCGTACCGCGTCAGACTGTGGTCATGACCTCATCGCTCTGGCTCGGCACATACACCGCGGACTCCGGCGGCCACGGCCGCGGGATCGGCCGCGTCGCGCTCGGCGCCGACGGCGCCATCGAGGGCATCCGCACGGCGGCAGCGGCCGACTCGCCATCGTTCGTCGCCACCCATCCGGGCCTGCCGGTCGTCTACGCCGCGCAGGAGTTCGCTCAGCGTGTCGCGGCGTTCCGAGTGGCGGATGGCGGGGATCTCGTGCCGTTGGGCGCCTCCGCGGCGGCCGGCGAGGCGGTGTGCCATGTCGCCGTCGAGCCGGGTGGCCGGCATCTGCTTGCCACCTGCTGGGGAGACGGGCGCGTGCTGATGTACCGGCTGGACGACCGCGGTGCCATCGCCTCGCGATTCGAGGCGGCCCGCTCGGTGGACCCCCACCGGGAGGGGTTGGACGACCCGCGACCGAGCCGGGCGCACTCGTCGCTCTTCCTTCCGGACGGCCGGGTGCTCACCGCCGACCTCGGTCACGACACAGTGCGTGCATGGCGGGTGCAGGCCGACGAGCTGGTTCCCGCCGGCGAGACGGTGCTGCCGTTCGGCAGCGGTCCTCGGCACATGGCGCTGCACCCGAGCGGGCACGTGTACGTGGTGACGGAGCACTCCATCGAGGTGGCGGTCCTGGAGCCGAAGACGCTGGCCGTGGCGTCCGTGGTCGCGGCGGTGGCGCGGAAGGACGGCGATGCGGGCGCGCACGTCTCGTTCGACGGCGACCGTCACGTGCACGTGACGGTGCGGGGCTCGAACGTCGTGGGCGTCCTCGAGGTGAGGGATGCCGGTGCCCGGCTCGAGCCCGTGGCGTCCGTCGACTGCGGCGGGAACTGGCCGCGCCACCACCTTCAGCTCGGCGATCGCCTCTACGTCGCCAACCAGCTCAGCGAGGACATCGCGATCTTCCGGCTCCCCGTCGACGGCGTGCCGGTGCTCGACACCACCGTGGCAACGGGCTCGCCGACCTGCCTGGTGCCCGTCGGCTGAGGCCCGCGGCGCAGGGCGGTCCGCGCGCCTCGTCGCCCCCAGGGTCCGCTCCGAGCCACCCGGTAGCCTCGTGACATGGCCCACCACGAGCAGGACGACCAGACCCGCGCGCTCGAGACGCTCTACGGCATCCGCGAGAGCATCGACAACATCGACGCCGCCCTCGTGCACCTGCTCGCGGAGCGGTTCAAGTTCACTCAGACCGTCGGCAGGTTGAAGGCGGAGCACGGGCTGCCGGCCGCCGACCCGGAGCGCGAGAAGCAGCAGATCGAGCGGCTCAGGGTACTCGCGGCCGAGAGCCACCTCGACCCGGAGTTCGCCGAGAAGTGGTTCAACTTCGTGGTGGCCGAGGTCATCCACCATCACCTGGAGGCGGGAGCCGAGGGCGAGGAGCGCGAGGTGCCGGAGCCCTGACCGGCCCGGCCCGAGCAAGGTCAGTCCGCCGGTCGAGGTCGGCCGCGTGACAGCAGCCCGTCGCAGACCAGCTCGGCGAGGCTCGCGAGCTCGGCGCGCGCGGCCTCCGCGGCCCGGTCCGAGTGCACGGTGGTGATGATCGCCAGCCACGCCTGTGCGGCGCTGCGCAGCCGTGCGGCGGCCGGACGCGTCGGCACGCTCGCCGACAGCACGCGCTCGATCAGCGAGCGCACATGGTCCCGATGCCGCAGAAGCGACGCGAGGACCTCGGGATGCGTGTGCTGCTCTCTCGACGCGATCATCCCGATGACGTGCGACGATGCCTCGATCGACCGGATCTTCTCCGTCACGTTGAGCAGGGACCGCGCCGGATCGCCGGGGGCCGTCAGCAGGCTCACATCGATCGGGCCGAGGCTCATCCGTTCGCTCACGAGGGCGCGCAGCAGCTCGCTCTTGGTGGGGAAGTGGTAGAACAGCAGCCCCTTCGGCACCTCGGCGGCCTCGGCGATCGCGGACGTGGGCGTGGCGTCGAACCCGCGTTCGGCGAAGAGGCGCTCGGCCGCATCCAGGATGTGCGCCCGGGTCACCGCGGCCTCTCGTCTTCTGCTCGGCGATGTCATGAGGGTTCTCCGCTCATGTGAGGGGCTCATGCGCATGGGGGAGGACCCATGCGCGGGGACAGGTGCAGGCGATGGACGCCCGCGAAGGCCGCGACCGCGGGCCGGCAGGTGAAGTGCCGCCCCGCGGTCGCGACCGATGGCCTGTGCGCGGTCAGTGCGCGTGCGCGACGTCGCCGTGATGCGAACGCGACGAGGCCGTCGGCGCGAGCGTCATCGCCGTCACGGCGACGGCGACGATGCCGCAGATCCACGAGAACCATGCCGCGCCCATGGCCGTCGCGTACACCCCGATCCAGGGCGAGATGAACAGCAGCGCGCCGAGCACGCCCTGCGCCCACTGCATCCAGCGCAGATCGGGCATCGCCAGGTTCAGGATGCCCGAGACGATGAGCAGGATGCCGAAGATGAGCATGAGCGCGACAGAGGCGCCGGCGGGCGTCACCCAGGTCGTGGCGAGCGCCGCGACCAGGCCAGCGGCCAGAGCCGTCCAGTCCTGCCAGCGTGTCCATTTCTTCATTCTTGCCACACCTCCTTGATGGCCCTGAGGCGTGATGGGCCCGAAGGGTCCGTGATGGCCTCGAAGGGCCGACGGCATCAGTGTAGCGTTGACTGACCGCCCGGTCAACATCGGCGCCAGGCCCTGATCGGCTCAGCTCCGTGCTCCCGACGAGGCGCGGTGCTCCGGTCAGCGCTCCCTGCGGGCGCGGTCCTGACGCGGGTCGGGGAGCTGGCCGGAGAGCGCCTCGAGCCCCGGGAGGGCGGCGATGATGGCCTCCCGGTCCCGGTCGCTCAGCCGATCCAGGCCTTCGGCGATGACACGGCCCTTCTCGTCCTTGATCCTCTCGTGCGTCCGGCGCCCGCGTTCCGTGGCCTCGACGTACGCGACGCGCAGGTCGGTCGTGCTCGGCGTCCTGGCGATGAGGCCCAGCTCGTCGAGGCGGCCGATCACGCGCGAGACCATGGTGGGGTTCAGACCCTCGAGGGTCGCGACGTCGGTCAGGGTCATCGGCCCGCGGAAGGCGATCAGGCCGAGCACCGACGCCTGGGTGGGCGTGAGCCCCTCGTGGGTCGCCGAGGTGTTGAACTGCCGCGCGAGACGGTTCACCACGCCGCGAAGCCTGGCGGTGGGGTCCTCGTCCATCGCACTCTCCTCTCCTGGCCCTTCCGGACGTTCGCCGCCGGGTTGTCCGACACGAGGTATTTGCTTGTCGGCAAGCATATGATTGACCACAGCCCGTAGATCCCATCATCCAGCAAGGTCGTCCATGTCCGAAGAGCGCACGGCGCACGTGCGGCTCGCCGCGCCCACCAGCCCGGGGGTCCCGGTCGCCGCCTCGCCGCTCGGCGGGCACAGGCCGTCGCGCCATGGCGTCGTCTTCGCGATCGTGGCGATGGCGCTGTTCATGGCATCCGTGGACCAGACCATCGTCGCGACGGCGCTCTCCGCCATCCAGCGGGAGCTCCATGCCTCGATCGAGTGGGCCGGGTGGGTCATCACCGTCTACGCGCTCGGACAGATCCTCATCATGCCCCTGGCCGGCAAGCTGGCCGACCTCTACGGCCGCAAACGCGTCTTCCTCGTCGCGGCCGTCATCTTCACCGCGGCGTCGCTGTGCTGCGGACTCGCGGACAACATCTACGTGCTGGTCGCGCTGCGCGCCGTCCAGGCGATCGGCGGCGGCGCGTTCATGCCCTCCGCGAGCGGCATCGTGTCGGATCATTTCGGCAGCAACAGGGACCGTGCGCTCGGCATGTTCTCCAGCATCTTCCCCATCGGCGGCATCGTGGGCCCCGTGCTCGGCGGCGTCTTCGTCGCGACCTGGTCGTGGCGCGGCATCTTCCTGGTGAACGTGCCCATCGGCATCGCGTTGATCGTGCTCGGCATGATCTTCATCCCACGCAGCGAGCCGAAGCGGGAGGAGCGGCTCGACTTCGTCGGTGTCGGCCTCCTCGCGGTGCTGCTGCTCGGTGCGATGCTCGGCGTGACGTATCTCGGCGACGGCGGCGCGGCGATCTGGAGCGCCGGGTTCCTGGTGCCGGAGTCGATCGCCCTCGCCGCGGCGGTCGCCTTCGTCCTGCACGCCAAGTACGCGGCCGCCCCGTTCATCCCGCTGCGCCTCCTCTACGGCAAGGGCTTCGGGGTGATGAACACGCTCAACCTGGTGCTGGGCGCGGCGGCCCTCGGGTTCGGCGCATTGGTGCCGTTGTATGCGGAGGAGCGGTTCGGGCTTCCGGTCCTCCAGGCCGGAACGCTGCTGACCGCGCGCGCGGTCGGCATGATCCTGGTGGCGGCCCTGGCGACGTTCGCCCTGCGTCGCACCGGATACCGGCTGCCGATGACCGTGGGCTTCATCGTCATCGTGGCCGGGCTCGTCGGCCTCTGCCTCGTGGCCGACGGCGCCTCGCCCTACTGGTGGCTGTCGGCCGCCGGAGCGGTGACCGGCATCGGAATGGGCTTCGCCATGCCGGCGGCGAACAACGCGACGATGCATCTGGCGCCCGAGAACGTCGCGGCGATCGCGGGACTGCGCGGCATGTTCCGTCAGGCCGGCGGCATCATCTCGGTCTCGATCGTCACCGCAGTGCTCGGTCGCAGCGCAGACCAGGCAACGGCGCTCGCCGTCTCGTTCCTGGTGCTGGCCGGCCTGCTGCTGTGCATGACGCCCCTCGTGCTCGTCGTGCCCAACCACCGGGGCAGCTGGTGAGCGGGCGCGCTCGCAGCGCCACGGCGCTCATGGCTCGTGCCGGCGGTCAGCGGCCGGGCGTGTAGTACTCTCCCGCCGGCCGCTGTCCGACGACGGGGCCGAAGTGCTCGGCCAGTGTGGCCTGGTGGGATGCGCGCAGTTCCTCGAGCCCGACCGTGAAGACGTCCTGCACCTCGAGCACCGGCTGCTCGCCTACGACGGCATCGGTCACGCCGATGCGCAGCACCGGGTAGCCGCGCCCCTCGCACAGCCCCTGGAACCTGACGTCGTCCTCACGCGGCACCGAGACGATCACGCGACCCGTCGACTCCGAGAACAGGGCGGTCGCGGCGTCCACGCCATCGCGCTCCATGATCTCGGTGAGCCACACGCGGGCCCCGACGCCGAACCGCAGCACGCACTCCGCGAGCGCCTGCGCGAGGCCGCCGTCGGAGAGGTCGTGGGCCGAGGAGATCAGGCCCTCCATCGATCCCGCGTGCAGCAGCGCGGCGAGCCGCTTCTCGGCGGCCAGGTCCACCGACGGCGGCCGGCCGCCGAGGTGATCGTGCACCGTGCCCGCCCAGGCGGAACCGTCGAGCTCTTCGCGAGTGACGCCGAGCAGGTAGATGTTGTCGCCGGCATCCTGCCACCCCGAGGGGATGCGTCGTGCCACGTCGTCGATCACGCCCAGCACGCCTGCGACCGTTGTGGGGAAGATCGGCGCAGCGCCCGTCTGGTTGTAGAACGACACGTTCCCGCCGGTGACCGGGATCCCCAGCTCGAGGCAGGCGTCCGACAGCCCCTCCACCGCCTGCGAGAACTGCCACATCACCTCGGGGCTCTCGGGGGAGCCGAAGTTCAGGCAGTCCGTGACCGCGGCCGGACGGGCGCCGGTGACGGCGACGTTGCGATGCGCCTCGGCCAGCGCCAGCCGGGCGGCCTGCCGCGGGTCGAGCTGGCCGTAGCGGCCGTTGGCGTCGGTGGCGATGGCGAAGCCCAGCCCGCTGGACTCGTCGACCCGGATCATGCCGGCGTCGTCGGGGAATGCGAGCGCGGTGTTGCCGCCGACGTAGTAGTCGTACTGGTTCGTGATCCAGCTCTTGTCGGCGAGGTCGGGCGAGCCGACGAGCGCCAGGAACTGCTCGCGAAGCTCGGCCCGGCCGCCCTCGCTCGACGCGTCCGGCCGGGCGAGGGCGGATGCCGAGTCCGCCTGCAGCGCGTCTATCCACCTCGGGCGGGCGACGGGGCGGTCGTACACCGGGCCGTCGACGGCGACCGTGCGCGGGTCGACGTCGACGATCCTCTCCCCGTGCCAGTCGATGACGAGCCGGCCGGTGTCGGCGACCTCGCCGAGCACGCTCGTCTCCACATCCCACTTGCCCGTGACGGCCAGGAACGCGTCGAGCTTGTCGGGCGTCACCACGGCCATCATGCGCTCCTGCGACTCCGACATGAGGATCTCCTCGGCCGTCAGCGTCGGGTCGCGCAGCAGCACCTCGTCGAGCGAGATGTACATGCCGCCGTCGCCGCCCGCGGCCAGCTCGCTCGTGGCGCACGAGATGCCGGCGGCGCCCAGGTCTTGGATCCCCTCCACCAGCTTCTTCTCGAACAGCTCCAGGCAGCACTCGATGAGCACCTTCTCGGCGAACGGATCGCCCACCTGCACGGCGGGGCGCTTGACGGGAATGGAGGCGCGTCCTGAGCCCGTTGAAGGGCCGGAGGCGAACGTGTCCGAGGCCAGGATGGATGCCCCGCCGATGCCGTCCCCCCCGGTGCGAGCCCCGAACAGCACCACCTTGTTGCCAACGCCCGACGCATTGGCCAGGTGGAGGTCCTCGTGCCGCAGCACGCCGACGGCGAGCGCGTTGACCAGCGGGTTGCCCTGATAGACCGGGTGGAACGACGTCTCGCCGCCGATGTTGGGCAGGCCGAGGCAGTTGCCGTAGAACGAGATGCCGCCCACCACGCCGTGCACCACGCGAGCGGTGTCGGGATCGTCGATCCTGCCGAAGCGCAGCTGGTCCATCACCGCGACGGGTCGAGCCCCCATCGAGATGATGTCGCGCACGATGCCGCCGACC
>JAATFB010000004.1 GCA_015655415.1 Actinomycetales bacterium
CCGAGCAGCGGCGTCGCTACGACCTGGGCGGCGACTCCGCCGGGGCCGGCTTCGGCGGGTTCGGCGACATCTTCGACTCCTTCTTCGGCGGCGGCGGCCAGCGCTCGCGCCCGCGGTCGCGGCGGGAGCGCGGACAGGACGCCCTCGTGCGGGTCACCCTGGACCTCGGCGACGTGGTGTTCGGCGCGCACCGCGACATGGAGGTCGACACCGCCGTGCTGTGCGAGACGTGCCAGGGCAGCTGCTGCCAGCAGGGAACCGCGCCGGTCACCTGCGATGTGTGCCACGGTGCCGGGAACGTGCAGCGCACCGTGCGCAGCCTCATCGGCAACGTCGTCACCAGCCAGCCGTGCACCGCCTGCCAGGGGTACGGGACCACGATCCCGTACCCGTGCGCGACCTGTCACGGGCAGGGGCGCGTGCGGGCGCGCCGCACCGTCTCGGTCGACATCCCGGCCGGCGTCGAGACCGGGCTGCGGCTGCAGTTGCCGGGCTCGGGCGAGGTGGGACCCGCCGGCGGTCCGAACGGCGATCTGTATCTGGAGATCACCGTCAACGCGCACGAGGTCTTCAGCCGTGACGGCGACGATCTGCTCGCCACCCTCGACGTGTCCATGACGGATGCGATCCTCGGCACCACGACGCGCATCGAATCGCTCGACGGGCCGGTCGACCTCGAGATCCGCGCCGGAGTGCAGGCCGGCGACGTGCTGACGCTCAAGGGCCGTGGGATCACGCCCCTGCGCGGCAACCAGCGCGGCGACCTGAAGGTGGGCGTGCACGTGGTGACCCCGACGAAGCTCGATGCCAAGGAACGGGCACTCGTGGAGGACTTCGCCAAGCGGATGAAGTCGCCCGCGCCGCGACTGGCGGAGTTCCAGCAGGGACTGTTCTCGAAACTGCGCGACAAGTTCCGGAACGGCTGAGGGATGCCGCTGCACTTCGTCGACGCGGGTGCGCGGTCTGCACAGGTGGGCGACGAGGTCGTGCTTCGCGGATCCGAGGCGCACCACGCGGCCGTCGTCCGGCGGGTGCGGGTCGGCGAAGAGGTCACGGTGGGCGACGGCGCCGGAGTGTGGCTGACCGGATCGGTGTCGGCCACGGCCCCGCACGAGGTCGTGATCGCGGTGACCGGGCGGGCGGAGCATCCGCGCCCCCGTCCCCGGCTCGTCCTGGTGCAGGCGCTCGCCAAGGGCGACCGGGACGAGCTGGCGGCGCAGGCGGCGACCGAGCTCGGCGTGGACGAGATCGTGCCGTGGCAGGCGGCCCGCTCCGTCTCGCGCTGGGAGGGGCCGAAGGCGGAGAAGGGCCGTGCGCGGTGGGAGAACATCGTCCGCGATGCGGCGAAGCAGGCACACCGGCCGTGGCTCCCGACGGTCTCGGCGGTCGCCCGGACGGCCGACATCGCCGCGCGCGCGGAGGGTGCGCTCGTGATCGTGCTGGAGCCGTCCGCAGCCGAGCCGCTGACGGCGCTCGCGCCGCACCTGGGGGGTGCGGACGAGGTGCTGCTCGTGGTGGGTCCGGAGGGCGGCGTCGCCCCGGAGGAGATCGAGCGGCTGACGGCCGCGGGTGCCCGCGTCGCGCGTTTGGGCCCGGAGGTGCTGCGCACGTCCACGGCCGGCCCCGCCGCGCTCGCCGTGGTCGCGGTCGCCCTCGGCCGCTGGTGACGCGTCCGGCTCCGTGGGATGCGGGCGGCGGCCCCCGGATAGACTGGTTGCTATGAGCGAACCGTCCGTCTTCACGCGCATCCTGCAGGGGGAGATCCCCTCCGAGATCATCGCGCAGACCGACCGCGTGTTCGCGATCCGCGACATCGCCCCGCAGGCGCCGGTGCACCTCCTGGTCATCCCGAAATCGGCCGACTACCGCGACGTCGTCGAACTCGCCGCCGGTGATCCGTCGCTCCTGGCTGAGATGGTCGAGCTGGCGGCAGTGCTCGCGGCCGAGCACGCGGATGGCGACTTCCGGCTGATCTTCAACCGCGGCGCCGGGGCCGGCCAGACGGTCTTCCACGTGCACGCGCACGTGCTCGCAGGTTCTCTCTCGGAGGGGAGTCTCGGTGGCTGACGCCCCAGACGAACCGGTCGTCGAGCGCCTGCTCGCCGATGGGATCGCGATGGTGCGCCTGCTCGGCCCCCAGGATCGGCTGCTCCGGATCGTCGAACGGGAGCATCCCGGCGTCGACCTCCTCGTCCGCGGCAACGAGATCACGTTGAGCGGCCCGGCGACCGAGGTCGCGGCGGCCCGCCGCCTGGTGGAGGAGATGCTCGAGATGACCCGCAC
>JAATFB010000086.1 GCA_015655415.1 Actinomycetales bacterium
CGGGGTGTGGCGCAGCTTGGTAGCGCGCTTCGTTCGGGACGAAGAGGCCGCAGGTTCAAATCCTGTCACCCCGACCATTGGGACAACTCCGACCATTGGGACAACCCCGACCATTGGGGCCCCTGACACCTGTCGGGGGTCTTCCTCGTCTTCGCTCTTCTCGGGCGCGGCGGCTGACGGTGGCGTGCCGCCGCTATCCATTTCACCGGCTGCGTCATGTGAACGCACGTCTGCATGTCGCAGCCGGTGAAATGTGTAGCAGCGGGGAACGCAGCCGGTGAGACGTGTAGCAGCCGGTGAGACGTGTAGCGGCCGGCAGCGCAGCCGGCGGCCGAAAGCCGATGGGCCGAAGCGCGACGCCACCGGCGGCTTCAGCGGAACAGCCTCGCGACTATCTCGAGCGAGTGGGCCCGGGCATCCGGCTCGGCGGCCCCCGAGGCGATCATGAGCTCGTCGGCACCGGTGGAGGCGAGCAACGAAGCCAACCGGTCCCGCACCACATCCGGCGTGCCGAATGCCTGCCTGGCGTTGCGTTGCGCGATGAAGTCGAGCTCCAGCTGGCTGAACTCGTAGCGCGACGCCTCCTCCACCGAGACCGGCTCCGGCTTCTGGCCACGGCGCATCTGCAGAAACGTCAGGGCCCCGGGCAGCGACTGCCGACGCACCTGCTCGGGATCCTCGTCGGCCACCACCGTGACGGCGATCATCGTGTGCGGCTCCGCGAGATACGCGCTCGGCGCGAACCTCTCGCGGTAGAGGCCGAGCGCCTCCTCCGTGTGCTCGCCGGCGAAGTGGTGGGCGAACGCGAACGGCAGTCCGAGCGCGGCCGCGACCTGGGCGCTGTACCCGCTGGATCCGAGCAGCCAGATCTCGGGCATGTCGCCGAGGCCGGGCACGGCACGGATGCCCGCCAACGGGTCGTTCGGTCCGAATCCGCCGGTGAAGAAGCCGATCAGATCGAGGAGCTGCTGCGGGAAGTCCTCCGCGCCCAGGGCGTCCGCGCTCCTCCGCAGCGCCGCCGCTGTGACCTGATCGGTGCCGGGGGCGCGTCCGATGCCGAGATCGATGCGGTCTCCGTACAACGCGCGGAGCGTGCCGAACTGCTCGGCGACGACGAGCGGAGCATGGTTCGGGAGCATCACTCCCCCGCTGCCCACCCGGATCCGCTCCGTGCGCGCTGCGATGGCGGCGATCAGCACTGGTGGTGAACTCGACGCCACGGAGGGCATTCCGTGATGCTCAGCCACCCAGAACCGGTGGAAGCCGAGGGACTCAGCGATCCCGGCGAGCCGGACGCTGCCGGCCACGGCATCCGCGTTGCTCTCGCCGGCGCCGCGACTCGCGAGGTCGAGCACGTTCAGGGGCACTGTGCGCAGTTCGGTCACATCAGTAGTGAACCGCGCGACACGGGTGCGGGATTCCCGGCCCCGAGAACGAGGCACCGCCGACGGTCACGTGAAGTCGGGATCGGGCTCCGAGGCGTATGCCACGGCCGAGCCCTCCAGCGGCCAGCGCCGACGTCCGTTGTTCAGCACGCCGCCGCTCTCCTGCAGGTAGCACGTGCCGCACAGCGACTCGTAGACGACGTCGCCGCCGTCCTCGATCGCCACCTGGTCGCCGTCGAACACGAACACGCCGCCCGCCGTGCGCGCGTTGAAGATGGCCTTGCGCCCGCAACGGCAGATGGTCTTCAGCTCCTCCAGGCTGTGCGCGATCTCCAGCAGCCGTCGGCTGCCCGGGAACGCCACGGTCTGGAAATCGGTGCGGATGCCGTACGCCAGCACCGGGATGTCCTCCAGCAGCGCGATCCGCAGGAGATCGTCCACCTGGGCCTCACTGAGGAACTGGGCCTCGTCGATGAGGAGGCAGCTGACATCGCGCTCGTATCGGGAGACGATGCGCCCGCGCATCACCTGGAAGCGGCGATACAGATCGGTGTCCGGGCCGATCGTGAAGTCTGCGTTCCGCGTGACGCCTAGCCGCGAGACGATGCTCGCGTCTCCCCTGGTGTCGACCTCGGGCTTGGCGAGCAGCACGCGGTGGCCGCGTTCCTCGTAGTTGTATGCGGCCTGCAGCAGCGCGGTGCTCTTGCCGCTGTTCATCGCCCCGAAGCGGAAGTACAGTTTCGCCACCCCGTTATCGTATGCGGGGTTGTCGCCTGCCGGTCAGCCGCACGCCAGCGGGCGGCCTCGCCGTAGCACCGTGCCCAGGCGGGGTCGTCAGAACAACGTGAGGCGTTCCTCGGGCGACACCGGCGGCGGCGCCCCGGGAGCGGCGGCCAGGGCGTCGGCGACACGGAAGCGCACCCGCTCCGTGCTGTCGTCGGGCATCGCGCTCAGCGCCGCGGACCGCACGCCCCCGGTCACGGGATCCTCCTCCCCACGCCGCAGCCCGTGCGCGGCGATCAGCGGTCTCATGCGCGCCGCCAGCCACTTGCGGTACTCCACGGGCGCATACGAGCGCTTCTCGTACATCGCACGGTACTTGGGGACCAGCTCGGGATGCTCGCGCTCCAGCCACAGCATGAACCACTCCTTCACCCCGGGGCGCAGGTGCAGGGCGGTGTAGAGCACCGAGGAGGCGCCGGCGTCGTGCGCGGCGGCGAGCGCGGCGTCCAGATGCGCCCGCGAGTCCGTGAGGTACGGCAGGATCGGCATCATGAACACGGAGCACTCGAGGCCGTGCTCCCGCACGGCACGCACGGTCTCCAGCCGCGCCCTCGTGCTGGGCGTGCCGGGCTCGATGGACCTCTGCAGGTCGTCGTCGTACACGGCGATCGACATGGCCAGGTCAACGGGCACCCGCGTCGCCGCATCCGCGATGATGTCGAGGTCGCGGCGCAGCAGCGAGCCCTTCGTCAGGATGCTGAACGGCGTGCCGGAGTCCGCGAGCGCCCGCACGATGCCGGGCATGAGCCCGTAGCGCCCCTCCGCCCGCTGGTAGGGGTCGGTGTTCGTGCCGAGCGCCACCGGATGCCTTCCCCAGCTCGGCCGGGACACCTCGCGTCGAAGCACGTCGGCCACGTTGATCTTCACGACGATCTCGCGATCGAAGTCGGCGCCCATGTTGAGCTCGAGGTAGCGGTGAGTGGGTCGTGCGAAGCAGTTGTGGCTCACGACGCCGTTGGCGATGAAATCGCCCGTCTCCGTCGTGATGTCGACCATGTCGAGCTCGATGCCGAGGTCATCGACGGCGATCACGCGCAGGTCGGCGCGGGAGGCGACGGCGCCGTCGCCTCCGATGCGCCCCGCGCGCCCCGGGGCGACCCCGAGAAGCGCATCGCCAGCTTCCAGCCCGGGCCCGTGCACGTCGGCGGCCTCCGGCCTGACATGGCTCCAGCCGCGATCCGTGAGGAACCGGTGATCGCCGCTGGCGACGAGCGCGGTGCCATCGGCAAGGGTCACACGGTACGCCCGTCTGATCGTGCGCCAGCTGGCCAGGACCCTGCTCGGCGTGCATTCGCGGCGAGCCCCATGCTCCCGCGTGCCCATCACGAGCTCATCCGGGGCGATCGACCCGAGAGGCTTGCGATCCCCGTCGGCCATCAGCACCGGAGTGTCCGGGGCGAGGCAGTAGACGCACGCGTGGCTGCAGCCCCGATACGGGTTGATCGTCCACCCGAAGGGCAGGGCTCCGCCGGTGCCGGGGACCTTGTTCAACGCGGACTTGGCGAGCACCTCGTGGAACGTCACTCCGGCGAACTCGGGTGTCTGCACCGAGCGCACGAGGTTGCTCATCCTCGCCAGGCCGGGCAGGGCATCCGTCTGCTCGGCGGTGATCTCCTGTCCGCTCCACCGCATGCTCTTATTCGAACATGTTTTCGATTCTCTCGCAAGCTCAGGAGTTCCGATATCGCTCGTGTATCCAGCAGGCGACGGGCAGCCGGAAGCCGAGTCGCTGAGCGACGGCGACCGTCGAAGCGCCGCGACCGTCACGGACCGCGCCTCAGCCGGGGCAGTGGCTGCGAGCCGCGTCCTGCTCGTGCTCTATTGGACCGACCACCCGCCGTCGGATGGGAGCACGGCGCCGTTGATGTTGACCGCGTCGTCGCTGAGCAGGAAGGTGATGGAGGCGGCGAGCTGTTCAGCGGTCGCGATCGTGGGGATCATGCCCTGGAAGGGTGCGAGTCGCGCGGTTCCTGACTCCGATGGGTGTGCCGGCATCGGGATGCCGGTGGCGACGCCGCCGGGGGCGACCGCGTTGACTCGGATGCCGTGTGGCCCGTACATGAACGCGGCGCTGCGGGTCAGGCCGATCACCCCGTGCTTGGAGACCGTGTAGGCGTTGCCCGATGCGTTGCCACGCAGCCCCGCCTCCGATGCGGTGTTCACGATGGCACCCGCGCCGGCGGCCAGCATCGTCGGGAGCACCGCGCGTGAGAGCTTGAAGCCGCCGGTCAGGTTCACGCCGATCACACGATCCCAGATCGCGTCCGTCGTCTCATGCAGCGGCGAGAAGTCGTCGTTGATCCCTGCGATGTTCGCGAGCGCATCGATCCGCTCACCCGCCGCCGACACGATCGCGTCGATGTCCTCCTGTTTCGTGATGTCGGCCACCACCGTGACGACCTCGGCCTCGGGAAGCGACGCGGCGAGCTCGCGCAGCCGGTCCGCGCTCACGTCGGCCGCCACCACCCGGCCGCCCTCGCGCGCGATGCGCGACGCGGTCGCCCGCCCGATGCCCGACGCCGCCCCCGTGACGATGACCGTCGTGCCAGCGAACCTGCCGGGCGTGATCCGCTCCACCCACCCGGTGGGTGCTCCGATGTCCTCAGGCATCACACCACCGTTGGCCTGCAGCACGAGATCGTCGACGACCGACTGCGGCAGCTGCCCCTGGCTCATCACCACGAGCTGCTGCAGCGGCAGCCCGCTCACCGGCCCGAGCACCTCGTCGCCGATCCCCGCCTGCCGCAACAGCCCGCGGACGAGAGGGCCGCCGATCGGATGGTCGAGCCACGCTTGCACGGTGCTGTTCGCGGTCAGCGGGGCGGGGTTGTCAGTCATGAGTGCATCCTCTCGGGCGGGTCGCCGCCCCATCCGGGCGACGATCCCATCTATCCCGAGCCTAGGTATTCACGATCGTGAATTCAATGCATCCGGACTACAGTGACGACATGTCCACGAGCGCACCGCGACCCCCCGGCGCTCCGCGAGGACGAGGCAACCGCGCCGGGCTCACCCGCACGCAGATCATCGAGGCGGCGCGCGAGCTCGATCCGGAGCGCATCACGGTGAAGGCAGTGGCAGACAGGCTCGGCGTCGACCGCGCAGCGGTGCACCACCACATCAGCGACCGCGAGACCCTCCGCGAGCTCGTCGCGCTCGACGCGTTCGCCGCCGGCGTCGGACCGGTGGTCATCCCTCCCGACGCCGACTGGCAGGAGGCCTGCCGACTGCTGGCCGTCTCCATTCACGACGAGGTACTGGCAGCGGAAGGACACGGAACCCGCATCCCGCTCAGCGCGGTCCACATCGCTCTGCTGCAACCGGTCGACCACACGCTCCGCATCATGATGGATGCCGGCTTCGACGACGAGACAGCGGCGCGCGGCCTCGCCGCACTCGCCACCCAGGCGGCGGCCATGGCCCGCGAACGCCTCATGACCCGGCGAGCGACCGGCCATCCCCACGTACCGCAGCTCCTGCACGCGATCGAGAACGCATCCGAACCCGGCCTCGACATCCTGCGCCGCCTGGCCACAGCAGACCTCGTCAGCCTCGACGACGCCCAGCTGCACGCCGGCATCGACCTCATCATCGACGGAATGAGCACACGGTTGGCTGCCAGCGAGCGGTGAGGACGTCACGGAGTGCCCACCGCACGGGTTCGGACTCGCGCAGCTGAGCCCGCCGCACGGGTTCGGACTCGCGCAGCTGAGTCCGCCACGCATCCGGACGCGGTTCGGACCTCCTCACCGAGGGACGGGCGCGGACGGGGCCCGCGATCTCAGTGGACGAGACCCAGCACCTCGGCCGTCTCGGCGAGCACCTGGGCGGCCCTCTCCGGATGGTCGTTCAGGGTGGTGCCCATGGTGGGGATGAGCTCCTTGAGGCTGGGCTCCCAGCTCGCCCACTGCTGCGGAAAGCATCGCTGCAATACGTCGAGCATGATCGGCACCGCCGTGGACGCCCCGGGTGACGCGCCGAGCAGTCCGGCGATGGAGCCGTCGGCCGCCGCGACCACCTCGGTGCCGAACTGGAGCACCCCGCCGCGCTTTGCGTCCTTCTTCATGACCTGCACCCGCTGGCCCGCGGTGATCAGCTCCCAGTCCTCGTCCTTCGCGGTCGGCATGAACTCCTGCAGGGCGCGCAGCTTCTTGGCCCGCGAGGCGAGCAGCTCGGAGATGAGATATCTGACGAGATCGAGGTTGTCGCGCGCGACGGCGAGCATCGGGCCCACGTTGCCGGGGCGCACCGAGCCGGGCAGGTCCGACCACGAGCCGCGCTTGAGGAACTTCGGGCTGAACCCCGCGTACGGCCCGAACAGGAGCGATGTCTGACCGTCCACCACGCGGGTGTCGAGGTGCGGCACCGACATCGGCGGAGCGCCGACAGCGGCCTTGCCGTAGACCTTGGCCTGGTGCTGGGCGACGAGCTTGGGATTGCTGGTGCGGAAGAACTTGCCGCTGATCGGGAAGCCGCCGAAGCCCTTGATCTCCTCGATCCGGGAGGACTGCAGCAGGTGCAGCGCACCGCCGCCGGCACCGACGAACACGAAGCGGGCATCCACGGTGTGCGGGGTGCCGCCCACCAGGTGCTTGACCTTGAGGCGCCAGTTGCCCTCCCTGGTGCGACGGATTCCCTTCACGCGACAGTTGAGCCGCAGCTCGGCCCCGCGCTCGGTGAGCACGTCGAACAGCGCCCGGGTGAGCGCACCGAAGTCGACGTCCGTTCCGCTGGGGGCACGCGTGGCGGCGATGGGCTCGCGCGCGCGGCCCTTGATGAGCAGCGGCGCCCACTGTCGGATCACCCGGTGGTCCTCGGAGTACTCCATGCCGGCGAAGAGCGGCTGGTCCTTGAGCGCCGCGTACCGCTTGCGCAGGTATGCGATGTCGTCGTCGCCGCGCACGAACGTCATGTGCGGGGTGGGGTTGATGAACGAGGTGGGCAGCTCGCCGCGCTTGGCCAGCGACGCCCAGAACTGCCGGCTGAGCTGGAACTGCTCGTTGATGCTGATGGCCTTGTCGGGGCTCACGCTGCCGTCAGCCGCCTCCGGCATGTAGTTCAGCTCGCAGAGCGCCGCGTGTCCTGTGCCTGCGTTGTTCCACGGGTTCGAGCTCTCCTGCGCCACCTCGCCCAGGGTCTCGTAGATGCGGATCGTCCAGTCCGGCTGCAGCCGCTGGATCATGGTGCCGAGGGTCGCGCTCATGATGCCCCCGCCGATCAGCACGACGTCCAACGGGGCCCGGGTATCACTCACTCGAATAATTCTATGGGCGTTTCACGCCGGCATCCCACGGCGCCCGCGCCGCCCGCCCGCGCGCGCCCACCCGCGCTCGTGCGTTGACAAGCCAGCCCGTGCCGGTACGCGCCCGCCGTGACGGCGCGAACTGGCTTCTCGGCAGAGAGGTTACGGCGCGGGGTGAGCGCTCAGCCGGGGTGGCGCTCCCCGACCGGTATCTCCACGTCCACCCTGTTGCCCGGCGGCGCGAGCGGGCATGCCCACGCCGGATCGTACGCACAGCTCGGGTTGTAGGCGAAGTTGAAGTCGAGCACGAGAGTGCCGGGGCGTGAGCCGGGGCCGAGATCCGCGCCCTTGATCGTGTCGATCAGGTAACGGCCGCCGCCGTAGGTCGCGCCGTTGACCGAGTCCGGGCGCCCGGCGGACGCGTCCTTGACCGGCACGAACAGCCCGCCCCCGTACGTCCTGAGTCGCCACACGTCGAGCGTGCCGACGTTGCCAAGGCGCACGACGCCGATCCGCTCGAACGGGACGATGCCGTCGGTGCCGGTCTCCACATCGAGCCGGGCCGCCTCGACCGGCTCGATGGCCGCCTCGAACCGCCATCGCGGGTCGTATGCGGCCACGGGCAGGCTGGCGAAGGCGGATCGTGCCTGCGGGAGCAGCGGGGTGGCGGGGTGGGTCGCGAACAGCTCGTCCCTTCCGGCGGTCCACGCCGCGTGAGCCGCCGCCGGATCATCGCGGGACGACTCCCGGACGAACGCGTAGAGCGCGAACACGCGGCGGCGCCAGTCGACGACGTCGACGGCCGCACGGATGCCGGTCACGCGCCGAGCCGCTCGCGCCGCACGGGCCGCCGGCTCAGCTCGCGACCGCGGCGGGCAGGCCAGCGGCAACGAGCTCGGCGATCTGCACCGCGTTCAGCGCGGCACCCTTGCGCAGGTTGTCGTTCGAGATGAACAGCGCCAGGCCACGCCCCGCGGGAGCCCCGGGGTCGCTGCGGATCCGGCCGACGTAGCTCGGATCGGCCCCGGCGGCCTGCAGGGGAGTCGGGACGTCCGCGAGCTCGACGCCGGGGGCATCCCTCAGCAGCTCCGTCGCCCGCTCGGGCGTGATCGGCCGCGCGAACTCGGCGTTGACCGACAGCGAGTGGCCGGTGAACACCGGCACGCGTACGCACGTGCCGCTGACCAGCAGGTCGGGAAGGCCGAGGATCTTGCGGCTCTCGTTGCGCAGCTTCTGCTCCTCGTCGGTCTCGTTCAGACCGTCGTCGACGATCGAGCCGGCCAGGGGAACGACGTCGAACGCGATCGGGCGCACATACTTCACCGGGGCGGGCATGTCCACTGCCGACCCGTCGTGCACGAGGTCGAGCAGCCGCCCGGATGCCACGGCCGCCTGCGCCTGCTCGGCCAGCTCCTGGGCCCCCGACAGCCCGGAGCCGCTGACCGCCTGATAGGTGCTGACGATCAGCCGTCGCAGACCGGCCTCGGCGTCGAGCACCTTGAGCACCGGCATCGCGGCCATCGTCGTGCAGTTCGGGTTGGCGATGATGCCCTTCGTCGCCTCGGCGACGGCGCCGGGATTCACCTCGCTCACCACGAGCGGGACCTCGGGGTCCATGCGCCACGCGCTGGAGTTGTCGATGACGACGGCGCCGGCCGCGGCGAACCTCGGCGCGTAGGAGCGACTGCCGGTGGCGCCGGCGGAGAACAGCGCGATGTCCACGCCCGACGGATCGGCGGTCTCGACGTCCTCCACCACGACCTGCTCACCACGGAACTCGAGGATGCGGCCGGCCGAGCGACTGGTGGCGAACAGGCGCAGCCTCCCCACCGGGAAATCGCGCTCGGCCAGGATGCGCCGCATCACCGTGCCGACCTGTCCCGTCGCACCGACGATGCCTACGGTGTAGCCGTTGCCCATGGGATTTCCTTCGGTCTGTGCGGAGCTGGGTCTGTGCGGAGCTGGGTCTGTGCGGAGCTGGGTCTGTGCGGAGCTGGGTCTGTGCGGAGCTTCTGTGCGTCTGTGCGGGATGCCGGCGAATGCGCGCGCCCGATGCTGCGGGATGCCCGGGCGCCGCGCCCGTGCCGATCACCGCCGCACCGGCGCTCGCCGACACGTGCCGACTCCCCGCACAGGCGGGGAGTCTCCCATTGTGCCAGACCGGGCGCCGCGGCCACCCTCTCCCCGCCTCACGATCGCCTGGCCCTTGCAGACCGCGCCCGTCCGGCGTGGGAGCGTGAGAGGCCGGCGGGCGTGGAGCGCCGCGAGGGGTGAGACCGGGTCATCGGCACGAGAAGACCGGTGAGATATGCCGTCTCGTGCCGATGACGCGGTTTCGCCGACGAGAAGGAGTCGCCGCGGGGCCGCACTCCGCGGGCATCCGCACGCAGCCGTCACTGCCGCTATCCCAGCCCAGCCCAGCCAGCCGTCTCCGCCCCGCCACCACCCGGGCCCGGCGGGTGACCGGTGCCGCTCTCGGCGATCACCATCCCCGAGAGCAGACATCGGATGTCTCAGGCGTTCGCGGTACCATCTCGTATGGCCGTCACCGATGAGGCGATCCTGAAGATCAAAGAGATGATCACGAGCGGACGCCTTTCGCCCGGCTCGCGGCTCCCGCCGGAGAAGGAGCTCAGCGAGAGCCTGGGACTCTCACGGTCGTCCCTGCGGGAGGCGGTGAAGGCGCTAGAGGTCATCCGGGTGCTGGACGTGCGTCGCGGCGACGGCACGTACGTCACCAGCCTGGAGCCCCGGCTCCTGCTCGAGGCGCTCTCCTTCGTGATCGACCTGCACGACGACCGCTCGGTGCTGGAGATCTTCGGGGTGCGGCGCATCCTGGAGCCCGCCGCGGCACGGCTGGCCGCGACCCGCATCACCGACGAGAAGCTCGACGAGCTCGACCGCCTGATGGACCAGACCAGCGCCGACGACGGCATCGAGGCGCTCATGCAGCACGACCTGACGTTTCATCAGACGATCGTGGAGTCGTGCGGCAACGACTACCTGGCCCAGCTGATCGAGTCGATCTCGAGCCGCACGGTACGGGCGCGCATCTGGCGCGGGCTGACCCAGCAGGGGTCCGCCGACCGCACGATCGCCGAGCACCGTGCCATCCTCGGCGCGCTCCGGGACCACGACGGCGAGCTGGCAGGGGCCCACGCGCTGACGCACGTCGCCGGCATCGAGAGCTGGCTGAGGACCGCGGCCGATGCGACCGCATGACGGACACGGGGCGCACGATCGGAGGACCATGAGAGTCGCGCTGCACTCGACGCTGCACCCCGGCGCGGTGGACGACTACCTCCGGGAGCACGCCAGGGTGCCGGACGACCTGCGCGCGCTGTTCGACCGAGCCGGTATCCGGGACTGGACGATCTGGCGCTCCGGCGAGCGGCTGTTCCACCTGGTGGAGTGCGACGACTTCGACGAGGCGATGCGCGTCATCCGCGCCGACGACGCCGACCGGCGCTGGCAGGAGCAAATCGGCCGGTTCGTGGCGGGGTTCCTCGGCCCCGACGGCGAGCCGGGATATGTGCCGCTCGGACAGGTCTGGCGGCTCCAGGAGCAGCGCGCGACGGAGCACGACTGAGATGGGGCGGGACGCCCGCCGCGATGCGGGGGCGGACGCTGAGCGCAAGGGCGGTGCGGGACATCCGCTCGTCGATGCGCACGTCCACGTGTGGGACACGACCAGGCTCGAGTATCCCTGGCTCGCCGGCTTCCCGACGCTGGCGCGGCCGTTTCTGCCCCACCAGATCGACCGGGCAGGGGGCGCGACGGCTCGCATGGTCTTCGTCCAGGCCGGCTGCCGCCCCGATCAGGCCATCGCCGAGGTGCGGTGGGTGGCCCACCTGGCGGATTCCTGGCCAGAGCTCGCCGGGATCGTCGCCGACGCCGACCTCCGCTCCGGCGGAGGGCTGGAGACGCAGCTCGACACGATGGCGGCCGCCGCCGCGGATGCCGGTTCTCGACGCACCGTGCCCGTCGTCGGGATCCGTCGCCTGCTTCAGGACGAGCCGCCGGAGCTCATCGCCGACGCGGCGAGCCGTTCTGCGCTCCTCAGCGGGATGCGCGTGCTCGCCGAACGCGGGCTCACGTTCGACGTGTGCGTTCGGCATCCGCAGTTGGGCGCCGTGACGGAGCTCCTCGAACAGGTTCCCGAGCTGCCCGTCGTGCTCGACCACCTGGGCAAGCCGCCGGTGGACACCGGGCTCGACGCCGCCGCCGGACGCACGTGGGCCGATTCGATCGACCGGCTTGCGCGGCTGCCGCGCGCGCACGTCAAGCTGAGCGGGCTGGCGGCGGAGGTGTCCGACGCCGCGCCGCTCGAGGCGCACGGCCAGGCCCTGCTCGGGCACGCGCTGCGCGCCTTCGGGCCTGCTCGATCCATGATCGGCAGCGACTGGCCCGTCAGCGCCGCCACGGGAGCGGCGGAGGGCTTCCCGCGCTGGCGGCAGCGGGTGCGCGAGGCCGCCATCGCCGCCGACGTCGACGCGGGAGGGATCGCCGCGATCGAGGCAGGCACCGCCATCCGCTTCTACGGGCTGGCCGTCTGATCCGACGGCCCGCCCCTTCCGCTCCCGCCTCCTCTCCACCTACGGCCCTCCGCCCCCCCACCTAGGGCGAGAAGCCACAACACGCTGCTTCGTGTGCCGGATTCCAGCGCCAAACGGCTTCTCGCGGGGGCGGGGAGGAGGGGGAGGGGCGCGGGGAGGAGGGGGCGGGGGCCGGAGGGGGAAGGGGGCGCAGGGGCGGCCTCAGGCGGGGATGAGGCCGCGCCGGGCCAGGGCGTCCCAGAGCTCCTGCGGGATGGGGGCTCGCATCCGGGCGAGGTTCTGCCGCACGGCGTCCGGATGCGCCGTGCCGACCACGACCGAGGCGACGACCGGGTCGCGCAGCGGGAACTGCAGCGCGGCAGCGGGCAGCTCGACGCCGAACTCGGCGCACGTGCGGGCAAGCTCGCGCGCGCGCTCGATCAGCTCCGCCGGGGCGGCGCCGTAGTCGTAGGTCGCGCTGGCGGCGGGCATCGGGGTGGCCAGCAGCCCCGAGTTGTACACGGCGGCGGCGACCACCCGCACGCCCCGCTCCCGGCAGAGCGGGAGGAGCTCGTCGCGGGCGGGCTGCTCGAGCAGTGTGTAGCGGCCGGCGATCATCACCAGGTCGAGGTCGCCCTCGCGCACCGCCCGCGCGGCCACGGAGGCGTCGTTGACGCCGATCCCGATGCTGCGCACCAGTCCCTCCTCGCGCAGTCGCTCCAGTGCGGGCAGCCCCTCGCGCAGTCCGCGGTCGAGGTCGTACGCGTCCGGGTCGTGCAGGTAGAGGATGTCGACGGCGTCCAGCCCGAGACGGGCCAGGGACTCCTCGAGGCTGCGGCGGATGCCCGACTCGCTCGGATCGAACTCGCGCACCAGGTCGTCCGGCACGTCGAACTGGTGTGCGAGGTCGCGGCCGCCCGCGTACGCCGGATTGGGCACCAGCAGGCGTCCGACCTTCGTGGAGAGCACGAACTCGCCGCGGGGCCTCTCGCGCAGGAACGCGCCGAGCCGCCGCTCGCTCAGCCCCAGGCCGTAGTGCGGGGCCGTGTCGAAGTAGCGGATGCCGCCCCGCCACGCCGCGTCCAGCGCCGACCGCGCCTGCTCGTCGTCGACCCTCCGGTACAGGTTGCCGAGGGACGCTGCGCCGAAGCCCAGCGGTCCCAGCGGCGGCGGGCCGATGGGATCCGCGCCGGCGCGACGCGGGCGTCCGTCGACTGCCGGGTTCCGGCGACCGCTGCCGGGCGGGCCCGGTGATCGCGGGTCGGGGACCATCACGCCGACGGGTCCGTGCGCGTCCGGCTCCAGTCGTACTCGTCGAGGGAGGATGCCTTCATCTCCATGCTGCCGCCGGGCGCGGACGGCGCGACATAGCGCCCGTCCCGCATGACGACCGGGTCGACGAAGTGCTCGTGCAGGTGATCGACGTACTCGACCATCCGCCCCTCCATGGTGCCGGAGACGGCGACGAAGTCGAACATCGCCAGATGCTGCACCGCCTCGCACAGTCCGACGCCGCCGGCGTGCGGGCACACCGGCACGCCGAACTTGGCAGCCAGCAGCAGGTTCGCCAGGTTCTCGTTCAGGCCGCCGACGCGTGTGGCGTCGATCTGCATCACCTGCATGCCCCCAGCCTGCAGGAGCTGCTTGAAGACGATGCGGTTCTGCACGTGCTCGCCGGTGGCGACGCGCACCGGCGACACGCCGCGGGCGATCGCCGCATGGCCCAGGATGTCGTCCGGGCTCGTGGGCTCCTCGATCCAGGCGGGGTGGAACTCGGCGAGCGCGCCGACCCAGTCGATCGCCTCCTGCACGCCCCAGCGCTGATTGGCGTCCATGGCGATCGGGTAGTCGGCCCCGAGCACCTCGCGCGCGATCCGGAATCGGCGGATGTCGTCGGCCCGGTCCGCGCCCACCTTCAGCTTCACCTGGGGGAACCCCGCCGCGACCGCCTCCCGGCAGAGCCGGGCGAGCTTCTCGTCGGAGTAGCCGAGCCATCCGGGCGTCGTCGTGTACGCCGGGTAGCCCTGCGCGAGCAGGCGCTCGATGCGCTCCTCGCGCCCGGCCTCGGCCGCGCGCAGGATGGCCAGGGCGTCCTCCGGCGTGATCGCGTCGGTGAGGTAGCGGAAGTCCACCAGCGACACCAGCTCCTCCGGGCTCAGCCGGGACAGGTGCAGCCACAGGGGCTCGCCGGCGCGCTTCGCGCGCAGGTCCCAGAGCGCGTTGACGGCGGCCCCGATCGCCATGTGCATCACGCCCTTCTCGGGGCCGAGCCAACGCAGCTGCGAGTCGTGCACGAGCAGTCGGGATGCCGCGCCCATGTCCCCGAGGAGGCTCTCCACCTCTCGTCCCACGAGGTGCTCGCGCAGGGCGTCGAGGGCGGCAACCTGCACGTCGTTGCCGCGGCCGATCGTGAAGACGAAGGCGTGGCCGGCGAGCCCGTCGGCGGAGTCCGTGCGGATGGTCACATAGGCGGCGGAGTAGTCGGGATCGGGATTCATCGCATCCGAGCCGTCGAGTGACAGCGAGGTCGGGAAGCGCACGTCCCTGGTGTCGACGGCGACGATGGTGCTCATGATGTCCTTCCGAGAGGCTGCGGGCACGGGTCCGGGGCAGGGCAGCACGTCGCGGGACCGGGCGGCGCAGTGACAGCCTAAACATCCGATGTTTATGCTGTCAATCGGCGGATGCCGTGCGAGAATCGGCAGAAACACCCCGAAAGGACCGACATGGCCACCGACTTCACCGGACTCGTCGCGGTCGTCACAGGAGGGGCGTCGGGAATCGGCGCCGCCATCGCCCGCAGGCTGCGCGCGGACGGCGCTCGCGTGGCGGTCTTCGACCTCGCGCCACAGCCCGCGGGCGCCGACCTGGCCGTGCGCGTGGACGTGAGCGAGGACGCGACGGTCGTCGCGGGCGTCCAGCGCGTCGTGGATGAGCTCGGACGCATCGACATCCTCATCAACAACGCCGGCATCGGAGCGCAGGGCGACGTCACCGCGAACCCGGACGCCGAGTGGCATCGCGTCCTCGATGTGAACGTGGTGGGCATGGCGCGCGTCACCAGGGCCGCCCTTCCGCACCTGCGCCGCTCCCCGTCGGCGGCGATCGTCAACACCGCATCCATCGCGGCCACCGCGGGCCTGCCCGAGCGCGCCCTCTACTCCGCGTCGAAGGGCGCGGTGCTCGCCCTCACCCGGGCGATGGCCGCCGACCACCTCGCGGAGGGGATCCGCGTCAACGCCGTCAGCCCGGGCACGGCGGACACCCCGTGGGTGGGCAGGCTGCTGGAGGCGGCCCCGGATCCCGCGGGCGAGCGCGCTGCGCTCGAGGCGCGGCAGCCGCACGGCCGGCTGGTGTCGGCGGAGGAGGTCGCCGACGCCGTGGCCTATCTCGCCTCGCCCGCTGCCGGGTCCACGACGGGCACCGCGATCGAGGTCGATGGCGGGATGTCCGGTCTGCGGTTGCGGCCACGCGAGTGACGTTCCCGGCACCCGCACGCCGCCGACCATACAGTGTCAAGTGGCGTATCTCCCATCCGGGAGACACGCACGCCGCAGGGAGTGGAGTGGACCAGAGCGACGCCGCACCATCGGGGGCTCAGGACGAGTCCGCCGACCGCGTGGCTCGCAATGTCGCGGCGATCGCAGGACTGTTCCCGCATCTGGCCACCCGGATCGATGACGGGTCAGGCGGAACGCGACGCGCCATCGACCTCGATCTGCTGCGTCAGGAGCTGTCCGGCGCCATCGCGGAGGGCCCGAGCGAGCGCTACCGGCTCGAATGGCCCGGCAAACGGGCGGCCGCACATGCCGCCAGCACGCCGCCGGCCGCACGCTTCCGCGAGCTGCCGGAGTCGTCGGTGCACGCCGCGTCCACCCGCAACCTTCTCATCGAGGGCGACAACCTCGACGCGCTGAAGCGGCTCCGAGAGACGCACGCCGGGGCGGTGAAGCTCATCTACATCGATCCGCCGTACAACACGCGCAACGACTTCGTGTACAACGACGACTTCGCCGTGCGACGCCGTACGTTCCGGAAGGTGCTGGGGACCCCGGATGCCGGCGCGGACGACCCCGCCGGCCTCGCCCCAGGCGCGGCCCCGCCCGAGGAGGACGGACACCTGCACTCGGCCTGGCTCAGCATGATCTACCCGCGGCTGCTGCTGGCGCGCGAGCTGCTGGCCGACGACGGGGTCGGCTTCGTCAGCATCGACGGCAACGAGCTGGCGCAGCTGAGACTGCTGCTCGGGGAGGTGTTCGGCGCCCGCAACGTGATCGGCACGCTCGTGTGGGTGAGCAACCTGAAGGGCAGGCAGATCGCCGCGGGCGGCCCCGCAGGAACGCACGAGTACATCCTCTGCTTCGCCAGGGACGCGGATGCGGTCGGCCGCTTCCGGGGTTCGGCGTCCCGGCTGCACGCGCTCATGCCCGCCGTCTACCGGCGGCCCGACTACACGGTGAAGCACGACGCGAGGGGCCCTTACGTCACCAAGAACGAGCTGTACAACACGAACTCGCGGTTCAACGAGCGCACGGCGCCCACCATGGTGTTCCGCATCCACTACCACCCGGGGACGGGTGAGGTGCGGGTCACCGACATCGACGACGACACCGGCTTCGACGGCTTCGTGACCGCCATGCCGCATCCCAACCATCGGCCGGGAGTGCGCTGGCACGCCTGGCGGTGGAGCAGGGCCAGGGTGCTCGCCGACCGCGACGAGCTCGAGTTCGAGGTGAGCGACGCAGCGCTGCGCATCCGCACGAAGGTGCGCGACATCGACGGCATGACGCTGAAGGACGTGATCATCGGCCCCAGCACCGCATCCGGCCGCCGCGATCTCGACGAGCTCGGTATGCATCGCCTGTTCGACGCACCGAAGCCGGTCGACCTCCTGCGCACCCTCATCGCCGTCACGACCTCCGGCGACGATCTCGTGCTGGACTTCTTCGCCGGCTCCGGCACCACGGCGCAGGCGGTCATGGAGCAGAACGCCGCAGACGGGGCACGGCGTCGCTTCGTGCTCGTGCAGCTCGACGAGCCGGTGCCGCCGGGCTCCGAGGCGGCCGCTGCCGGATTCGACACCATCGCCGAGGTCACGGTCGAGCGAGTGCGCCGAGCCGGGGAACGGCTGCGCTCCGGCATCGTCGACGCGGGAGCGCCGGGCGACGCGTGCGACACCGGCTTCCGGACGCTGCGCCTGGAAGCCGTGAGCGGGCCGTAGGCCCGGAACTCGTCGCGCTGCATCTCGGGCGGCCCGGCGCACGGATGGCTGCACTAACCTCGCATCCATGCGCAGGCGATCCTCGACCCGACGTCCGCGCGGCCTCGCACGTCTGGCCGGCGCCCTCGCGGCGCTCGTCATCGCGGCATCGGCGACGGCCTGCTCAGATTCCGCGCCCTCCCGGGTCGTTCCGACGCCGAGCGCGCCCGCCTCGCAGACATCCGCGTCGCCCGAGCCGGAGCCGACGTCGACCCTTCGCGTCGGTACGGCCTCCGACCCGCTGCGCTATGCGGCGCTGGGCGACTCGTATTCGGCGGGGATGGGCGGCGGAGGCGAGTCGGGTCGCTGTCTGCGCAGCCCGCACGCCTACCCGAGGCGAATCGCAGCCTCGCGATCGATCGTGCTGTCACGGTTCGTCGCATGCTCGGGCGCGACGACCTCCGACGTGCTGAAGAACCAGATCGACAGCCTCGACCCCCGCATCGACGTCGTCACGATCACCATCGGCGGCAACGACCTCCGCGTGAGCGAGCTGCCGTCGGCGTGCGCGAAGGGCCAGACGCCCGCCTGCAAGGCTGCCGTCGCGCGATCGGTCTCGCTGCTGCACCGGCTGCCGACGAAGCTCACCGCCACGTACCGGGCGATCGCGAAGGCCGCACCGCACGAACGCATCCTGGTCGCCGACTATCCGCTGTTCTACGATCTGCCGGCCATCGACGAGAAGACACTGGGCTCGGCCGAGCTGTCCTCGGCGGTCGCCGTCGACACAGCAGTGGCGTCGTTGGACGCGACCATCGAGAAGGCGGTGTCGCTGCAGCGGCAGGCGGGCACAGACATCCAGTTCGTCGACGTGACGTTCTCGGGGCACGGCGTGACGGCGAAGACGCCATGGTTCGTGCTCTCCGGCCGGGATGCCTACCATCCGACCTCGGCCGGATACGCACGCTACGCGAGCACGTTGAGCGCACTGATGAAGTGAGCGCCGGCTCCGCGGCTCTCATCCCGCCGCCGCTCCGGTTGCCGCCCCGCTCCGGGGCCGCCCTGTCAGACTGAGTGCGGGCGGTCGTGCCGCCGTCGAGGAGAGAGTGGAACATGAGCAACGAGTTCGAGGGCAAGACAGCGCTGGTCACCGGCGGCGCATCGGGCATCGGCAAGGCGGTGGCGCTGAAGCTGGCTGCCGAGGGCGCGGCCGTCGCGGTCGCCGACCTTCATGAGGACACCGCGCGTGCGGTCGTCGACGAGATCGTCTCCGCGGGCGGCCGGGCCATCGCGGTCGGCGCCGACGTCGGCAGGGCCGACGACGTGGCCGCTGCGGTGGATGCCACGGTCAAGGCGTTCGGGTCGCTCACCCACGCGCTCAACAACGCCGGGATCGGGGGGCCTCAGGGCCCGATCCAAGACATCGACGTCGACGCGTACCTGAAGCTCATCGACGTGAACCTGCACTCCGTGTTCTACGGCATGCGATTCGAGATCCCCGAGCTGCTGAAGGCGGGCGGCGGCGCGATCGTGAACACGTCGTCGATCTTGGGCGTGGTGGGGACCCCGCTCGCCGTGCCGTATGTGACGGCGAAGCACGGCGTGGCCGGCATGACCAAGGCGACCGCGCTGCAAGTGGCGGATCAGGGCATCCGCGTCAACTCCGTGCATCCCGGCTACATCGACACGCCTCTGCTGCAGGGCATGCCGAAGGAGGCGTACGACTCGCTCATCGGGCTGCATCCGATCGGGCGCCTCGGCACCGCCGAGGAGGTGGCCGACCTCGTCGTGTTCCTGCTCTCGGACCGAGCGTCGTTCATCACGGGGTCGCAGCATCTCGTCGACGGCGGATACACGGCGCAGTAGCGCCACGCTCGCCGGGCGGTCAGCTCGGCGAGCGCTACCGGCCCGTGCCCGCGTAGACGACCGCCTGACTGTCGGCGTCCAGACCGAACGCGCTGTGCACCACCCGCGCCGCCTCTGCGACGGTGTCCGCCCGGGTGACGACGGAGATGCGGATCTCGCTGGTGGAGATCATCTCGATGTTGATGCCCGCCGTGTAGAGCGCGTCGAACAGCTGCGCCGACACGCCGGCGTTGGACCGCATGCCGGCTCCGACCAGCGCGAGCTTGCCGATCTGGTCGTCGTACTGCAGCGCCTGGAAGCCCACTTCGGCCTGCTCGGACCGCAACGCCTGCAGCACCCGCTGCCCGTCTCCTTTGGGCAGCGTGAACGAGATGTCGGTGAGTCCGGTGGCGGCGGCCGACACGTTCTGCACGATCATGTCGATGTTCGCGTTGGTCTTCGCCACGATCCGGAAGATCTGGGCCGCCTTGCCGGGGACATCCGGGACGCCCACGATGGTGATCTTGGCCTCGCTGAGATCGGTGGCCACACCGGCGATGATCGGCTCTTCCACGGTCTTGCCTCTTTCTTGACGCTTCTCCTGCAGGGCGGCGAGCTGTCGCGCGTATGCGCCTGCCGCCTCGTTGAGCACATAGGTGCCCTCGTTGTTGTTGAACGACGAGCGTACGTGCAGCACCACGCCGTGCCTGCGGGCATATTCCACCGCACGTATATGCAGCACCTTGGCCCCCGCGGCAGCGAGCTCGAGCATCTCCTCGCTGGTGATCCAGTCGATCTTCCGCGCCAGCGGCACCACGCGCGGGTCGGAGGTGAACACCCCGTCCACGTCGGTGTAGATCTCGCAGACGGATGCGTCGAGGGCGGCGGCCAGCGCCACCGCGGTGGTGTCGGAGCCGCCTCGTCCCAGTGTGGTGATGTCACGCGACTCCCGGCTGAACCCCTGGAACCCGGCGACGATGACGATGGCGCCCTCCCCGAGGGCCTCGCGGATGCGACCGGGCGTGACGTCGACGATGCGGGCGGCGCCGTGGCGGCCGTCGGTGATCATGCCCGCCTGGCTGCCGGTGAACGACCGCGCGTCGTATCCCATCGACCGGATCGCCATGGCGAGCAGCGCCATGGAGATGCGCTCGCCCGCGGTGAGCAGCATGTCGAGCTCGCGCGGCTCGGGCATCGGCGTCACCTCGTGCGCGAGGTCGATGAGCTCGTCGGTCGTGTCGCCCATGGCGCTGACCGCCACGACGACGTCGTTGCCCGCCTTGCGAGCCTCGACGATGCGCTTGGCGACGCGCTTGATGCTCTCGGGGTCGGCGACGGAGGATCCGCC
>JAATFB010000029.1 GCA_015655415.1 Actinomycetales bacterium
CACGGGCCCGGCGGCCGGCGCGGGAGCGGCCACCTGCTGCTTGCGACGCCAGCCCAGCTTCGGGAGCTCGAGCGACGGCTCGGTGCTCTCCTGATCCCCATCCACCATGTCCGGAGTCTGCCACGCACGCGGGTCGCGGAAACAACAGAAAGAGGCCCGGATCCATGCTGGATCCGAGCCTCTGATCTGTCGGGCTGACAGGATATGAACCTGCGGCCTCTTCGTCCCGAACGAAGCGCGCTACCAAGCTGCGCCACACCCCGATGGCCTCGACAGGCCTCCACAAGGATACACGCTGCCGAAGGCCGGCCGTGACGAGCGCACGCCGCCGGAGGCGGGCGGTTATGAGCGGATGCGCTGCGGCGATGCCCGCGAGGACGGCGGGCGGTTCGGCTGCGACCCGAACGCCGTGCCCGGAGGACACTGCGGCTGCGACACGGACGCCGTGCCCGGAGGATGCGGCTGCGACCCTGACACGCGCCCGTCCGTCTCCGTCGAACGGCTCGATGCGGCCCCGCGCACAGTCCTGGTCGCCCCCGGATGCGTGCGGCGGCCGGCTCGCCGACCCGGCACCACCGGATGTCGCCGGCTACCCGCCGGAGGGCGGCGATGTGGAGTCCCCGCCGCCAGAGCCGCCCCCGCCGCCGGAGCCGTCCGAACCCTGTCCGGTGCCGCCCTGATCTCCACCGTCCCCGGTTCCGCCGGAGCCTGGCGGGGCATCCGTGGCGGCTCCGGTCTGCGAGCCCTGCGGTGTGCCCGAGCCCTGCGACGCGCCGGACGAGCCCTGCGATGCGCCGGACGAGCCCTGCGGTGTCGAGGAGTATCGCGAGGACCCGTAGATCAACGAGTCCGGCGGTGCCGTGAACGCGGATCCCCCGTATGTGTCGTCGAGCGCCCGCAGGATCGTTCGGTCAGCGGAGAACTTCGCGTTGGCGAGCGCCGTCCCCCCGTAGTAGTAGTCCCGCAGGTCGTGCGATCCCGAGATCTGCCCGACCCAGATCGCGTTCGCAACCTTCGAGCTGGAGGTCACCAGCCAGTTCTGCTGGTAATCGTCCGTGGTACCGGTCTTCGCAAGGATCGGGATGCCGTCGTCCGGGTTGGCGGACGTCGCCGTCCCGGCCGTGATCACGTGCTCCAGGGTCCACGCAAGCGCGGCGGCCACGGTCGACGGGATCGCCTGCGAGCAGGTGGATGTCGGGGCGGGCACCGCGTCGCCGGAGTTGGTGACGATCCTGTCGATGGCCACATTCGTGCACAGCCGGCCGCCGTTCGCGATGGCGGCGTACGCGGTCGCCATGGTGAGCGGGGCGATGTAGTTCGTGCCGATCACCATCGAGGGCACGATCTGGAAGGGATTGGTGGCCGGCGACGCGGAATGGATGCCCAGTGCCTTCGCGACGTCGGCGATGTCGCACAGGTCGAGCTCGGTGGCCATCTGCATGAAGGCCGTGTTGACCGAGGCCTCCGTGGCACCCAGGACGCTGAGCTCGCCGCCCTCGGACGACTCGTCGTTCTCCACCGGGTATGCCCCGCCGCTCAGCCGTCCGCCCTCGCAGGATGCGGTGAAGTCGCTGAAGGGGAACGGATAGCCGGAATAGTGTGCGTTGACCGTCTCGTATGCGCTGTGCCCGGCCTCGAACCAGGCCGCGAGGTCGAACGCCTTGAACGACGAGCCGGTCTGGAACCCGTTCGACCCGCCGTACGCGTTGTCTGTGTTGTAGTTGACGGCCGTGCTGCCCGGGGCGCTCCCCGTGGGGTCGTACGCCTTGTTCTCCACCATCGTGACGATGCGTCCGGTGCCCACCTCCACGGAGACGTCGGCCCCGCCGATGTCCACCTCCGAGTCGCTCGAGGGCACGTAGGCGCTCAGCGCCGCCTGCGCGGTGTTCTGCAGGTCGAGGTTCAGCGTGGTGTAGACGTTGAGGCCGCCGCGCTGGAATCGCAGTTGCCGTTCGTCGGCGGTCGCGCCGAACGCCGGATCCTGCAGCATCACGTGCTCGACGTAGTCGCAGAAGAATCCGGCATCGTATGCGACCGCCGACTGGCATCCTGACGCCAGCGGCGTGATCTTCGGTGAGATCGGGGTGGCCACGGCGCGGGCGTACTGCGCCTTCGTGATCGAGTGATGCACGAGCATCCGCTGCAGCACGTAGTCGCGTCGTGCCTTGGTGGCGGCGTAGCCGTTCTTCGCGTCGTTGTCCTGGGCGGAGTCGTCTGGCTTCACGGACTGGTCGTCGATGCGCAGGTAGTTCGGGTTGTTCAGGATGGCGACCAGGGTCGCCGACTGAGGGAGGGTGAGATCCTTCGCGTCGACATCGAAGTAGTAGTTGGCGGCGGCCTGCACACCGTAGATCTGCCCGCCGAAGCCGACGATGTTGAGATAGGACTGCAGGATGTGGCGCTTGCTGTATCGCTTGTCTATGCCGATCGCGTAGCGGATCTCCTGCAGCTTGCGTGACACGCTCACCCCGGCCGCGCTCTGGTAGCACTCCTCGAATCTCGCCTGCTGCTTCTTCTGCACTGCCGCCGAGGCGTTCGGGTCGACCTGGTCGTCTTCGTCACAGCGCTGCACGAGGATGTTCTTCACGTACTGCTGCGTGATCGACGACCCGCCCTGCACGTCCCTGCCGGTCGCCGTGGCCAGCGCGCCCCGGATCGTGCCGTAGAGGTCTATGCCTCCCTCGGAGTAGAAGCGCGGGTCCTCGGTGTCGACGGCGGCGTCCTTGACGGAGCGCGCGATCTGATCCCAGCCGACGTCACGCCGGTTCTGTGCGTAGAACGTGGCGATGGGCACCTCCTGCCCGCCCTTGCTGGCGAAGAAGGTGGTCGTCTGGTCAAGCGGCTGCAGGGCGAGGTAGTCCGGCAGGCCGTCGAACTCCCCGGCGGCGTCGCTGACCGCCAACGAGGTGACGGCCGCCGCCGGCGTGACGGCCGCGGCGACGAGCACTCCTGCCACCGCGCTCATGGCGACGAACGCGGCCAGCGCTCCCGGCAGACCACGGGAGAAGGGCTTGCGGGCGGACGTCACCCGGGCACGCTATGCGATCATTCTGGCACTCACGTCGGTGCGCGCTTTGCCCGTTCTCAGGCGGGGCGGCTTACGCCCCGCGGCTCACGCGGCGTCGCGGGGGATGAGCGTTATCAGGCTCGCCTCCGGCCGGCACGCGAAGCGCACGGGAGCGTAGATCGAGGTGCCGAGCCCGGCCGACACGTTGAGATACGCGGCCCGCAGCGCGTGTGTCCACACGCTCAGGCCCTTCGCCTGTCTTCGCGGCAGGTCGCAGTTGGTCACCAGCGCACCGAATCCCGGCAGGCACACCTGACCGCCGTGGGTGTGGCCGGCGAAGATCATGCTTGCGCCGTTGGTGACGAACGAGTCGAGGATGCGTCGGTACGGCGCGTGCGCGACGCCGATCGACACGACCGACGTCTGCGGATCGCGGGCGGCGGGGTCGCCCAGCCACGCGTCATCCGTCACCCTGGATGCCCGCAGCTCGTCGAGCTCGCCCGTCACCCGGTCGAGTCGGTCGAAGTTGCGATGCGGGTCGTCGACGCCGAAGAGCTCGAGGCGCGTGCCGTTGACGACGAGCTCGTCGGCGTGATTGTTGAGATCGCGCCACCCGAGGCCGGCGAAGAACCGGGTGAGCTCGCCGGTGTCGAGATTCGACGGTTTGGCCTGCAGCCCCGACGGGCCACCGAAGTACCGCATCGGGTTCTTCGGGATGGGACCGTAGTAGTCGTTGGAGCCGTTCACGAAGACGCCGGGGACGCCGCGGAACGGCTCCAGCGCGTACGCGACCCCGTCGAATCCCCGCTCGTGCCCGAGGTTGTCTCCGGTGTCGACGACGAGGTCGGGGGCGAACGCCGACAGCGATCGGATCCAGCGCTGCTTGTCCCGCTGCCATGGCGCCATGTGCAGGTCGCTGAGATGCAGCACGCGGATCGGCTTCGCGCCCGCCGGCAGCACCGGAACGCTCACCTGGCGCAGGGCGTACCAGCGACGCTCCACGAGCGTGCCCCACAGGAGCGCGCCGGCCGACACGGTGCCCAGTGCGATGGCGGTCGCGCCGACGGCGCCGCGGTGGCGGGTCATCCACCGCCTCCGCCGCCGTTGCCCTGCACGCTCAGCTGGACGCGTGTGTTCGGCTGCGACGGCGTCCCCGCCGGCGGGTTCGTGGCGGTCACGATGGCGTTCGGATCGTCGTACTGCACGGTGAAACCGGCGTCTTTCAGAGCCTGGGCGGCATCCGAGGCCTTCTTCCCCCTGACGTCCGGGATGGCCACGAGGTTGCCCTTGGAGGTGTACACGGTCACCACGGCGCCGATCCCCGCGCTCGAGCCGGCAGGCGGATTCGTGCCCGACACGGTGCCGGCCGGAAGCGCCGAGTCCTGCTGGCCGCCGTCCTGATAGGTGAAGCCGAGGTTCTCGAGCGTCGACTGGGCCTCTGCCGGAGACTTGCCGGTCAGGTCGGGCACGGTCACCTGCTTCGCCTGCAGCACACCGCCCTTGGGCTGGGGGAACGGGTCGCCGCCGTAGATCTTGTTCAGTGCGGCGATCACGGGGCGTGCGACGTACAGCTTCGCGTCGCGGCCGCCGTGTCCGCCGAGGGTCAGGTTGCCGAAGTTGACGGAGTTGCCCACCGTCTGGCCGACCCATGACACGGTGGCCACCTTCGTCGTGGACGAGACGAACCAGTTCTGGGCGGCATGGTCGGTGGTGCCGGTCTTGCCGAAGATCGGCACACCGTCGCGGGGGTTCGCGATGGTGCCGGTTCCGCCGGTGATCACGCCCTGCAGCGCCTTGATGGCTCCGGCCGCGATGTTCGGGTCGACGCCCTGCGTGCACGTCGAGGGGGTCACCGGAAGCTCCTTGCCATCCGGACCCACGATCTTGTCGATGCCCACCGGCGTGCACCACTTGCCGCCGTTGGCCACGCCCGCGTACGCCGTCACGAGCGTGAGGGGGGAGAGCTCGTTGGTGCCGAGGATGGTGGCGGGGCTGCCCAGGAGCGGGTTGGGCACCTCCTTCTGGAGCGCGTCGCTCCACACGGTGGGGCTCGCGGTGTGGATGCCGAGGTCGAGCGCGGTCTGGCGGATCCCGCACAGATCCAGCTTGGTTCCCATCGTGGCGAACGCGGTGTTGACCGATTCGGCGGTCGCCGTCGCCACGCTCATCGTGCCGCCCTCTCCGGCAGAGTCGTTCCCCACCTGCCAGGTCGCCGGCGGGGCGTTGTCGGGACACGAGGAATGCCACCGGCTGATCGGGAACGTGGTCGTCGCCGTCGGGGCCGTGATGTAGTCGTTGATCGAGTGGCCCTCCTTCAGCCATTCGAGCAACGTGAACAACTTGTAGGTCGAGCCGGTCTGGAAGCCGCCCGAGCCGCCCTGGTCGAAGTCGGTGTTGTAGTTGATGCCGGAGTAGTTGGGGTCGCTCGAGGCGGTGGCGGTGTAGTTCGTGTTCTGCACCATCGAGATCACCCGGCCGGTTCCCACCTCCACGGAGAGATTGGTGCCGCCGAGCGCCACGCCCGGCCTCGAGGAGGGCACGATCGAGCTCAGGGACTGCTGGGCGACGGCCTGGACGTCCAGGTTCAGCGGCGTGTAGATCTTGAGGCCGCCGGCGCGCAGGAGGGCCTCGCGGTCGTCCGCGGTCTTGCCGAGGCCCGTGTCCTCGGCGACCAGGTGCTGCACCCAGTCGCAGTAGTACGCGGCGTTGTACTGGGCCGCGGTCTCGCATCCGTTGGGCTGCGGGGTGATCTTCGGCTGAATCGGGGTCTTGATCGCGTCGGCGTACTCCTTCGACGTGATCTTGTGGTTCGCGAGCATCCGCTTGAGAACGTAGTTGCGTCGCTCGAGGGTGCGCTTGAAGCCGTTGTCGGCGTTGTTGGAGGGATTGGTCGCCTTGTCCTGGTCGATCCGCAGGTTGGCCGGATTGTTCAGGATGGCCACCAGCGTCGCCGCCTGCGGCAGGCTGAGCGTCTTGGCCGTCACGCCGAAGTAGTAGCGCGCCGCGGACTCGACCCCGTAGACGGTGCCGCCGAAGCCGGCGATGTTCAGGTATCCCTTGAGGATCTCGTCCTTCGAGTACTTCTTCTCGAGGCCGATGGCCTGCTTCATCTCCTCGACCTTGCGGGAGATGGTCGTCTCGGTGGCCTTGTCGTAGCAGGCCTGATACTTCTTGTCCTGGGCCGCCTGCCGCTTCTTCTGCTCTTCAGGAGTGGGCGCCGAGACGACGATGTTCAGCTTCTCGCACTTCTGCACCTTGACGTTCTTCACGTACTGCTGGGTGATGGACGAGCCGCCCGAGGTCGACCGGTGCAGGAGGCCGGTCAACACGATCGCACGGGTCGTGCCCTCCAGGTCGATGCCGCCATGCTGGTAGAACCGCGGATCCTCCGTGGAGACCGTCGCGTCTTTCATCACCTGGGCGATGTCGTCCCAGCCCACCTCGACCCGGTTCTGCGAGTAGAACGTGGCGATCGGCACCTGCTGGCCGCCCTGGTTGGCATAGATGGTGGACACCTGGGGGAGGGCGCCGATCTCCAGGTACTCGGGGAGGCCGTCGAACGCCCCGATGCCATCGCTCGCGGCCATGCCGGTGACCGCGATCGCCGGGGTCACCGCTGCTGTCACAAGAAGGCCGGCCACGACGCTCATGCCGATGAACGCGCCGAGAGCGCCGAGTGCGCCCCTGGCCGTGGGTTTTTGGGCAGACATGAGGCCCAGGCTATCGGCCGAACCTGGAAAAACCGCCGGAGCGGCGGCTCGCCCGGGCGTCCTCGTCCTCGTCTGTGGTCTGTGGTCTGTGGTTCGTCGTCCAGCCTCCACGTCCGACGGACGTCCGGCGGGCGTGTTCTCGTGTCGCACGTCGTCTCCGCGGGATCGTGGCTCCTGGGCAGGTTCGGCAATAGGCTGGGTGGTCGGCGCCACGACCGGGACCCAGACCGCCATGCGGCGAAGGAGGATGACATATGCGTCGGTGGGAATACATGACCACGCCGCTGATCGTGCACAACACGGCGGCGATCCTGAACAACTGGGGCTCGGAGGGGTGGGAGCTCGTGCAGGTCGTGACCGGACCCGAGGGAGGCCTCGTGGCCTATCTCAAACGCCCGCTGGGCGAGGACGGCTGATGGGCGTGTTCGAGGCGCGCCTTGCCGAGCTCGGCATCGCGCTGCCCGATGTGGTCCCGCCCGTCGCGGCCTATGTCCCGGCCGTCGTGCACGGATCTCTGGCGTATACGGCCGGACAGCTCCCCATGGTCTCGGGTGCGCTCGCCGCTAAGGGCAAGGTGGGCGACGGTGCGGGGCTGGTGCCTGCGGAGGAGGCGCGGGGGCTCGCCCGCACGGCCACGCTCAACGCGCTGGCGGCGGTGAGGTCCGCGATCGGATCGCTGGATCGCATCACGCGGGTGATCAAGGTGACGGGATTCGTGGCATCCGATCCCTCGTTCACCGGGCAGCCGGGCGTCGTCGACGGCGCGTCGCTGCTGCTCGGCGAGATCTTCGGAGATGCCGGACGCCACGCGCGGTCGGCCGTCGGCGTCGCCGTGCTCCCGCTGGATGCCCCGGTCGAGATCGAGCTCGTCGTCGCCTTCGAGTGACGGACCCCGCTCCGGCTTTGTCGGCCGTGTCGGATTTCGCTGCCGTGTCGGCTTTTGCTGCCTTGCCGGCCGTCCGCCCTTGCCAGCCACCATGGATTCGCCTCGCCGCTACATGCGGATCGGTGTCTGCATGTAGCGGCGGGAGAATTCGTCGCCCGAGATGACGTCGCCCTAGATGACGTCGCCCTAGATGGCGTCGTCCCGGATGACGCCGCCAGGGATGACGCCGCCAGGGATGACGCCGTCAGGGATGAGCACCGAGCGGACGTCTTTCGCGGTGCGGCTCGAGCTGGGTCGTCGTCCCCTATCGCCGGCAGAGACTCGTCATCCCCATCCTCGGCATCGTCGTGCACCGCGGGCGGAAGGAGGCCGCAAGGTGAGTCCATGGAGATCGAGATCGCTGCGTTGATACGGGCCGGTGGCGGGGTCATGCATCGCTCGTCGTTGCGCGCGGTCGGTGTCTCGCCATATCGGATCAGGGCCGCCATCGAGGCCGGAGCGGTGGTGCGCGCCGGGCGCGCGCGCGTTGCCGCCTCCGGAACCCATCCGGACCTCGTGGTCGCCGCGGAACTCGGCGCTCGGCTCTCCTGCATCACGGCGGCACGGCACAGAGGCCTATGGGTTCGCAACGACCATCGCTTGCACCTCTCCGTACGGCCCGGATTCCGGTCTCGCGGCGATCCGCCGACGGTGTTGCACTGGGGGCGTGTTCCCGTGCCGGTCGGCAGGGACGCCGCGATGGAGCCCGTGCACAACACCCTCGTTCACCTTGCCGCCTGCCAGCCCAGGGACTATGCCGTCGCGGCCTTCGACTCGGCGCTGCGGACGGGAGCGGTCTCCTACGAGGAGCTGCGGCAGCTCGCCGGCGTGCTGCGCGGACGGTTCGCCGAAGTCGTCGCTCTGGCGGACGGGCGTGCGGATGCCGGCGGCGAGTCCCTCGCCCGCGTGCGTCTCGGTGCGCGGGGGCTGGTCATGATCCCTCAGGTGGTTCTCGACGGTCATCCAGTCGATGGCCTGATCGGATGTCGGCTCGTGATCCAGATCGACGGATTCGAGTTTCACAAGGATCCGTCTCGTCGGGCTCGAGATCTCGCGCAGGACCGACGCCTCGCGTTGCGCGGGTACACGGTCTTCCGATACCCGTCGCGGGCCATCGAGGAACGTTGGCCTGCGATTGAGGATGAGATAGCCGAGGCGGTCGGGTTAGGACTGCACGAGCGAGATAGGTAGCCGCGATGTCCGGTATCGACCGCTTGCCGTGCGCTACGGATTTCGTTCTGCGCTACGGATTTCGTTCTGCGCTTCGTGGGCGAGAGCGTCCTCATGTCGCACACGAGGAAATGCGTAGCAGAGGGAAACATTCACCAGGGGGAAACATTCAGCAGAGGAGGACTATGCGGCGAAGCGAGGAAACAAGACCAGGGAACGAACGAGGTGTGCGTCGTGGCAGGCACGCGGCGAGGACGACGGCACGCGGCGAGAAGGACATGGCGAGGGATGGATGTGCATCGCGAGACCGGCGGATCGGCCTCGTGACGGGCCTCCGCACGACGGAGTCCGTGGCGGCCCGCATCAATCCTCGGACGAGGCCACGCCTCCGGCCAGCTTCTCCGTGATGATCGCCATCACGGTGGTGTCCGCGAGGGTCGTGGTGTCGCCGACCGGTCGTCCCTCGGCGGTGTCGCGCAGCAGGCGGCGCATGATCTTGCCGCTACGCGTCTTGGGCAGCTCCTCGACGATGTAGATGTCGCGCGGTCGTGCGATCGCCCCGATCTGTCGTGCGACGTGGGAGCGGAGCTCGGCGTTGACGTCGACCGCCGCGGCCTGGTCGCGGTGGCTGCGCTTGATGATGACGAAGGCGACGACCGCCTGCCCGGTCGTCTCATCGGATGCCCCGACCACCGCCGCCTCGGCCACGAACGGATGCGCGACGAGCGCGGACTCGATCTCCGCCGTCGACAGCCGGTGCCCTGAGACGTTCATCACGTCGTCGACGCGGCCCATCAGCCAGATGTCGCCGTCCTTGTCCCGACGAGCGCCGTCGCCCGCGAAGTACTTGTCGCCGAACTTGGACCAGTACGTCTCCTGGTATCGTTCGGGGTCGCCCCAGATGCCCCGCAGCATCGAGGGCCATGGCTCGGTGATCACGAGCAGACCCCCCTCGTCGGCGCCGACCGGCACACCGGCATCCGACACCACGTCGACCGAGATGCCCGGCAAGGGCACCTGAGCGCTGCCCGGCTTCAGGGTCGTCACGCCTGGCAGGGCGGAGATCATGATCGCGCCGGTCTCGGTCTGCCACCAGGTGTCGACCACGGGCGTGCGGTTGCCGCCGATGACCTCGCGGTACCAGATCCACGCCTCGGGATTGATCGGCTCCCCGACCGAGCCGAGGACGCGCAGCGAAGAGAGGTCGCGGCCCTGCGGGATCTGGCGTCCCTGCTTCATGAAGGAGCGGATGGCCGTCGGCGCCGTGTAGAAGATGCTCACCCGGTACTTCTCGATGAGCTCCCACCACCGGCCGGGCTTCGGATACTCGGGGGTCCCCTCGTAGAGCACCTGAGTCGCTCCGTTGGCGAGCGGGCCGTACACGACATAGGTGTGTCCGGTCACCCAGCCGACGTCCGCGGAGCACCAGTAGACGTCCGTCTCGGGGTGTAGGTCGAAGACGTACTTGTGCGTGTAGGCGGCCTGCGTCAGGTATCCGCCCGAGGTGTGCACGATCCCCTTCGGCTTTCCCGTCGTGCCGCTCGTGTAGAGGATGTAGAGCGGATGCTCGGCGGCGAACGGCTTCGCCTCGTGGTCGGCGTCGACCTGGGGCAGTTCCTCGTGCCACCACAGGTCACGGCCCTCAACCCAGTCCACGTCGTTGCCGCCGCGGCGCACGACGAGCACCTTCCGCACGTCGGTGCCGCCGTCGGCGAGGGCGGCGTCGACCGCGGGTTTGAGCGGGAAGACGCTGCCCTTGCGATAGCCGCCGTCGGCGGTGATGACCAGCTTCGCGTTCGCGTCGTCGATGCGGGAGCGCAGGCTTTCGGCGCTGAACCCGCCGAACACCACCGAGTGGATCGCGCCGATGCGCGCCACGGCGAGCATGGCGACCACCGCCTCGGGGATCATGGGCAGGTAGATGGCGACTCGGTCGCCCTCGCGAATGCCCAGACTGGTGAGCAGATTCGCCGCGCGTTTGACGTCGGCCGTCAGCTCGGCGTACGTGATGGTGCGTGTGTCACCCGGCTCGCCCTCCCAGTGAAGGGCGACGCGGTCGCCGTTGCCGGCGAGGACGTGCCGATCCAGGCAGTTGTATGCGACGTTCAGCTCGCCGTCGTTGAACCACTTCGCGAAGGGCGGGTTCGACCAGTCCAGCGTGCGGGTGAACGGCTTGTGCCAGTGCAGCAGCTCTCGCGACTGGTTCGCCCAGAACGCCAGCCGGTCGCGTCGCGCATCCTCGTAGAGATCGGGCCCAGCGACGGCGTTCGCGGCGAACTCCGGATCCGGTGGGAAGCGCCGAGACTCGTGCAACAGGTTGTCGATCGTGTCCGATGGCATGGATTCGCTCCTTCGCGAGATGGCGTCACGCGCACGGCTGGCAGAACGCTGACGACGATACCGGTTGCCCCGCGGCGTCGCGAACGAGGCGTGTGCGACCACGGTCTGCGTCGTCGCATCGGGCCGGTCAGGGTCGAGACGGTGGGCTCCTGGTGGAGTGATTCGCCGCGGGAGCGGCCAGCCTGCGGCAGGGATCCCCAGCGCGCGAACATCTTGCGCCGTGCCGGTGATGGCGTACACTATCGATCGGCCGAATGATAATTCTGGCGTGCGGCGAGCGCGATTCCCCCCAATCCCTCGTCGCTGAGGCGGCACCTGTTCCCCCCAATAGGTGCCGCCCCTTGCTGTTAAGCGGCGCTCCTCGTCTGCGCGGCGACGGGAGGCGGTCGTTCGGCCGGCACGCGGACGAAGCGACCGCATCGTCGGCTTTCGGCTGATCGCCGGTCCGTCCGTGAGGGCCCACCCTCCGTCCACAAGCCACCACGCGTGAAGGATGCGCACGGAGGATCGCAGTGGGCTCCGTGGCGTTGCGCCGTCCACGTAGCGTCGTCGCATGCCTCTCTCATCCCGCTCGCGATCGGCCGCAGGACCGTTCGTTCCGCGCCCACTGGCCGCCGTCCGGACGGACAGCGCGCTGCCCTCCGCGAGGTCAGAGCGGGTCGGAGGAGCGCACTCCCTCGTGCCGTCGGATCCTGTCCCGTCTGCCGCGCTCCCGCCACCGGATGCGCACGCCGAATGCCGGCGCGGCAGATCGGGCGAGGAGGTCGCGGAGGGACGAGCCGGATCGGCCCGCAGCGGCCAGGAGCCCGGACGCGGCGGGTCCTCGGCACGTGCCACGGCCGTGGACGGATCTCGACCTGGGCCGGGCGGCGTTCCCACCGTCGATGCCCTGCAGGTCGCGGGGGTCGTCTCGCCCGTCCGCTCTCGCACCGAGGCGGCGTGGGAGCCGGCGGCGTCTGACGGCAGATCATCGGAGCACGACGACGCCCGCGGCCGAGCGGGCACGCTCGGGCCCGGGGAGCGGGATGCGGAGCCGGCCGGCTTCGCGGAGTGGTCCGCCTTCGGCTCGCTTGCTCCGTATCTGGCGGCCGAGGGCGTCACGGATGTGTTCGTCAACGGAAGCTCCGGCCTGTGGATCGATGCGGGAACCGGTGCCGTGCGCGATCCGAGCTGGGTGTGCGATGAACGAGCACTCCGCGCCCTCGCCGTGCGCCTCGTGGCGCTCGGCGGACGGCACGTGGACGAGGCGAACCCGTGCGTGGACGTGCGGCTGGCCGCAGGCATCCGCGTACACGTCGTGCTTCCTCCGGTGTCCACGGCCGGCACTCTGGTGTCCGTCCGGGTGCCGAGGGCGCGCCGGTTCTCGTTGGACGAGCTGGATGCATCCGGCATGCTGGGCGTCTACAGAGGCCGCCTCGTGTCGGCGGTGGAGGGCCGGGCGAACCTCCTCATCACCGGGTCCGCCGGAAGCGGCAAGACCACTCTCCTCTCGGCGCTCCTCGCCGAGGCGCCCGAGCACGAGCGCCTCGTGTGCATCGAGGACGTCGCCGAGCTGCACGTGCGACATCCGCATGTCGTCGCCCTGGAGGCACGCCAGGCCAACCTGGAGGGCGCGGGCGCGATCGGGCTCGATCGTCTGGTGCGGGAGGCGCTGCGCATGCGCCCCGACCGGCTGATCGTGGGGGAATGCCGCGGCGCGGAGGTGCGCGACCTGATGGCTGCGCTCAACACCGGCCACGACGGGGGCGCGGGCACCCTGCACGCCAACTCGCTCGACGACGTGCCGGCGAGGCTGGAGGCCCTCGGCGCCCTCGCCGGCATGGACGCCGCAGCGGTCGCACGGCAAGCGGTTAGCGCGTTCGACCTCATCGTTCATGTCGAGCGCGTCGCGGGCGTGCGCAGCGTCGCGTGCTGCGGCAGGTTCCAGGTGGACGCCGGCGGCCACCTGATCGCTAAGGAGCTTCGATCGTGAGCACGGGAAGGCGTGCGACGCGGCGGGGATCGGACCCGACCGTCCTGGAGGACGAGCGGGGACGATCTCCCAGGGCGGCACCGAGCGTCGAGCGTCCGCGTGGTGCGCGGGGCTCGTACCCACGGGTGCGTCCACCCGTGGAGGACGTCGCCGACATCGCGCAGCGACTGGCCGTGCTGCTCGCTTCGGGCGTGCCCCCGGCGGCGGCATGGGGATATCTCGCCGACTCCGTGCTGACGGCCGGAGGCGCGTCCAAGGCCCGGGGGTTCGAGGTGACCGTCGCGGTCGTGACCGCCGCGGCACACGCGGCCGTGCGGGGAGGAGACACCCCGCGGGCGATCGCCGCCGCGGTCGACGAGACGGCGATCGCCCGCACATCACGGCGGGGACGGGGAGGAGGCGCAAGTGAGACGCGGGACGCATGGCGGGGGCTCGCTGCGGCCGTTCAGGTCGCGACCGAGTCGGGGGCCCCGCTTGCCGAGACGCTTCGCGCGCTGGCCATCATGTGGCGGGATCTCGGGCAGTCGCAGCGGGATCGTGAGGCCGCATTGGCGGGGCCACGAGCCACGGCACGCACGGTGCTGGCACTCCCGGTGGTGGGCATCCTGTTCGGCGCGGGGCTCGGATTCGACACGGTGCATGTGCTCGTCGCGACACCCGCGGGCCTGGCGTGCCTTGCGATCGGCGGCGGTCTCATGCTGGCCGCTCGAATGTGGAACCGTGCCTTGCTGCGCCGCGCGATGCCGGTCGACCGCATGCCGGGTCTGGCGGTCGGACTCGTGGCCGTCGGTATGTCCGGTGGCGGATCGGTGGCGGGAGCCGTCGAGCGGGTCACGGGGGCCTGCGTCCGGTTCGGACTCGCACCGCCCTCCGCCGACGCAGTGGGGTCCGTCGTGACACTCGCCGAACGCGCGGGCGTCGGCACGGTGGAACTGCTGAACGCGGAAGCGGAACGACGACGCCGCGATGCCCGAAGCGCGGCGCAGGAATCCGCGGCCGCATTGGGAGTGCGGCTGATGGTGCCACTGGCGATCTGCGTGCTGCCGGCATTCATGCTGCTGTCCGTCGTGCCGCTTGTGATGTCCATCCTGTCGTCCACACTGCGGGGGATCTGAGTCGTGTTCACCGAACCGCGACGCCGGCCACACCGCCTACCGCAGGCGGGAACACTGTGAGAAAGGGGCTTCTTGGAGGGCCTCGCGCCTCCTTGCCGGAGGTTCCGGGACGATCCGCGGCGCGACTCACGCGGACTCGCTCGGGCACGTCGGCGCCTTCGGATGCCCCACCAGCTCGTCCGGCATATGACTCGTTCGGCATACGCAAGCAAAGGAGAAAGTCATGCAGTTGATCAGATCGCGACGGTTCCGACTCGACGGGCTCGGCCCTCGCCCTGTGGGCGGTCGGGGGCGACGGTGTGCGCTGGTCACCGGGCGACGACCCGGCAGCGGGTTCGTTCCCACCGGCGCGGCGACACGGGTGGCAACGCCCCGGCGAGGCGGAGCTCTCTGGCCCTCTCCCCGAGCGCGCGCCCGAGGCGTCGCGTGGGGCATGCGCCTGCTCGCTGACGAGACCGGGTCGGCGACCGCGGAGTACGCCGTGGCCACCATGGCCGCCGTGGGATTCGCGGGGCTGCTGGTGCTGATACTGCGCGGTGACGAGGTGCGCGGCATCTTGACCGACCTGGTGCGCCGTGCCCTCACCGTGGCGGGCTGACCGTGGCCCGGATGTCTCGCATCGCGTCGTTCCGCGCGGTCACGCGTCGATGGCGGCCCGGGCGCCGGTCGACCGAGCATGGATGCAGTGGGCGGTCCGTCCGTTCTCTCGAGCTCGCTGCCGGCGTCGGCCGGGTCACGAGGCACGCGCGGCATGGTGCGGCTCCGAGCTCGGATCGCGGCAGCGTCACGGCGGAGTTCGCCGCCGTCATGCCCGCGGTGCTGCTGGTGCTGGCGTTCGGGCTCGGAGCCATCGAAGTGGTCGTGCAGCAGGCGCGGCTGACGGACGCGGCGGCCGACGGCGCGCGTTCGCTCGCACGCGGTGACGCACCGACGACGGCAATAACGCGCATGGCCGAGGCAGTCGGAGATGTCTCGACGAGGATCGGCGGGAGCGGTGACTTCATCTGCGTGACACTGGACCAGTCCGCGGCAGGTCCAGCGGCGTTGACCCTTCTATCGGTCACGGGAAAGGGGTGTGCGCTCGGTGACGCGGCGTCCGGCGAAGGCGGCGGGGACCGGTGAGCGGCGACCGGGAACGCGGCTCGGCGAGCGTCATCGTCATCGGACTGCTCGCGGCGCTTCTCATCGCCAGCGTGGCCGCCGTCGGCGCCTGTGCGCTCCTCGCGGCGAAGCAACGGGTGTCGGCGGCCGCCGATGCCGCGGCCCTCGCGGCCGCGGACACCGCGAGCGGCCTGATCGCGGGTTCTCCGTGCGATCGAGCCGCACAGGCGGCGCGGCTCAACGGCGCGAGGCTCGGGCGTTGCCGGCTGGCGGGAGCCGTGGCGTTGGTGAGCGCCGAAGCCGCGCTCGGAGGCATCCCCATCGCAGTGTGGGCGCGAGCCGGTCCGCCCGACGACGGCTGAGTCGCGCATTCGCCGTCCCCACCCTGACGTGACCGACACCGCGGTGAGGCGGCGTTGTCTCAGCCGAACACGGCCTCGACGTAGCGGTAGTCGACCGCAGTCGGCCTGTCCGCGTCGCCCGTCTCAGAGGCGTACTCGACGCCGCCGGAACGCGTGTAGACGTATCGTTTGTCCCCGGTGGCGGCGATCTCGAGCCGCGGTTGGGGTTCACCGGACTCTAGGAAGTCGGTCCTGATGGTCTTGCCCTCGAGAGGGCCGTCCGTCAGCTTCGCGGTGTATGCGCTGTGGGATGAAGTACCCATACGGCCATTGTCTCCCGCCCTGCCGGCCGGTCAAGCCCCGCGCTCGGCCGCAACGACGCCTCGCTGGTCCGCCGAGCCCCACGGCCGTTCCCGAGCGCCCGGGGAGTGCCCAAGTGGCGGGGCCGAGCGATGATCAGGCAGCGCGACAGCGAACATGTGTATCGTGTGCCTGACGAGCGCCGCGGCTCGAACGCACGGTGGGGCGGATGACGTCATCGGGTGAGAACTCGGAACACTGGTCGAAGCCACTGGTCGAAACCGCTCGCTCGGGCGTGCGGTCTCGGCCGGCGAGGAACCGGGCGCTCGGCCAGCCGGGCGGCGCAAGCCGTTGGGCGCAAGCCGCGCGAGGGCCCGACGGGGCATCCCCGATCCCAGCGCCTGAAGGGTTCGGATTCGCCTGAAGGGTTCGGGTTCGATCGAAGGGCTCGGGTTCGATCGGCGGACGCGCTGGTCGTGAGCGACGGCGAGGGGGACCGCACCACACCACCGACGCAGCAACACTCGAGCAGCACAACAGCAGTCATAAATAAGGGAGACAGGTGCCAGGGAACAAGCTGGTCATCGTCGAGTCGCCGACCAAGGTCAAGTCGATCGAGAAGTATCTGGGAGACGGATACACGGTCGAGGCGTCCGTCGGGCACATCCGCGACCTCATCGAGCCGAAGGACATCCCCGCCGAGAAGAAGCGCGGCGCCTTCGGTCAGTTCGGCGTCGATGTCGACAACGACTTCGAGCCGCACTACGTCGTGTCGGATCGCGCGCGCAGCGTCGTAGCAAAGCTGAAGAAGCTGCTCAAGGAAGCCGACGAGCTCCTGCTCGCCACCGATGAGGACCGCGAGGGCGAGGCCATCGCGTGGCACCTGCTGGAAGAGCTGAAGCCCAAGGTGCCCGTCAAGCGCATGGTGTTCCACGAGATCACCAAGGAGGCCATCGAGGCCGCCAAGGAGAACACCCGCGACCTCGACATGGCGCTCGTCGACGCTCAGGAGACCCGGCGCATCCTGGATCGCCTGTACGGCTACGAGGTGTCGCCGGTGCTCTGGCGCAAGGTCCGGCAGGGACTGTCGGCGGGGCGGGTGCAGTCGCCGGCCACGCGGCTCATCGTCGACCGCGAGCGTGAGCGCATGGCATTCGTGCCGGCGTCGTACTGGGACCTCGTCGCCCGGCTGGCGACGACGACCGGCGAGCAGCCGTTCTCCTCCCGCCTGACCAAGGTCGACGGTCGACGCCTGGCCACCGGGCGAGACTTCGACGACCGTGGGCGCCTCAAGGGCCAGGCGCGCGTCCTCGACGAGGAGTCGGCGCACACGCTGGCGGACGCCCTGCGCGCGGAGTCCACGACGGTCACCGTCACCAGCCTCGAGACGAAGCCGTACACGAAACGCCCCTCCGCGCCGTTCACGACATCGACGCTGCAGCAGGAGGCCTCCCGCAAGCTGAGGTTCACGGCCCGGCAGACCATGAGCGTGGCCCAGTCCCTGTACGAGAACGGACACATCACCTACATGCGCACCGACTCGACGGCGCTGTCGTCGCAGGCGGTGAACGCGGCCCGCGCCCAGGCGCAGTCGCTCTACGGAGCGGACTCGGTGCCGAACGCCCCCCGCATCTACGCGAACAAGAGCAAGAACGCCCAGGAGGCGCACGAGGCGATCCGGCCGTCCGGCGAGGCGTGGCGCACACCCGAGCAGATGGCATCCACCCTGCGCGGCAACGAGCTGCGGCTCTACGAGCTGATCTGGAAGCGCACCGTCGCGTCGCAGATGGCCGACGCCAAGGGGCAGACCGCTACCGCCACCATCGAGGCACGGGTCAACGAAGGGCGCCTCGACGGCACCATCGCCGAGTTCACCGCGAGCGGCACCGTCATCACGTTCCGCGGGTTCATGCAGGCGTACGAGGAGAGCCGCGACGAGGAACGCAACTCCGACGCCGAACCCACGGAGGCGAGACTTCCCGCGCTCGCCGCCGGCCAGTCCCTCCTGCTGGAGGACGTGGAGGCGAAGGGACACGAGACGGCGCCGCCGCCGCGATACACCGAGGCCAGCCTCGTGAAGGAGCTCGAGCGCCTGGGCGTGGGCCGTCCCTCGACCTACGCCGCGATCATCTCGACGATAGTCGACCGCGGCTACGTCACCATGCAGGGGCAGGCGCTGGTGCCCAACTGGATCGCGTTCGCCGTGGTTCGCCTGCTGGAGGACCACTTCGGCGATCTCGTCGAGTACGACTTCACCGCCGAGCTGGAGAACGACCTTGACCGCATCGCCGGGGGAGAGGAGACGCGGACCGACTGGCTCAGGGGCTTCTACTTCGGAAGCGAGGACCATCGCGGTCTCCGCGAGGTCGTCGACAACCTCGGCGAGATCGACGCCCGCGAGATCAACTCCGTGCGCATCACCGACGACATCACGCTGCGCATCGGAAGATACGGCCCCTACCTCGAGGTCGTCGACCCCGATGCGGGACCGGACGCCCCACCCCGGCGCGTGAACATCCCGCCCGACCTCGCCCCCGATGAGCTGACCGTCGCGAAGGCCCGCGAGCTGGTCTCGGCGCCGGCGCGCACCGATCGCGAGCTCGGCGTGAACCCCGCCAACGGAAAGCTCGTCGTGGTCAAGGAGGGCCGCTTCGGCCCGTACGTGACCGAATCGGAGCCGGAGGTTGCTCTCGGGACGGAGGACGCAGCGGACGCGTCCGGCGACGTCGTCGACCTCGAGACCGGTGAGGTGGGTCCGGCGAAGAGCTCGGCGGCGACGAAGGCCAAGGCGACGAAGGTCACGGCCAGCAAGGCCAAGGCGACGAAGGCGACGAAGTCGAAGGCGGCGAAGACGGAGAAGCCGCGCACCGCATCGCTGTTCGCGTCGATGGACCCGGCCGCGATCGATCTGGAGACCGCCCTGAAGCTGCTGGACCTTCCGCGCACGGTCGGTGAGGATCCCGAGACCGGAGAGCCGATCCTGGCGCAGAACGGACGATACGGCCCCTACCTGAAGAAGGGCGCCGACACCCGCTCGCTGCCGAGCGAGGACGCCATCTTCGACATCGATCTCGCCGGTGCGCTCGAGCTGTTCGCTCAGCCCAAGTACGGCGCCAGGAGGGCGTCGAGCGCACTCAAGGAGCTCGACGCCGACCCCGTCAGCGGCAAGCCGATACGAGTGAAGGAGGGCAGGTTCGGGCCCTACGTCACCGACGGCGAGACCAACGCCACCATTCCCCGCGGCGAATCGGTCGAGGACATCGACTTCGAGCGCGCCGTGCAGCTCCTTGCCGACAAACGCGCAAAAGGCACGGCCGCGAAGCCGGGAACCCGACGCACCGCACGCTCCGGCGGTCGAAGCGCCTCGACGAAGTCGGCGACCGCGACGAGCGCGGCGACCACGCGGTCCGCGAAGGGCGCGAAGTCGACGGTGGCGAAGTCGACGGCGGCGAAGTCGGCTGCCACGAAGTCGGCTGCCACGAAGTCCCGGACCGTGCGGGCGACCACAGCGAAGCCCGAGGCCGCCTCGGCCTCGCGTGCCGTCCCGGCCGCGAACACGCCGGAGCCGACCGGTTCCGACTCGTGAGCGAGGGGACCGCCGCGTCGCGAGGCGAGCCGTCCGCGTCCGCGCGCGGGGTGTTCATCACATTCGAGGGCGGCGACGGATCGGGCAAGTCCACGCAGGCGTCGCTTCTCGCGCAACGGCTGTCCCAGGCCGGTTACCCGGTCTTGCACACGCGCGAGCCCGGCGGTACTGACGTCGGGCTCGAGATCCGTGAGCTGGTCCTGCACCATCGCGGCGACATCGTGCCCCGAGCGGAAGCGCTGCTCTACGCCGCCGACCGGGCCCACCACATCGCCACCGTCGTGAGGCCGGCCATCGATGCGGGAACGATCGTGGTGCAGGACCGGTACCTCGACTCGTCCGTCGCCTACCAGGGGGTCGGCAGAGGGCTGGACGCGGCGGAGGTGCGTGAGCTCTCCCTGTGGGCCACCGAGCGGCTGCTGCCCGACCTCACGGTGCTGCTCGACATCGACGAGACGGATGCCCGCGCCCGGCTGGACGCCGCCCGGAAAGGCTTCGACAGGCTCGAGGCGGAGTCCTCCGAGTTCCACGCCATCGTGCGCACCGCCTTCCTCGCGCTGGCGGAGGTGGAACGCGACCGCTTCTTCGTCGTCGATGCGGCCGCCCCCGCCGAGCACCTCGCCGCCCGGATCGACGAACGCGTCTCCCAGCTCCTCGCCCGCCAGGGCCTCGTGCCCGACGACGGCCGTCCCGGGTAGCGTCGGATCATGCCCGGAGCCCAGACCTCCTCCCGTGCCTCGGTGTGGGACGAACTCGTCGGACAGCCCGACGCCATCGCGGTCCTGCGCGCGGCCGCCGCCGCGACGGCATCCTCGGCAATGACCCATGCCTGGCTGATCACCGGCCCGCCTGGATCGGGCCGGTCGAACCTCGCATACGCGTTCGCGGCCGCGCTGCTGAGCGCGGCGGGCCCCGACGGCGACGAGGTCACCACCCGTGAGGTGAACGCCCGCACCCATCCCGACCTCAGCGTGTTGAGCACCGAACGCGTGATCATCTCGATCGACGAGGTACGCTCCCTCGTCGCCAGCTCGCAGTTCTCGCCGTCGGTGAGCCGATTCCGCGTGATGGTGATCGAGGATGCCGATCGCATGTCGGAACGCACATCGAACGTGCTCCTGAAGGCGCTGGAGGAGCCGCCCGACCGCACGGTCTGGATACTCTGCGCGCCCAGCGACGCGGACCTGCTGCCGACCATCCGATCGCGCGTGCGCACCGTCCGCCTGCGCGTGCCCTCCGTGGCCGACGTCGCCGGCCTCATCGAACGCCGGGACGCGGTGTCGCCCCAGGTCGCCCGGTCGGCGGCGCGCCACGCGCAGAGCCACATCGGAATGGCCCACCGACTCGCGACGAGCGAGGAGGCCCGCGCTCGGCGCCAGGAGACCCTCGACCTGGCGCTCGGCATCCGCACGGTCGCCGACGTCGTGGCCGCCGCCGCCCGCCTGCTCGAGATCGCCGGCGCCGATGCTCGGGCGATCACCGAGGAGCGCGACGCCGAGGAGCGCGCCCGCGCCCTCCAGTCCCTCGGCGTGCCGGAGGGCGGTTCGGTTCCGATGCAGCTGCGCACCCAGCTGCGCCAGCTCGAGGAGGACCAGAAGCGTCGCGCCACCCGCAGCCTGCGCGACGGCATCGATCGCATCCTGACCGATCTGCTCTCGTTGTACCGGGACATCCTCATGCTGCAGCTGGACGCCGTCGTCGACCTGGTCAACGCGGAGCTCACGGACCGGCTGCGGGCCGTCGCCGGGGCATCCACCCCGGCGCAGACGCTGGGAACGATGGATGCCGTGCAGACCGCTCGCGAGCGCATCGACGGCAACGTCGCGCCCGCGCTGGCCCTCGAGGCGATGCTCGTCTCGGCGCGGCGGACGCGAGGGCCGGTCGCGGAAGGGGAGAGCCGATGACGGGATCGAGGCGTTGGTTGCGCACGGTGGCCGCCGGGGTGATCGTGACGATGCTCTCACTGGCCCTGAGCGGATGCTTCCCGTCCACGCCGCCCGCGACCTCGACCCCGCACGCGGAGAAGGTCACCGCCGCATTGCAGCCCTTCTACGGCCAGCGCCTCGACTGGCGCGCCTGCGGCTCGTTCCAGTGCGCGGACGCGAAGGCCCCGCTGGACTGGTCCGACCCGTCGAAGGGTAGCGTGAAGCTCGCGCTGATCAGGCACTACGCCACGGGCAAGCGTCTCGGCTCACTGCTGGTGAACCCGGGCGGCCCGGGTGGGTCGGGCGTCGACTTCGTGCGCGACTCGCTCGACTACGCCGTCGACAAGAAGCTGCAGCAGCACTACGACATCGTCGGGTTCGATCCACGCGGCGTCGGCGCGTCGACGGCGGTCAGATGCTACGAGCCGAAGCAGATGGACGACTATCTGTTCGGCATCACCCCGGGCCCACGCGGCTCGGACGCGTGGATCCAGGCATCGACCCGCGAGGCAACCGAGTTCGCGGCGGCGTGCCAGCAGAACACCGGCCCGCTGCTGGGTCAGGTCGGCACCACCAGCGCGGCCCGCGACCTCGACCTGCTGCGAGCCGTTCTCGGCGACACCAAGCTCCACTACCTCGGCTACTCGTACGGAACACTGCTCGGCGCCACTTATGCCGGCCTGTACCCGAAACGGGTCGGTCGCATGGTGCTTGACGGGGCGCTCGACCCGACCTCGACGAGCTTCGAGGTGAACATCGGGCAGTCCAAGGGCTTCGAACAAGAGCTGCGCGCCTATCTCACCCAGTGTCTCAAGCGGAAGGGATGCCCGTTCTCCGGCTCAGTGGACGACGCGCTGTCCACCGTCTCTAACCTGTTGACCTCCCTCGACGCCAGCCCCATCCGCAACTCCGACGGACGCGAGCTCGGTGCCGACACGATGGTCACGGCGATCATCTATCCGCTCTACGACTCGACGGCGTGGAGCGCCCTCGACCAGCTGTTCGGCGACGTGATGAAGGGCAGCGCACGGGTCGCGTTCGTCCTGGCCGACGCGTACTACGACCGGAAGTCCGACGGCAGCTACTCGGACAATTCGACCGAGGCGTTCGTGTCGATCAACTGCCTCGACTACGCCTCGGATGCCGACCCCGCCACGATGCGCGCCCAGGCGGCCCAGCTCTCCAAGGCCGCCCCGGTCATCGGACCGTACATGTCGTACGGCGACATCGGCTGCGCGGCCTGGCCGTACAAGCCGACCAGGACGAACGCGCCGATCCATGCGCCGGGGGCCGCACCGATCGTCGTGGTGGGCACGACGGGCGATCCCGCGACCCCGTACCAGTGGGCGGTCAGCCTGTCGCGCCAGCTCGACAGCGGACACCTCGTCACCTACCACGGTCACGGTCACACCGCGTACAACAAGTCGAACTCATGCGTGAACGACGCGGTGGATGACTACCTCGTCGGCGGCGTGGTGCCGAAGTCGGATCCCGAGTGCTGACGCGGGCAGGTGCGCGCCGACCTCGACCGGACTTTGCACCCACTGCAATAATGAGGGGGTGACCGTCACCGCATCGGCCCGCCCGCAGGGCGGCGTTCGCGAGCGCAAGCGGATCGCCACCCGCAATGCGATCCAGCGCGCCGTGCTGACGCTCGCCCTCGATCGCGGCTTCGACGGGGTCACGGTCGAGGAGATCAGTCACGAGGCCGGTGTCTCGCCTCGCACGTTCTTCAACTACTTCCCGACCAAAGAGGCCGCGGTCATCGGCGACGTCCCCGAGATGCCCGACGCCGAGGCCATCGATCGATTCGTCTCAGCCGGTGCCGGGCAGTCGATACTGGAGGGCGTCCGCGACCTGCTGCTCTCCTCCGTGGATCAGGAGCCGAACCCCGACGGCGCCGACATCGAGTCGTTGCGGCGCACGCTGCTGCGGGCGCATCCGTACCTGTTCACCCTGCGCATGGCGAGCATGAAGCAGCTGGAGCTGGAGCTCGTGTCGGTGGTGGAGCGCCGGCTGGTCCACGACGACTCGCGTGTCGCGGGCGATCCCGAGCGCCTGCACAGCAGGGCCAGGCTGGTGACGTACGTGGCGTTCGCCGGGATCCGGCACGCATGGTCGTGCTGGGCGGAGACCGGAGGCCGCGGCGCGCTGGCGGACCGGCTCATCGACTCCTTCACGGAGCTGCAGGTCCTGGCGCGCGGCGAGTACTAGGCGGGCGGCGGCGTCGGAACGCGTCCGCGATCCGCTAAGCTTGTCTGCTGTGCGCGCGGGCAGCTCGCGTCGCGCCGCCTTAGCTCAGTCGGCAGAGCGATTCACTCGTAATGAATAGGTCGTGGGTTCGATTCCCACAGGCGGCTCGTGTTCGGAGAGGGCCAAGCGGAGGCCCGTATTCGATCCTCCGGCGGCCTCCTCCGCACCGTCGTCGGCGACCGCGACGATGCAGTGGCAACGCGGCAGCGAGGTGCGGCGGGGGGAGCGGCGGGGACCGATGAGCGAGATCCGGTGGGGCATCATGGGCACGGGCGGAATCGCCCGCACCTTCGCCAGGGACCTTCTCGACGACGGGCACACGATCGCGGCGGTCGGGTCCCGGACGCGGCAGCGGGCGGAGACCTTCGCCGACGAGTTCGGCATCCCGACGTCCCACGGATCCTACGACGGGCTCGTGGACGACGATGACGTCGACATCGTCTACGTCGCGACGCCGCATCCCGAGCACGCGGGGAACGCAGAGCTGGCGCTGAGCGCGGGCAAGCACGTGCTCGTCGAGAAGCCCTTCACCCTGAACGCGGCCGAGGCAGAGCGCGTCGTGACGCTGGGCGCCGAGCGCGGACTGCTCGTGCTCGAGGCGATGTGGACGCGGTTCCTGCCGCACGTCGGGCGGATCCGGGAGATCCTCCGCGAGGGCCAGATCGGTGAGGTGCGCCACTTCACCGCCGACCACATGCAGCTTCTCCCCAGCGATCCACGGCATCGGATCAACGCGCTCGAGCTCGGCGGTGGGGCGCTGCTGGATCTGGGCGTATATCCCCTCTCGTTCGCCTCGATGCTGTTCGGCACGGCCGACGAGATGCGGGCGTCCGCGCGATTCTCCGCCACCGGGGCGGATGCCGCCACCGCCGTGGTGCTGGGCTACGGCGGCCGTGCGCTCGCCGTCACCCACTGCGCCAGCGACCTGCGAGGCACCAACACCGCAACGATCGTGGGAACGGACGCCCGGATCGAGATCGACCCCACCTGGTATGAGGCGACGAGCTTCCGGGTCATCGACGTCGAGGGCGTGGTCATCGAGGAGTACAAGACCCGCATCACCGGACGCGGCATGCAGTTCCAGGCGCGGGAGGCCGAACGGCTGATCGAGTCCGGGCGGACGGCCAGCGACATCATGCCCCCGGCCGAGTCGGTCTCCATCATGCGCACGCTCGACGAGATCAGGGCGGCCATCGGGCTGGTCTACCCTCAGGAGCGCTGAGCCGGGGTCCGGCTGCCGCGCTCTCCCAGGTCGCATCGTTACACTCGGCGGAATGCACGACGAGCCCCCCCTCTCGCGCCGTGATCGTCGCTCAGGCGACGCCACCGAATCGGCCTTCGACGAACTCGGCCTGAGCGCCCTCCTCGGTCCCTCTGAGCCGGAGAACGCGGAGGTACTCGCGTCGCCGCCCGCCGACGCCCCTACCCCTGCGGCACCGGATGCGGCGCACGGGGAGCCTGGGCGCGGCTCGGGCAGCGCGCCCGGCCGCGGCGCGGGGGCCGCACCGTCCTCCGTCGTCGACGCGGTAGTGGCCCACCCGCCGGCCCTGCCATTTCCCGCGGCGCAGCAGCCGGTCTCGGATCGGTCGGTCTCGGATCGGTCGGCCTGGGATCGGTCGGAGCGAGAGGCATCGGAGCGACCGGTGCCAGAACGCGCGGAGCCGGTGGGCCCGGTGGGCGTCGAGCCGGCGCGCGCGGAGCCGGGCCCGCTCGCCGCCACGGATGTCGCCGCCGGCACGTACGACCCGCCGCCGGGCGTCGACGATGCCGAAGGCGGAGCCTCCGCCCGTGCCGACGGGGCCGCCGCGATCTCCGATGGTGACGAGGCCCCGGACACCGGTTCGGGCGGCGGGGCGTCGGGCGGGTCCGGCGGCACGGGCCGCGGACCAGGTGGTGGCGGAGACGACGGCTCGGATCGCCCCGGACGCCGGCGACCGGGTTCCGGGATCCTGGCCTGGATCCGGAACAATCCCCGCGCCTCGGCAATCGCGGGCATCGCCGCCGGCGTCGTGGTGCTCGGGGGCGTGTCGTTCGCGCTCGGAGCAGCCACCTCGCCGGCGCGGGCGGTGACGCCGCCGGCCCTCACCGCGAGCGCGACGGCGACTCCTACCGCGAAGCCCACCGTGCGTCCCGCACCCAGCCCGGCGCCTGCGGCGAGCAGGATCCGCACCTGCTCCGTGGCGTCGTACGCCGCCGATCCCGGGTTCGGAACCCTCGAGGCGCAGGTGCGCAACGCGTCCACGGGAGAGGTGCTCTTCGACCGCAACGGCTCGAACCCGGCGCCGACCGCCAGCGTGCTGAAGATGCTCACCGCCGCCGCGGCGTTCAGCGTGCTCGGCCCCGACTACCGGGTGCCGACGACCGTGGTGCGGGGAACGCAGCCGGGACAGGTGGTCGTGATCGGGGGAGGCGATGTCACGCTCAGCCGGCTTCCCAGCGGCCAGCAGTCGTTCTACACCGGCGCACCGCATCTCGACGACCTCGCCGCACAGGTGAAGCAGGCGTGGAACGCCGACCCGTCGACCGCCGGTCAGCCGATCACCTCACTGGTGGTGGACACGTCGTTGTACTCCGGGCCGGTGTGGCAGCCCAGCTGGGATGAGCGCGAGGAGCGCGTCGTCGAGGGCTCCACACCGTACATGACGTCCTTCATGGTCGACGGCGACCGTGCCGACCCCACCGCCGTGGAGTCGCCGCGGAGCACGGATCCCGTCGGACGAGCCGCACAGGCTCTCGCCGACGATCTCGGCGGCGGCATCAGCATCAGCCAGGGCGCGGCGCCGGCGGGCGCCAAGCAGCTCGGACAGGTGCTGTCGCAACCGGTCTCGGCGCTGGCGGAGCAGGCGCTCACATACTCGGACAACACGATCATGGAGGAGCTCGCCCGGCTGGTGGCCATCAAGTCCGGCGCCGGCAACTCGTTCTCGGCCATCAACGCGGGGACCCTGAAGGGACTCGCCTCGTACGGCATCCCCGAGGACGGGCTCTACTTCGCCGACGGCTCCGGCCTGAGCGCCGACAACAAGGTGCCCGCGTCGTACCTGACCCAGTTCATGGTCAAGGTGCTGAACAGGCAGGGCCCGCTGGGGTCCATCTACGACGGCCTGCCCGTTGCCGGGAAGACGGGCACCCTCGGTCCCGGTTACGACCGGTTCGACGGGTCGTTCTCGTCGAACGCGATCGGACATGTGAACGCCAAGACGGGATGGATCGACACGGCGCGCACCCTGGCCGGGGTGATCCACGCCAAGGACGGCACCGATCTCACGTTCGCGGTCTACGCACTGAACTACCGTGGCGACGATGCCGCGCTGGCGGCGATCGACAACCTCACGACCGCGTTCTACGAATGCGGCAACAACCTGTCGAACAACTGATCCGGCGCCCTCGGACCGGCCGTCCCGCGGCCGACGCCTGCCCGTAGGCTGGAGGCATGAGCGTCGACGAGGCCGTCATCATCGATGTGGTGCGCACCCCGAGCGGCCGCGGCAAGCCAGGGGGTGCGTTGAGCGGCGTGCACCCGGTGGATCTGCTCGGCGACCTGCTGGCAGAGCTGGTGCGTCGCAACGACCTCGATCCCGGTGCCGTCGAGGACGTGATCGCCGGATGCGTAGGGCAGGTCGGCCCGCAGTCGGTCAACATCGCCCGTAACGCGCTGCTCGCCGCCGGCTTCCCCGAGCACGTGCCGGGGACGACGATCGACCGGCAGTGCGGCTCCAGCCAGCAGGCGGCCGGGTTCGCCGCTCAGGCAGTCATGGCCGGCGTGCAGGACGTGGTGATCGCGTGCGGTGTGGAGTCGATGAGCGGCGTGCCCATCGGCACCGCCACGCTCGGCCGAGACCCCTATGGCGCCCGCCTGGCCGCACGCTACCCCGAGGGCCTGGTGAGCCAGGGCGTCGCCGCCGAGCTCATCGCGCAACGTCACCGCCTGACCCGGGACGAGCTCGACGAGTTCAGTGAACGCTCGCACCGGCTCGCGGCCGAGGCCGCGGCGGCGGGCGAGTTCGACCGAGAGCTGGTGCCGGTGCAGGCGACGGACGCCGACGGCGGCCATCGCGTCGTCGACGTCGACGAGACGGTGCGCCCCGACACCGCCATGGCGGCCCTCGCGCGGCTGAACCCGTCGTTCCGCACCCCGGAGCTCGCAGAACGCTTCCCCGACCTGGAGTGGAGCATCACCCCGGGCAACTCCTCCCCCCTCACCGACGGGGCGTCGGCCGCGCTCATCATGAGCGCACGCCGCGCCGAGCAGCTGGGGCTGACACCCCGGGCGCGGTTCCACGCGTTCGTCGTCACGGGAAGCGACCCGCTGCTCATGCTGACCGGCGTCATGCCGGCCACTGCGCGCATCCTGAAGCAGACCGGTCTGAATCTCGACGACGTCGACGCCTACGAGGTGAACGAGGCCTTCGCACCCGTTCCGCTGGCGTGGCTGCGCGAGTTCGGCGCCGACCCCGCTCGCCTCAACGCCGACGGCGGGGCGATCGCGCTGGGGCATCCGCTCGGCGCCAGCGGAACCAGGCTGCTCGGCACCCTGCTCGCCCGGCTGGAGCACACAGGCGGCAGGTACGGGCTGCAGACGATGTGCGAGGGCGGCGGCATGGCCAACGCGACCATCATCGAACGGATCTGAGCCTGCGCACCCGAACGAGCCGGTCGCGACGAATCGCTCACTCTTCCCATCACCGATCCGAGAGGAACATATGCAGATCAAGGAATGCAGCGCGATCGTCACGGGCGGGGCGTCCGGGCTGGGCAACGGAACGGCGCGCGTGCTGGCGGAGGCCGGTGCGAGAGTGGTGGTCGTGGACCTGCATTCCTCGCCCGGCGAAGAGGCCGCCGCCGAGCTCGGCGGGGTGTTCGTCCCGGCGGACGTGACGGATCCCGGGCAGGTGCAGGCCGCCGTGGATGCGGCGCAGAGGCTGGCGCCGCTGCGCGTCGCGGTGAACTGCGCCGGCATTGCGACGGCGGGGCGCACCGTGGGACGCGACGGGCCGCTCGGCCTGGACGTCTTCGAGCGCACGATCCGCATCAATCTCATCGGCACGTTCAACGTGACCCGGCTCGCGGCGGCGGCGATGGCGGGCAACGCGCCCGTCGACTCGCAGTCGCTGCCCGGCGTGCCCGCCACCGCGGAGCGCGGGGTGATCGTCAACACCGCATCGGTCGCCGCCTTCGACGGTCAGATCGGGCAGGCCGCGTACTCCGCGTCGAAGGGCGGCGTGGCGTCGATGACGCTGCCGCTCGCCCGCGACCTGTCGAGGCTCCTCGTCCGCGTCATGACCGTCGCGCCTGGCATCATGCGCACGCCCATGATGGCCGGGATGCCGCAGGACGTGCAGCGCTCGCTCGAGCAGCAGATCCCGCACCCGTCGCGCATGGGCACTCCGGCCGAGTATGCGGCCCTGGTTCGTCATATCGTGGAGAACCCGCTGCTCAACGGGGAGGTCATCCGCCTCGACGGCGCCATCCGCATGCAGCCGAAGTGACCGGCCCGGCGCTCGTCGGGGCCCTCGGCCTCACATGCCGGTCGCCTGGTGGCGCTATTCGCCCAGTGGCCCTGAGTGCGCGTCGAGGAACGCGTACAGCTCCGTGTCGTCGACCCCGGGGAAGGTGCCTGCGGGCAACGGGGACAGGATGTGCGCGTGCAGTCGCGCGCTCGGCCACGCCTTGTCGGCCCATGACGACGCCAGAGCGCCGTCGGGCGCCCGGCAGCAGGCGGGATCGGGGCACGTGGAGACGGCGCGGGTCGTGGTCTCCCGCCCCCGGAACCATCTGGCGTCCTCGAAAGGCACCCCGATGGTGATGGTGAAGCTTCCGTTGTCGCCTCGCCCGGTCTGCGTCGCGCACCAGTAGGTGCCGGCCGGGGTGTCGGTGTACTGGTACAGCTCGGTGGTGCGGTTCGTCTGCGCGAACGCGTCTCGGGCGCTCCACCTCTTGCACACCAGCTGCCCCTCGATGGCACCCGTGACGTCGGTGGGCAGCGGAAGGGAGTCGTTCTCGTAGCCCTTGTAGAGCGCACCGTCCTCGCCCACGCGCAGGAAGTGCATCCGGATGCCGAGGTGTGCCGTGATGAGGTTCGTCAACCGCAGGGATGCCGCCTCGTGCGTGACGCCGAACGCGTCCCGGAAGTCCTCCACCGCCAGGTCGCGATCCTTCTTCGCCCCCTGCAGGAACGCCACGGCCGCCGCCTCCGGCATGAGGCAGGCGGCGGCGAAGTAGTTGATCTCGATGCGCTGACGGAGGAACTCCGCGTAGCTGGTCGGCTTCTCGTGCCCGAGCACGCGGTGCGCGAGCGCCTGCAACGCCATGGAGCGCAGGCCGTGACCACCGGGAATGGAGGCCGGTGGCAGGTAGATGCGGCCGTTCTCCAGGTCGGTGATCGACCGCGTCGAGTTAGGCAGGTCGTCCACGTAGACGAGCTGGAATCCGAGCCGCTTCGCCATCACGCTCACCTCGCGATGGGTGAGCGCCCCCGACACGTGCCCGGTCGCCCGCACCTGCTCCTCCGCGACCCGCTCGATCTCCGGCAGGTGGTTGTCGCGCTCGCGCATCCACCCGCGGAGCTCTGTGTTGGCGCGCCGGGCCTCCTCGGGCGTGGCGATCGCCTTGCTGGCCTGGCGTGCGAGCTCACGGTGCAGGCCGACCAGTGCGGCGAGTGTCGCGGTCGGCGTGCCCTTCGTGGGCCGCACGACCGGGAGGCCGAGCGCGGTGTAGAGGGCGGACCCCTGGGCCCTGGCGAGCTCGATCTCGTACGCGGTGCGCTCGTCCGGCGGCTCCGCGACCAGCAGTTGCGCTAGCTCGACGCCGATCGCGGCCGCGATCGACTGCAGCGTGGTCAGCTTCGGCTCGCGCTTGCCGTTCTCGATCATCGAGAGCTGGCTCTGCGAGAGCCCCACGAGCTCGCTGACGCGCTCCAGGGTGAGGCCGCGGCGGGTCCGGAAGTGGCGGATGCGGTGGCCGATGGTGGCGAGGTCGGCGGTCTCTGCGGGCATTCGTTGACGGTAGCAGAAGAATCGCGATTCTTTTCAAGGCGTCGACGGGACGACTCGGGGGAACTCGCGTGAGAGTGAAGAGGAGCACGTCGGGAGAGCAGCATGACCATCACGCAGAGGCCGATCACGCAGAGGCCGGAGCCCGGCGACGAGGCACACGCCGCGTGGGCACAGACGGCGTCGGCTCGCGGCGGGCGCCCGGATGCCGTGGGCACCGGCGGGCGCCCGGACGCCATCGGCACCGGCATGCGCCCGGCACCCGTCGCACCCCGACGGGCCGCAAGCACCGCGGAGGCCTCGCCGCCGCGCCCCCGCTGGCACGTCGGGACGACCGACGGCGCCCTCGCGGAATGGGTGCTGGGGATCGCCGAGCTGACCCAGCCCGACGAGATCGTCTGGTGCGACGGGTCGCGGTCGGAGGCCGACAGGCTGTTCAGACTGCAGGTCGCCGCCGGCCAGCTCGTCAGGCTCAACCCCGAGTGGCGGCCGGGCAGCTACCTCGCGCGCACCGATCCCGGCGACGTCGCGCGTGTCGAGGCGCGCACGTTCATCTGCTCCGAGCACGAGCACGACGCGGGGCCCACGAACAACTGGCGGGAGCCGGCGGCGATGAGGCGGGAGCTGGCGGAGGTCTTCGCGGGCAGCATGCGCGGCCGCACGATGTACGTGGTCCCGTTCTCGATGGGGCCCATCGGCGGCGCGATCTCGCAGCTCGGCGTGCAGCTCACGGACTCCCCGTACGTCGTGGTCTCGATGGGGATCATGACGCGGATGGGTCGCGGCGCCCTCGACCTGATCGAGCGCGGGACGCGTTGGGTGCGCACCGTGCACAGCGTGGGCTACCCGCTGGCCTCCGAGTCGGGCGCCAGCCGCGACGACGTCGCCTGGCCGTGCAACGACACGAAGTACATCGTGCAGTTCCCTCGCGAGCGCGAGGTGTGGTCGTACGGCTCCGGCTACGGCGGGAACGCGCTGCTGGGCAAGAAGTGCTTCGCGCTGCGGATCGCCTCCCAGATGGCGCGCGAGGAGGGCTGGCTCGCCGAGCACATGCTCATCATCAAGGTGACCTCGCCCACCGGCCGCGCCCACCACATCGCCGCAGCGTTCCCCTCGGCGTGCGGCAAGACGAACCTGGCGATGCTGCGCTCGCGGCTGCCCGGCTGGACGGTGGAGACCATAGGCGACGACATCGCCTGGCTGAAGCCGGACTCCGCAGGCCGCCTGCGTGCGATCAACCCCGAGCGCGGGTTCTTCGGCGTGGCACCGGGGACGGGCGAGTCCACCAACCGCTCGGCCGTCGAGACGCTCTGGGGCAACGCGATCTTCACCAACGTCGCTCTGCGCGACGACGGCGACGTGTGGTGGGAGGGCCTCACCGACGAGCCCCCGGCGCACCTGATCGACTGGCGCGGCGAGGACTGGACGCCCGACTCGGGCCGCCCGGCGGCACACCCGAACTCCCGGTTCACGGTGCCGGCCGAGCAGTGCCCCACGATGGCCGACGACTGGGACGACCCGGAGGGCGTGCCCATCGACGCGATCGTCTTCGGCGGCCGGCGCGGCACGAACGTCCCCCTGGTCATGCAGGCGAGGGACTGGAAGCACGGCGTGTTCCTGGGCGCCACGATCGCGTCCGAGCAGACCGCCGCGGCGGAGGGCACGGTCGGCCGGCTGCGCCGCGACCCGTTCGCCATGCTGCCCTTCTGCGGCTACAACATGGCCGACCACTGGGCGCACTGGCTGAGCATGGGGGAGCGGCTCGGCGCCGACGCGCCGGCGGTGTTCCAGGTGAACTGGTTCCGCAAGGGGCCGGACGGCTCCTACCTGTGGCCCGGCTTCGCCGAGAACATGCGGGTCATCGCGTGGATCGTCGGACGGCTGGAGGCAACGGCGAGCGCGGTGGACACGCCGGTCGGCAGGATGCCGGCGCGGGCATCCCTCGACCTCGACGGCCTCGAGTTGACGCCGGAGGCCCTCGACCGGCTCTTCGAGATCGACTCTGCGGCATGGCTGGCGGAATGCGACCTCACCGAGGACTTCTTCGGCATGTTCGGCAACCGGGTTCCCGCCGCGCTGCGCGCCGAGCTGGAGGCGCTGCGCTACCGGTTGCGCGAGCGCGGATGAGGCCCAGCGCGGCCGAGCCGGGCGCGGAGACGGCTCACACCAGCAGCTGGTGCTTGGCCAGCTCACGATACAGCGGCGTCGTCTCCACGAGCTCGGAGTGCGTGCCGACGCCCACCACTCGGCCCTTCTCGAGCACGACGATCTGATCCGAGTCCACCACCGTCGAGAGCCGGTGGGCGATCACGATGAGCGTCCGGTCCTCCGCGACGGCGTCGATCGCCTCGCGCATCAGCTGCTCGTTGCGGCCGTCGAGGCTGGAGGTCGACTCGTCGAGCAGCAGGATCGGCGGGGCCGCGAGCAGGGCCCGGCCGATGGCGAGTCGCTGGCGCTCCCCGCCGGATAGCATGACGCCGTCCTCGCCGACCGGCGCACCGAGGCCGAGCGGAGTGCGCTCCAGCACGTCGGTGAGGTTCACGGCGTGCAGCACGTCGACGCACTGCTCGTCCGTCGCGTGAGGTGCGCCCAGGACGAGGTTGTCCCGGAGCGAGCCCGCCAGCACGGGCGCGTCCTGTTCCACGTAGCCGATCTGGGCGCGCAGCTCGGCGCGGTCCAGGGTGCGGATGTCCAGGCCGCCCAGCGAGATCACGCCGTCGTCCGGATCGTAGAACCGCTCGATCAGCGCCAAAATCGTGCTCTTCCCCGCGCCTGAGGGCCCGACGAGCGCCGTGCGGCGCCCGCGCGGCGCCGCGAAGCTCACACCGTGCAGGACGCCGCCGTCGTCGACGGCGTCGGACGCCGTCAGCCCGGTCACCCGCACCTCCTGCGGTCCGCCGTCCGCCCGCGCGACGCCCTCGTCGTCGTCGCGCGCGCGTGCCGTACGGGCGGCGATCACGCGGTCCGGGTAGGCGAAGCTCACGTTCTCGAAGGTGATGGCGGGGGCATCCGGGTTCACCGCGGCGTTCGCGGGACCGACCATCACCGCGCGCTGGTCGACCGGAAGGTCGTTCGCGTCCTCGCTCGGCAGGTCGATGATCTCCTGGATGCGCCCCAGCGCACCGAGAGCCGAGTTCACCGAGGTGAAGGCGCCGAAGGCCTGGCCCAGCGGCAGCACCATCATGAACAGGAACAGGATGAACGCCACCAGGTCCGCCACCGTGATGGCACCGCTGGCGACGCGATACCCGCCGACCCCCAGAACCACCAGGAACGACACCTGCATGGCGATGCCGGCGACCGGCACGACCAGCGCGGAGATCTTCGCGACCTTGACGCCCATGCGGTAGGCGGCCGTCGCGTCCTCCTCCACCCTCTCGACCTCTCGGCTCGTGGCGCCCGCGGCCCTGATCGTGCGCACCGCGCTGACGGCGCGCTCGACCGATGCCGCAAGGTCGCCGACCCGCTCCTGCGCCCTGCGGCTGGCGACCCTGATGCGGCCGGAGAGCAGCACCACGACCGCGATCGACACGGCGATCACCAGCACCGTCAGGGCGAGCAGCACGGGGTCGATGACGAGCATCGCGACGAGGGCTCCGACGAACGTGAGGGCGCCGCCGATCGCCTCCACGAGCCCCTGCGTGAGCACCGCGCGCAGCAGCGTGGTGTCGCTTCCCACCCGGGAGACGAGGTCGCCAGTGCGCCGGGCATCGAACTCGCTGATCGGCAGGCCCAGCATGCGCGCCACGAGGCGCTTGCGCGAGGACAGCACCACGCTCTCACCGGTGCGTTGCAGCAGGTAGTGCTGATATCCCGAGATGAGACCGGACGCCACCACGAGCGCCACGAGACCCCAGACGAGCGCGCCGAGCGCCCTGCCGCTCTGCACGATGCCGATGACCTGGCTGACCAGCAGCGGCTGGGCCAGGCTCGCCGCCGCGCCGAGCACGCTCAGCACGACGACCACGGCCATCGTGCCGCGGTGCTCGAGGATGTAGGGCAGCAGCTGCCCGAACGTGGCCCGTGGGCCGTCATCGTCCCCGGCGCGGCCGAAGCGGCGACGTGCGGGCGCGGAAGTGCTCATGAGAACTCCAGGTCGAGTCCGGTAGGGATGCCTGCCGAAGGCTATCAATGCCTCCTGCGAGTGCTTCGTGAGGACCGGGGAACGCCGGGCGTGCCGGCGCCGGGCGCGGTGCGTCGTGTCGTTCGCCTGGGTTACGTTGGACACCGTGTCCTCGCCGGTGATCGTCGCATCCGACCTCGTGAAGCGCTACGGCGAGGTGGTCGCCGTGGGCGGCGTCTCCTTCGAGGTGGCGCCGGGGGAGTCGTTCGGGCTTCTCGGGCCCAACGGAGCCGGCAAGTCGACGACCATGCGGATGATCGGCGCCGTCTCCACGCGCACGAGCGGCCGCCTGGAGATCCTCGGCCTCGACCCCGACCGGTACGGCCCCGAGATCCGCTCCCAGCTCGGCGTCGTGCCGCAGTCCGACAACCTGGACGAGGAGCTGCGGGTTCGCGAGAACCTCCTGGTCTACGGCCGCTACTTCGGTATGACGAGGGCGCACGTGAGCGGCAGGGCCGACGAGCTGCTGGCCTTCGCGCAGCTGCAGGACAAGGCGAAGGCCAAGGTGACCGACCTCTCCGGCGGCATGAAGCGGCGCCTCACCATCGCCCGCGGCCTGATGAACGATCCGCGCATCCTGCTGCTCGACGAGCCGACCACGGGGCTCGACCCGCAGGCACGGCACATCCTCTGGGACCGCCTCTTCCGGCTCAAGGAGCAGGGCACCACTCTGGTGCTCACGACGCACTACATGGACGAGGCGGAACAGCTCTGCGATCGCCTGGTCGTCGTCGACAAGGGCGCCATCATGGCCGAGGGGTCCCCGTCGTCGCTGATCCGAAGGTACTCGTCGCGCGAGGTGCTCGAGCTCCGCTTCGGCGCCGACCGCAACGCCGAGATGGCGGATCGGCTGCGCGACGCCGGCGACCGCGTCGAGGCGCTTCCCGATCGCGTGCTGGTGTACACGGCAGACGGCGAGGGCGAGCTCGCTCGGCTCACCGACGCGGGGATGCGCCCCATCACCTCGCTCGTGCGCCGCTCCAGCCTGGAGGACGTCTTCCTGCGGCTCACCGGAAGGTCGCTGATCGAATGACGGCTCTGGACGCCGCGCCCGGCGAGCAGCTGCGGCGCGTGGCCGCGAGGCCGCGCCGGTTCGGGGCCTGGTACGTGGCGGAGCATCGGCTGCGCGTGATGCGGTCGTACGTCTCGACGGTGCTCATCGGAGCGGTGGGGACGCCTCTGCTGTACCTGTTCGCGATGGGTGTCGGCCTCGGTGCGCTGGTGAGCGCGAACCTCGGCCCGCACGCGGTGGACGGCGTCAGCTATCTGCGATTCGTGGCGCCCGCGCTGCTGTGCACGGCGGCGGTGACGGTGGCGTCCGAGGAGTTCACCTACCCGGTCATGCTGGGCTTCAAGTGGAACCCCACGTTCGTCGGCATCAGCTCCTCTCCCGTCTCGCCGGGGCAGATCATCGACGGAATGGTCATCGCCGTCGTCATCCGGCTGGTGGCGACCAGCGCGGTCTACTGGCTGTTCATGCTGTTGTTCGGGGCGACGCCCTCTGGCGCCGCTGCGCTGTCCGTGCTCATCGCGACCCTGGTCGGGCTCGCGTTCGGCGCGCCGGTGATGGCCTACGTGGCGACGCTGACCAGCGACAGCGGTCAGATCGCGATGCTGATGCGGTTCGTGCTGCTGCCGCTCACCCTGTTCTCCGGCACGTTCTTCCCGCTGACGCTCATGCCGGTGTACCTGCAGTGGATCGGCTGGCTCTCCCCGATCTGGCACGGCACCCAGCTGGCGCGGATCGTCTCCTACGGCGCCCGGGAGCCGGCCTGGCTGATCGCGGTGCACGTGCTCTACCTGCTGGCGCTGTTCGTCTCGGGGTGGCTCCTGGCCCGCCGCATCGCCAAGGGCAGGCTGTACTCGTGAGCGGACTCGACGGCGAGGCTCCGCTGCGCCCCCGCACATCCCGCCGCGCAGCAGGCTCCCTGTACGCGGGCAACGCCCGCTCCGTGGTCTATCGGGGATGGCTCGCCACGAAGTCGACCAACTGGCTGGTCGTGGTCTCCGGCGTGTTCGAGCCGGTGTTCTACCTGCTCTCGCTCGGCGTCGGACTGGGCGGCCTCGTCGGCCAGGTGACTGCCGGCGACGGGCAGCGGATCCCGTACGCGGCGTTCATCGCGCCCGCCCTGCTGGCGACGGCGGCGATGAACGGTGCGGTGTACGACTCCACGTGGAACGTCTTCTTCAAGATACGGTTCGCCCGGCTGTACGAGGGCATGCTCGCCACGTCGCTGGGCCCCGTCGACGTGGCCGTCGGAGAGATCTCGCTGGCGCTGCTGCGCGGAGCCGGATACGCGATCGCGTTCATGATCGTGATGCAGCTGGTGGGGCTCAACCTCTCCTGGTGGGCGCTGCTCGGCCTGCCCGCCGTGCTGCTGGTCGCGTTCGCGTTCGCGAGCCTCGGCATGGGGATCACCAGCTACATGAGGTCGTTCCAGCAGATGGACATCATCAACTTCGTCATGCTGCCGATGTTCCTGCTGTCGGCGACGTTCTATCCGTTGACCGTCTACCCGCCGCCGATCCAGGTCGTCATCCAGGCGCTGCCGCTGTGGCAGAGCGTGGAGCTGGTGCGGTCGCTGACCACCGGGTCGGTCAGCGCGGGCATCCTGTGGCACGTGCTGTACCTCGTCGCGATGGCGGCGCTGGGCATGACGGTGACCACCAGGCGGCTGCGTGCGCTGTTCCTGGACTGACGCGACCCGCGGGACCGCCGGGCACCGCGACCGCCCGCGCCACGGCATAGGCTGACGGCATGAGCGTGGGAAGTGTGATCTTCGACGTGCTGCACGTGGTCGCTGCGGTGTTCATCGTCGGGCCGATGGCCATCCTGCCCATGACGGCGATGCGGGCGATCCGGGCCGGCGCCTCCGGCCAGGTGCGCACGCTGGCCGCCTCGACCAACATCTTCAGCCTGCTCTCGCTGCTGGTCGTGATCCTGGGCTTCGGCGCGATGGCGTTCGCCGATCCGAAGTACCACACCACGATCGCCTCCACCTGGATCTGGCTCTCCATCGTGTTGTACGTGGTCGCGCTGGCGCTCACCCTCTTCGTGCTGGTCCCCGCCATGCGTCGCGCCGCCTACGGCCTCGACGGCGAGGGGGCGGTGGTCGCCGAAGACGGAGCGGCCTCGGCGGAACCGGCGGCGAAGTCGGGGTACGGCGCGATCGCCGGCGTGAGCGGCGTCTCGAGCCTGCTCCTGGTGGCCGTGGTCGTGCTCATGGTCTGGAAGCCCTAGCCCGTCGCAGGCTCGTGGCCTCGGCCCGGCGTACGGGGGGAGGCGTGCCTCCGGCGGACGGGTCATCCGGCGGAGCGCCATGACGACACCAGCCGTGTGACGTCCGCGGTGAGCGCGTCGGCGTCGTTCCCGCACCGGTACGTCACCAGCTCCGAGGTGGTGCCGTCGCCGAGGGTCATGCGCAGGTGCGTCGTGATGCCGCCGGTGCATCCGTCGTTCGCACCGCGCCCCGTGTCGCCGGGAAGCCACCCGTCGTCGTGCAGCACTCGCCGGAGTTCGGCGAGCCGACCGGGGTCGGTCGTGGTGTGCGTGGAGTCGTCGAAGCCGGGGACCGCCTGCGACTGCCGGTAGGAGACCGACAGCATGGTGCCGTTCCACGACCCGGGCCGCACCAGGAGGATCGTCGTCGCCACGGCGATCGCGACGACGACCACGGCGCCGCCCGCCCAGAGGGCGACCTTGCGCGCGCTGCTCACGTCGCACAGCCTACGGCGCGGCAGGCGCGGCCGCGTCCGCCGGACGGAGGCGACGGCGAACGCCGATCCCCGCCGAGCGTCATCCGGCCCGGCGCAGCTCCCGCAGCAGGAGCGCCGTGGCGATGGCCGCGTGCGCCGCCTCGGCCCCCTTGTCCTCCCTGGAGCCGGGAAGGCCGGCGCGGTCGAGGCCCTGCTGTTCGTCGTCGAGGGTGAGCACTCCGAACCCGACCGGCTTCCCGGTGTCCAGCGCGACTCGCGTGAGCCCGTCCGTCGCCGCCGACGAGACGTACTCGAAGTGCGGGGTTCCGCCGCGGATGATCACGCCGAGCGCGACGACCGCGTCGGCGCCGGCATCCAGAACCGCCCGGCTCACCACGGGAAGCTCGAAGCTGCCCGGCACGCGCACCAGCCGCCACGTGGCGCCCGAGGCGGTCAACTCGCGCTCCGCACCGGCGACGAGACCATCGCTGATGCTCTCATGCCACGTTCCGGCGACGACCACCACCTTCAGTCCTTCGGCGTTCAGGATGTCGTGTCCGGGTGCGCCGGCTCCGCTCATCGGGGCTGTCCTTCCGTGGGCCGATGGTCCTTCACGGGCTGCGCGCCGGCCAGTGTCGGCGCCGCCACGTGGTGTGCGAGCAGCTCGTCGTCGGCGGCCGCTGCCGCCTCCTGCTCGAACCCGGCGTCGCTGTCGGAGGTCTCGGCCTGGGGATCGGGGTCGACGTCTGCCGGGGAGACGGGCAGGAGGTGCCCGAGCCGGTCGCGCTTGGTCTTCAGGTACTGCCGGTTGAGCGCGCCGAGCCCGACGACGAGCGGCACCCGCTCCTCCACGGTGATGCCGTGCTCGTTCAGCTGCGCCACCTTGTCCGGGTTGTTGGTCAGCAGCCGCACCGAACGGATGCCCAGATCGGCGAGGATCGCGGACGCCGCACCGTAGTCGCGTGCGTCGATCGGCAGGCCGAGTGCGAGGTTCGCGTCGAGCGTGTCGAGGCCGTCCTCCTGCAGCCGGTACGCGCGCAGCTTGTTGATCAGGCCGATCCCGCGGCCCTCGTGCCCGCGCAGGTAGACGACGACGCCGCCGTCGCGCTGGATCGTGTCGAGCGCGGCATCCAGTTGCGGCCCGCACTCGCACTTGAGCGAGCCGAACGCCTCACCGGTCAGGCATTCGGAGTGCACGCGAACGAGCGACCCGCTGGCGCCCGGGTCTCCGGCGATCACGGCCACATGATCGGCGCCGGTCATCCGGTCGCGGTAGGCGCGCAGACGGAACGGCCCGTGCGTGGTCGGCACCGTGGTCTCCACCTCGAAGATCACGCGGGAGCTCTCCGGGACGGGTGTGACGGGTTCGAGCGGGACGTCGCCGTGGAGCTCCTGCAGGTAGTCGATGAGCGCCTCGATGGTGATCACGGGCACGCCCTCGCGCTGTCCGAACTCGATCAGCTCGCTCAGCCGCATCATCTCCCCGTCGTCTGCGACCACCTCGGCGATGGCGCCGACGGGCGTCATGCCGGCGAGCTTGAGGAGGTCGACGGCCGCCTCGGTGTGGCCGTCGCGGACGCGTACGCCGCCGTCCACCGCGCGCAGCGGCACGATGTGGCCCGGTCTGTGGAGGCTGCGGGCCGTGGAGGCGGGATCGGCGAGGACGCGCAGCGTGTGCGCGCGGTCGGCGGCGCTGATGCCGGTGGAGAGCCGGTCGGCGGCGTCTACGGTGACCGTGTAGTTCGTCCCGCGCGAGTCCTCGTTGTCGACCACCATCACCGGCAGCTCGAGCCGGTCGGCGAGCTCGTTCGTGAGCGGCGCGCAGATGAAGCCGGACGTGTGGCGCACCAGCCACGCGATCCACTCCTGCGACGCGGTCTCGGCGGCCAAAACCACGTCGCCCTCGTTCTCCCGGCTCTCGTCGTCGGCCACCAGAACGGGCCGCCCGGCGCGCAGCGACTCCAGCGCCTCCGGGATCGTCGCCAGCGTCATACTTCGCTCCTCACGTCGGAGGGCTCGTGTGACGGTGTGGTCGCCGGCGAGGACCCCGCCGCGTGCGCGGCGCGACGCGGCGATCCGGCCGTCTCGACGGCGAGCATCCGTTCCACGTGCCGGGCCAGGATGTCGGTCTCGACGTTGACCGCGTCGCCGGTCGCCAGCTGGCCGAGCGTCGTCGCGGCCAGGGTCTCGGGGATGAGCGATACCTCGAACCACTGCGGGCCGGCATCCGCGTCGCTCACCGCGGACACGGTGAGCGAGACGCCGTCGACCGCGATGGAGCCCTTGCGCGCCACCAGCGTGGCGATCTGGGGCGCGAGGCTGAATCGCAGCACCCGCCACGCGTCGCCCGGGGCGACGGCGAGCACCGTCGCGGTGCCGTCGACATGTCCCTGCACGATGTGGCCTCCGAGCCGGCCGCCCACCAGCGCGGCCCGTTCCAGGTTGACGGGGGTGCCGACGCTCGCCGCGCCGAGGGTGCTGACGGCGAGGGTCTCGGCCATCACGTCGGCGGTGAAGGCGTCGTCGGTCAGCTCGACGACGGTGAGGCACACACCGCTGACCGCGATCGAGTCGCCGTGCTTGGCGCCCTCGGTGGAGAGCGCGCCGCGCACGGTGAGCCGTGCCGCGTCCGCCGTGCGGTCGATGGCGGAGATCTCGCCGAGCTCTTCGATGATTCCGGTGAACATCCTCATGCTCCTTGCAGGGCTGGCCTGGGTTCGGCGGCACGCCATGGGTTGAGTGCGCGTGCCGAGGGGTTGCGGGCGACGACGAGGATGTCGTTGCCGAGTCGTTCGAGGCGATCGATCTCCAGTGCGTGCTGCTCGGTGATCGTGTGCACGCCGATGTCGGTCAGTGCGGTCCTGGTGCCGCCGAGCAGGACGGGCGCGAGGTAGACGTCCACCTCGTCGACGAGGCCCTCGCGCACGAACGAGCTCGCCAGCGCCGGACCGGCCTCCACGTATGCGGTGCGCACGCCGAGCTCCCGCAGCTGAACGAGGGCGTCGGCGAGGTCGTGGCCCGACAGGAAGACCGGCGGGCGCGGATGCCGTCGTACCGCGGCGTGCTGCGGGACCGCCCGGTCGCCGAGCACCACCGGAACCGGTTGCCGTGCCAGCAGTTCGCCGGCATCGCCGCGCGCGGTCAGGCTCGGGTCGTCGGCGAGGACGGTTCCGGTGCCCACCACGATCGCGTCGGATGCCGCCCGTCGTTCGTGCACATGCTGCCGTGCGGCGGTGCCGGTGATCCAGCGGCTGGTGCCGTCGGCGGCCGCGATCCGGCCGTCGAGGCTGCTGGCCCACTTGAGCGTGACGTGCGGCCGACCAAGCCGTGCGGCGGTGAGCCAGTCCGCCAGCAGGGCGGAGGCCGCCTCGGCCTCGACGCCGGCGATCACCTCGATGCCGGCGTCGCGCAGCCGCTGCGCGCCGCCGTGGGAGGCCTGCCCGGGATCGTCCACGGCGTAGACGACGCGACCGATCCCTGCGGCGATGAGCGCCTCGCTGCACGGCCCGGTGCGTCCCACGTGGTTGCACGGCTCGAGCGAGACGACGACGGTGGCGCCGGAGGCCCCGCCCGGGGGCAGCTTCGACAGGGCATCGACCTCGGCGTGGGCGGTGCCGGCCCCGCGGTGCCAGCCCTCCGCGATCGTCTCCCCGTCGGGCGAGAGGATCACGCAGCCGACGCGCGGGTTCACGCCCGTTGCCGGACCCCTGGCGGCGAGCTCGAGCGCGCGGCGCATAGGCGCCTCGAACCCCGTGGGCTCTCCTGCGCGCTCGCCCGTGTCGGTCATCCCGGTCTCCGTCTGTCCTGCTGTGCTGGGCCGTCCTCTCGGACCGGCCCGGGACCCCGGGGATGTCGGACTGATGCCGACGGCGCGAGCGCCGACGCATCCGTGCGTGCTGCCTCCCATCCGGACTCTGGCGTGTCAGCCTTGCGGCCGAGCACGCCATCACCGTCGGTGCCGGAGTTCCACCGGCTCAACCTCGGCCGCCGCACCTCTCGCAGAAGTGAACGTGGCCTCGGCTCGCGGACTCTCACCGCCGGTTCGGACTCTCACCGACCCCGGAGCACTGTGTACACCCTACCCAAACGTGCGCGGCGGCGGCGTATTCCCGCGTCACACAGCGCCTCGCTGCTCCTCTCGGCAGCTATGGATTTCACCGCCTACGACATGCAGACCGCATTCGCATGTAGCGGGCGGTGAAATCCATAGCCGGGGGGAGGTGCGATAGGAGAGTTGGGTGAGGAGAGGTGGGTGAGGGGTGGGGTGTGCGGCTCAGCCGAGCAGCGGCGGCAGCTGTGCGAGCGTCGTGATGCGCAGCACGCCCAGCTCGTCGGCCACTGCGAGCTCCTCCTCGGATGCGCCGGCGTCACGCCGGTCTATCCACACGCCGGTCAGGCCGGCGCGGGCGGCGCCGATGGCATCCGTGCCGAGGCGATCGCCGACGTAGGCGGCCTCGCCCGGTCTCACCCCGAGACGCTCGCACGCCAGCGTGAAGATGCGGGCGTCCGGCTTCGTCACGCCCACGTCACCGGATGCGACGATCGCCTCGAACCGCTCGCGCACGCCCACGGCGTCGATCTTGCGCAGCTGGAAGCCCAGCTCGCCGTTCGTGATCACGCCGAGACGCACGCCCGGTATGCGCCTGCGCAGCTCATCGAGGCAGGGCACGGCATCCTCGTGCAGCCGCCAGCTCTCGATGTACCGCTCGAAGAACGCGGACCACCACGACAGGGCCTCGTCGGTCGTCAGCCGCACGCCGTGCCGTGCCGCGTAGTCGCGCGCCCGGTGCGCCCGTTGGTCGTCGAACCCGACCTCGCCGCGCAGGTATCGGTGGTAGTGGTGCTCTTCGAGCTCGTGCCATGCGGCGACCTCCTCGGCGGCGTCGCGGACGGCGTACGGATGCCCGAGCGAGCGCACGTGCGCGAGCAGGCCGGTCGCGGCGGCGTCCTGGTGCGCGAACAGGGTGTCGTCGAGGTCGAACAGCACGCAACGGATGCCCGGCACGCCTTGCCGAGGCTCCGCGACTCGAGAGGTGGCGGCCGGGTCGCGCGCCTGTGGAGTCGTCATGACCGCACGCGGCGCAAGAGGCCGACCCGGTCGTACACCGCGGCGAGTCTCGCCTCGGCGACCTCGGCGGCGCGGTCGGCGTTCGCGCCGAGCAGCCGGTCCAGCTCGGCCGGGTCGTCCAGCAGCTCGAGGGCACGAGCGCGGACCGGCTCGAACTCGCCGATCACCACATCGGCCAGCCCCTTCTTCAGCTCGCCGTAACCGCGCCCCTCGTACTCGTCCGCTACCGACTGGACGCTTCGGCCGCTCAGCGCGGCGTAGATCGCAAGGAGGTTGGACACGCCCGGCTTGCCGCCGCGGTCGAAGCGGATCACGGAGTCCGTGTCGGTCACCGCGCGCATGATCTTCTTGCGCGTGACGCTCGGCTCGTCCAGCAGCAGCACCAGTCCGGCCGTCGAGTCGGCGGACTTGGACATCTTCGACGTGGGGCTCTGCAGGTCGTAGATCCGCGCCGTGTCGGCCTGGATGATCGCGCGCGGCACCACGAACGTCTCGCCGAACCGCGAGTTGAACCGCTCCGCGAGGTCACGGGTGAGCTCGACGTGCTGTCGCTGATCGTCGCCGACCGGCACGTCGAGGGCGTCGTAGAGCAGGATGTCCGCGGCCATCAGCACGGGGTAGGTGAACAGCCCGACGCTCGTGGAGTCGGCGCCGTAGCGCGAGGACTTGTCCTTGAACTGCGTCATCCGGCTCGCCTCGCCGAAGCCGGTGATCGTGTTCAGCACCCACGCCAGCTCGGCGTGCGCCGGCACGTGGGACTGCACGAAGAGGGTCGATGCCGTGGGGTCGATTCCGGCCGCGATGTACTGGGCGGCGGTGCGGCGGGTCTTCTCGGCGAGCTCGCGCGGATCCTGCGGGACGGTGATGGCGTGCAGGTCAACGACGCAGAAGAACGCGTCGTGATCCTTCTGCAGCTCGCGCCACTGCAGGAGTGCGCCGATGTAGTTGCCGAGGTGCAGCGAATCGCTCGACGGCTGGATGCCGGAGAAGAGTCGGGGCTTGGTCATCTGGCGTTCCTTCTGACGGATGATGTCGGGCGAAGCCGCCCGATCGTGCCGAGACGGTGAGGATCGACGGCCGTCTCGGCACGATCGGACGGTCTCGGGGCGGGATGCTGGGGAGCGGGACGCTCGCGGCTCACAGCGCGTAGTCGACGACGACGGGGGTGTGGTCCGACCATCGCTCGGCGTAGGACGGCGCCCTGTCCACACGGTAGTCGACCACCTTCCGCGCGAGCGCCGGGGTGGCCAGCTGGTAGTCGATGCGCCAGCCGGTGTCGTTGTCGAACGCCTGACCGCGCCACGTCCACCACGTGTAGGGGCCGTCGACCTCACCGGCCTGCCGGCGGCCGATGTCGATCCAGCCGTATCCCGCCCCGTCGTTGTAGTGCGGGTCGTCCTCGGCGCCCATCAGCCGGTCGAGGTAGACGCGCTCCTCGGGCAGGAAGCCGGCACGTCTCACGTTGCCCTTCCAGTTCTTGATGTCGAGGGTGCGGTGCCCGATGTTGAGGTCGCCCATCACCACCGCGAGCTCGTTGTGGCGCGGCAGCGCCTTCATCCGCGCGTCCATCGCGTCGAGGAACCGGTACTTGTACGTCTGCTTCTCGGTCCCCGCCTCGCCCGAGGGGACGTAGGCGCTGACGACCGTGATCACCGTGCCGTCGACCTCGTAGTCCGCCTCCAGCCAGCGTCCCGCTGTGTCGATGTCCTCGTCGCCGAGCTCGACACGATGGATGGACGCCTTGCCGCGGCTGGCCAGCGCGACGCCGGCACGTCCCTTGGCGGTGGCGCCGTCGTGCAGCACATCCCATTCGGGACCGAGCAGAGCGGTGACGTCGTCGGTGGAGGCCCGCACCTCCTGCAGGGCGAGGATGTCCACCCCGCGTCCCTGCAGCCAGTCGCCCATGCCCCGGCGGAACGCCGCCCTGATGCCGTTGACGTTGACCGTGGCGATGCGCAGCGTGCGGCGAGGGGGCATGGCTGCAGTTTAGTCGTCGCCCCCGACGCCCTTCGTCCGCGGACCGCGGTCCACGGACCCCGCGACCTCCCCGCCGCCCTCCGTGCCGTCAGCGGTCCACCAGCTCCGCTTCCGCGGCGGCCGTGGCGGCGGCTCGGCCTCAACCCGGGCCAGCTGGGCGCGCGCGTCGCGCACCCGGCGCCCGGCGACCCACCGGGCGACGCCCCGCGTCGACGCCGCTCGCCGCCGTGCGTCCGCCAGCTCGGTGCGCGCCACCAGAAGCCTCGCCGAGCGCTCGGCGACCGCCCTCTCATAGGCGAGCTGCTCCGGGCTTCGCCCGCGCGGATCCAGCCCGCGGTCGGACATCCCTACGGCGATCCACGCCGCCGAGAGGAGGATCACCCGGCAGATCATGTTGAACCAGAGCAGCAGTCCCACGAAGACGGCGAACGAGGCCAGCAGCGGATTGCCTGATGCGCCGCCGATCAGCAGCCCGCTCAGCACGCCGAGTCCGCTCAGCGCCAGCCCGCCGAGCAGGGAGCCGGCCGCCAGCGGCCGCCACGGGATGACCACGCGCGACAGCACCCGGAACATGGCGGCGAGGGTGAAGAAGTTCAGCGCGATCGAGATGGCGAAACCGACCACGCGGGCCAGGAGGCGGGACCAGAACGAGTCGTCTCCGACGCCAAGGAGGTCGAGGGCGCCGGTGAGCGCCTCGGTCGTGACCACCGACACCGAGGCGGAGACGACCAGGATCACGCCGAACACGATGGCCAGGCCGAAATCCGTGATCTTCTGCAGCGCGTAGTTGCGCTCGTCCCGCTCCAGGTCGAACATCGCCCGCACCGCCTGGCGCGTGTAGTACAACCACGCCACGGCGGTCCACAGGAACGCCACGAGGGCGATCGCGCTCGTCCAGCCGAAGGCGGTGCCCAGCGAGTGCAGCGCCTCCTCGCTGATGACGCCGGTGCTGCCGTGCGTGCCGATCAGCTCCGGGACGGCGTCGTCGACGAGGTCGATCATGGCCCGCATCAGCCTCGTGTCGCCCGTGAGCCAGATGCCGGCGATCGAGAATCCCACCCACAGCGCGGCGAAGACGGCGAACAGCGTCTGGTACGACATCCCCGCCGTGCGCAGATTGCCATCGTTGTGGGAGAACTGGATCCAGACTCGGTACGGCTTCAGCGACGACACCCGCCGCCACCACCGGTTCACCCGGAGCGCGGGCCCCTGCAGCCGGTCCCGCAGCGGATCCGCCAGCTCCTCGAGGCGCTCGGCGAGCTGCTCGCGCTCATGCTCGGCCTCCGCCGCAATGAGGTCGAGCCGGCGCGCGAGGGCGCCGACAGTCTGCGTCTGCGGCGCCTCCGACCCGCGCGAGGAGGGTGGGGCATCCGTCGACCTCGCGTTGCGCCGCGCCACGGCCTCAGCCTAGGGTCTGCGGCGTGGCGGCTCCCGTCGCCGTGCGCACGGATGTCGTCCGGCGGCGGTTCGAGCAGATTCGAGCAGAGGAGGCGTGCGGCATAGGCTGGGGCGGTGTCGATCCAGATCACGGGAATCGGCGTGGGGCAGGGAGTCGCCGTCGGCCCCGCGCTGCGCATGCCGGACCCGATCGGCGAACCCGACGACGTGCAGTCGCAGGCCGAGGTCTCCGATGAGCACGGCAGGGTGCAGGAGGCGCTCGCCGCGGTCACAGCCGAGTTGATCGAGCTCGGCCGCAGGGCGGGCGGCGACGCCGAGCAGATCCTCGAGGCCCAGTCGCTGATGGCGCAGGATCCCGCCGTCATCGACGACATCGAGCAGCGCATCGGCGACGGCAAGACCGCAGAGCGCGCCGTGTTCGAGGCGTATGAGGGATACGCGAGGGTGCTGGAGGGGCTCGGCGAGAACCCGGCAGCGAGGGGTGCCGACGTTCGCGACGTCGCGCGTCGCGTCATCGCCCGGCTGCGCGGGGTGGCGCTGCCGACGGTGCCGCACTCCGACGCGCCGTTCGTGCTCGTCGCGCACGACCTCGCCCCGGCCGACACCGCCACGCTCGACCTCGACAAGGTGCTCGCCCTGGTGACGCGCGACGGGAGCAGCTCGTCGCACACCGCGATCCTCGCCCGCAACAAGAACATCGTCGCGGTCGTCGGCGCCGCGGGCAGCGACGCGATCGTGAACGGGCAGACACTGGTGGTGGACGCGGCGCAGGGTGTGGTCATCGCCGATCCCGAGCCGGCTGTTGTCGCCTCCGCGGCGGAGCGCGGCGGAACCGTGGCCGCACCGCGACCGCTGACTCCCGGCGCGCTGGCCGACGGCACGCCCGTTCCGCTTCTCGCCAACGTGGGCTCACCGGAGGAGGCCGCTGCGGCCGTCGCGCTCGGTGCCGAGGGTGTCGGCCTGTTCCGCACCGAGTTCCTCTATCTGGATGCGCGCAGCGCCCCGCCCGTGGAGCTGCAGAGGTCCCGCTACCGAGACCTCATGGCCGCCTTCGCCGGTCGCAAGGTGGTGGTGCGGGTTCTGGACGCCGGGGCGGACAAGCAGCTCGCCTTCCTCGGCCACACGCACGAGGAGAACCCGGCGCTCGGTCGCCGTGGCATCAGGGCACTGCGCGAGCACGAGGACGTGCTGCGTGACCAGCTCACGGCGCTGGCCGCCGCGCAGGAGGACACCGGCGCCGACCTGTGGGTGATGGCGCCGATGATCGCGGACGTGGAGGAGACCGCCTACTTCATCGGCCTCGCCCGGTCGCTGCGACTGCGGACGGTCGGGATCACCGTCGAGGTGCCCTCCGCCGCGGTGCTCGCCGACCAGGTCGTGCCGCTGTGCGACTTCGTCAGCATCGGGACCAACGACCTCATCCAGTACACGCTCGCCGCCGACCGCATGCTCGGCTCGGTGGCCCACTACCAGGATCCGTGGCATCCGGCGGTGCTCCGCCTCGTGAAGCTGGTCGGGGATGCCGGGCGGGCCTCGAACACCCCGGTCGGCGTGTGCGGCGAGGCGGCATCGGACCCCAGGATGGCGGTGGTGCTCGTCGGGCTCGGCGCCGCGGACCTGTCGATGTCGCCGGGCGCCCTCGCGGATGTGCGCGCCATGCTCTCCCGGGTAACCCTCGAGCAGGCGCGCGAGCTGGCCGCGCGCACGCTCGCGCAGAGCAGTGCGGCCGACGCTCGCGCCGTGGTGGCCGGGCTCCTGGGCTGACGCGACGCTCATCGGCCGGCACGGGGTGACCGTAGGCTGGACGGATGGACGCACAGCAGCCTCCCCTCGACCGGACCTCCGCCGCCGCGCTCGCCGCTGAGGGGTTGCGGCTCGGCCTCGTGGACACGACGAGCCGCGAGGAGCTCGCCGCCTGGGCCGAGGCGGACCACCGCGGATTCCACGATCGCCGGCCCGATCCGGAGCTCGTCGACGAGGATTTGAGCCACGCTTCCCACCGGCGCATCACGGGGGTGTGGGACG
>JAATFB010000084.1 GCA_015655415.1 Actinomycetales bacterium
GCGCGAAGCCCGCCGGGTGACGGGTCCCCCGAGGCAGTGCGATGTCCGTGGCGAAGGGGATGGCGTCGCTCAGCTCGTGGTGCACGAGCGCGCTCGTCAGACACAGCGTTGCGGCGGCGTTCACAGCCGTTGCGGCCGCAATCGTGGCGAACGCAGGGTCGACCGCGATCGGGCGCACGAATGCGCCGCGGCCCACGCGCTCGATCTCACCCCGTTCGAGCAGCTCGTAGATCTGGTCCTTGCGCAGGCCAGTCGCACGCGCATCATCGAGAGTGAATGCGGGTGCGAGCTCAATCGTTGCCACGACTCCTCCTAACTGATGACAGATCAATGCTACCTGTATGCGGATAGGAAGACAATGCGTGCTCAGCATCCCAGCACCGCGTCGAGGATGTCGACGGTGATCGGGTCGACCTGTTCGGCGGAGACGACGTAGCTGGCGCGGGTGATCTGCTCGTTCGCGTGGCCGAGCAGGCGTGAGGCGAGCGTGATGCCCGCGGCCTGCTCGACGAGGGTTGCAACCGTACGGCGGTAAATGTGCGTGGAGTAGCGATCCGGGTCGACGCCGATTGCGGTGAGCGCGCCGCGGTTGTCGTCAACGAAGGAGCGCAACAGTCGTTCGTAGTTGCTAACGCTCATCGGCGACCCGGTCGCGGTTGGGAACAGCAGCGCCTCGGCGCCACGATCCGCCAGCGCAAGCCGGCGTCGCACAGCGGCAGCGGCCATGCTCGGCAGGGCGATCCTGCGCCGCTGCCGGGTGCGCTTCGGCGCGTTCTTGCGTCGCACGCCCAGCTCGCGGGTCTGCGTGATCGTGCCGTCAATGAGCAGCGTCGGCGGGTTCGTGGTCATGTCGACGTCGCAGCGGCGCAAGCCGATGCACTCCCCGACGCGGGCGGAGGTGCCGAGCATGATGTCCATGCCGTCGATGAGCGCGCGATAGTTCGGGCGCGGGCCCATGCCGCTGTCCTCGCGCCAGCGCTCCATCAACTCGCGGATACCCGCGATCTGCGGCGGTGTGAGCACCGTTGTCTTCTTCTCGGGCAACGGCAGGCGTTGCACGTCGCGCACCGGATTGAACGGGATCGCGTCGTCGCGCACCGCGTAGCCGCACACGAGCCCGAGCACCGAGCGGATGCGGCGGGCAGCGGAGAGGGACTGCTCCAGGAAGGCGGCCTGGATGATCCGGTCGCAGCGCCCGACGGTCAGCGCACCGAGGGTGATGCCGCCGCAACGGGGCACGAGCAGCAGCCGTGCGGTCTGCTCATAGGACTCGTAGGTGGAGAAGCTGAGCGCCCCAGCCTGGGCGCGCACCCGCACTTGGGCAAGCCAGGCTGCACAGGCGTCAGCGACGGTGTCGAATGCGGTCAGCCCGATGTACCCCGAACTGCTCAGGGCTGTGGCGCGGCGGGTGATCTCTGCGCACGCTTCGTCCTCGGTGTCCGCGACGACACGCAGCTGGTGCAGTTCGCCGGCGTCGTCTCGGGTGCGCGCTCGTGCTCGCCAGGTGCCGTTTGCCAGACGGGTGAGCTGGATGTCGCCGAGCTCGCCGGCGGCGATGCGGCGCCTAGCCATGTCGTCGCTCCCGCACCCAGGCGAGCAGCTCAGCCTGCTCGTAGCGGACGTGATGGCCGAGCTTCACGTAAGGCGGCCCCTGCCGGGTCTGCCGCCAGTCCTCCAGCGTGCGCTCCGGCAGGCGCAGCGCCTCAGCGACCTCGCGCTGGGTGAGGAAGACGGGGAGAGCAGGCGTCGGCTCCATGACGGGCAGGTGCGCCCGTGCTCCCCCGCATGCGCCCGCAATCTGCCGTGGTTTCGACGCGCTTCGCTCGCTCAACCAGCGGGTTCGAGCCAATCTGGTCACCAAAGCGGTCACCTGAGCCGAAACGGCCTCTCCGAGAGGAGTTCGGAGCTGCCTGCTTAGAGGCGGAAACTCAACGATCTCAGTGCTGGGGTACCTGGACTCGAACCAAGAACAACTGAACCAGAATCAGCCGTGTTGCCAATTACACCATACCCCATCGGCCTTGGCCGACGGCCGGGATGCTGCCCGGCACGCACCGCAGCGGAGGCGGCACGAGCGTCAACTTTACCGCACGGCGCAGTGGCGTTCAAAACGCGGTGGCCTCAGAGGGGCCCGATCAGGATGCCAGCTGCTCGACCAGCCGACGCAGGCGCGCGAGGGTCTCGGCCTTGCCGAGGATCTCCATCGACTCGAACAACGGCGGGGAGACACGACGACCGCTCACGGCAACCCGGAGCGGCGCGAACGCGACCCGCGGCTTGAGACCCAGCACCTCGATCAACGAAACCCGCAGGGTCACCTCGATGCCCTCGTGCTCCCAGAGGTGTTCGGCGAGACGATCGAGCGCGGCGATCGAGCCCTCGAGCGCCGGCACCGCGTTCTCCGGCAGCCCGGCCAGCGCGTCCTCCTCGTATCGGAGGGCCGCGGCATCGGTGAAGAGGAAGCCGAGCATGCCCGGGGTCTCGCCGAGCAGCTGCACGCGCTCCTGCACGAGCGGGGCGGCCGCGTCGAGCACGGCACGCTGGCGGTCGGTGAGCGGCTCGGTGAGGATGCCGGCCGCGACGAGGTAGGGGATCGTACGCCGCGCAAAGTCGGCCGTGTCGAGCATCCTGATGTGGTCGGCGTTGATGGACTCGGCCTTCTTCAGGTCGAATCGCGCCGGGTTGGGGTTCACGTCGACGACGTCGAACCTCTCCACCATCTCGTCGAGGGTGAAGACGTCGCGGTCGTGCGAGTACCCCCATCCGAGCAGGGCGAGATAGTTGTCGAGCCCCTCGGGGATGAAGCCGCGGTCGCGGTGATGGAAGAGGTTCGACTCGGGCGAGCGCTTCGACAGCTTCTTGTTCCCCTCGCCCAGCACGGTGGGGAGGTGCGCGAACTGCGGGATGAAGTCGGTGATCCCGACATCGATGAGCGCACGGTAGAGCGCGATCTGCCGCGGCGTGGACGGCAGCAGGTCCTCGCCGCGCAACACGTGCGTGATCCGCATCAGGGCGTCATCGACCGGGTTGACGAAGGTGTAGAGCGGCCGTCCGTTGGGGCGCACGACGACGAAGTCGCTGAACGATCCGGCCGGGAACGTGATCGGACCGCGCACGAGATCGTGGAATCCGAGCTCCGTGTCGGGCACCCGAAGTCGGAGGGCGGGGCGGCGTCCCTCGGCGCGGAAGGCCTCGCGCTGCTCATCGGTCTGGTCGCGATCCCCGTTGTCATACCCGTGCTGCCGCGGTCGCCCCGCGGCCACGTTGCGCGCCTCGATCTCCTCCGGGGTCGAATAGCTCTCGTAGACGTGGCCGGCGTCGATGAGCCGGTCGAGCACGGCCGCATACACCTCACTGCGCTCCGACTGCCGATAGGGGCCGTCCGGGCCCCCCGTGACGACGCCCTCGTCCCAGTCCAGGTTCAGCCACCTCAGAGCCTCCAGGATCTGCTCGTAGCTCTCCTCGCTGTCTCGCGCGACATCCGTGTCCTCGATGCGGAAGACGAGCTTGCCCCCGGTGTGCCGGGCATACGCCCAGTTGAACAGTGCCGTGCGGATCAGTCCCACGTGTGGTGTGCCGGTGGGCGAAGGGCAGAAGCGCACGCGCACCTGGGATCCGGTGGCGGAGCTGAACGGATACGCGGCCGGTGCTGGGGTCTCGGACATCGCCTCGATTCTACGGGGACCGAAGGCCGCCGATCGGTCCGCTCCCCCTAGCGCTGGATCTCCACCAGGAGCACCCAGGCGTTCAGCATCGACGTCACGAACACCAGGACCATGGCGGCGGCGACCAGGAACAGTCCGGCCGAGGACCCGGCGATCACGACCACTCCCCCGGCCAGCGCCAGCGCGACCGGGATGACCCCGATCGCGACGCGCGACACTCGCGTGGCGACGCCCGCCGCATAGGTGCGGTCGGTGATCACGCGGTGGGACATCAGCAGCACCGGCAGGAGTGCGATCGCGCTGGCGAGGACGATCTCGAGCCCGAGCACGACATCGGTCTGATGCGGCATCAGGCCCAGGATCGCCAGCACCAGGATGAGCACCATCGAGCTCACCGTCGCGCCGGCACGAGAGGGAAGCGTGCGCGAGGCGATGATCTCCTTGATCGTGACGCTCATCGCCACGATGATCAGACCCGCGAGCGCCGCCGCAGCGCCGGCCACCGCGACGAAGAAGTCGCCCCAGCCCTCCGCCATGCCGGAAGTCTAGGGTGCGCTCGTCTCCTTCGCCCGCACCGGGTTCGAGAGCGTTCCGATGCCGCTGATCGTCACGTCGACGCGGTCGCCCGCCGCCAGAGGGCCGACGCCCGCCGGGGTGCCCGTCATGATCACGTCGCCTGGCAGCAGCGTCCACACGCCGGCCGCGTACGCCACCAGCTCCGGGATGCCGTGGATCAGGTCCGCCGTCCGGCCCGTCTGCCGCGGCTCGCCGTTCACCTTCGTCTCGATGGTCGCGGATGCCACGTCGAAGTCCGTCTCGATCACCGGGCCGAGCGGGCAGAACGTGTCGAACCCCTTGCCGCGCGCCCACTGGCCGTCCGCGCGCTGCAGGTCGCGGGCGGTGACGTCGTTGCCGGCCGTGTAGCCGAAGACGTAATCCAACGCGTTCCGCGCGCTGACGTCCTTCGCGATGCGGCCTATCACGACGACGAGCTCGCCCTCGTGCTCCACGCGCTGCGACTGCGGCGGCAGCACGATCGCATCGTCGGGGCCGATGACCGACGTGTTCGGCTTGAGGAACATCAGCGGGGACTCCGGAGCCTCCGATCCCATCTCCTCCGCGTGCTCCCGGTAGTTGCGCCCGATGCCGACGACCTTCGACCGAGGCAGCACGGGCGCCAGCAGCGTCGCGTCCGACAGCGCGATCCGCTCCCCCGTGGTGTCGTAGCCGGCGTACTTCGGATCACCGGCGAGCACGACCCACTCACGTTCGTCCTCGTCGAGGATCCCGAACGACAGCGCTCCCCCGTGCCGAAAACGTGCGATCTTCACGGGTTCAGGCGTCCAGTCGCGTGAGCCAGCCGTGCCTGTCCTCCGCACGCCCGTACTGGATGTCGGTGAGCTCGCGACGCAGCGACATCGTGAGCTCGCCGGCCGGGGCGTCGGCGGATCCGATGGTGAAGTCCCGCGCCTTCAGCTGTGCGATCGGGGTCACCACCGCCGCGGTGCCGCAGGCGAACACCTCGGTGATGTCGCCGGATGCCTCGCCCGCCTTCCACTCGTCGATGGACACCGGACGCTGCTCCACCCGGTGACCGCGATCGCGGGCCAGCTGCAGGATCGAGTCGAGCGTGATGCCCTCGAGGATCGAGGCGGACGCGGGCGTCACCAGGGTGCCGTCGCGGTAGACGAGCACCACGTTCATCCCGCCGAGCTCCTCGAGGAACTTCCCCTCGACCGAGTCCAGGAACAGCACCTGGGCGCAGCCGTGCTCGTGTGCCTCGGCCTGCGGCAGGAGGCTCGCCGCGTAGTTGCCGCCGGTCTTCGCCGAGCCGGTGCCCCCGACACCCGCGCGGGAGTACGCGTCCGACAGCCAGATCGACACGGGCGCGATGCCACCCGTGAAGTACGGACCCGCCGGGCTCGCGATGACGTAGAACGCGACCTTGTCCGCCGGCCGAACGCCGAGGAAAGCCTCCTTGGCGAACATGAACGGGCGGATGTAGAGACTCGTCTCGGGCGCGGAGGGCACCCAGTCGCCGTCCAGCTCGATGAGCCGACGCAGCGACTCGATGAAGTACTCGGTGGGAAGCTCGGGCAACGCCAGCCGATGCGCGGAGCGCTGCATGCGGCGGGCGTTGGCCTCCGGGCGGAACGTCCAGATCGATCCGTCCGCGTGGCGATACGCCTTCAGCCCCTCGAAGACCTCCTGCGCGTAGTGCAGCACGGCCGCGGCCGGCTCGAGCTGGATCGGCCCGTAGGGGCTGACCCGCGGCCGATGCCAGCCGCCACGGACCGACCAGCAGATGTCGACCATGTGGTCGGTGAAGTACTGGCCGAACCCCGGATCGGCCAGGATCCTCTCCCGCTCCGCCGGGCTGCGCGGTGCCGGGTTGGGCGTGACCTGCCAGGTGAGCGGCGTGATGTCCGTGAGCGGGATGGTCATCGATGTTCCCCTAATCAAGGTCGGACGACGCGATGCGTGGCGCGTCGAGAACAGGTTACGTCAGCGGGCCGCTCGTCCTCGCGGCGATTCAGCCCGCCAGCCGAGCGGCGATCGCGTCGCCGATCTCGGCCGTGCGGCGCGGACCCGACCGCTCGGCGAGGTCCGCCGCGACGGCTGCGCGCACACGTGACGCGGCGTCCGCGAAGCCGAGATGATCCAGCATCAGCGCGACGGAGAGGATCGCGGCGGACGGATCCGCCTTGCCCTGGCCGGCGATGTCCGGTGCCGAGCCGTGCACGGGCTCGAACATGCTCGGGAACGCGCCCTCCGGGTTGATGTTGCCGGATGCCGCGAGACCGATGCCGCCGCTGATCGCGGCCGCGAGATCGGTCAGGATGTCGCCGAAGAGGTTGTCCGTGACGATGACATCGAATCTAGCAGGATCGGTCACGAGGAAGATCGTCGCCGCGTCCACGTGCAGATAGTCGACGACGACATCCGGATGCTCGGCCGCCGCCTCGTCCACGATCCGCTTCCACAGACCGCCGGCGTTGACCAGAACGTTCGTCTTGTGCACGAGGGTGAGCCTCCCGCGCCGTCTCCGCGCCTGCTCGAACGCGTAGCGCACCACCCGCTCGACCCCGAATGCGGTGTTCACCGACAGCTCGTTCGCGATCTCGTGCGGTGTGCCGACGCGGATCGCCCCGCCGTTGCCGACGTAGGGCCCCTCCGTGCCCTCGCGCACGACGACGAAGTCGACGTGGCCAGGATCGGCGAGCGGGCTGACGACCCCGGGCAGGATGGCGGTCGGACGCAGGTTGACGTAGTGGTCGAGCGCGAACCTCAGCTTCAGCAGCAGTCCGCGCTCGATGTTCGCCCCGGCGAGCCTCGGGTCGCCCGGTGTTCCGCCGACCGCGCCGAGCAGGATGGCGTCGTGCCGGGCGATCGCTGCGAGGTCGTCGTCGGTCAGCACGTCACCGGTCGCCAGGTATCGTGCTGCGCCGAGCTCGAAGCGGGTCTTCTCGAAGACGACCTCCGCGGGGTCGGCGACGGCGTCGAGCACCTTGAGCGCCTCCGTCACCACCTCCGGACCGATGCCGTCGCCCGGGATGACGGCGAGCCTGACCTGACGGGACATGGAACTCCTTCTCGACATGCGACCGACGCCGCGCACGGGCGATCCGGTTGGGATACCAGCCTACGGCCGCCGCGGACCCCGGCGATCGCACCGCGACCGAGACGCGGCCGTCGAGTGCCGCTCGGCGACTCAGAGGGCCGCGAGCCCGTCGACCACCGTTCGCGTGCTGCCGCCGATCCAGTAGCGGTCGCCGATGCGCTCCACGTGCACCCGCCCGACACGACCCAGCACGGTGCCCTGGGACGCGACGTAGCGGTCGGGCGCGAAGCCTGAGCCGATCAACCACATCGCGATGCCCGCGTTGAGGCTCCCGGTCACCGGGTCCTCGGGGATCCCGAGGCCAGGGACGAAGCCCCGCACCTCGAGATCGGCGTCGGAGTCTGGCGGCAGGGGCGCGACGACGCCGACGTCCATGCCGCGCATCGCGGCGAAGTCGGGACGCAACGCGAGCACCTCGTCGGCCGAGCGCAGGAGCACCGCCAGCCATCCCGGGCCGTTGTCCACCCACTCCGCGGCGACGACGTCGCCCGGTCGGATCCCGAGCGCGGCCACGGCACGCGCGAGCGTCTCGGAATCGACGGGGCCGGAGCGGACGAGCGGCGGTGCCGCGAACGCGAGACGATCACCATCACGACGGAGCTCCACGAGACCCACGCCGCATTCCTGCACCATGGTGTCCGTGCCGCGTGGCACGCCGCCCGCGGCCAGCCAGGCGTGCGCGCTGCCCAACGTGGGGTGCCCGGCGAAGGGGAGTTCGCCACCCGGCGTGAAGATGCGCAGCCGGTAATCGGCGGCCGGGTCGGTCGGCGGCAGGAGGAAGGTGGTCTCCGACAGGTTCGTCCACCGGGCGAAGGCGGCCATCTGAGCATCCGGCATCCCCTCGGCGTCGACGACCACGGCGACCGGGTTGCCGAGCAGCGCCTGCGCGCCGAACACGTCGACCTGCGCGAACCGCCGCCTCCGGCTCATCGGATGCGCCTACGCGGCCGCGATGTCGATGGCCTGCAGCAGGTCGGCCTCGATCGCCGCGCGCACCGACTCGAGGATGCCCTCAGGCACCGGGGAGTCCACCGTGAGCACGCTCAACGCCTTGCCACCGGCGGTGGTGCGCGCCACCTGCATGCCGGCGATGTTGATGCCCGCCTCACCGAACTCCCGCCCGTAGACGGCCACGATGCCCGGCCGGTCGTCGTAGACCATGACGATGAGGTGCTGGGCGAGCGGCACCTCCACGTCGTAGCCGTTCACCCCGACGATCTTCTCGATCTGCTTGGGGCCCGTGAGCGTGCCCGAGACCGACACCTGTGAGCCGTCGGCGAGGGCGCCGCGCAGGGTGAGCACGTTGCGGTAATCCTCGCTCGTCGAGTCGGTGATGAGACGCACCTCGATGCCGCGCTGCTCGGCCAGCAGCGGGGCGTTCACATAGGACACGTTCTCGCTGACGATGTTCGTGAAGATCCCCTTGAGCGCCGCCAGCTTGAGGACGCTCACGTCGTAGTCCACGAGGTCGCCACGGATCTCCACGTCGACGCTGGTGATCGGGCTGTTCCTCGCGAGGCCGCTGAACACCTGGCCGAGCTTCTCCAGCAGCGGGATGCCCGGCCGCACGTACGGATCGATGACTCCGCCGGCCACGTTGACCGCATCCGGGACGAGCTCGCCGGAGAGGGCCAGGCGCACCGAGCGGGCTACAGAGACGCCCGCCTTCTCCTGGGCCTCGGCCGTGGACGCGCCCAGGTGCGGGGTGAGCACGACGTTCTCGAGACCCAGCAGCGGGGAGTCCAGCGGCGGCTCGGTCGAGAAGACGTCGAGGCCCGCGCCGGCGATGGTGCCTGTCGTCAGCGCCCGGAAGAGAGCGTCCTCGTCGATCAGGCCACCACGGGCGACGTTCACGATGTATGCGCTGGGCTTCATGAGCGCCAGCTGGTCATCGCCGATCATGCCGATCGTCTCAGGCGTCTTCGGCATGTGGATGGTGACGAAGTCGGCGCTCTGCAGCAGCTCGTCGAGGCTCACGAGCCGCACCCCCAGCTGCTGCGCCCTCGCCGAGGTGACGTACGGGTCGTACGCGACGATCGTGGTGCCGAAGGCCTGCAGTCGAGCCGTGATGAGCGCGCCGATGCGGCCGAGGCCGATGATGCCGATCGTCTTCTCGTACAGCTCGGTTCCGGTGAACTTCGACCTCTTCCACTCCCCGGCAGTGAGCGAGGCGTTCCCCGCGGGGATGTGCCGTGCCAGCGACAGGATGTGGCCGATGGTCAGCTCCGCAGCCGAGATGATGTTGGAGGTCGGCGCGTTCACCACCATCACCCCGGCCGCGGTGGCGGCCTTGATGTCGACGTTGTCCAGGCCGACGCCCGCCCGCGCGATCACCTTCAGCTTCGGAGCAGCGGCGATGGCCTCCTCATCGACCCTCGTCGCGGACCGGACGAGCACGGCGTCAGCGTCCGACAGCGCCTCCAGCAGCGCGGGCCGGTCGGTGCCGTCGACGGTGCGGACCTCGAAGTCCGGGCCCAGTGCCTCGACGGTGGCGGGCGAGAGTTCTTCGGCGAGCAACACGACCGGTTTCGACACGGAAGATGACCCTTCGATGGAGAGGAGAGCTCGGGAGGACGAGCACGGAAGCGGGACGAGCGCCCGCGCGCCAGGGGGCGTCGGGGCGTGATCACACACAACTGTAGTGGTCGCCGTGACCACCGCCGGTCGAGCCCACCGCCGGTCGAGCCCCCACCGCCGGTTGAGCCTGTCGAAACCGATGCCCTCGTCAGACCGGTTTCGACAAGCTCAACCGGCGAGAGTGGCCGGTTTCGACAAGCTCAACCGACGGAACGGGACCGCGATCAGCGGGCGACCTCGCCGTCGACGTAGTCGTCGTCGTTGGACGCGTTCCAGGCGAAGAGCTTGCGCAGCTCGCGCCCGGTCGACTCGATCGGGTGGTCCTCGCCCTCCTTGCGGAGCCTCAGGAACTCGGGGGCGCCTGAATCCTGATCGGCGATGAAGCGCTCGGCGAACGCGCCGGACCGGATGTCGTCGAGGATGCCCTTCATGGCCTGCCTGGTGTGATCGTCGATCACCCGCGGCCCCGACACGTAGTCGCCGTACTCGGCTGTGTCAGAGACGCTCCAGCGCATCTTCGAGATTCCACCCTCCCAGATCAGGTCCACGATGAGCTTCATCTCGTGCAGCACCTCGAAGTAGGCGATCTCCGGCTGATAGCCGGCCGCCGTCAGCGTCTCGAACCCGGCCTGGATGAGGTGCGAGACCCCGCCGCAGAGCACGGCCTGCTCGCCGAAGAGGTCGGTCTCGGTCTCCTCGGTGAACGTCGTCTCGATCGCGCCGGCCCGCGTGCCGCCGATCGCCTTGGCGTAGGACAGCGCGAGCTGCAGCGCCTTGCCGGTCGCGTCCTGCTCGACCGCGACCAGGACCGGCACGCCCTTGCCGTCGACGAACTGGCGGCGGACCAGGTGGCCCGGGCCCTTCGGCGCGACCATGGCCACGTCGACGTTGGCCGGCGGCTTGATGTAACTGAAGCGGATGTTGAAGCCGTGGCCGAAGAACAGCGCGTCGCCGTCCTTGAGGTTGGCCTCGATCGAGTCGGCGTAGAGCCCGCGCTGCTTGTGGTCAGGTGCCAGCACCATGATCACGTCCGCCTCGGCCGCGGCGACCTCGGGCGTGACCACGCGCAGGCCCTCGTCCTCGGCCTTCTTGCGGCTCTTGGAACCGGCGAGCAGGCCGACGCGCACGTCGACCCCGGAGTCGTGCAGGCTCAGCGCGTGGGACTGACCCCGGATGCCGCAACCGAGCACGGCC
>JAATFB010000071.1 GCA_015655415.1 Actinomycetales bacterium
GCGATCACCTTCATCGACACCCCGGGTCACGAGGCGTTCACCGCCATGCGTGCCCGCGGTGCCCAGGTGACCGACATCGCGATCCTCGTCGTGGCCGCGGATGACGGCATCATGCCGCAGACCATCGAGGCGTTGAACCACGCCCAGGCGGCCGGCGTGCCCATCGTGGTGGCGGTGAACAAGATCGACAAGCCGGATGCCAATCCGGCCAAGGTGCGGCAGCAGCTCACCGAGTTCGGGCTGGTCGCCGAGGAATACGGCGGCGACACCATGTTCGTCGACGTGTCGGCGCGCGAGAACGTCGGGATCACCGAGCTGCTCGACGCCGTCCTCCTCACCGCCGACGCGGGCCTCGACCTTCGGGCCAACCCGAACAAGCCCGCTCGCGGCGTCGCCATCGAGGCGAAGCTCGACAAGGGCCGCGGTGCGGTGGCGACCGTGCTCATCCAGTCGGGGACCCTGCGGGTCGGCGACTCGATCGTGGCCGGAACGGCCTACGGCCGCGTGCGCGCCATGCAGGATGAGAACGGCGACCCCGTGGACGAGGCGCTCCCGTCGCGTCCCGTGCAGGTGCAGGGGCTGTCGTCGGTTCCTCGCGCCGGGGACACCTTCATCGTGACCGAGGAGGACCGCACCGCCCGCCAGATCGCCGAGAAGCGCGAGGCCGCGGAGCGCAACGCCCAGCTCGCGAAGGCACGCAAGCGCATCAGCCTGGAGGACTTCACCCGGGCCCTGGAGGAGGGCAAGGTCGAGTCGCTCAACCTCATCATCAAGGGCGACGTGTCCGGTGCCGTCGAGGCGCTGGAGGAGTCGCTCATGAAGATCGAGGTGGACGACAGCGTGCAGCTGCGGATCCTCCATCGTGGCGTCGGTGCGATCACCGAGAGCGACATCGACCTGGCGACGATCGACGACGCGATCGTGATCGGGTTCAACGTGCGGCCGGACGTCAAGGCGCGCGAGCGCGCCGCTCGTGAGGGCATCGACGTGCGCTTCTACTCGGTCATCTACAACGCCATCGACGACATCGAGAACTCGCTCAAGGGCATGCTCAAGCCCGAGTTCGAAGAGGTGCAGTCCGGCGTCGCCGAGATCCGAGAGGTGTTCCGCTCCTCCAAGTTCGGAAACATCGCCGGCGTCTACGTGCGCAGCGGGACCATCACCCGCAACGCGAGGGCGCGGGTCATCCGCGACGGCGTCGTTGTGGGGGACAACCTCACCATCGAGTCGCTGCGCCGGTTCAAGGAGGATGTCACCGAGGTGCGTGCGGACTTCGAGGCCGGCATCGGCCTGGGCAGGTTCAACGACATCCAGGTCGGCGACGAGATCGAGACCATCGAGATGCGCGAGAAGCCGCGGACGTAGCCGCGCAGGGCGCGGGACCCTCGCCGGTCCCGCGCCCGACGCGGACGCGCGTGCGCTCATCCGGCGCAGGGCGCGGCGGCACGAGGCGCGGCGGCCCGTGAGCGTCGGCCGCGGCGAGCGGCACGGCGCGCGGAACACAGCGGCATGGAGACAGCGGCACACAGACACAGAGGGGCAGAGGGGTGGCTGACGAGGCACGGGCACGCAGGCTCGCCGATCGCATCAAGGAGATCGTCGCCAGGAGGTTGGACAAGGGTCTGCGCGACCCGCGACTCGGCTTCGTGACGATCACCGACGTGCGGGTGACCGGCGACCTCCAGCACGCCAGCGTCTTCTACACGGTGTACGGCACCGAGCAGGAGCGGGCCGACTCGGCCGCGGCGCTCAAGGCCGCGACCGGGATGCTGCGCACGGAGGTGGGCAGGAACCTCACCACCCGGCTCACCCCGTCGCTGGAGTTCATACCGGATGCGATACCGGAGAACGCCGAGCACATCGCGGACCTGCTGCGCGAGGCGCAGGAGCGCGACGCCCGGGTGGCCGGGCTGGCGGCATCCGCACGGTATGCGGGAGACCCGGATCCGTACGTGAAGCCCCGCGAGGACGAGCCTGAGGCGTAGCGTCGGGGCGTCCCGGACCGGTCACACGAATCGGACGCCCTGCTGCAGCCGCGTGCGAAGCTCGAACAGCATGGTGCCGTCCGGTCGCGGCGTGTCCGCCACGCCGGTTCGCAGCAGATGCGGCAGAACCGAGGACCGCGCGGCCACGAGCGCCACGCCCCGGGAGCGTCCCACGACGGAGATCGCCTGTTCGAGGTCGTCGTCAGGCAGCACCAGCACCGCCACCGTGAACTTCACTCCCGTCGCCCTGCCCAGCGTGCGAGCACGGCCGGCGAGCTCGTGCAGGGGCTGTCGCTCGAAACCGGATGCCTCGCCGTCCGGCACGAGATCGCCCCGCCGCACCCTGACCGGCGCGGCCCAGTCCTCCGACTGGATCGCGAAGAGCCCTGCGGGGCCGAGCACCACATGGTCGATCTTCTCGACGAGGCCTGCGGCGGCGGCCGACCGGCCGGTGGCGTCGACGTCGTGCCACACGGTGTACCCGATGCCGAGCGTGGTGAGCGCGCGGGCCGTGGTCTACTCCGCGATGGCGTCCGCGAGGGCGTGACGGATCTCCCGCGGGGCCGACCTCACGAGCGCCGCGTCGTAGGGGTCCGTGAGCGGCTCGCCGCGGCCCGCCCATTCCCGCATCAGCGTGAGGTAGCGCTCACGAGAGAATCCGCCGGGATGCCCGTAGGAACGCGTCTGCGGTCGTGACTGAGGACGGGGCGTGCGCGGTGCGGCCGGTGCCCAGGTGTGCGGCGCCTCGCCTGCGCTGCTTCCTCGGTCGTACGCGGCCCTGGCCTCAGGCGTGCCCACCACGGCCCACGCGCGCTGCACGGCGACGAAGAGGGCGTCGGAGCCGCCGGTGTCGGGGTGTGAGCGCCGCAGCATGCGACGATAGGCGGTGCGCAGCTCCTCCTGGCTCGCCGAGGCCGGCACGCCGAGCACCTCGTACGGCGAGGCGGAGAGCGGGCTATCGGACATCGAGACGACAGCCTAGGGCCTGTGCTCAGGCGTGCGCTGCGAGAGGCTCATCCCGGTCGCGCTCGATCGCGTCCGGCCCGTCCTCGCCGTGCCGCGTGCCATCGTCGCGTGCGAAGGAACGTCGGTACGCGGTGGGTGAGACGCCCACCTCGCGACCGAAGTGATGCCGGAACAGGGTGGAGCTGCCGAAGCCGCACGACGCCGCGATGTCGTCGATGGAGGCATCCGTCGTCTCCAGCAGGAGACGGGCGTGCAGAACACGCTGTGCGGTGAGCCACTGCATGGGAGTGACACCGGTCTCGGTCACGAACCGGCGGGCGAACGTGCGCGTCGACATGTGCGCTCTCCTCGCCAATGCCTCCACGGAATGCCGTTCGGCGAGACGGCCGTTCATGTACTCCAGCACCTCCACCAGCGCGTCGCAGTCCGCCTCGGGGACGGGCCGGTCGATGTACTGCCGTTGACCGCCGTCGCGCTGCGGGGGCACCACCATGTTGCGTGCTATGACGTTCGCGGCCGCGCTGCCGAGCTCCCGCCTGATCAGATGCAGGCTCGCGTCGATCCCTGCAGCCGTGCCCGCGCTCGTGATGAGATCCCCGTCGTCTACGAAGAGCACCTCGGGGTCGACCCGGGCTGTCGGATGCCGGCGCTGGAGCTCGCGCCAGTATCGCCAGTGGGTGGTGCACGGACGTTCGTCGAGCAGGCCGGCGGCGCCCAGCACGAAGGCCCCCGAGCAGGCGCTGAGCAGCACCGCGCCCCGTTCTGCGGCTCTGCGCAGGGCGGCGAGCAGCTCCGGCGGGTACTCCTCGTCCGGTCGCACCGTCGCGGCCGGGACGGCGATCACGTCGGCGTCCTCCATGGCGTCCAGACCCAGCTGGGGGGTCAGCGGCACCCCGACCTGCATGGAGACCGCACCGCCGGCCCGCACGCCGCAGACGCGGTAGTCGAGGCGCGGCAGGTCGGAGTAGCCGCTGCGGTCGAGCCCGAACACCTCTCCGAGAAGGCCGAACTCGAACACGGCGAGGCCGTCGATCACGGGCACCGCGACACTGTGCAACACGCATCCCAGTGTACTGGCGGGATCTTTGTGAAGAGAGTCACTCTGCCATCTGGTGGCAGCATTTGCGCGACCGTAACGTCGATGTCATGACAGAGCAGACGGCATCCGGTCCGGGATACGGCGCCCGGGCACGTGCGGTGGGTGCGCAGCAGGGCATCGAGCACGGCTTCGTGGCGAGGCCGCGCCGGGCGTTCCGCTTCCCGCTGTGGAGATGGTCGCTGCGCGAGATCCTGCACCGGGGAGGGAGCGTCACGCGCGACGACGAACGCGCCTATCTCGACCTCCAGGCCGCCAGGGACCGCAGCGAATGGGGATCCGAGTGAGTCCTTGCGCTCGACATGAGCCGGGGCGTCACGCGGGAAGGGCGTAGCCGCCCTCCACGGCGACCGCGAGCCCGTCCGCCAGCAGCCCGGCAAGGGCGCGCTCCCGCTGGCGTGCGTTCGGCCAGAGGAGGTCCAGCTCATCCGCGGAGACGGGACGGTCCGCGGACCGCAGCTCCCGCATCAGGATGCCGCGCACCTGCCTGTCACTGCCCTCGAATCTCTTCTGCGCGGGACGCCGCGCACCCCGATAGGGAGGTCGTCCCGCGGTGCGCCAGGCGCAGTCCTCCGCGACCGGGCATGCGCCACAACGGGGCGACCTGGCGGTGCAGACGACCGCGCCGAGTTCCATCGCGGCCGCGTTGAAGACGCGCGCCTCCGCCTCGTCGGCCGGCAGCAGCGCCTCCATGGCGGCCAGGTCCCTGCGAGCGTTCGGCGGTGCCGGCTCACCCTGGCCGTCGACGCAGCGCGCCAGGACGCGGCGCACGTTCGTGTCGACCACTGGATGCCGTCTGCCGTACGCGAACGCCGCCACCGCCCGGGCCGTGTAGTCGCCGATCCCCGGCAGCGTCAGCAGCTCCTCGACGTCGCTGGGCACGATGCCCTCGTGCCGCTGGGTGATGACCACCGCGCACTCGTGCAGGCGCAGGGCCCGACGCGGATACCCGAGACCGGCCCAGGCGCGGATCGCCTCCGCCTGCGGCGATGCCGCCAGGTCTGACGGGGTCGGCCAGCGGGCCAGCCATTCCTGCAGTCTCGGGATCACGCGCGCCACCGGTGTCTGCTGCAGCATGACCTCGCTGACCAGGATGCCCCATGCCCCGAAGCCCGCACGCCGCCACGGCAGATCCCTGGCCTCGCGCCGGTACCAGTCGTTCAGCGTGCGGACGAGCTCCGCGGGGCTCGCCTCGGGAGGAGGGGTCTCAGAGCTCGCCGTGCCATCGGGGTCGGGCGGTGCTGCCCGGGTGTGGGAGGTGAGCTCGCTGAGCGGCATGCAGCCAGGGTAGTGGGTGCGTTCCCTCCCGGTGAGAAGCCAGTTCACGCCGACATGGCCGTGCCCATGCCGCAGGGAGTGGCTTCTCACCGGCGGGGCGGGCGGGGTGAAGCCGGGGCAGGCGGGGGCGGCCGGACGGGGAGGGGTCAGCGGAGGGGGAGCGCGGCGGCCTGGTCGGCAGTGAGGTACGAGCCTGTGCGTTCCAGCTCGTGCATGGCCGCGACGATTGCGGCGTTGACCGGAGCGTCGTGGCCGATCGCGGCCGCCGCCCGCACGACGGCGCCGTTCAGGTAGTCGATCTCGGTGGCGCGTCCGCGGCGCCGGCTCTGCAGGGTGGAGCCGAGGTTCGGCACGGATCCCATCCTGCGGGCCATCAGCAGGGGGAGCGCACGGCCCGCACGCAGCGGCATCGCGGAGAAGACCCGTAGCAGCCCGTCGCCGAGCCCCTGGACGCGACCGAACCGCACTCCGCAGGCGGATCCCGTGCGCACCGTCTCGCGCATCGACGCCGTCACCACTCGGCCCAGCCGCCTATCCCTGATGGTCTCCTGCACGCTGAGGCCGGTCAGCGCGGGCATGGCATTGACCATGTTGACGACGAGCTTCGACCACTGCGCCCCCAGGAAGTTCCTGGTGGCGACCGTGGGCATGACCGCGCCGAGGACGGCCGCGGCACGGCGGGCGGCATCCGTGGGATCGCCCGGTCCGTCGCCCAGGTAGGTGCTGCCGCGGGCGGTCACGGTGACCCGGCCGGGCTCCACGTGCTGCGCGGCGTACAGGGCGAGCCCGCCGACCGGCTCGGAGCGGGAGAGGACGCCGGAGGCGGTCTCGAGCGCCTCGAGCCCGTTCTGCACCATGACCACGGTGATCCCGCCCAGGTGCTCGAGGTTGTCGCGCAGAGCGGATGCCGCGTCCTGCGCCTTCGTGCACACGAAAGCGAGCTCCGGCGTCGCCTCGAGGCGCTCCGACGCGCGCAGTCGGGCGACGTGCTCGCCCCACGCGCCGTCGAGCCGCAGGCCGTGTCGTCGGATCGCGGCCAGTCCCTCGCCCCTGGCGGTGACCGACACCTCGTGCCCGGCGCGATCCAGCAGTGCGGCGATGGTGCCGCCGATCGCCCCGGCTCCGATGATCCCGATCCGCACCCGGTCAGCCTACGAGAGGTCCCCCCGGAGACGTCGTGGCGGTCCGACCGATCCGTCAGAGGGAGACGCCGGCCACGACCTCGTCGTCGGTCTCGGCCCCTGCGGCCGTCTCGCGCGGTCGGGTCACGAGCTCCGGCTCGGTTCGTCCCGCGGGCAGGAAGAAGGCGATCACCGTGGCACCGGCGAGCACGGCGGCACCCACCACGACGGCTGGGATCGCCGCGTCCACATACCCGGTGGGTGTGAGGGTGCCGCCCGCGCCGATGAACACCGCCGTCAGGACCGCGACGCCGAGGGCCACTCCGATCTCCCGGAGCGTGGCGTTGGTGCCCGACGCCTTCGCCTGCTCCTGCTCGTGGAAGCCGGCGAGCACCGCCGTCGAGCTCGGTGCGAACACGAGACCCATGCCGATGCCGGCGAGCAGGAACGGCGGCACCATCTCACCGAACGACGTGTCGCGGGCGAGGATGGCGGCGAGCCAGAACATGGCGGCGGACTGGAGGGCGAGACCCACCACGATGGGCAGCCGGGTGCCGAGCCGTGGCACGATCACGGCGCCGGTGAGCGGTGCGATGACCATCGGTGCGAGCGTCCACGGCATGGTCATGAGTCCTGCCTCCAGGGGGGTGTGCCCCTGCACGACCTGGAGGAACTGGATCAGGATGAACACCGCCCCGAAGATTCCGAAGCTGAAGGTGACGCCCACGAGGTTCGCGACCGAGAAGCTGCGGTTGCGGAACAGTCCGAGCGGGAGCAGCGGGGCGCTCGCCCGGGATTCCCACCAGACGAACGCGACCAGCAGTGCGCCGCCGCCGATCAGGGAGGCGAGCACCTCGGCGCTGTCCCAGCCCGCGTCGTTGCCGCGCACAATGCCGTAGACCGCGGCGAAGACGCCGAGTCCGACGAGGAGGACGCCGAGCAGGTCAGCGCGGAGCCGGGCGCCGAACGAGTTCGGCAGCGCGAGCAGTGCCAGCGGCACCGCGACGACGCCCACGGGGACGTTGAGCCAGAAGATCGCCTGCCAGTTCCAGCCCTGCACGATCGCTCCGCCGATCAGCGGGCCGAGGGCGACGCCGAGACCGGAGACCCCGCCCCAGATGCCGATCGCGGCGGGCCGCAGCCGCTCGCTCACCGACCCGGCGAGCAGCGTGAGCGACAACGGCATCACGGCGGCGGCGCCTGCGCCCTGCACCGCGCGGAAGACGATGAGCTCCGTCGGCGTCGTCGACAGTGCCGACGCCGCGCTGGCCACGGTGAACAGGACGATGCCGATCGCGAACACGGTGCGGCGGCCGAGGCGGTCCCCCAGCGCGACCGAGAGCAGGATGAACGTCGCGAACGAGAGGCTGTAGGCGTTGACGACCCATTGCAGCTCCTCGATGGATGCGGTCAGGTCCATGCCGATCTTGGGCAGCGCGTTCGTCACGACGAGATTGTCGAGCGTCGCCATGAACATCGGCAGGGATGCGGCCAGGATCGCCAGCCACGTCGGCACGCGCCCGTGCCACGAGCCGCGTGAGGCGGCCGGCGCGTGCGAGGCGATCGCGGACGTGGTCGCGCTGTCGGAAGGAGACGCGGTTCGGCTCATGGGACACCCCTGACGATCGATGCGATTGAGGTAATCGGATGATTACAAGGGGAAGACTAGTTATCGACTGATAACCTGTCAACGTGAGCGAGAGATCAACGACACGGGCCGACCACGTCCAGGGAATGCCCGCGTCGGAGCGACCTCCGGCACCCGAGCGCATCCCGGCCGCCGAGCGCAGGGAGCAGATCCTCGCCGCCGCCAGCCGCGTCTTCGGAGAGCACGGCTACGCCGGTGCGACGACGGACCAGGTCGCGCAGGCGGCCGGCATCAGCCAGCCGTACGTGGTGCGGATGTTCGGAAGCAAGGAGAACCTCTTCCTGGAGGTGCTGCAGCGCGCTCTGCACAGGCTGCTCGACGCCTTCCGGGTGACGCTGGCCGACGGCGCCGACGAGGACGCCGCGACGCTGGGCCAACGGCTCGGCGAGGCCTACGCCGACCTCATCACCGACCGCGGCATCCTGCTGTCGCTCATGCAGGCGTTCCTGCTGGGCAACGACCCCGCGATCGGCGCGGCGGCCCGCTCCGGGATGCTGGAGGTCTATCGCCTCCTCAGAGAGGAGGCCGGCCTGTCTGCGGAGTCCACGGTGGACTTCCTCGCGCACGGCATGCTGTTCAACACGCTGGTGGCGATGCGCATGCCCGACGATCTCGAACGCGGCGATGCGGCCGCGACCGAGCTTCTGCAGTGCTCGTTCCGCTCGAAGCTCGACCTCGTGCTGGGCGCGATGAGCCGGGGCGCCGAGTGAGCGCGGCCAGCGGCATCCTGGTCGTCGACAAGCCCGCCGATTGGACGAGCCACGACGTCGTCGGGCGGGTGCGCCGGCTCGCGGGAACTCGCAAGGTGGGCCACGCCGGCACCCTGGATCCGATGGCCACCGGCGTCCTCGTGCTGGGCATCGGCTCGTGCACGCGCCTCCTGACCCATCTCGTGGGCTCCGACAAGGAGTATCTGGCCACGATCCGACTGGGAGCATCCACCACCACGGATGACGCCGAAGGGGAGACGCTGGGCTGGGCGCCCGCAGCGCGGGTGCGCGCGGTCACTCCGCAGCGCCTCCAGGCGGCCATGGCCCACCTGACCGGCGACATCGATCAGGTGCCCTCCAGCGTCTCGGCGATCAAGGTCGACGGTCGACGGGCGTACGCGAGGGTCCGCGCCGGGGAGAGGGTGGAGCTCGCTCCCCGCCGGGTCGCGGTGTCGGTGTTCGAGGCGCTCGCCGTGCGCGAGGCTGCAGGCCCAGGTGGCGAGGCGGCGCTCGATGTCGATGTGCGCGTCGCCTGCTCCTCCGGCACATACGTGCGGGCGCTGGCGCGCGACGTCGGCGTCGCACTGCTCACGGGAGGCCACCTCACCTCCCTGCGGCGCACCCGGGTCGGGCCGTTCACCGAGGCGGATGCCCGCCCGCTGCCCGACCTCGACGTCGCCCGTGCGCTCATCCCGCCCGCGGCGGCGGCGTCCGCCCTCTTCCCGGTGCTCGAGCTGACTCCCGGGCAGGCGAGCGACCTGGGGCACGGCAAGAGGATCGTCGTCGACGCGCCGGATGCCGCCACGGCGGCCGCGATCGCGCCCGACGGCCGCCTGGTGGGTCTGGCCTCCGTGCGGGCGGGAGCCGCGCGCACCATCGTGAACTTCCCGGAAGAGCAGTCGTTCCCGGGCGTCGGCCCCGGGCGGGAGGAGCTGCGAGGGCGGGCGCGGTGATCGAATGGTTCACCGGTGTGCAGGTCGTGGTGGCGGTGGTCGCCGGCCTCCTCTGCCTCGTCGTCGGCTTCATCGGCCGGCCGCCGAACGACCTGACGCTGGGCTCGATCGCCCTGGTGGAGCTGCTGCTGGTGGCGCAGCTCGTGGTGACGATCGTCGCGCCCATCGTGGGCAACGAGCCGTCGGGCTCGCTCGCCGAGTTCTACATCTACCTGATCTCGGCGCTGCTCCTGCCCGTCGCGGGAGGGTTCTGGGCGCTGATCGAGCGCTCCCGCTGGAGCACGGTCGTGCTCGGTGTCGTGGGGCTCGCGATCGCCGTGATGACGTATCGCATGGGGCAGATCTGGTTCGTGCAGGGAACTCCCTGACCCCGCGGCGGAAGCGCGCGATAAGGCCCTCGTCGACCCGCGATAATGGAGTGACATGTCCGAGAATCCCTCCGCGCCCGGGACGCCCGGCGCAGCAGACCGTGCCGACGCCTCCCCGGTGCCCCCCGCCCCCGCGCGGCTACGCATGACGGGGGCAGGCCGCGTGCTGGTGGCCGTGTATGGCATCCTGGCGCTCGCCGCCACCGGCCGCAGCGTGTTCCAGATCATCGACCACTTCTCGGCCGCACCGGTGGCGTTCACGCTCTCGGCGTTCTCCGCGCTGGTCTACGTCGTGGCGACCATCGCCCTCATCGCCCCGGGGCGGGCCTGGTATCGCGTGGCGTGGACGACCATCTCCATCGAGCTGGCCGGCGTGCTCGTCATCGGCACGCTGAGCACGTTCGCTCCCGCCGCGATCGGCATGGATGCCATCGATCCGTTCGGGAGGGACTCCACCGTCTGGTCGGCATACGGCGCGGGCTATCTCTTCATCCCGCTGGTGCTGCCCGTGCTCGGGATGCTGTGGCTGGCCAGGCACCGGCCGTCGGCGCTCGACGCCGCCGTGCCGGCCGACACCGCGGGCGCATGAGCGCTCGCATGCAGGTCTTCCGTTCGATCGACGATGTCCCGGATGACTTCGGGCCGAGCGCGGTCACCGTCGGCAAGTTCGACGGCGTGCATCTCGGGCACCGCGCTGTCATCGCCCGGCTGCTCTCGGTCGCCCGCCGCGACCGGCTGACGTCGGTGGTGGTCACCTTCGACCGGAACCCCCTGGCGATCGTCGCCCCGGAGCGGTGCCCGGAAGACCTCGTGAGCCTGGAGCAGAGACTCGAGCTGCTGGAGCAGACCGGAGTCGACGCGGTGCTGGTGCTCACCTTCGACCTCGCGCTGTCGCGAGTGCCGGCCGAGGAGTTCGTCGAACGCTTCCTCGTCTCGCGGCTGCACGCGAGGACCCTGCTGGTGGGCAGCGACTTCCGCTACGGCGCAAGGGGAGCGGGGGACGTTGCCCTGCTGCGCCGGCTCGGCGAGCGAGACGGCTTCGACGTGCAGCTCATCGACGACGTCCGACCCGACGGACACGATCGCGTCTCCTCGACCTGGATCCGCTCGCTGCTGGCGGAGGGCGATGTGGCCTATGCCGGTGTGCTGCTCGGTCGGCCGCCGACCGTGCGGGGACCGGTGGTGCACGGCGCTCGGCGCGGACGCGAGCTCGGCTTCCCGACCGCGAACCTGGCGCCGCAGTGCGAGGGGCTGATCCCCGCCGACGGCGTGTACGCCGGGTGGCTGATCGACGCAGGAGTGCGGCACCCTGCGGCGATCTCGGTCGGGAACAACCCCACCTTCGAGGGCGTACCGCAGCGGCAGGTGGAGGCGTACGTCATCGGGGAGGATCTCGACCTCTATGACCACGTCGTCGACATCGAGTTCGCGCGGCGCATTCGTGGCATGATCGCCTTCTCGGGGGTCGGGCCCCTCATCGAGCGGATGAAGGCTGACGTCGAGGAGGCCTCGCGGCTGCTCGCCGAGTAGCGGCCGGAGGGCGCCACTGTGCGGATGCCGGACCGCGTCGCCACGAGTCGGAGCCGGCGGGACCGTTCACCCCTCGGGACGCAGCGGCCGGCGACCGTAGAGGTACAGCACGATCCCCTGCGCACTGCCCTCGATCACGCTGCCGCGCCCGATGGCCCAGCCGGCGTCGACGGCGTGCAGGGTGTGCCTGGCCACGGCGGCCCGGCGCTTGGCGGGTGCCAGGAGCAGGCCGCGCAGGGCGACCCGGCGGGTGGCATCGGGGGCCACCTCGATGGGCTTGCCGAGCGGTTGAACGATGTCGTAGGCGTGCACGACGGCCTCCACGAGATCGCCGAGGCCGGTGCGTCCGACCCCGGCCAGCCGAAGCGCGGCGATCCGGCGCAGGCGTGCCACGAGGTCATCGGGACTGGAGGCCTCGCCCTCCTGCCTGCTGACGGCGTCGACCAGCGCGTCGAGACTTGAGCGCGACAGGGCGAGCATCGGCAGGACGGCCCGGATCATGTCGAGGTACGAGTCGCCGACCCGCCAGACGATGTGTCCGGCCACGTCGCGCACCGTCCACCGCTCGCACAGCGTCTGCGCGCCCCACTCGTCCGGTTCGAGGCCCTCCAGGATGCCCGACAGCTGCGCCAGCGTGTGCGCGATCTGCTCGCCGAAGTCTCGTCGCATGCCATCGCCTCCGTTCGCACAACATCTTGGCATGCCTGTCTCCCAGGCTCATGTGGATGCGGGGCCGTGCTCCGGCCCGGCCGGCCGACCGCAGCGTCGACTGTGAAAGGCTGGGGTGTGACCTCGCGCTTGTCTCCTCCCGCGCCGCTGTGGGGCGGACGCGTGCTCGCCCTCCTGGGCATCCTGCTCGTCGCCGCGAACCTCCGTGCGGCCGTCACGGCGCTCTCCCCGATCTTCACCGAGATCACCCGGGACGTGCCGTTCGGCGCTGCAGGCATCGGCCTCCTCGGGGCGCTTCCCCCGGTCTGCTTCGCCGTGTTCGGCCTCGTCGCGCCGCTGTTCACGCGAAAGGCGAGCCTGGAGGCGATCGTGGTTCTCGCGCTGTCGGCGATCGTCGCCGGACACGTCGTCCGCGGCCTCGCCGTGTCGTTCTGGATGCTCGTGGCGGGCAGCGTCCTCACGTTCGCGGGCATGGCCGTCGGCAACGTGCTGCTGCCGCCGCTCGTCAAGCGCTACTTCCCCGACCGGATCGGGCTTCTGACCTCGTTGTACGCCACGGTGCTCGCGGCGAGCACGCTGGTTCCACCCCTGGTCGCCGTCCCGGTGGCCGACACGGCCGGATGGCGGTACTCCGTGGGCATGTGGGCCGTGCTCGGCCTGCTGGCGGTGGTGCCGTGGATGGGCATCCTGGTGCGTTCCCCGGAGTCTCGCCGCGCCGACGCGCACGTCGACGAGCCGGGAGCTGCGGCCCTCGGCCGTGTCTGGCGCACGCCGCTGGCGTGGGCGATGGGCGTCACGTTCGCGGCCTCGTCGTTGAACGCGTATGCCATGTTCGCGTGGCTCCCGGAGCTCGTGCGGGACAGCGCGGGCAGCGACCCCCTGCAGGCGGGCGGACTGCTGTCGCTGTATTCCGCGATGGGAATACCGGCGGGGCTGCTGATCCCTATGCTCGCGACGCGCATGCGCAACGTGGGCATGCTGGTGTACGCGGGGGTGGCGTTCTTCCTGGTGGGATACCTCGGCCTGCTGCTATGGCCGGCGCAGGCCACCTGGCTGTGGGTGCTGCTGGCGGGACTCGGCCCACTCCTTTTCCCCCTCTGCCTGGTGCTGATCAACCTGCGCACCCGCACGCACGATGGTGCCGTGGCGCTGAGCGGGTTCACCCAGGGACTCGGCTACGTGCTGGGTGCGCTCGGACCGCTCGTGGTCGGGCTGCTGCACGACGCGAGCGGCGGCTGGCTGTGGCCGCTCGTCTTTCTGCTGGCGACCGCTGTGGCCGTCGCGTTCGCCGGCGTCGTGGTCGCACGGCCCGGCACGCTGGAGGACCACTTCGCCCCCGCCCGGTCGGCGCTGCCGGCCGAGCAGCGCCCCGGCACACCCTGACCTGCCCGGCGCGGGAGCCGGTGCACTACAGCGGCGGGAGCAGGTCGCCGCGATGCACGAGCGCGCCTGCGCCGATGAGCGGGCCCTCGCCGGAGAGTCCGGAGGGGACGACCCGGACCTTCCGCACGAAGCCGAAGTAGTGCCCGGCGATCGTGGCGTTGATGAGGTCGAACAGGTCGGGGGTCGCCTGAGAGAAGCCGCCGCCGATGGCCACCAGCTCCAGATCGAGCAGGGCGGTCGCGCTGGCGATCGCCTGGCCGAGCGCGCGGCCCGTGCGCTCGATCGCGGCGCGAGCCACCGGATCGCCCGCTGCGTACGCGGCGGCGAGCGCCTCTCCGCTCGCGCCGGCGAATCCCTGTCGGCGCGCCCACGCCACGGTGTGCGGCCCGCTCGCGATCGCCTCGAGGGAGGTCGCCTTGCCGAACGTGTCCTCGCCCTGGAACCCGGCCACCTCGACATGCCCGATGTGGCCGGCGTTCCCCGTCGGGCCGGTGATCACGCGTCCGCCCACGATCAGCCCGCCGCCGATGCCGGTGGAGACCACCATCCCCATCACGTTGTCCACGCCCTGGGCCACGCCCACCCAGTGCTCGGCCATCGTGATGGCGACCCCGTCCATCTCCAGCGTGACGGGCACCTCGATGCCGCGTGCGGAAAGCACGGCGCGCACGAACGAGCGCAGGTCGTAGTCCCGCCAGCTCGGCACGTTGAGCGGGGAGACCAGGCCGCGGGAGCGATCGATCGGCCCGGCGCATCCGATGCCCACCCCGGCGAGCTCGTGACCGCCCAACCCGTCGAGAGCCGCTTCGATCACCCCGCCCACCGAGGCCTGCAGCTCCTCGCTGCTCGCCCCACGCCCGGTGGGCGCACGGTGCCGGCTGTCGGGCACAAGATCGCCGTCGGCCGTGACGAGTGCGGATTCGACCTTGGTGCCGCCGAAGTCGAGGGCGAGGGCGAGAGGCGGGGTCATGCTTCCAGGTTAGGGGAGCGCAGGTGCCGAGCCGAACAGGAGGAGGCGCCGTTCAGTCGCGGCTGACGATGGTCAGCGACGGCACTAGCCGGTTGCGGGCGATCGCGAGGCGCAGGCGCGCCCGGCGCATCATGAGCACGGCTATGACGCCCGCCGTTGCCAGCGGCACGAGTCCCGACACGGCCAGGCCCCATGCCGGGCCGAAGCGCTCCACGGTCCAGCCCATCACGGGGCCGCCCACCGCCTGACCGCCCAGCTGCACCAGGATGTACAGCGCCATCACACGCCCGCGTATCCCGAGGTTGGTCGACATCTGCACCAGCGAGTTGGCGCTGGTGAGGAAGAGCAGGCTGGCGGCCCCGCTCAGCGCCATCAGCACGGCGAAGACGACGATGTCGGGCGAGAGGGCGGCGGATGCCTGCACGATCCCCAGGATCGCCGCGCCGCCGATGACAAGGCGCAGGCGCACGCCCAGCCTCCTGGTGGACAGCACTGCTCCGGTGAGGGCGCCGACCGCCACGAGCGAGTTGAACAAGCCGTAACCGGCGGAGCCGACCTTGTAGACGTCGTTGGCGTAGGCGGCCAGCAGGACGGGCATGGTGTAGGCGAACATCGCGACGGCCCCGAGGGCGATGATCGTGAACAGGATCGCCGGCTTGCGGGCCGCATAGTGCAACCCCTCGGCGAGCTGTCCCTTGCCGCGCGGCGTCACGGGCGTCGGCAGCAGCTTCTTGGGGTTCATCATGCCGAGCGCGCCCACGACGAGCAGGCAGGCGCCGGAGTTGATCGCGAACGCCCACCCGCTGCCTACCGCGCTGATGGCCAGACCGCCGACGGCGGGGCCGATCAGGGCGCCGAGCTGGAAGGTGGAGGAGTTGAGGCTGATCGCGTTGCGCAGCAGCCTCGGACCGACGATCTCGTTCACGAAGACCTGTCGCGCGGGGTTGTCGACGACGGTGACGAAGCCGCCCAGGAAGGCAAGGGCCCAGATCTGCCAGACCTGCACGGTGTCGGTGAGGATGAGCACCGCCAGGACCGCGGCCAGCAGCGCCGCCGCCGACTGGGTGAGCATGAGCAGCATGCGCTTGGGGTACCGGTCGGCGATCACACCGCCGAGCAGACCGAAGACGAGCATCGGCGTGAACTGCATCGCCACCGTCACGCCCACCGCGGCCACGCTGCCGGAGAGCTGCAGGACGAGCCAGTCCTGCGCCACTCGCTGCATGCCCAAGGCGGTCGTGGCGATCACCTGTGCGCCGGCGTAGAGCCGGTAGTTCGGAACAGTCAGGGACGAGAAGGTCTCGCGCCACGGCGGGCGCCGCTTGAGCACGGGAACGGGGGCGGTCAGGAGGGGGTCGGCAGAGGCGGTCGCAGAAGAGGCAGTCACGGTTGGTCTCGATAGGCAAGGTGGTCGAACGTGCATCTCAACGCTAGCCAGGGCCCGATCATTCCGCGAGGCAATCGCACCTATAACTCTCATTGGAATTGCGAATGTATGCTCGTGGGGTGTTCGATCCCGATCTGCTCGCCACCTTCCTCGCCGTCGCCGAGACCCGCAGCTTCACCAGGGCGGCGGAGCGGCTCGGCCTGAGCCAGCCGACGGTGAGCCAGCACATCGCGCGCCTGGAACGGTCGGCGGGTCGCGTCCTGGTGGACCGCGACACGCGCCAGGTGCGGCTGACCGACAACGGGGATGCCATGGCCGGCTTCGCGCGGAGCATCCTGGCCGCGCACGCCGCAGCCGACAGCTACTTCAGCGGCACCGCGATGCGCGGCCGGCTCCGCTTCGGCGCCGCCGACGACCTGGCTATCACGCAGCTGCCGAGCATCCTGCGCGACTTCCGGCAGTCCCACCCGCAGATCAACCTCGAGCTCACCGTCAGCCAGTCGGCCCCGCTGTCACGTCGGCTGAAGGCCGGACAGCTAGACCTGATCTTCATCAAACAGGCCTTCGGCGCGGGCGAGGGCGACCGCGTCAGCACGGACGACATGGTCTGGATGGGGCTGGACAAGACCGAGCTCGGCCCTGGAGAGCCGGTGCCGCTCATCGCGTACCAGGACCCCAGCATCAGCCGCCGGATGGCGATCGACGCCCTCGAGACCGCCGGACGGGTGTGGCGCATCACCTGCAACACGCGGGAGGTGAACGGCGTGCTGGCCGCGGTGCGTGCCGGGCTCGGCGTCGCGCCGTTCCCGCGCACGATGATCCCGAACGATCTCGTGAAGGTGACGAACCGGCTGGGGCTGCCGGAGCTCGGGCAGGTGGAGTTCAGCCTGCTGGCGAACCCGCGCGCGGCGGCGGAGCCGGTCGCCGCGCTCAGCCGGGCCATCATGGGGCGCACGCTGCGCTGATCCGGGGCGTTGCGCAGATGAGCGGATGACGCCCGGAACATTGCTCAGATGTGGAGCGGCTTCCTATGCTGAGGGGACTCATGAACTCCTCAGACGAACTGATGGCCGTTCGGGCGGCCGAGCTGTACTACGACGAGGGGCGCACGCAGGACGAGATCGGGTCCGCGCTGCACATCACCCGCTGGAAGGTCGGCCGCCTGCTCGCGCAGGCGCGAGCCACGGGGATCGTGCGCATCGAGATCGTCCATCCACGAGCCCGCCGGGTGCTTGCCGAGCAGGCCGTGAAGAGGCGCTACGGGCTGAAGGACATCGTGGTCGCGTCCTCAGCCGGGGTCTCCTCCGCCGAAGAGCTGCAGAGGCGCGTCGCGCAGGCGGCCGCGGACTACCTCACGGCGCTGCGTCCGGCGCCGCACACGCTCGGCGTGAGCTGGGGCCGCACCATGCACGACGTCGCGGCATGCCTGCCTCGCGGGTGGGCGCACGGCGTGGGCGTCGTGCAGATCAACGGAGGGTTGAGCCTGACCAAGTACGGCGACACGGCGTCGGCCACCGCGCTCGTGATCGCGCAGAAGGCGGCCGGGTCCGCGCACGTGCTGCCCATCCCCGCCATCCTGGAGCACACGGCGACCAAGCGCAGCATCGAGCGCGATCGGGCGATCGCCGGAGTGCTCGACCGCGCCGCGCACGCCCAGGCCTACCTGTTCGGCGCCGGAGTGGCCGGCGCCGACTCGGCCCTCGTGCACAGCGGCTACCTCACCGCTGAGGAGGTCGAGGCGCTCGTGCGCAAGGGGGCCGTCGGCGACGTGGTGGGCCGCTTCATCGGCGTGGACGGAGTGCCCGTCGACTCCGAGCTCGACTCGCGCACGGTCGGCCTGCCCCTGGAACGCATCAGGACGGCCGAGACCGCGATCGCCGTCGTCGCCGGTGAGGGCAAGCACGAGGTGGCGCGCGCCATGGTGACCAACGGGCTGTGCACCGTGCTCATCACGGACGACGGGACCGCGGCCGCGCTTCTGGAGGGGTCAGCGGAGCCGGAGCGACGGGAAGTTCAGGAGCAGGCATCATGACACTGGATCTGTCGCGCGCCGTGGTCGGCGGCGAGCTCGGAGAGCGCAGCCTGCGTGGGTTCCTGCTGGGCCTTCCCGGCGTCGACGCCGTCGGCCTGGAGCAGCGCGCCGCCGCCCTGGCGACGCGATCGGTGAAGTCCGCCTCCAAGAGGCACGCCCTTGACACGATCGTCTCGCTGATCGACCTCACCACGCTGGAGGGCGCGGACACACCGGGAAGGGTGCGTTCCCTCGCCGCGAAGGCCGTGCTGCCTGATCCCTCCGACCCCACATGCCCCCGGGTCGCCGCGGTGTGCGTGTACGGCGACATGGTTCCATACGCGATCGAGGCGCTCGGCGGGCACCATGCCGGCTCGGGGGGCTCGGTGCGCGTGGCCGCGGTGGCCACCGCGTTCCCCAGCGGGCGCGCGTCGCTGAACGTCAAGCTCGCCGACACGACCGACGCCGTCGCGGCGGGGGCCGACGAGATCGACATGGTGATCGACCGGGGGGCGCTCCTGTCCGGCCGGTACGGCGAGGTGTTCGACGAGATCGTCGCCGTCAAGGAGGCGTGCGTGCGCCCGGACGGCACGAGCGCTCATCTGAAGGTGATCCTGGAGACGGGGGAGCTGGCCACCTACGACAACGTGCGACGGGCCTCGTGGCTCGCCATCCTGGCCGGCGCGGACTTCATCAAGACCTCGACCGGCAAGGTGTCGCCCGCCGCGACGCTGCCGGTGACCCTGCTCATGCTCGAGGCGGTACGCGACTGGCACCGTCTGACCGGGCAGGCCGTCGGGGTGAAGCCCGCCGGCGGAATCCGATCCTCCAAGGACGCCGTGCGCTACCTCGTGACGGTCGCGGAGACCGCGGGCGAGCGCTGGCTCGATCCGCAGCTCTTCCGGTTCGGAGCGTCGAGCCTGCTCAACGACGTGCTGCTGCAGCGGCAGCGGCTCGCCACGGGGCACTATTCCGGCGCCGACTACGTGAGCATCGACTGATCGACCGTGACCACGAACACCTCAGGAGGCGCCATGACCTTCCTCGACTACGCACCAGCACCGGAGTCGCGGTCGATACTGCAGCTCAAGCCGTCGTACGGGCTCTTCATCGACGGCGATTTCGTCGACGGCCACGGTGACGGGTTCGTCACGATCTCGCCGTCGTCGGAGGAGAAGATCGCCGAGGTCTCCGGCGCGGACGAGCACGACGTCGACCTCGCCGTGGGCGCGGCACGGCGGGCCTACGATCGCGTCTGGTCGCGCATGGGCGGCGCCGAGCGGGGCAAGCACCTGTTCCGCATCGCCCGACTCGTGCAGGAGCGCGCCCGCGAGCTTGCGGTCGCCGAGAGCCTCGACAACGGCAAGCCGATCAAGGAGAGCCGCGACGTCGACATCCCTCTCGTCGCCGCATGGTTCTTCTACTACGCCGGATGGGCCGACAAGCTCGACCACGCGGGGCTCGGCCCGACCCCGCGGGCGCTGGGCGTGGCGGGACAGGTCATCCCATGGAACTTCCCGCTGCTCATGCTCGCCTGGAAGATCGCGCCGGCGCTCGCCGCCGGAAACACCGTCGTGCTCAAGCCGGCCGAGACGACGCCGCTGACCGCCCTGATCTTCGCCGAGTTCGTGCAGCAGTCCGGCCTCCCCGCCGGCGTCGTGAACATCCTCACCGGGGCGGGGGAGACCGGCCCGAGCATAATGAACCACCCCGGCGTGGACAA
>JAATFB010000024.1 GCA_015655415.1 Actinomycetales bacterium
CGCAAGCATCCGCATCAGGAGTTCATCCAGATCGACACGACGAACGTGCTGTTCATCGTGGCCGGCGCCTTCGCGGGGCTGGAGGACATCATCTCGTCCCGTGCGGGCAAGAAGGGGATCGGATTCGGCGCCCCTCTGCACAGCAAGGGTGACGACGTCAACCTGTTCAGCGAGGTGCTGCCGGAAGACCTGCACAAGTTCGGCCTGATCCCCGAGTTCATCGGCCGGCTGCCGGTGGTGACCACGGTGACGCAGCTGGACCGCGAGGCCCTCATCCAGATCCTCACAGAGCCGAAGAACGCGCTCGTCAAGCAGTACCAGCGCATGTTCGAGCTCGACGGCGTCGAGCTCGACTTCGAGCCGGCGGCGTTGGATGCGATCGCGGACCTTGCCGTGCTCCGGCAGACCGGCGCCCGAGGGCTGCGCGCGATCATGGAGGAGGTCTTGGGCCCGATCATGTTCGAGGTGCCCTCCAGCGACGAGGTCGCACGGGTGGTCGTGACGCGTGAGGCCGTGCTCGACAACGCGGCGCCCACGATCGTGCCGCACCGTCGCACCCGTCGCGAGGAGAAGTCGGCCTGACCCCCTCCCGGGGCTCCTGGATGCTGCGCCTGGGGCGTCGGGATGTGCTACCGGCCGCTAGGGTCCGAGGACGGCGGCCGCTCGGGCGATGCGAGCGCTCGGCCGACGTGCGTCAGCACGTTGAACCTGCGCTGGCCCGCTGCCAGCACGTTGTGGTCAGCGTGCAGCGCCACCGGATCGCCCGGCGCCACCGTGTCGGCGAGGTCGCGGTGGTTCCACAACGACACGGATGCTCCCTCGATGGTCACCGCCTCCACCCAGCCGTCCTCGCGTGCGGACACGACGACGGCGTCGCGCCAGTGCGACGGCGCCGCCGCCGCCAGCTGCAACTGCACGGCGCTCAGGTTGTGACCCGGTCGGGTGTCCGAGCATCCGACACCCGACTCGCACGTGTGCACGACGGCCTCTTCGCTATCGGGGACGTGCGCCATGGGCCTCGTTCCTTTTCGGCGATCGTGCGAGCGGGGGCGTGATCACCGTACGGAGCCGCGCACGGGAACACACTCCGCTGCGTCATGGGTTGCAACAAAGAAGTGGCCCGTGCCGAGACGGCGGAGTGCTCAGTCGAGCCCACGGCGGCGCAGCAGCGGCTGTATCTGGGCCTCCCGCCCCCGGAAGTCGCGATATGCCGCCAACGGGTTCTTCGACCCGCCGACGGCCAGAAGCCGCCGGCGAAACCGTTCGCCGGCGTCTCGCGAGAGGCCGCCGTTCTCCTTGAACCACTCGACGGTGTCGGCGTCGAGCACCTCGCTCCAGATGTACGAGTAGTAGCCGGCGTCGTAGCCTCCGGAGAAGGTGTGGGCGAAGTAGCTGCTCGAGTATCGCGGCGGGACGGCGGGATCGTCGAGACCCGCCTCGGACAGCGCGGCGGCCTCGAAGCGTTCGACGGAGTCGATGCGCGCGTCCGCGTCGATGCGATGCCACGCCTGATCGAGCATCGCGGCCGCCAGGTACTCGCTGGTCGCGAAGCCCTGGTTGAACGCCTCGGACGCGCGGATGCGGTCCACGAGCTCGGCGGGCATCCGCTCGCCTGTGCGGTGATGCCGGGCGTAGTTGTCGAGCACTTCCGGCCAGAGCAGCCACATCTCGTTCACCTGGCTCGGGAACTCGACGAAGTCGCGGAACACGTTCGTGCCGGCGAACTTCGGGTACGTCGTCTCCGCGAAGAGCCCGTGCAGTGCGTGCCCGAACTCATGGAAGAGGGTGCCCGCCTCGTCGTAGGTGAGCAGGGTGGGCTCGCCCTCGGCGGGCTTGGGCACGTTGAGGTTGTTGACCACGATGGTGGAGCCGCCGAGCAGCCGGGTGCGCTGGCCGAGGTCGTTCATCCACGCCCCGCCACGCTTGGAGTCGCGGGTGTAGAGGTCGTTGATGTAGAGGCCGATGGCGGTGCCGTCCGCCTCGAACACCTCGAACACTCGGGCGTCGGGGTGGTATGCGACGAGATCGCTGCGCTCCGTGAACCGGATGCCGTACAACCGGTTTGCCGCGAAGAACACGCCGTCGCGCAGCACGCGCTCCGCCTCGAAATACGGGCGCATCGCGTCGGCGTCGACTTCGTACCGGGCGGCGCGCACCTTGTCCGCATAGAACGCCCAGTCCCAGGACTCGATCTCGGTGCCGGCCGATTCGCGCAGGTCGGCCTTCTCGGCACGGGCGTTGCGTGCCGCGGCGGGCGCGAGCCGTGACAGCATGTCGGCCACCGCCTCCTCGGTGCCCGCCGTCTGCGACGCGGTCACATAGGCGGCATGACTCCGGAACCCGAGCAGACGGGCGCGCTCCGCCCGCAGGGCCGTGATCCGCAGCACCAGGTCGCGGGTGTCGTGCTCGTTCCCGCGGGCGCCACGGGAACGAGAGGCCCGCATGAGCCGCTCGCGCACGTCGCGTCGGGTCAGACGCGCGAGATAGGGGTGACCGGTGGGAAGCACCAGCGTGAGCAGGTATCCGCCGGTCCCGCGATCGTGGGCCGCCTGCTCGGCGGCGGAGATCTCGGCGGGGGAGAGGCCGTCGAGCTCCTCGGCGTCGGTCAGGTGCACCGCGAGGTCGTTGGTATCGGCGAGCAGTCGCTTCTCGAACTGGGTGGAAAGGGTGGAGAGCTCGGCGTTGAGCTCCTTGAGGCGCTCCTTGGCGTCCTCCGGCAGACCGGCGCCGGCGAGTAGGAACTCCTCGTGATAGCGCTCCACCAGATACCGAGACTCCGCATCGAGCCCCGATTCCTCCAGGCCCCCCGTGTAGACGGCGCGGATCCGGGCGAAGAGACGAGCGTCCAAGCGGATGGCGTCGTGGTGCGCAGCGAGCATCGGTGCCAGTCGTTCCTCGATCGCGCTGATCTCGTCGTTCGAGTCCGCGGAGCTCTTGGTGAAGAACACGTCGGCCACTCGACGCAGGAGCTGCCCGGAGCGCTCCAACGAGAGAAAGGTGTTCTCGAACGTCGGCTCGGAGGGGTCCGCCGAGATCGCCTCGACCTCGGCGCGCTGTTCGGCCATTCCCCGCTCGAACGCCGGAACGTAATGCTCATCCCGGATCTCCGCGAACGGGGGAAGCCCGTGCGGCAGCGTGCTCGGGACGAGAAGCGGGTTGGTCGTCATGAATGTCCAGCCTAGGCCGATCCGTTTCCTAGGCTGGACGCATGGCATCCCACGACGACGAGCGCTATCTGCACGGGCACCACGAGAGCGTCCTGCGGTCTCATTCCTGGCGCACCGCGCAGAACTCCGCCGGGTATCTTCTTCCGCATCTCGAGCCTGGGCTCCGGGTGCTCGACGTCGGCAGCGGCCCTGGGACGATCACGCTCGACCTGGCCCGTCTGGTCGCGCCGGGGCGCGTGGTCGGCATCGACGCGTCGGAGCAGGTGGTGGCGAACGCGAACGGACTCGCGGCCGACAACGACGTGCGCAACGTGACGTTCCAGACCGGCGACGCGTACGCCCTCGACTTCCCGGATGCGTCGTTCGATGTCGTGCACGCCCATCAGGTGTTGCAGCATCTGGCCGATCCCGTCGCGGCCCTGCGGGAGTTCCGTCGCGTGCTGAAGCCGGGGGGCGTCCTGGCTGTGCGAGACGCGGACTACGGAACGCCCGCGTGGTATCCGCAGGCATCCGGGATCGGGGATTGGCTGCGCGTCTACGTCGACGCGGCGCGCAGCAGCGGGGGAGAGCCTCTCGCCGGACGACGGCTGAAGGCGTGGGCACTCCGGGCCGGCTTCCGCGACGTGGTGGCGTCTGCATCCGCCTGGTGCTTCGCCTCGGACGCCGACCGCGAGTGGTGGGGCTCCTCCTGGGCGGAGAGGTCGACCGAGTCGGACTTCGCCGCGCGCGCGATCGAGGGTGGGCATGCCACACTCTCGGATCTGCGTCTGATCGCCCGGGCGTGGCGGGAGTGGGCGGCGGCTGAGGACGGATGGTTCTCGATCACGCACGGGGAGATCGTCGGCCGAGCCTGACGGGCGCCTGCCGGGCGTGTGCGCGGCCCGGGCGACCAGCGCGGCAACCGCCGCCGGGTGGGACCCGGATTCGTAGGGCGCTCGAATCACCAGTGCAAAACTCTATTTGCAAATCCAGTGTTGCAAATAGAGGTTTGCAACGGTATGCTTGCACCATGGACGACGACACACGAGACCGGGACGGCGACGCGCGATCGGTTGGGACGAGCGCCATCGAACGCCACATCGACCTCGCGGCGCTGAAGGTGCTGGCGCACCCCCTCCGGGTGCGGATCCTCGATGAGCTCTCCAAGTTCGGACCGTTGACCGCCAGCGGGTTGGGGGAGAGGCTCGGTGAGTCGAGCGGGGCGACGAGCTACCACCTGCGGCAGCTGGCGAAGCATGACTTCGTGTTCGAGGTGGAGGGCAAGGGCAGTGCCAGGGAGCGTTGGTGGAGGCGGGCCCCCGTCGGGCTCTCGATGGACCCGACGGAGCTGGGGGACACCCCGGCGGGCCGGCAGGCGTACGACCTGGTGAGCCGGGAGTTCCGGCGCAATCAGGAGAGCGCGCTGAACGACTACCTCGCCAGGGGCGCTGACGTGTTGGCCGAGCCCTGGCTCAAGGCGAGCATGATATCCACCGATCACATGCGGATCACCGCCGAGGAGCTGGAGCAGCTGTCCCTGGCCGTGCGTCGTGTCCTCGAAGAGACGATCGTGCGATACCGGGAGCGAGAGGTCCCGCCGGGAGCGCGGACCGTTCAGGTGCAGTTCAACGCGTTCCCGGTCATCGGTGCAGCGGAGCAGCCGTCATGAGCACCATGAGGATCCCCTCGTCCGACGGATTCCTCCTCGAGCGCGCCATGATCGCGCTCGGAAGACTGCTCGTGCGCTGGGGCGAGAGCCGTGAGCGCCTCGAGCGAGAACGGCAGGAGCTGTACCGGCGACAGACGGCCGCCGTCGAGGACCAGGCGGTGCGCGCCGCAGCGGTGAGGAGCGGTCTGCTGCACTGATCCGGCAGCGCGCGGCGGTCGGCTCCTCGCGCGATCAGTCCTCGTCCTCGGTCGCGTCGCCGTTCTGTGACACGGTCGCCGTGTCCGAGTCGGGGTGATACCGGATCACGGTCCCGTCGTCCAGCCCGACGACCGGGGTGCCCTCCAGCCATGTCAAGGTCCACCGCCAGGTGGACGCGTCGACGTCCAGGGCGGCGAGCTCCTCCTCGACGGCGCGCACCGCGCTCGTCACGACGGACGGCAACCGCTCGGGCGTCGTCCCTCCCACCGGCCACCGGGTGCCGAGCTGCATGCTCACGCCTCCTGCGACGACGGCCTGAGCCGATAGATCACCACGTCTACGGCGTCGGCGATCTCGTCGTAGAAGCCACGGGCATCCGTGTCGGACGGCTGTGCGAACCACTGCACCGTTCGTATCCCGGACGCCGCGCCGTGGGCGGCCACGGCCTGGATGAGCGCATGCCCGTGTCCCTGCTTGCGGTGCTCCTCGAGCACGAACAGGTCGTCGATGTGCAACGCCCGGTCGCCGTCGAGCGGGCGTGGCTCATCGTGGAAATGCACGAGCCCCACGAGCGATCCCGCCTCGTCTACCGCGACCAGCCCGCGTTCGCTGTGCGCGGCATCCGTCAGCCAGCTCCAGACCAGCAGCGCCCGCTGGTCCGTGAGCTGTCTCTGATAGATCGCCGCATAGTCCTCGTACAGTGCGAGCCACGGGAAGAAGTCGCCCTCGGCGGGCTCGCGGATCGTGATACCCATTCAGTCCCCCTCCGCACACGCCGACGCGGGCGCGTGCACTGTGATGTACAACCTACTGTTCGGCGGCACCGACGGCTATGCCGATGACTCGTCGGCGAACTCCACCTCGACCGCCACCTCGTCGCCGGGAACGAGCTCGAGCACCTCGATGCGGCCGACCGCGCGGATGTCGGCTGCGGCCTGCTCGATCGCCCACAGCTCGCCCTCCGGCACCGTGACCACCGCACGCGCGATCGGAGCCTTCTGCGAGACCTTGGCTGAGGTCTTGGCCCCGCGGATGCCGGTCAGGACACCGGAGGTCGCTCCGAGCACCAGTGGCGTGGCATCGCCCGCGTGGCTGCGCAGCTCGTCCCCGACCGGCCACTCCGCGCGATGCACCGAGCCGTGCCGGAACCACGACCACGCCTCCTCGGTGGCGAACGGGATGAACGGCGCGAACAGCCGCAGCAACGTCGACAGCGCGAGCCGCAGGGCGGCGGCCGCGGATGCCGCGCCGGGGCCGTCTCCGTACGCGCGCTCCTTGACGAGCTCGAGGTAGTCGTCGCAGAACGTCCAGAAGAACGACTCGGTCACCTCGAGAGCGCGCGCGTGGTCGTAGGACTCGAGGGCCTTCGTCGCCTCCTCGGCCACCTCCGCGAGGCGAGCCAGCATGCTGTGATCGAGCGCATCGGTGACGGCGCCCTCGGCGGCGGGGAACCCGAGGATGAACTTCGC
>JAATFB010000105.1 GCA_015655415.1 Actinomycetales bacterium
CGACGGCGGCGGCCAGCCGCGCGAACAGCCCCGGCTGGTCCTCGGGCAGCTGCATCGGCGAGATCCGGATCATCTCCCGTGGAGCGGAGACGAACGACTTGCTGGCCGCACCGGCGAGGATCCCCTGGGCCGCCAGCGCCACCAGCGCGTCGGTCTCATCGGCCACCTCCACCCACAGCACGATGCTGCTGCCGGAGGCGTGCACGGCGAGCCCTCGTGCCTCCAGCTCCTGCCTCAGCAGGCGTTGTCTGAGGCGGTACCGCTCCCGGGCCTCGGCGACACGGCGAGAGACCTCCTCGGAGCCCACCAGATAGGCGAGGGTGTTCTGCAGGATGCGGCTGTTGGAGCCCACCCCGTGGCTGCGCTGGGCGATGGTCCGCTCGATCAGCTGCCGGGGGCCGCCGATGACCGAGGTGCGCACATCGATCCCATAGGCCTTGCAGTAGCTGCGCACCCGTAGCACCCGCCCCGGCAGCGCACCGCCCAGCGTCGGCGGCTCGTCCTCGGAGAGGGGGCCGATCGAGTCGTCCTCCACGACGCTGACCTGAGCGTGCTCACCTCGGGCGAGGACATCCGCCAGCCGTGCGACCCGCTCCTCGGTGATCACGTAGTCGGCCGAGAAGGGGGCTCCCGGCTGATAGACGAAGGTCCGCGCACCGGCGGCCAGGGCGCTCCTCAGCCCCTCCGGCGTCGGACCCGCGGCATCCGAGGCCACCGGGATCGGCGTGAGGCCCAGATCGCGGAGGGTGTCGAGGAAGCCAGGGCTCGCGGGCTCGTCGATGGCGACCAGTGACCCTGGCTCGGTCGTCGCGGCCGTGGCCAGCAGCAGTGCCTCCGTGCCGCCGCCGGCGGTGGTCCAGGCCTCTGCGGGGAACGGCCAGCTGGGCGCCACCGCCTCGCGCAGCCGCTCGGTCATGTACTCGCGACCGAAGACGTTCAGGTTCCTGGCCGTCAGGCTGTCCAGAAGCGCCGCGCTCAGGTCGGGCTGCAGGGCCACGTCGGGGGCGCCCTGTTGGAAGTCGATCGTGGACCAGTCGGGGGAGTCCTGCGCGGGCCGTGCCTGCTCCGCCCGGGACCGCACCACCGTGCCCCCGCGCCGGCGCGTCTCGATCAGGTCCAGTTCGCGCAGCCGGTTCCACGCGGTCAGGACCGTCCCCACGCTCACCCCGGCGGCCTTCGCGAGCTCACGAATCGTCGGCAGCTGGGTCCCCGGCAGAAGCCGCCCTGAGGCGATCAGCGCCTCCACGCCCGCGCCGATGTCCTGTGCTCCTCGACCGGGGAGCTGCTTCACCAGCCACGCAGCGCCCGCCACGGTCGGCTGCGCATCTATGACAGACATCCAGACTCTTCTCGCTCAATCGGCACAAGACTGCAGAACAATCTATCAACCGGGGCTCCACCCGGATCGGAGCCTCACCGCCGCCGGGCCGTGCTCCGGCATGGCCGATTGCGCTGCCGCGGTGGCGGCGAAGCCCATGGTGATTGGTACAAAAGTCACAATGTGTCACTATGAATCACCGCGACGGTGGAAAATGTATCGTCGCCGTGGAGAGGCATGCCCGTGCGAACGCCCGGTATCTCCCCATCGCCCACTGCGTCCCGTGAAGGAGACAGGAAACCGTGAGCCCATCGCACCCCCTGACCGTCGCAGCAAGCCATCCCGCGCAGAACTCGCACCGGTCCAGGGGTCACGTCATCGTCCTCCCCGGCCGAGGCGAGGGCGCCGGACTCTACGAACGGCTCGGATCCCGGCTTTCGTACGACGGATACACGGTCACGATCCTCGACCTGCCGCCGCTCGCGGACATCGACGCCGCATGGCTCGCCCGAGCCGATCTCGGAGAGGCCGCCGACGAGGCCGGCCCGGTCACCCTGGTCGGCTCCGACTCCGGTGCGCGGCTTGCCGCGCATCTCGCCGGACGCCTCGGCATCGGCGCCGCGGTGCTGGCCGGCATCGGCGGCGCCGACCTGGCCGCCGACTCCGGCAGCGACGCAGGTCGGATCGCGACCCGGTCATCCTGCCCCCTGTACCGCGGAAGGCTCGCGTCCGGGGGAGCCGACCTCACTGCGCCGGGTGCGCAGCGGTTCAGCCCGGAGGTCACGGCGCTCCTGACCGAAACGGTCCTTGACGTCCCGGTGCTCGCCATTCACGGCGAGGACGACCCGATCACCCCGCTCGAGCGCGCGCTCCCGGCGTACCGGGCGGTGGCGCCGGAGGCCGAGATCGTCACGGTCGTCGGGGGACTCCACGACATCCTCAACGATGTCACGCACCGCTCCGTCAGCGCCGAGATCGTGGAGTTCCTGGAACGGCGCGACGGGCCGGTCATCCGCCGTCTGGTACCGGCGGCCGTGAGCGCGGCGGCATGAGCGAGCAGCGGGAACCGGACGACGACCGGGTGGAGTGGGCGTCGTCCACACACCAGGTCCACGCAGGATACGAGCCGTGGACCCGGCAGAACAGCTCGGTCGTGCCGATCTACCAGACCGCCTCCTACGAGTTCGAGAACCACGAGGCCGCGCGTGACATCTTCGCGCTGAAGCGGCTCGGAAACCTCTACAGTCGCACCGGCAATCCCACCAACGCCGTCCTGGAACGCCGGATCACCGCCCTCGACGGAGGCGCCGGCGCCCTCGCTCTCGCCTCCGGACAGGCCGCCACGACCGTCGCCCTGCTGTCCCTGGTGCGCACGGGCCAGCACATCGTGGCCTCCAACCGCCTCTACGGCGGCACCGTCGACCTGATCGGCGACACCTTCGCCGACTTCGGCATCGACGCCAGCTTCCTCGACCCGTCCGACCCCGCAGCCTGGGCCGAGGCGACCACCGGTCGGACGCGGGCCTGGTTCGTGGAATCCGTCGACAACCCGCTGGGCACCGTGCCCGATCTGCGTGCCCTCGCCGATGCGGCGCACGCCCTCGGCGTGCCCTTCGTCGTCGACAACACCGTCGCCACCCCCGCCCTGCTGCGACCGATCCGGCATGGTGCGGACATCGTCGTCTACTCGGCGACCAAGTTCCTCGGCGGCCATGGCAACGCACTGGCCGGGCTCGTCGTCGACGCCGGCACGTTCGACTTCCTGGCCTCTCCGCAGCGCTGGCCGCAGTTCACCGCTCCCAGCGAACGATTCGGCGGCCTCGTGTTCGCCACGGACCTGCCCGAGGGGACCAGCCCCTTCATCGCGTACGCACGAGCCAAGTACGCACACGACCTCGGCCCCGCCCTCTCCGCGCACAGCGCGTTCCTCATCCTGCAGGGCATCGAGACGCTGGAGCTGAGGGTGAGACGCCAGACCGAGAGCGCGCTGGCCGTCGCGGTGGCCTTGGAGAGGCATCCGAAGGTCGCCCGGGTCCATTTCGCCGGCCTTCCCTCGCACCCCGATCATCGGCGTGCCCTCGCCCAGCTGGCGGCCGCACCGGCGGTGTTCTCCTTCGACCTGCGTGCGGAGGAGGATGAGGTCGGCCCGTTCATCGATCGGTTGCGGCTCTTCTCCCTGGCCGCCAACATCGGCGACGCCCGCAGCCTCGTCGTCCATCCCGCCACCACCACCCACAGCCGGTTCACCGCAGCCCAGCTGGCCGCGGCCGGGATCTCCCGATCCACCATCCGGCTCTCCATCGGCCTGGAGGATCCCGCCGACCTGGTCGCCGACCTCGAGCAGGCGCTGCTTCGCGTGGAAGAGAGGACCGCAGCATGAGACTCGGATACTGGACCCCCGTATACGGCGGGTTCCTCCGCAACGTTCGCGACGAGGGTCGCATGGCCGCCACGTTCGACTACGTCAGAGAGGTCTCGCAGCTCGCCGACCGGCTCGGCTACGACCTGACCCTCGTTCCCGAGCTCTACCTGAACGACCGCAAGGGCATCGACGCACCCAGTCTGGAGGCATGGTCCGTCTCCGCGGCGATAGCCGCGGTCACCACCAGACTGCGCATCCTGACCGCGGTGCGGCCGGGCTTCCACCTGCCCACCGTCATCGCCAAGGCCTCCGCCACCCTCGCCGACATCAGCGACGACCGCTTCGCGCTCAACGTGGTGTCCGCCTGGTGGGCCGAGGAGGCCCGGCAGTACGGCGGCACCTTCGCGGCGCACGAGGAACGGTACGTCCAGTCCACCGAGTTCGTGCGGGTCCTCCGCGGCCTGTGGGGCGAGGACCGGTTCTCCTTCGACGGACGCTTCTACCGGCTGGACGAGACCGTGCTGAGCCCCAAGCCGCGCCGTGCGCCCGCGATCTTTGCGGGCGGGGAGAGCGAGGACGGACGCGAGGCCATCGCCGGGTTCGCCGACTCCTATGTGATCCACGGCGGAACCCCGCAGGAGGTCTCCGCCAAGATCGCCGACGTCAACGCCCGCCGGCGGCGGCTGAAGGGCGCCGACTTCGCCGAGGTCGGCATGGCCGCCTACGTCATCGTGCGCGACACCGAGGCCGAGGCCCGGGCGGAGCTCGAACGCATCACCACCGTCGACCCGGCGTCGCCGGGCTACGCGTCGTTCGAGGAGTTCGTCGCCAACTCGCGCCTGGACATCGAGCTCTCCCGGCGCGAGTACTCGGTGGGCACGCGGGGTCTCCGACCCGATCTCGTCGGCACCCCCGAGCAGGTCGCGGAACGCATCCGGGAGTTCGAGCGGGCCGGGGTCACCCTGCTCATCCTCCAGGCGTCCCCACTCGATGAGGAGCTCGAGCGCATCGCCACCGACCTCTTCCCGCTCGTGACCGGCACCGCAGCGCGTGCGACCACGGTGGCGCGATGAGCATCCGGGCCGTCGCCGTCGTCGGGAATCCCAAACCCGCCTCCCGCACGGCGGACGCCGCGCAGCGCCTCGCCGTCGCGCTCGGCGCCGAGGAGGTCGAGCTCATCGACGTCGTCACACTGGGCGCCGGCCTGCTGAGGTGGGGCGACGAGAAGGTGACCGCAGCGGTCGCGAAGGTGCGGGCATCCGATCTCGCCGTCGTCGCCTCGCCGACCTTCAAGGCGACGTACTCGGGCATCCTCAAGCTGTTCCTCGACCAGTTCGCGACCGCCTCGGGGCTCGAGGGCGTCGTGGCCGTGCCGCTCATGCTCGGCGCCGCTGCGGGGCACCAGCTCGCTCCGGAGCTCCTCCTCAAGCCCGTGCTCGTCGAGCTCGGCGCGACCGTTCCGGTGCAGGGGCTGTACCAGCTGGACTCGACATATCTCGCCGATCCCGTCGCCGAGCAGTGGGTCGCCAGGTGGGGGCCGGTGATCAGACGGCTCACCGCGGGATAGCTCGGCCGGGCATCGTCGGCCGCGGCTCCGCCGTGCCGACGCCCCGCCGTGCCGACGTCCACGCGAGACCGCCTGCGGTCGCAGGCCGGCGACGCGATCAGGGGACCGACGCGGTGTCCCCTTGGCCGTTGCGGCTCGTCCGCCGCGACCATGCGCGTCGTCCTTGGAGCACGGCGACGATGAGCGCCAGCTTGAGCGCATCCCCGGCCACGAAGGGGAACAGCCCGCCCTGCAGCACGTCAGCGACGCCGTGCGGGAGTCCAGCTCGAGCGAGCGCGAACGCAAGCCATGACAGTCCGACGGCGTAGATAACCGCGTTGCCGGCCATGACGGACGCCAGCACTCCGAACCGTCGCGCGCCGACGAATGCGCCGACCGCTGCCGCGGCAAGAGGGAAGCTCACGAGATACCCGGCCGAGGGGGAGGCCAGCACGGCAAACCCGGACTCGCCGTTCGCGAAGACGGGGGCACCGAGCACGCCTGCCGCCAGATAGAGCAGCTGCGCGACTGCGCCGCGCCGAACCCCCAGCATCCCGCCGGTCAGGAGGACGGCCAACGTCTGACCGGTGACCGGCACCGGCCACAACGGTATCGAGACCTGCGCCGCGAGGGCGACGAACGTCGCGCCCCCGGCGACCTGCGACGCCGCGATGAGCAGGGCTCCGACCCGACTCGCGCCGGGCGCACCGGTGTGGAGCGTTCGCGTCGAGTCGGTCATCCCGATTCCTCCGGTCCTCGTGCCCTCCCTACGGCAGGGGGGCCGTCGGCGGCACTATGCTCGCCCCTTCGGTCGCTCTCGCGGGCGGCGCCGGGGCCGGGAACAATCGGGACCGCCCCGACCTCATCGTGCAGCGCGCACTCTGAGGTGCGTCGCAGGCCGCAGATCATGCAGATCGCCATCAGATGAGCCCCCTCAGCCGTTGCGCCTCCGCGACCCGCCGCACCGCGATCGCGGTGGCGGCCTGGCGCAGGGTACGGGTCTTCCCGGACTGTCCGCTGACGTGATCCCACGCGGCCAGCACGCGCTCGCGCAGCTGCCGGTCCACGCGCTCGGCGCTCCATCGCTCCCGCTGGCGCGCTTGCACCCATTCGAAGTAGCTGACCAGGACTCCGCCGGAGTTGGCGAGGATGTCCGGGACAACAGTCGTCCCGCGACGGCGCAGGATCGCGTCGGCCTCCGGGGTGGTCGGGCCGTTCGCCGCCTCGATCACGAGCTCCGCTGAGACCGCGGTCGCGTTGGCAGCGGTGATGACGCCCTCGACGGCAGCCGGAACGACGATGGTGACATCCGCGGTGAGCACACTGTCGGGTTCGATGGCATCCGCCTTGTCGAATCCGACCACGGTGCCGGCGCGCGTCACGTGGTCCTGAAGCGCGGGGACGTCGATTCCCGCGTCGTTGCGTATGGCCCCGTACCTGTCGGAGATCAGACGAACCGCGATGCCGGCATCGACATAGAGACGGGCCAGCCCGGAACCGACCTTGCCGAAGCCCTGCACCGCGGCCGAGACGCCGTCCCGGGGACGGCGTCCTGCCGCGGCCAGAGCGGCCAACGTCACCACTCCGACGCCGTCCGAAGTCGCGTTCGCGCGTCCGTGCGAGCCGCCGAGGACGAGGGGCTTCCCCGTCACGACGGCGGGTGCCAGCTGCCCGGTGCTGCGCGCGTAGGCGTCCATCATCCATGCCATCGTGCGCTCGTCCGTGCCGACGTCCGGAGCCGGAATGTCCAGCTCCGGACCGATGAACCTGCTGATCGCGTGCGTGAACGCTCTGGTGATCGCCTCCAGCTCGTGACTCGAGCGGCCGGCGGGGTCGAAGGCTACACCTCCCTTCGCACCGCCGAACGGGATGTCCAGGAGCGCGCTCTTCCACGTCATCCACATCGCGAGGGCCTTCACCTCGTCGAGATCGACGTCAGGCGCGTAGCGGATGCCGCCCTTGCCCGGACCGCGGGCGAGGTTGTGCTGCACGCGGTGGCCGGTGAACGTCGCCATGCCGCTGTCGGTCGACGGCACCGGGAAGTGGACGGTGACCTCCTGATGCGGACGGGCCAAGGCCTCCACGACTGCATTGTCGAGACCGAGCTGCTCGCCGGCCTCCCGCAGCTGCCGGAGCGCAGCGCACAGTGGTGTGACAGGTGCCGGCGGTGCAGGGACGGTCACTCGGCTCTCCGGTCGAACGTGAGGCCACCGGGCACCTGGAAGGTGGGCATGATCTCGATGAGCCCGATGTTGGCGCGGCGCGGCGCGCTCAGCGCGAAGTCCACGGAGGCGACGATGTCCTCGGTCGTCAGCGACTCGAATCCCTCGAAGTAGGTCTCCCACGCCTCCTTCATCGCCTCCGGGGAGCCGCCGAGGTTGCGCCCGAACACCTCGGTCTCCACCCGCCCAGGAGCGATCTCGGTGACGCGGATGCGCCGTCCGAGCGTGTCGTTGCGCAGCTGACGCGAGAGCTGATGAACCGCGGCCTTCGTGGCGTGATACGCGGTGTGACCGAAGAAGTTGTAGTGCCCGGCGATGCTCGAGGTGTTGACGACGTGGCCGAGGTCCCGCTCGACCATCCCGGGAAGGAAGATCCTGGTCAGCTGGAGGACGGCGCGCAGGTTGACATCCACCATCGCGTCCAGATCGGCGCGGCTGGCATCCAGCACGTTCCCGGGCCGGCTCACGCCCGCATTGTTGACGAGAATGTCGACCTCGATCCCGCTCAGCTCCGCCTCGAGCGCGTTCGTGTCGGTCACGTCGAGGGGGTGCGGGACCACACCGCTCTCGGCCGCAAGCCTGGTGAGCCGCTCCGCGTCCCTTCCGACCGCATGCACCTCGAGGCCGCGATCCGCGAGGAGTCGTGCGATGGCCCGGCCAATCCCGGACGTCGCCCCGGTCACCAGTGCCGTGCGGTAGTCGCTGTAGGTCACGTGTTCTTCTCTCTTCCTTCGGGGGGGGTGGTTCGGTCATCCGCTGACGGTGGCGATGTCGAGCCAGCGGACGAGCTCGCGGCGCAAGCCGGCCACCGGATCGACCACCACGGCGGTCGGGACCGCGCCGAGCACCTGGTCGACCACGGATCCGGCATCGTGGTCGACGACTCGCAGCAGAGGCCGCGTCATCCGGCCGGCGGCGACCGCGAGCGCGCGCAGGAGTTCGCCGACCGGCTGCGAGCGCGCGCGAAGCTCCTGCGCGGAGCCGAGCACGAGCAGCGGCAGGGCCAGGTCGGCACAGAGCGCGACGAGCTCGTTGAGGCGCACAAGCGAGGGCAGCGTGAGTGCGCGGCCGGCGAGCGGCTGCGGGGCGGCCACGGCGATGGAACGCCCGTCGATCCGCGCCATCGCCAGCAGCAGCTCGTCGGTGTCTGCGGGGAGCACCCGCAGCACGTCATCGCAGATGGTGAACAGGATCGCCAGTGCGTTCCGCGACTCGGCAGGCCCGATCCCGGTGAGTTCGGAACGCTCGGCAGGCAGGTAGCTCGGCGCGGGTCGCCCCCGCCCGGACGGCAGATAGCTCAGCAGGACGCACGCCAGCTCGAGGGCGGACGCGGGGTCGTCGGCGGTCAGGACCGGTGCGGACGATGCGTCATCGTCGAGGCCGATACGCAGCACGGAGTGCGCGGCGAGAGCCACGTCGGCGACGGGGTCGGGGAGGGGCGAGACCAGCACGTGGACGCCGCCACCCGCTGCCGCGGCGAACGCCGGCATCCCGCATGGTCGCCCGGGCGTCACCGTGATCGACGGCAGCCCCAGCGCCTCGGCATGCTCGACGACCGCGAGAAGCGCCGTCGTGCTCACGATGCCGCCTGCCCCCGTGGCGGTCCCCACCAGAACCGGGCGGCCGGCCACGCCGGCCAGGCCGAGGGCGATCGTGGTGCCATCGATCGTTCGCGGTGACGCCGCCGGGGTGGGCTCATCGAGCAGCGGGCACTCGTCCAGAAGGCTGGACAGCGACGGCGCCTCGACGATCCCGTTCACGATGCGGGCACCGTGGCGGCGAGCTCGATGAAGGCCCACTCGAGGCGGTCCAGCCCGGCATCGAGGGTCTCCAGGGAATAGGTGTACGACAGGCGCAGGTGGTGCTCGCCGGCGTCGCCGAACTCCGCCCCGGGCCGCAGCGCCACGCCATAGTCCTCCACCAGCCGGTTGCGCAGCTCGACCGAGGGTATGTCGTACGCATACTCGAAGAAGACGTAGAACGCACCGAGAGGTGCGACGAACCGCACCCCGGGGAATGCGGCGATGCGTTCCATCACGTGCTCACGTCGCCGACTGTAGTCCCGCAGCATGGCGGGGATCGTCGCGTCCCGCGTGCGCACCGCCGCGATCGCCGCACGCTGCACGGCGGTGTTGATCGTGTTGTTGAACGTCTTGTGGACGTCGAGGATGGCTCCCAGCGCGACGACGTCGGTGGTGAGGATGTAGCCGATGCGCCAGCCGGTCATCGCATAGGTCTTCGAGAAGGTCTGGCAGAAGATGAGGCGCTCGCGCAGTCGAGGTATGGACAATGCCGTGGCGAAGGCACCCTCCTCGTAAACGTATGCCTCGTACGCCTCGTCGAGCAGAACCCGGATGTCCGACTCGGCCAATTCGGCGGCGAGGCCTTCCAGCGCGGCCCGGCTGTAGGTCGCCCCGCTCGGATTGACCGGGTTGCAGAGCATGATGAGCCCGGCATCCTCGGCGATCGCCCGGCGTGCGAGCCGGCGTAGCCCCTCGGCCTCGTCACCCGGACGTATCTCGACCTCCAGGAGCTCCCCGCCGGCGAGGGCGACGGCGTCACGGTACAGGGAGTAGCTGGGATCGGCGGTGACGACCGTGTCGCCCGGGTCGATGAGAGCTAGCGCGGTCGAGGTGATCGCCGCTGCGCCCCCGTGGGTGATGATGCACTCCGAGGCGCGATACGAGGTGCCGAAGCGACGGTTGGCGTCCTCCACGAGCACCTGGCGGAGCTCCAGCTCTCCCGGGCCGGAGGAGTAATGCGTCCATCCGGCGTCGAGCGCCTCGTGCATCGCCGCGACGACGGGGGCCGGAGTGCGGAGATCCGGTTCCCCCTTGGACAGCTCGATCAGATCGGGGCGCGACGCGACGTCGGCCCGCCGCGACACCTGCCTGAGCCTCTCGACCCGCGTGGCGATGGACGTCGTTGCCATCATGTGTCTCCCTGTGCTCTTCGTGGTGATGTGGACGTCTTCCGGATGCCGGAGAAGGCTGCTCGAGTCATAGCAGTCGCAGGACGGGGGTCGGCGGCGAGATCAGCTCTCCGACGGAGACGAGGTCGCGGACTCGGCCGGCGACCGGGGCCTTCACGAGGTGCTCCATCTTCATGACCTCCAGGGTGACCAGGGGGTCGCCCTCGGCCACCTCTCGTCCCTCCTCGACGTGCACGGCGACGACGGTTCCCTGGATCGGAGCGACGACGGCACGGCCGGTGGAGACGCCCGCCGCGGACTCGCGGACGTTGATCCCCTCGATCCGCGGTGCGTTGCCCGACGTCCCGGATCGGCGGGTGCCGAGGCGTGCCAGGAGAGCGTCCGGTATCTCAACGACCATCTCGCGTCCGTCCACGCGGATCGTCATCCTGCTTGCGCCGACGGCGGATCCGTCAGGTGCGGGGTGCGGCGCCGGCGACGCGGTCTCGAGCCGCTCCAGGCCACCGCCTGGCAAGAACTCCTCCTCCAGCCAGTTCGTGTAGATGCCATCGCCCGTGAGACCGTGTCGGCGCACGGCGGCGTCCTCGATCAGGGCTCCGAACAGCGGCAGGGTCGTGCTGACGCCGCGGACGACGTATTCGCACAGCGCCCTGCGGGCCCGATCGAGCGCCATGGTCCGAGTCGGGCCGGTGACGATGAGCTTCGCCAGCATCGAATCGAAGGAGGCCGATACGCGGCTGCCGGCGCGAACGCCGCTGTCGACACGGACCCAGGGACCCGCGGGCTCGGTGTAGTCGGAGATCGTCCCGGTGGAGGGCAGGAACCCGAGCGCGGGGTCCTCGCTGTTGATGCGGAACTCGATCGCGCATCCCTGCACCTGGTTGTCCGGGAAGCTCACCACCTCCCCGCGCGCGATCCGGAACTGTTGCTCGATGAGATCGATGCCGGAGACCTCTTCCGTCACCGTGTGCTCGACCTGGATGCGCGTGTTCACCTCGAGGAAGGAGATGGCGCCCTCGCGCGAGACGAGGAACTCGCAGGTGGCCGCCCCGCGATAGCCGACTCGTCGCAGGATGTCGCGAGACGATCGGGTGAGCTCGTCCAGCTGCTCGGCGGTCAGGCCCGGCGCTGGCGCCTCCTCCAGGAGCTTCTGATGGCGTCTCTGCAACGAGCAGTCGCGGGTGCTGACGATCGACACGTTCCCGTGCGCGTCGGCGAGGCACTGCGTCTCCACGTGCCTGGGGCGGTCGAGATACTGCTCGACGAAGCACTGGTCGTCGCCGAAGGCGGCGAGCGCCTCCGCTCTCGCCGCGGCGAGCATCGGCTCGGCCTCCTCCTCGGAGCGAACGACTCGCATCCCGCGCCCGCCTCCGCCGTGAGACGCCTTGACGGCGACGGGATATCCGGCATCGGCTGCGAAGGAGCGTATCCCCTCCGCGTCGGCGACCGGACCGTCGCTTCCCCGCGCGAGCGGAGCGCCCACGGCGAGGGCGATCGCACGCGCCGAGACCTTGTCCCCGAGCAGCGTGATCGCCTCGGGGTCGGGGCCGACCCAGGTCAGCCCGGCGGCCTGGACGCGCCGGGCGAACTCGGCGTCCTCCGCGAGGAACCCGTACCCCGGATGCACGAGTTGAGCGTGCGCACGCACGGCGGCGGCGACGAGCAGCTCGGCGTCGAGGAAGGGGTTCGGCGTGGCGGGGACCGCTTCGACGCGATCGGCGAGCTCGACGTAGGGAGAGGAGGCGTCCGCGGCGACGTTCACGACCGCGGTGCGCAGGCCGAGATCCCGCGCAGCGCGGATGACACGGACGGCGATCTCGCCGCGGTTGGCGATGAAGACCACGGTGTCGTCTGAGGGGGAGGTCATCGGCGGCACAGGGTCCTTCATCGGATCGGTGGACTGATCGTTCACGCTCATGGGGTGACTCGCTCGGATCCGGTCAGCCGGCGCAGTGCCAGCTCCTGGTCGAGGAGCCGGTATCGTGCCTCGGTCTCGTCGATGCGCTCGAACGAGGTGCGCGAGCCGGGTCGGAGCTGGGCGACCGTGTCGATGTCGGCCTTGGCGATCACCGCGGGCACGGGGTAACCGGCGGTGATGAACCTCCCGCGCAGCAGCGCGATCAGCTCACCGGCTGAGGGAATCTCGATCGACCCGATCGGCACCGAGCGGCTCACCACCTCGCCCAGGTCTCGGCGCACCGGAGTGTCCCCGTCGAAGCGGGCGCCCACTGCGTTGCTGCGCGGGCTCATCGTGAACTCGTTCGCGTACAGCAGCTCCATGCCCTCGAACATCCCCGCCTGCTCCGTCTCGAGCACCCCGATCCGGTGCGGGCTTCCTCCTAGCCGGGCACGAAAAGGCTCCGCAAGCGCCCCGGCGCCGGGCACGGCCGGTACGCCGACCGGGCCTGCCGGGTACTCGATCGTGCCGCCGCTGGCCACGTCGTTGGCGAAACCGAGCGGGGGCAGCGGCGACACGCTGCCGTAGAGCCGCTTCGCGCGCACCCCGCCCGGGAGGGCGAGGTAGACGCGGTATCCCGTCACGGGGGCGCCGATGTCGACTCGCGTTCTCGGCGGAACGGTCACCGCCTCCCACTGGGGAACGCGCACGTCCCCGTCCACCCGAACCTCGGCGACCCCGCCCGTGACGCTGAACGTGATCTCGCGCTCGCTCTCGAAGGCGAGCCCTGCACCGGTGAGCTCGACGCATGGCGCGCCGGTCGTGTTCCCGAGCAGCAGGTTCGCGAAGCGCGCGGAGAACACGTCGGACGCCCCGCTGCGGCTGATGCCGCCCTTCTCGTATCCGAAGCGGCCGAGATCCTGCACGACCGCGCCGAACGACTCGATGACCCGGATCGACTGATTGCTTCCGACGATCACGACGCCACCCCGACCGTCGCGACCGGGCGGCCCTCGTGCTCGGCCCACGCGTCCGCCGTGATCGGGTCGAGCCGAACCGAATCCCCGAGGTGGAAGCTCGCCGTCGGCCGCCGGAACTCGCTCGCCACGTCCACGGGGGTGCGGCCGATCGACCGCCAGCCCGTCGTCGCGCGCCCGCTGCTCAGCCCGATGGAGCACTGCACGCCGGCCAGGTTGAACTCGCCGCCATGCGTCTCGCGGATCACGGGGGAGGCGAGCCGGCTCACCGGTGGCACGGTCGAATGATTCAGCATCATCAGGCCGCCGCCCACCCCGCGACAGCGGATGCGGATCGGGGCGCTCGCCTCCAGCTCGATCAGCTCGGACGGCGACATGTCCAGCTCGGCGGCGATGGCCTCCAGATCGAAGCCGAAGCACACCGGCAGCCGGTAGGTGACGGTCGCGCTGAGCCACTCCTCGTCGGCGTGCGAGTACGTGGCGGTGAGTCCCTCGACGATCCTGCACATTCCCTCGCTGTCGATCCGCGCGGCGTCGTACTCGATGAGCACGCTGTCGTAGGCCGGGTAGACGGACAGCACGGCGTCGTACCTCATGCTCTCGAGGGAGCGGCAGATCGAGTGGGCGTGACGCCACCGGTCGTCCGCGTCCGAGTCCGTGAACGTCGCCAGCACGTACGACTCGCCGAGGGGCTCCAACCGGTATTCGCGCAGGCCCCCGGGTGACCGCGACGGTGATGACACGGTCACGGCGCCTTGATCTCGATCCCCCGCTCGGCCAGCGCCGCGTTCAGCTTCTTCGCGGCCGGCACGGCCCATGGCTTGTCGCCGTGGATCAGGAGAGTCTCGGAGGGGACGGCGACTCGCGTCTCGCCGTCGACGGCGAGCAGACTGCCGGTGTCGATGATCTCCAGCGCACGCGCGACGATCCGGTCGGGGTCCGTCACCAGAGCTCCGGGGTTGGTCCGCTTGGTCAACTGGCCGTTCGTGTCATAGCCACGATCGGGCAGGCCGACCGGGCCGAGCGGATGGCCGGCCGCCGCGGCGAGGTCGCCGAGCAGGGACTCGGCCCCCGCCGAGACGCGGACAGTCGGGTCGTAGTCGTGGATCGCCTGGAACACCGGCTCGGCGTAGTAGGGATCGACGGCCACGAGGTTGCCCAGGCGTCCGTGCGGGGCGACGTGATGGATCTTCGTGCCGTGACGGTCGGTGAAGGCCTGGAGCGCCCCTATCTGGTAGAGGACGTCGGCGTACAGCTGCTCCTGCGGCAGCTCGATGGCGACGCGGCCGAAGTTGCGGCGGTCCTGGAAGCCGGGGTGGGCGCCGACCGCGACGCCCTTCTCCACGCAGAGCCGGACCGTCCTGTCCATGACGACGGGATCGCCGCCGTGGAAGCCGCACGCGACGTTGGCCGACGACAGGTAGTTCAGGAGCTCCTCGTCCTGACCGATCGTGTACGGCCCGAACCCTTCGCCGATGTCGGCGACGAGATTCACAGTGGTTGCCATGATGCTGTGGTGCCTTTCTGGTGAGTGGGAGAGCCGGGTGGCGCCGGCGTCCGGCCGCGCCACCCGGCACGGTGCTACTTCCCGGCGGGGGTCAGGACGCTGTAGTCGACGGTGTTGTCGTACCGGTAGGACATGCCCTGCAGCGAGGTGCTGTACGCCTGGTTCGGCTGCCGGTAGAGAATCGGCAGCTGGCTCGCATCGTCGATGACGAACGCGTTGACCTTCTCCCAGTACGGGGCGGCCTCCTTGCTCGTCATCGGACCGGCCGCGATGGCGTCCGCGTTGAGCTTCTTCCACTCCGCGGTCGGGACGAACGCCCCGTTGTTGCTCGGATCGTTCGGCATGAAGAAGTTGTTGATGTACGACGGCGTCTGAGTCTGCGAGCGGTTCGCGGCCAAAAGCGACTGGAAGGTGGCGTTGGCGCGGCCGGTGGCGAAGTCTGCGGCATTGAGCTGCTTGACGGTCACGTTGAACCCGGCCTTGGCGGCATAGGACTTGATCATCACAGCGGAGTCGACGATGTCGGGGATAGCGTTGGAGACGGTGAGCGTGACGTCGACGCTCGGCTTGCCTGCCTCCTCGAGCAGGTGCTTGGCCTTGCCGATGTTGTACGTGTAGGCCGGCTTCGTGCTGGTTCCCGGCACTCCCATAGACGGGGTCAGCCAGCCCGGACTGGTGATGGCCAAGCCACGATAGACCTGCTTGATCAGCTGGCTGTAGGGCACGGAGTACATGAATGCCTGCCGCACGAGCTTGTCGTCGAACGGCGCCTTGTTCTGCACCAGGGCGAGATCGACGAACTCGATCGGATGCTCCACCGTCGGGATCTGGACGCCGCTCTTCTTGGAGATGGCCTCCTGGTCGCTCGGCGCGAGCGCCTCGGCGACCTGGACGTCACCCGATGACAGCATCTGCGCCCGGGTGCCGGAATCGGCGACCACCTGCATGGTGATCTTATTGATCTTCGGCTCTCCGAGCGGGTAGTGCGGGTTGGCCTTGAGAACCACCTGCTGGTCGGCGGTCTTCGAGGCGACCTCGTAGGGGCCGAATCCGGCCCCGTCATGCGTGGCGGCCCACTCCTCCGACCACTGGTCGGTGTCGGTGGCGTGCTTCTTCATCTCCGTGCTGTCCCAGATGCGCCCCATCTGGCCGGTGAGCATCTGAGGGAAGATGTCGTCGTTGCCGACTCCGTGCAGGTGGAAGGTGACGGTGTGGTCGTCGACGATCTGCACCTGATCGATCGAGTTGAAGTAGGCCTTGATCTGCGGCAGGCGTCCCCCGTCGACCGAGAGCTTGCGCTGGAAGGAGTAGTAGACGTCTTTCGCCGTGAACGGGTTCCCCGCCTGCGAGACGACGCCCTTGCGCAGATGGAACGTGTAGTCCAGCCCGTCTGCGGTCTTCGTCTTGGTGAACGGCTTGTCGTAGTCGGCCAGAACGCCCTGGTACTGGTTGAAGTCCTGGACGAGCACCCCGTTCTTCTCGACGTACTTGTAGCGCAGTAGCCCGACCATCGTCTGCGACCACATGGTGTAGTTCTCGTTCGACGCCGCCCAGTTGCCCTCCAGGTCGTAGCTGGTCGGCATGGCCGCTATCGCCACGGTGATCGAGCTCTTCGCGGAGGCCGAGCTCGACGAGTCGGCCGCCCTGTCGGTGCAGCCGGTGGCGGCCAGGACGAGCGCTGCCGCCGCTGCCGCGGCTGTGAGCAGGCGTGGTGCTCTTCGGTTACGCAAGGTTCTTCCTTTTCTTCGATGGCGTGCTGAAGGCGGCCGCGATGCGAGGCCACACTCGGGGGATGGCGCGAGACGAGTACGCGATGCCGAGCACAGAGAGGAAGACGAACACCGCCGGGAAGACGGTCTCCCACCACTCGCCAAGCATGAGGTCGGACAGCCCGGAGGAGATCATGTAGCCCCATTCGGGTGTCGGCGCGTTCACTCCGACGCCGATGAACCCGAGGCTGGCGAGGATGATCACGCAGTTGCCGAAGATGAGCGGCATGTTCCGCATCGCTGGGCCGATCGAGTTGGGGATGACGTGCACGAAGGCGGCACGCGCCCTGCTCTCGCCGCCCAGCTCCGCGGCTTCCAGGTAGGCCTCGTTCCGCACGCGCAAGACCTCCATGCGCGTCAGCTTGATGGGCGCCTGTACCAGCGTGAGGACGATCGCGATCAGAAGGGAGAGGTCGGAGGCGCCCATGATCCCGACGACGACGATCGCGAGGATGATGTCGGGGATGGCGACGATGTAGTCGCTGACCCGGTTCAGCGCACCGCCCAGCGCGCTCTGGATGCCGCGGCTGCGTTCCGAAAGACCGATGAAGGTGCCGACGAGGATGCCTATGGCGGTCGCGCACACCGCGACCGTGATCCCGAATCGCACCGCGATGCGGGCGCCGAAGACCACTCGCGAGAACACGTCCATCCCGACCGAGTCGGTGCCGAACCAGAACTCGCCCGAGGGGGCGAGCCGGGTATCCGCGACCGTCTTCTCCGGGTCGTGCGGCGCGATCAGCGGCGCGAGTACCGCGACGAGCACGATCACGATCAGCGGAAGGAACGCGGCTGCGGCGCCTCCCCAGGGGAAGTGGGTGCGGGCCGCCCTGGCCCGGGGGAGCAGCACCGCGGAGACGTGGGTTTCGGCCATGGTTCAGCTCTCCTCGCTCGATACGCCTGGTCGGCGGCGTGGGTCGAGCCACATGTTCACGAGGTCGACCGCCACGAACATGACCAGGCAGAAGACGACGATGATGATCATGAAGCCCTGCAAGGTCGGGAAGTCGGCGGTGGACACCGCCCGTATGCCGAGCTGTCCGAGACCGCCGAACCCGAACAGGCTCTCGATCGTGACCGCGCCGCCGATGAGCGAGCCGAAGAAGAGGCCGAAGATCACCACGACGCTGGACACCGACCGCCGCATGACGCTGAAGTAGATCCACTGCCTGCTCGCGCCTGCTGCCACCTGGAAGCGCGTCGCGGTCTGCGCGAGCTCGCGATCGAGGCCGCCGACGAACTGCGTGAGCAGGTTCGGGGTGTAGGTCAGGATCATCGCCCCGACCGGAAGGACGTACCTGAGCAGCGTCTGCCCGAGATCGGCGAAGTTCCCGGTGAGCACCTCGTCGAGAAGCGGGAAGCCGGTCACGAGGGGCAGGCTCTGTCCCGAGGCGACCCGCCCGAGAGGCGCGGGCAGCCAGCCGAGGATGACATAGAAGACGAGGATGCCGAAGATCGCCACGACGAACACCGGGACGCTGGTGGCGAAGCCGGTCGTGAGACGGATGAAGCGGCGCAGTCCCTCGTTCGCGAAGCGGATGTAGAGGAAGCCGAGGACCATCGTCACCACGAAGGCACCGCCGAGGCCGAGCATGATGATTTCGATGGTGGCGGGCAGGCGATCGAGCACCTCCCGGGTCACGGGCAGGTGTGTGTCGAGCGACGTGCCGAGACTGCCGTGAAGCAGGTTGCCCCAGAATCTGAGGAGCTGGTCCCACACCGAGCCGTCGAGCCCCATCTGGATGCGGAGGTTGTGCTCGAGCTCCGGCGTCTTGGGCTGGTTGATGGTGGCCAGCGCGACCGAGACGGGATCGCCGGGAAGCAGGCGGATGAGGAAGAAGGCGAGAGTGGCGAACACGAAGACGTCGACGGGAAGGCGCATCACACGCACCATCCACCACTTGTTGCGCTGGTACCAGCTCATCGGGCTGCCTCCAGGCTGACGGGGTCGGGGCCGGAGTAGGCGGACAGCAGCTCGCGGGTGTACGGGTGAGACGGCGCGGCGAGCACCTCGGCCACGTTCCCGCGCTCGACCACCGCACCCCGCTTCATCACGATGAGCTCGGAGCTGATGAAGGACACTGCCGGCAGTCCATGGGCCACGAACACCAGGCCCATCCCATGCCGGGAGACGTAGCTCTTGATGAGATTGAGCACGGTGCCCTGCACGGAGACGTCGAGAGCCGAGACGACCTCGTCGCAGATCAGCAGTCGTGGCTCGACGACGAGGGCGCGCGCCAGGGAGAAACGCTGCCGCTGACCGCCGGAGAGCTGGTGGGGACGGCGGCCGAACATGGCCGGGTCGAGTGCGAGCTCGTCGGCGATGCGCCGCAGGCGCGACCGGACCTCGTGTGGATCGGTCACTCCGCACAGGAACCGCAACGGGGTGGCGACCGCCTCGAAGAGCGTCTGGCGCGGATCGAACGACGACGAGGTGTCCTGTGCGACGTACTGCACCCGGCGCCGATACTCGAGGCGCCCCGTCCTGCTGGACAGCCAGTCGACGACCGGCCGGCCGTTGAACTCGATCGTTCCCGCGGTGGGCTTCTCCAGGCCGACGATCATCCTCGCGAGCGTGGACTTCCCTGAGCCGGATTCACCTATGACCCCTAGCCGGGAGTCGGATCGCACCTCGAGCTCGATCGGCTGCACGGCGGTGATCCGGCGCCGACGGTGGCCGAAGTCCTTCCGCACGCCGGCGAGCCTCAGCGTGAAGGCCTCCTGGCTCATGGCACGGTCTCCAGGACGGGCAGGCTCGATGTGGTCAGGGTGGGCAGCACGTCGAGCGCGTGGTCGCCGAGCCGTGGCACGCAGCGCATCAGCGCCTGCGTGTACGACGACCGCTCTGGCGACATCAGCTCGGCGGTCGCGCACAGATCCTGCACCTCGCCGCGGTACAGGACGAGGGTGCGGTCGGTGTACTCGCGCGCCAGGTCGACATCGTGCGTGATCATGATCAGGGCGGTCCCGAGCTCCTGGGTGAGGCCGAGGACGAGGTCCATCACCTTGCGGCTCACTGATGCGTCGAGGGCCGAGGTCGGCTCGTCGGCGATCAGCGCCTTGGGCGCACTGCAGAGGGCGAGGGCGATCATGACGCGCTGCCGCATGCCTCCGGACAGCTCGTAGGGGCGCAGCCTCAGCACGCGCTCCGGCTCGTGTATGCCGACCTTCTCGGTCCAGTTCAGGGCCGCACGACGGGCCTCCGCGCGCCCCAGGCCCGATCCGGCTTTCAGCACCGTTCGGAACTGGTGGGAGATCGACGCCACCGGGTCGAGCGAGGTCATCGCGTCCTGGAAGATCATGGACACGCCCTCGCGCCGACGCGGGATGACGCTCTTGTCGGCGCGCAGATCGACCGGCCGGCCCCCGATGCGTGCGGACTCACACGAGATCTCTGCGACATGGCGGGGGAGCAGCCCGGCGAGCGCGAGCGCGAGCGTCGACTTCCCGGATCCTGACTCGCCGACGATCGCCAGACGCTCTGAGGTGCTGAGCCGGAAGCTGACGTCGCTCACTGCGGGGACCGTGCCGTCGTCGGTCACGTAGCAGACGGACATCCGGTCGATGGCCATCGCTTCGCGTGCATCGGGTGCATTCGGGAGGGAATCCACGGTGTCCTTCCGTCGTGGGGCGGCGTTGGGGTCGTCCTCGACGCTACGGAGGGCATGTTTCGCCGACGTTTATTCGGGATACGGCATCCGACTGGCGGCCAATCCCATTGCTTATGGCTGATCGCGGATCTGTAATCCCGGCGATGACAGCGCGAAATCCCGGCGAAACAGGCCTGTCATAACCTGACGCAGTTAGTGATCGGGCGATGCGGCGCGGCACCCGTCGAACTCGCGCGAGTCTGGCTGAGCGCCGGGTCCACACGCCCTTCGCGGTCGCGGCAGGACGGCAGGATGGACACTCGGAAGCTCCGGTACTTCGTCGACATCGTCGACGCGGGCAGCATCAGTCGTGCGGCCGACTTCCTGAACCTTGCTCAGCCAGCACTGAGTCAGCATCTGGCGTCCCTGGAGACGGAGTTCGGACGTAGGCTGCTGGTCCGGACGAGGCGCGGCGTCTCGCCGACTCCGGAGGGACAGCTGCTGTACCGCTATGCGCAGGGGATCCTTCGTCTCGAGCACGCGGTGACGGTCGAGATGAAGAGCGCGCCTAGCGGTCTCTCCGGTCAGGTGTCGATTGGTCTCGGCTCCTACAGCTGCGCCAACGAGTTCGGCGTGCGCATCCTGCACACGGTGCAGCAGCTGTATCCCGACGTCTCCCTCCTCTACATCGACAACCTCACCGTGATCTTCAGCAAGGCGATCAAGATGGGGTTGCTCGACGCCGCGATCATCTACGATGCGGGCCCGATCTCGGGCGTTCGCTTCGAGCCGATCCGTACCGAGGACATCTACCTCGTGGCGGCGCCGGGGCTGCGCGTCGTCGAGCCGGGCGCGACCGAGATCACAGTGGACGAGCTCAGCGCGCTCGAGGTGTTCCTTCCGCCGAGTCACCATGTGCTTCGCCAGATCGTCGAGCGCGGCTTCGCCCAGGCCGGCCAGGAGCTGCGCATTCGTGCGGAGATCGCGCCGCCGAGCGGGCTCTACCACGCCGTGGCTGCTGGTCTCGGGGTCGCATGCCTGCCGAGATCGGTGGCCGAGGAAATATTCCGCGATGACGGGTTCCAGATCCTTCGCATCGTCGAGCCGTCGATGAGCGCTACCTTCGCGCTGTGCACCTCCGACAGGCAGCCCATGTCAGAGGCGGCGGCGGCCGTGATCGGTCTGCTCCGGGACGAGATCAACGCATCGAGGAATCCGGCGGGGCCGCCCGGCGTCCCCGTCGAGCTGCCCCGGCGGCTGAGGGCGGCCGGGTGAGCCGCGCTCCCGTCACGTCAGCAGCGCCGCGACGGCCAGGAGCACGGGCACCGAGATCACCGTCGTGGCCATGATCGTGTTGATGGACATCGCCTCGCGGCGCCCGAATCGCACCGCGACGTTGTAGACGTTCTGCGCGGTCGGCAGCGCCGCGACCACGACTATGGGGAACAGCTGGGCGTCGGGGAGGTGGAACGCGTACCGTCCGGCGACGAACGCGACGGCGGGCATCACGAACGCCTTGATGACGGTCGACACGGTGATCTCGTGCTTCCCAGCCCCCCAATGGAGCAGGCTGCGACCTCGCAACGCCATCCCGAAGGTGATGAGGAACAGGGGGACACTGGCCCCGCCCACAATCTCGAACGGCTGCACGACCTGGTCTGGAAGCCGGAAGCCGGAGACCGCGACGGCCAGGCCGCCGAGCGCCGCGATGATCGCGGGGTTGCGGAACGGCTGCAGCAGCACGGTCTTCGCGTCGATCTTCTCCTGCGTCGACAGGTCCAGCAGGATGAGGCAGGTCGGCGTCAGCACCACCGTCTGCAGGAGCATCACCGGCGCGACGTACTGGGCCGACCCCAGCACGTACACCGCCACCGGCAGTCCTATGTTCCCCGCGTTGGCCTGCACCGAGGCGAGGACGCCGATGACTGTGTCGGGCAGCGGCTTCCGCAGGAACAAGCCCGACACCGTGATGTACGCGATCGCCGCGAAGGCCATCGAGACGATCGTGACGACCACGCCACGTGAGAAGAGCACGCCGACATCCGCCTTGACCATCACGGTGAACAGCAGGCATGGGCTGGCGACGAAGTAGATCAGCCGGGACAGGGGCACGAGCGCGCCGTCGCCGATCAGGCCGGTGCGTTGGATGAGGTATCCGAGCGCGATGACGACCCCGATGATCGCGAATCCCGAGAAGACCCCGCTCACGAGACGCTGGCGGCAGCGAGGGCGTCGATCGCCCTCATCTCCTCGTCCGCGAGGCGGAACCCGAACACGTCGAGGTTCTCCGCCATCCGAGCGGGCTCCGCCGACTTCGGCACCGCGGCGACTCCGTGCTGGAGGTCCCATCTGAGGATCACCTGGGCCGGCGTGCGACCGTGTCTTCTGGCCGTCTCCACCAGCACCGGGTGATCCAGGGGGGTTGTCCGCAACGGGCTGTGGGCGCACAGCATGATTCCGCGTTCCGCGCATGCCGCGAGGTAGTTCTCGTCGAACTCGTTCGGCCCCCAGGAGCGCTGCACCAGGTCGGGCGCGGTCCCGGTGGACTCGATGAGCCGGTCGATCTGCGCGATGGAGTAGTTGCTGACGCCGATCGCCGACACGAGCCCGTCGTCGCGTGCCCGGATCAGCTCGCGCCACGATCCGACACCAGCCGAGCCGCCTGGGGGCCAGTGGATGAGCCACAGATCGACTCGGCTCAGCCGCAGCCGTCTCAGGCTGCCGAGGAGGGCCTCGCGTTCGTGGCCGACCTGATCCGTCGCGAGCTTGGTGGTGACGAGCACGTCGGTTCCGGTCGCCCGAGCCTCCGCGACGGCGGCACCGACAGCGTCCTCGTTGCGGTATCGCATGGCCGTGTCCACGCTCCGGTAGCCGAGAGCGATCGCGGATTCGACCGCACGACGGGCCGTCTCACCGCGCAACGGAAAGGTGCCGAATCCGATCATCGGAAGCTCCAGCCCAAAGCCCAGGCGTACCGAGGCGGCCTCCGAACCCTTCTCATCCATCGCCATCACCGCAGCTCGATCAGTCGCATGGGGACGCCGTCGAGCCGCTCGGCGCTGTCCACGTGCACGGTGGCCTGGAATACGATGCCGCCATGCGCGCTGTCCGCCGTGGCGCTGACGACGATGACGTCGGTTCCATCCAATGCCTTCGTCGCGTCGGCCGTCTCGAACGCCGAGCCTCCGGCCAAGCGCAGCACGGCGAGCGTCTCACGCCGGAGCGTTCCGCGTCGGCGTTCCACGGCCGCCAGGAAGGCCGACTCGAGCACGAGCGGGGTGACGCCGGCGGCGACCTGGTCGAGCACACCACGGAGCGCGTCGGCCAGTGTCGCCGCATCGTGTCGCAGCTGCGCCGACGGCTCGTCGAGCACCATGGTGGCAGCGACGGTACCCGCAGTGCCGGCCACGTTCACCGTGATCGCGAAGGCGATCGGTGCCTGTGCGGCGAGCCTCTCGTCCTCCCGGTGCGCGCCGAGCACGGTCAGGGCATCCTGGTGCCATGCCGGATCCCGTCTGGGGAACGTGTTGTCCGGCGCCGGCCCACCGCCAGCGCTCCGTACGGACCGCAGCACGTTCGCGGCGATCTCTGCAGGGGTGAGCGCAGGCGTCATCCTGTCGACGACCGCGGTGTATCCGACCTCCGCGACACGAGTCGCCTCGCGCACGGCGGAGACCGAAGGGCGCATGCCGGTGTCCGTTCTCACCGCGCTCGCCAGTCGGAAGGGATCGTCGCATGCGGTCTCATGCATGGCACGCTAGAGGAGGCTCGGCTCCACCACCTAGAGCAGTTGTCGGTGCCCCTATAAGGCGATGCCGTCCCTCGCGACGAGGGTGCCCGCCGAGCATGCATCGGTCCTCCGGGCTGTCAGAACGTGGGGGAGGGGGGCCATCGTGGCCGTTGTGGTGCGCAGGGCTGGCCGCGTGATCGCGATCTGCCAGCGGCGGGTGCTGCTCATGACGAGCGCGGACCCGTCTGGCGAGTCGCCAGGGTGGATGTTCACCATCGGAGGCGGATCCGAGCCCGGTGAGTCGACCGAGCAGGCTGCGCGACGCGAGGCCTACGAGGAGGCAGGAATGACGCTGCCCGCCGACCTCGGGCCGGTGGTCCTGCGACGTCACGCCGAGTTCGACCTCGGTGGGGATCACTACACGCAGGAGGAGGACTATTGGATCGTGCACGTGGAATCGCCGGAGCTGTCGACCGGCGGCTGGACTCAGCAGGAACGGCGCGACATCAAGGAGCTGCGCTGGTGGTCGCTCGACGAGCTCAGGTCGAGTCCGCTGCAGGTGTTCCCCGAGAACCTCCTCAAGCTCGTCGAGGCGGCGCTGCAGCGACCTCCTTCCCGTTCATAGGTGGACACCCCCGATGATCGGATGCGATGCCCCAGGCGCGTTGAACCGGTCTCGGCGAGGATGAGGGCTCGACGAAGGACGCCACCTACCGGGACCCACGATCCCAGTGCAGAGGCCGGTCAGTCTCCCTGCGCACTCTCCGCGCGAGGGGAACGTGAGGTGATCCGTTCCCCTCGCGCGAGTGCACGGATCGGCATCGCGTCGATCCGTGGCCTCGTGCTTGTCGTCGTCGCCTCCACCCTGCTCGGTGCCTGCGCGAACATCGCATCCACATGGATGGCCCAGCGCTCTGATCCGGCGGCAACGTCCGGGGTGCGGGATGTCCTCCTGCAGCTCGCGGTCATGATCCCGGGGTTCAGCGGCGTGGCCGCGATCGTCGTTCTCAGCGCGGTGGCCTCCGTCGCCGTTCAGAGCGATCATGAGCGCTACGCCAGGTGGCAGCTCATCGGCATCACACCGGGCGGGGTGCGTGGCGTCCTCGCCCTCCAGCTCACGTTCCTGTCCCTGCTGGGCGGAATCATCGGCCTCCTGATTGCCGTGGTTCTCGCGCAGCCCACGATCGATCTGGTCGTCCACGCCATCGAGGCGGCGGCCGACACAGTCTCGCCGGCCCGCGCTTCCACCTCAGGAACAGCATTGCTGGCGGCCTGGGCGATTATCGTCGTGATCGTCCTCGTCAGCGGCCTCGCGCCGGGTCGCCGTTACCCGCGCCAGCCCCTCAGACGCCTCTCGTATCGTCGGCTCGGCGCTAGGACGGGGCCATCCGATCCTTCGGCCGCATAGAGCAGGGGACCACCATCCAGCCATCCCTCGCGCTCGTAGAAGCGGCGGGCGTGGGCATTGACAACCACGACTGCGAGCCAACCATCGGACCATCCGCCCGACGCGATTCGTCCCTCCGCATCTCGCAGCAACGCGGTCGCGATGCCCCTGCCGCGCGCCCGCCCGTCGACGAACAGCTCCTCGACCTCATTGCCTGCGACCGTGGCGAATCCGACCACCTCTTTTCCCCGTTCGGCGACGACGGTCAGAGGCACCCGCCGCGCGGCATGCGGGACGAACGACTCAGGGGTGCGGATCTCCTCGAGTGCGGGGCCGACGTGACTGGCGTGACCGTCGCGCCACGCGGCCGCCCAGATGGCGCTGACGATCGGGACGTCCTCATCCGTCATCGGGCGCAGCACGGTGGTCGTCATCGCGGGGAGACCACGCTGGTGACCGCGACGAACATTGCGGCGGCGAGGAAGATCACCTGCAGCACGGTGCGCAAAGGAAGCGGTGTCGTCGGCGCCGCAGGGTGATCGACGCCGTGCGCGGCACGCACGTTCGCGGGGAACATCGCGACGAGGAGCGCGGCGAGGCAGATTGCTGCAGCGGCACGCGTCGCCGGGAGGAGCAGGCCGAGAGCACCCAGCATCTCCAGCGCGCCCGTGACCGTGACGACGACGCTCGGGTGCGGAACCCACGTGGGCACGATCGCGATCAGCCCGTCCCGCCGCGGCTGCACCCAATGGGAGATCGCGGTCACGGTGAACATCACCGCGAGTCCTCCCGCGAGGGCAGCGGACCAGGAGTCCAGATAGCCGAGCCCGAGCGCGCCGATCCCCCGCGCCGCCAGCGTGATCACGATCAGGATGATCAGAGGAACCATCATGCGCCTTTCATCTAGTCGTCGTATAGATCATGGCGTCGACGCTCGATGTTGTCAATGTCTAGATCCGTGGTTAGGATGCGGCGCATGGTGGACACATATCATCACGGTCGGCTCCGGCAGCAGGTGCTGGCGAGCGCCGCCGAGGAGATCGCCCGGAGCGGGCCGGAGATGCTGTCACTACGGGAGCTTGCGCGCCGCGCCGGCGTGACCCACGGCGCTCCGGCACATCACTTCGGCTCGCGGAGGGGACTGTTCACGGCTTTGGCGACGGAGGGCTTCGAGGCGCTGGCCGATGCTCTCGCGCCGTCCGTCGCCCGCGGCGATTTCGTCGAGACGGCAGTGGAGTACGTGCGATTCGCGCTGAGCAGGCCGGGGCACTACGCGGTCATGTTTCGGCCTGAGCTGCTGGAGGACACCCCGAGCCTCCGCGAGCAGCGTGATCGTGCGGCGGCGGCTCTGGCGTCGGGAACGGCGAGTCTGCCCGAAGGGCGCATCGGGATACCCGTGGAACAGGCCCGCCACGCCGCGTGGGCTCTTGTCCACGGACTCGCATCTCTCGTCCTTGCCGGAGCTCTTGCGGACGCCGATCCGCTCGCGCTCACCCGAGCCGGCGCCCAGCAACTGTTCGGATCTCCTCCGGGTGACGAGCACTCACGCCCACGAAAGGCAGAAAAGTGACACGGATCGTCTATTACACCTCGACCTCCCTGGATGGCTATCTCGCCGACGCGGACAACTCCCTCGACTGGCTTTTCGCGGTCGACGGCGGCCAGGAGGCGATCGCCGAAGGCCAGGAGTTCGTGTCCGGTGTCACCGTGCAGGTGGAAGGCTCCACCACCTACCGCTGGCTGATCGAACACGAGGATCTCCTCGCGCACCCCGAAAAATGGCAGGAGTTCTACGGCGACCGCAAGACGTTCGTGTTCACCACTCGGACGGACCTGCCCATCGTGCCCGGCGCTGACATCACCTTCGTCAGCGGCCCGCCGGCGGACCACCTCGACCGCATCCTCGCTGCAGCCGGCGACGGCGACATCTGGGTGATCGGTGGCGGCACGCTCGCCGCAGAGTTCGCGAAGACCGGCCACCTCGACGAGATCCATCTCTCCATCGCACCGGTCACCCTCGGTTCCGGTGCACCGCTGCTCCCGGGAGGCTTCGACTCGGCCCGTCTCCAGCTCACCGACGCCCACCCGACCGGCCAGTTCATCGTCGTGAAATACACGGTGCTCGACCGAGCCGACACGGAGGCCTTCGGATAGCGGTGCGACGATCCGCCGGCTTCTCCGTCAGGCCGGGAGGGAATCGCCCGGCCCACGCCCACCAGGCAGCATCCCCAGCGACAACCGGATGACGCCGGATGCGGCGGGAAATACCTGCCACCCAAAGTCGTGCAGGAGCGCCTGGGGCACTCCACGATCACCACGACCATGAACATCTACAGCCACGTCACCCCGACGATGCAGAAGAACGCTATCGAAACGTTCGCCAGCCGCCTCGCCGGAACCTGAAACCCGCGATGGGGCAAGCCGGGGCGCTTGCCCCATATCTCGCCCCATGACAACGAAACAGCCCCTCACCCTGGAAATGAAATCCCTGGTGAGGGGCTGTTTTCGTTCTGTGCGCGAGGGGGGACTTGAACCCCCACGCCCTAAATCGGGCACTAGCACCTCAAGCTAGCGCGTCTGCCTATTCCGCCACCCGCGCGCACTTTCGGCAGGCCAATCGACCGCCGACGTACGAGGGTAGCACGAATCGGCATGCCGTCGACGGCCGCTCCGAGGGCCTTCCGGGCGGGAGGAGCAGGCCCGAGAACCACAGCCAGGCGAGCGGACGCAGGCCGCGAGCCGAGCGCCGGCCGGAGGGGCGCGCCGGGGCGTCTACGCCCGATTGGTCGAGGCTCGCGCGCGCCCGGTAGCGTTGCAGCATGACCACCCCGAACGGCTCATCCGAGAGCAGCGGCCCCCCCGAGACCGAGGGTGACCTCGACGAGACCGCACGCGTCGCTCGGGATCTCATCCGCATCGACACCACGAACTGGGGAGAGGGCCGTGCCAAGGGCGAGACGGATGCCGCCGCCTATGTCAGCGACTACCTCGCCACCCTCGGCCTGAGGCCGCGCACCTTCCAGCCGCGCCCGGACCGCACCACGGTCGTGACACGCGTGCCAGGACGGGACCGGAGCAAGCCGGCCCTCGTCGTGCACGGACACCTCGACGTCGTGCCCGCCGATCCCTCCGACTGGACGTTCGATCCCTTCGGGGGCGAGATCCACGACGGGCTGCTGTGGGGGCGCGGCGCCGTCGACATGAAGAACATGGACGCGATTATCCTCACGGCCCTCGCCGACATCATCAGGGCCGGCGAGGCGCCCGAGCGCGACCTGGTGGTCGCGTTCTTCGCCGACGAGGAGGACGGCGGACTGTTCGGCTCGCACTTCATGGTCGATGAGCATCCCGACGTCTTCGCCGGCGCCACCGAGGCCATCAGCGAGGTCGGCGGCTACTCGGTCGACGTCGGCGGCACGCGCGCCTACCTGCTCCAGACGGGGGAGAAGTCCCTGGTCTGGATACGGCTCGTCGCCAGGGGGCGGGCGGCGCACGGCTCCCGGCTGGTGCAGGACAACGCCGTCACAAGACTGGCGGAAGCCGTCGTCACGATCGGACGCCACGAGTGGCCGGTGCGACTCACCGGCACCACCACGCAGCTGGTGGAGGAGCTCGCGCGCCTCCTCCGGGTCGATCCGGTCGCGCTGGGACCCGACGAGGTGGTGCTGCGCAGCGGCACGGCATCCGGGTTCATCCGCGCGACCCTGCGCACCACGAGCAACCCCACGCTGCTGAAGGCCGGCTACAAGCACAACGTCGTGCCGGAGCGGGCCGAGGCCCTGGTGGACATCCGCACGCTCGCGGGAGAGGAGGACGACGTGCTCCTGAAGGTGCGCGAGCTCGTCGACGACGACGTCGACATCGAGATCGTGCACCGCGACATCGGTCTCGAGGCGCCGTTCTCGGGTCCGCTGGTGGATGCCATGACGAACGCGCTCCTCGCCGAAGACCCGGATGCCGTCGTGCTGCCGTACCTGCTCTCCGGTGGCACGGACAACAAGGCCCTCAGCCGTCTGGGCATCACCGGCTACGGCTTCGCCCCGCTGCGGCTGCCCGCCGACATGGACTTCCCGGCGATGTTCCACGGTGTCGACGAGCGCGTGCCGCTCGACTCGCTGGCCTTCGGCCGCACCGTGCTGCACCGCCTTCTGTCCACCTACTGACCGAAAGCGTCCGATGGACTTCGTCAACGCACTGATCCTCGGCCTCGTGCAGGGCCTCACCGAGTTCCTGCCCGTGTCGTCCAGCGCGCACGTGCGCATCGTCGGGGAGCTTCTGGGCACAGGCGGCGACCCCGGCGCCGCGTTCACGGCCATCATCCAGCTCGGCACGGAGCTCGCAGTGCTCGTCTACTTCTGGCGCGACGTCACGCGCATCGTGGGGCGCTGGTTCCTCGCCCTTCTCGGTCGCATCCCGCGCGACGACCCTCACGCCCGCCTCGGCTGGATGATCATCGTCGGCAGCATTCCGATCGTGGTGCTGGGCGTCCTGTTCCAGGACTCCATCGAGACCACCTTCCGGTCGTTGTGGATCGTCGCGGTCATGCTCGTGCTGTTCGGCGTCATCCTGTGGATCGCCGACCACGTCGGCTCCCGGTCGAGGCCGCTGTCCGAGCTGACCTGGGGGCACGCGGTCGTCTACGGGCTCGCCCAGTCGTTCGCTCTCGTTCCGGGAGTGTCCCGCTCCGGCGGCACGATCTCCGCCGGCCTGTTCATGGGTTATCGGCGCGGCGCGGCGGCACGGTACTCGTTCCTCCTCGCCATGCCCGCGGTGTTCGGCAGCGGCCTGTTCGAGCTCTACAAGTCGATCAGACATCCGTGCGTCGCCGGCTCCCACGCCGCGGCCAGCCATGCCTGCACGCCCGAGGTGTTCTCCGCAGTCGACACGTTCGGCGCCACCGTGGTCGCGTTCGCCGTGGGCCTGCTCGTCATCACCTTCTTCATGCGCTACATCTCCCGCCGCAGCTTCCTGCCCTTCGTGATCTATCGCGTCGCGCTCGGCGTGCTGCTGATGATCCTCCTGGCGGCGGGAGTGCTGCATGCCTGAGTCCTGGACGCGCCCGCCGGTGCCCGCCCTGCCCGGGCGAGGTCGCCCGCCCCAGCTCTACGACAGCTCGAGCGGAGGCCTCCAGTGCTCCAGGCCGGACGATGTCGTCGCTCGGCTCTACGTGTGCGGGATCACGCCGTATGACGCCACGCACATCGGCCACGCGAACACCTATCTGGCCTTCGACACCCTGCAGCGCGTGTGGCTCGACGCCGGGCTCGAGGTGCGCTACGCGCAGAACATCACGGACGTCGACGACCCGCTCCTCGAACGCGCCATCGCCACCGGCGTCGACTGGCGCCAACTCGCCGACCAGCAGATCCAGCTGTTCCGCGACGACATGTCGGCCCTGCGCATCCTGCCGCCGCACGACTACGTCGCGGTGACGGAGGTCATCGGCGAGATCGCGGATGCGGTGGCGACCCTCCTCGCCCGAGGCACCGCCTACCGGGTATCCACTCCCGACGCAGCGGGAGAGGACGTTTACTTCGACATCGCCGCCGCCGGCCGCACGAGCCCGTGGCGCCTCGGAGACGAGAGCGGCCTGGGTCGCGACGAGATGCTCACGCTCTCCTCCGAACGAGGCGGCGATCCGGATCGCGCCGGCAAACGCGACCCGCTCGATCCGCTGCTGTGGCGGGCGGCGCGTGGAAACGAGCCCTCCTGGGAGTCCGTCGTGGGTCCCGGCCGTCCGGGATGGCACATCGAGTGCTCAGTCATCGCCCTCGAGCATCTCGGGCACGACTTCACCGTGCAGGGCGGGGGAGCGGACCTGCTGTTCCCGCACCACGAGCTCAGCGCGGGGCACGCGGCCGCGCTGAGCGGGCATCCGCTGGCGCGGGTCTACAGCCACGCGGGGCTGATCTCCTACCGGGGCGAGAAGATGAGCAAGTCGCTGGGCAACCTGGTCCTCGTCTCGGAACTGCTGGAACGGGGGGTGCCTGCGGCCGCCGTCCGCCTGTCGCTGCTCGAGCACCACTACCGGCAGGAATGGGAGTGGACCGACGAAGGGCTTCGCGCCGGCGCACGTCGGCTCGAAGCGTGGCGCCGCATCCCGGCGGCCTCCGACGGCGCCGTCGCCACTGAGGTGGTGGACGTCATGCGGGAGCGGCTCGCGGATGACCTCGACACGCCGGGTGCGCTCGCGGCCGTCGACGCCGCCGCCGCGACCGGAACGGATGATCCGGCGCTGGTCCGCACGGCGGTGGACTCGCTGCTCGGCATCGATCTGAGCGCCTGACCGCCTCAACGCCCGCCCGACCCGTCCACACCCAACCGCCGACCCCACACGCAATCGCCCACCCCACACCCAACCGCCGACCCCACACGCAATCGCCCACCCCACACCCAACTGCCGACCCCACACGCAATCGCCGACCCCACACGCAACCGCCGACCCCACATCCGCCAAGCACCCGTTCGGGGTGTGCTCGACGACACCGCGTCCGCCCGACGCCTTCATGTGTGCCGACGACCCGCCACGCACCTGACGACACCGCGTCCGCTCGACGACGTCACGTGCGCTCGACGACGTCGCAGGCGCACGGCGACACCGTGTCCGCTCGACGACGTCACGTGTGCCCGACCACCCGCCACGCGCCCGGCGAGTCAGAGCCCGTCAGTCGCGACGCCAGGGCTCGTCGGGCCCGCGCCCGTCGCCCTTGTCGCTCCGTCCGTCGCCGCGGCGACGCAGATAGCGCTCGAACTCCTGTGCGATCGCCTCGCCGCTGGCCTCCGGGGAGTCCACGGTGTCACGAGCCTGCTCCAGTTGCTCGATATAGGCCGCCATGTCCTCGTCGTCGGCGGCGAGCGCGTCGATGCCGCTTTCCCAAGCGGCGGCCTCAGCCACCAGATCACCGCGGGGCACCGTCACGTCGATGATCTGCTCGAGCTTCTCGATCAACGCGAGCATGGCCTTCGGGCTCGGCGAGTTGTGCACGTAGTGCGGCACGGACGCCCACAACGAGACGGTCGGGATGCCCACGGTCTCGGCCGCATCCGCCAGAACGCTGAGGATGCCCACCGGCCCCTCGTAGGTCGGGCGCTCCACTCCCAGTTCCGAGCGCACCTGGGGGTTCTCACTCGACGCGAAGACGGAGATCGGGCGAGTGTGCGGAACGTCGGCGAGCATGGAGCCCAGCAGCACGATCCCGTCGATTCCGGCGGTCAGCGCCGCATCGATGAGCTCGGCGGTGAACGCCTTCCAGCTGCGCGACGGCTCCGTGCCGAGAAGGAGGTACAGGTTGCCGATGCCGCTCCCGCTGGCGTGCGTGCCGGTGCCGTCCTCGAGCGGGTCGATGCCGACGCCGGGGGAGACCGGTGCATACACCACGGCCCCCGGCCACTCCAGGCGCTTTCCGCCCTCCTCGTCGGCGGCGAGGACCGGCCGATTGAACTGGAAGTCGTAGTACAGCTCGGGGTCGATGCTGGCGACCGGAACGACCTCGAGCGCGTCCTTCAGAGCGCGCACGGCGCCGCTCGCGGCCTCACCCGCGTCGTTCCACCCCTCGAAGGCGACCACCAGGACGCGACCGTCGAAGATCCCGCTGTCGTTGCTCACGCTGTCGGCTGCTTTCGTCTGTCGGCGTCCGGCCGGACGCATCTACCCAGGATAGGCCGCGCCGCGCACCCCGAAGGGCGACCCGCGCCCTCATGCTGGCCCTCCCGGGTCGGTCGCGGCCGCACCTAGACTGGATGCTCGTGACCCTCGCCACTCCCGCCGCAGTGCTGTTCGACATGGACGGCACACTCGTCGACACCGAGCCGTACTGGATGCAGGCGGAGATCGAGCTCGTAGAGGAGTTCGGCGGCAGCTGGACGCGCGACGACGCCCTCGTGCTGGTCGGATCGGGCCTCTGGGAGTCGGCGCGGGTGTTCCAGCAGCACGGGGTTGGCCTGGACGCCGACACGATCGTCGCCACGCTCACCGGGCGCGTGCTGGAGCAGCTGAAGGAGCACGGGGTCCCCTGGCGCCCCGGGGCACGCGAGCTGCTCCTCGACATCCGCGAGCACGGCGCGAAGACCGCGCTGGTGACGATGTCTATCAGGAAGATGGCCGAGAAGGTCGTCGCACACATCCCCTTCCACGCCTTCGACGTGCTGGTCACCGGAGACGAGGTGGCGCGCCCCAAGCCGTTCGCCGACCCGTATCTCGAGGCGGCCCGGTTGCTCGGAGTCAGCCCGCGGGAGTGCGTCGCCATCGAGGACTCGATGAACGGGCTGGCCTCGGCGGTCGCCGCGGGCACCGTCGCGATCGGCGTGCCGCACATGATCCCGCTCCCGGAGAGCGATGAGCACACGCTCTGGCCCACGCTGGAGGGCCGCGGCTTCGCCGACCTGTCGGCGCTGTTCGAGAGACGCGCCGCGTGACCGGGGCTGATGTGGAGGGAATCGAGCCGGTGGCGTCGGGGCCGTTCCGTCCCGGCGACCGGGTACAGCTGACCGGGCCTCGTGGACACCTGCACACCATCACCCTCGAGCCCGGCAAGGTGTTCCACACGCACAAGGGGCCGCTGCTGCACGATGCGATCATCGGCAGACCCGACGGCTCCGTCGTCGTCAACGAAGCGGGGATCGAGCACCTCGCGCTGCGGCCACTGCTCGCCGACTTCGTGATGTCGATGCCTCGGGGCGCCGCGATCGTGTACCCGAAGGACGCCGCGCAGATCCTCGCCCAGGCCGACATCTTTCCGGGCGCGACCGTCGTGGAGGCGGGCGTGGGCTCCGGAGCGCTCTCCCTCTGGCTGCTGCGCGCCATCGGCCCGGGTGGCCGGCTCGCATCGTTCGAGCGGCGGGACGAGTTCGCCGACGTCGCCCGCGGCAACGTCGAGACGTTCTTCGGACGCGTGCCCGAGGCCTGGTCGCTCACGGTCGGCGACCTCCGCGACGAACTGCCGACGGTCGTTCCCGACGGAGCCGCCGACCGCGTCGTGCTCGACATGCTCGCTCCCTGGGAGTGCGTGGACGCCTGCGCTGCCGCGCTCAAGCCCGGCGGCGTGCTGCTCTGCTACGTCGCCACGGTGACCCAGCTGTCGCGGGTGGCGGAATCGATCCGTGACAGCGGTCGGTTCACACGGCCGATCTCCAGCGAGACGATGGTGCGCGGCTGGCATGTCGAGGGCCTCGCCGTGCGTCCCGATCACCGCATGATCGCGCACACCGGATTTCTCATCACCGCCCGCAGGCTGGCGCCGGGCACGGTGCTGCCGGATCTCAAGCGGCGCGCGTCCAAGACCGAGTACGGCCAGGAGGATGTCGAGGCGTGGACGCCCGGCGCGCTGGGCGAGCGGGTCGTGAGCCCCAAGAGTCTGCGCAAGCGCGTGCGCGAGTCCGCGGAGGCGGCCAGGCTCGCGAGGGAGCGCGAGCAGGCGGACGACGAGGCGACCGGCGGCCGTCACCCGGTCGACTAGCATGGGATGCCGGAGCCCCCGCCCCGGCCCCGTCGTCCCTCGTCGAAAGAGGAATCGTGCGCACAGTCCTGGCACGCAGAGCCCCCGAACGCCCTGCCCGCACCCGTCGCATCGGCGCCGCGCTCACCGCGGTGGCGCTGATCGCCATCGGGCTGACCGGATGCTCGGCCTCGGGCAACGGATCCTGCGTGCAGCCGGGGGCCGCCTCGAGGCTGGTGCGGACCTCCGGTGACTTCGGCACCCCGAAGGGCGCGTTCCCGCGGCCGCTGTATGCGAGCACCGTCCAGAAGAGCACCACCCGCACCGGCAGCGGCAAGGCCATCTCGACGGGGCAGTTCATCGTCACCGACGTCGAGCACTACGACGCCGCCACGGGCAAGTCGATCGAGGCCGGGAGGGCTGCGCTCGTCGCCGGGGGCGTCAACAGCCTTCCCGGCCTCCAGAAGGCGCTCTTGTGCAGCACCGTCGGATCGCGCATCGTCGTGACCGGGCCGGACAAGAAGCTCTTCGGCTCCGGCGACTCCGGCTCGAGCGCCGTGATCGTACTCGACCTGAAGAAGGCCTACCCGGCGCGTGCCGACGGGGCGCCCCGGCCGGCCCAGCCGGGAATGCCGACCGTCGTGCTGGCCCCGAACGGGCAGCCGGGCATCAAGATCCCCTCGCACGAGGCACCGGCCTCGCTGCGCTCTGAGGTGCTCAAACAGGGCTCGGGTCCGGTCGTGAAGAAGGTCGACGGCACGCACGCCGTGCTGGTGAACTACACGGCGGTCACGTGGAACGTGCCCGACACGGTCGCGTCGTCGAGCTGGCGCGACGGCTCGCCGGTGGTGTGGCCCGATACGAGCGGTCAGGGATATCCGGTGCCGTCCGCCGTGCTCAAGCAGCTGGTCGGCAAGAACGTCGGAAGCCAGCTCGTGGTGGTCACGCCCGGGAAGAACGCGACCGCCTTCGTGATCGACGTCCTCGGCATCTGGAAGTAGCACCGCCGGTCTCCTCCGAACGCCGGACATCCTAGGATTGCCTGCGTGTCCCCACAGAAGGTACCGGTCGAGGAACGGCTGTTCTCTCTCGTCCTGACCCTCGTGGCCACGGAGTCGGGACTGACGAAGAACGAGATCCTCTCGAGTGTCCAGGGCTACAACTCGCGCTACCGCAGCGGCGGCGACAACAGCGCGCTGGAACGGCAGTTCGAACGCGACAAGGACGACATCCGCGAGCTGGGCATCCCGCTGGAGACGGTGGCCGATCCGGGCGACCCGGGCAACAACCAGTCGTTGCGGTACCGGATCCCCAAGGCCGCGTACGACCTCCCGGGCGACATCACGTTCTCCCCGGAGGAGATGGCGCTGCTGCGCCTCGCCGCCACCGTGTGGCGGGAGGGCTCGCTGTCGGCGGACTCGCGTCGCGCGATCATGAAGCTGCGAACGCTGGGCGTGGAGGCCGACGATCCTGTCGTGGGGTTCGCGCCCAGGATCCGCACCCGGGAGGCCGCCTTCGAGCCGTTCGAGGTGGCGCTGGAGCGCAACGTCGTCGTGAACTTCGACTACCTCAAGCCGGGGGAGAGGGAGCCGACGAAGCGGGTCGTCGAACCGCTCGCCCTCGTGCAGTTCCACGGCCGCTGGCTGCTGCACGGGCACGACAGGGGTGCGGACGCCCCGCGCACGTTCCTGCTCGCGCGCGTCATCGGCACGCCGCGCGTCACCCAGATCCCCTTCGCACGCCGCGGGGGCGATCACGCCGCACGGGCGCTCGACGAGCTCCAGGACATCTGGGATCGCAATCTCGCGGAGCTCGAGGTGGCGCCGGGCACGGATGCCTGGGTGAGCCTGAGCAAGCGCGAGGACACCCGCCGCACCGACGACGACCACCTGCTGGTGCACTATTCGGACACGGCCCTGCTGGCCGACGAGCTCGCCGGCTATGGCCCGGAGGTCCGCGTGGTGGCACCGCCGCGGCTGGTGGACGCGGTGCGGCAGCGCCTGCTCACCACGCTCGCCACGCACGGCGGAGAGGACGGCCGTGACTGACCCGACCGGCCCGCGCGACGCGCGCGACAAGCTGGCCCTGCTGCTCTCGCTGATCCCCTACCTCATGGACCACGAGAGCGTGCCGGTGTCGGATGCCGCGGCCGCGTTCGACGTCACCCCGAAGCAGATCCGCGACGCCGTGCACCTCATCGCGGTCTCGGGCCTGCCCGGCGAGTCCCGCGCCTATCTGCCCGGCGACCTGTTCGACATCGACTGGGACGAGCTGGAGGAGCACGACCGCATCGCCCTGACGCACACGGTGGCCATCGACGACACCCCCAGACTGTCGGCACGGGAGGCGGCGGCGCTGATCGCCGGGCTGCAGTATCTGAGCTCGTTGCCCGAGCACGCGGATCGCGACGCGATGGCGTCGCTGATGGCCAAGCTCGAACGCGGCACGGCGACAGGCGCCGCGCAGGTCGCCGTCGCACCCGCCGCGCTCCGCGACACGGTCGCGACAGTGCGCGCCGCGATCGAGCGGGGCACCCAGCTCGAGTTCGACTACGTGAGCGCACGAGGCGCTTCCGAGCGTCGCGTCGTCGACCCCTTGCGCATCGAGTCGGTGAACGACGACTGGTATCTGCGCGGTTGGTGCCACCTGCGCGGAGCCGTGCGCACGTTCCGCCTGGATCGCATCGATCGTCTGGTCTCCTCGGGTGAGCCGATCAGCGGGCACGGCGCCGGCGTGGTGCTGCCCGAACGTCTGTTCCAGGGATCGGAGGAGGATCTCACGGTCTCCGTTGACGTCTCGGCCGCAGCGCTGCCCCTGATCGCCGACTACATCCCCGACGACGCCGACCGGGTGCGAGAGGGTGACACGGTGCACACCAAGGTGCGAGTGGCTCACTACCACGGCCTGAAGCGGATGGTCGCCCGGTTCGCCGGTCAGGTCACCGTCACCGCGCCGCCGGACGCCCGTGCCGCGGTCGCCGAATGGGCGAGGGCGGGTGCCGCGCGCTACGAGCGCTACGAGCGCGAGACCTCGTAGGGTGAACGCATGCCGTGGTGGTCGTGGGTCGTGATCTGGGTCGTGCTGGTGCTCGGCCTGCTGGCGATGGTCGCTTCCCTGGGCTATCGACTCGTGCTCAAGGCCATGGGCGCGCTGCGCGCATTGGGGGAGCTGACCGAGAAGGCAGAGGTCCTCTCGTCTCGCGCCGAGGAGGGGCGACCGGATCCACCGTTCCACCCCGCCGTGCTGGGCTCTGCCCGTGAATACGCGCAGGACTGGGAGGCCCGCCGTGCGCGCAATGCAACGATCAGGCATACTCAGCGGGAAGCCCGGATACGACGGGGTAAGCTTCTCGTGAGCGCCGACGTGAGTCGGTTCTCGAACTTATTCAGAAGGACTTAACGACATGTTCGCAGGACTCACCGGATGGCATCTGCTCATCATCCTCGCCGTCATCCTGCTCCTGTTCGGCGCGACTCGGCTTCCGAGCCTGGCCCGGAGCGTCGGCCAGTCGGCTCGCATCTTCAAGAAGGAGATCAAGCAGATGGACGAAGAGGGCAAGAACGGCTCTTCGGACGCCGGCGCCGACGGATCGACCACTGGCAAGGCCGCCAGCGTGAGCGAGCCGACGGCGCACGACAAGCCCTAGTACCGTGACGACCGCCGCTCGGCCCAAGCGCGGCACGAATCCCGAAGGCAGGATGCCGCTGGGCGCGCATCTGCGCGAACTGCGGAATCGATTGTTCTGGTGCGCGGGAGCCATCCTCGTCGGTGCTGTCGTCGGATGGTTCCTTGCACCGCTGGTGTGGGACGCCATGGCGCAACCGGTGCACGAGATCGCCAAGGCGCGGCACGCCAGCATCAACTATCCGAACATCACGGCGGCCTTCGACCTCAAGCTGCAGATGGCCATCTACACCGGCGTGGTGATCTCCAGCCCGCTATGGCTGTACGAGATCTTCGCCTTCCTCACCCCTGGGCTGACCCGCAAGGAGAAGGGCTACACGTTCGGCTTCCTCTTCACCGCCATCCCGCTGTTCGTGGCGGGGTGCGCGGCCGGCTGGTTCGTGCTGCCCCACATCGTCACGCTGCTGACGAGCTTCGCACCCGCCGGCGACAGCACGCTCCTGGTGGCCGACGACTACTTCACGTTCGTGATGAAGCTGGTCATCGCGATCGGTGTCGCCTTCGTGTTGCCGGTGTTCCTGGTGCTGCTGAACTTCATGCGGGTGCTGACCGCGAAGGCCATTCTGAAGTCCTGGCGATGGGCCCTCGTGGCGATCCTGCTCTTCACTGCCATCGCGACGCCGAGCGCCGACATCATCTCCATGTTCCTTCTGGCGCTGCCGCTGGTCGTGCTCTACTTCGCCTCGGCCGGTGTTGCCTACCTGCACGACCGCCGGCTGGCGAATCAGCAGCTGGACATCGACGCCGAGCTCGCGACCTGAGAGGGCCCGCGCCGGGCGTGCCCTCCCGCCACGACGAGCGCAGCAGAAGCCTTCAAGCCCGGCACCGTATGGTGGTGCAATGACCGACCAGCTCTCGCCGGCCGAACGGTACGCGGCATCGCGGGGCCGAGCGGGACATCCGCGGCTGGAGGAGTTCCGGCTCAGACAGCGGTTCGACCTGGATCCGTTCCAGCGTGAGGCATGCGCGAGCCTGGAGGACGGGCGCAGCGTGCTGGTCGCCGCCCCCACGGGCGCCGGCAAGACGGTCGTGGCCGCGTTCGCCGTCGCCCTGGCCATGCGCCGTCCGGCCGCGAAGGTGTTCTACACCACGCCGATGAAGGCCCTGTCCAACCAGAAGTACCAGGAGTTCGTCGAGGAGTACGGCGCCGACGCGGTCGGCCTGCTCACCGGCGACACGAACGTGAACGCCGGAGCCCGTGTGGTGGTGATGACCACCGAGGTGCTGCGCAACATGCTCTATGCCGAGTCGGCCCTGCTCGAAGACCTCGCATTCGTCGTGATGGACGAGGTGCACTATCTCGCCGATCGTTTCCGCGGCGCGGTGTGGGAGGAGGTCATCATCCACCTCCCGCTCGACGTGCGGCTGGTGTCGCTGTCCGCCACGGTCTCCAACGCGGAGGAGTTCGGGGACTGGCTGCAGGCCGTGCGCGGCGACACCGACGTGATCGTCTCCGAGAGCCGTCCAGTGCCACTGGAGCAGCACGTCCTCGTTCGGCAGCGTCTCATCGATCTCTTCGAGTCGCCGGCGCGGGGCGCTGCGAACCGCGTGAACCCCGAGCTCGTCCAGATGGCCCGGCTCGGCGGCAGGCCGTCCGGGTCGCGTCAGTTCGGCGATCGGGGCAGACGACGCCAACGCGGGCCGGAGGGCGACCGACTGGACCGCCCGGACGTCATCCGGCTGCTGGAGGAGCGCAACCTGCTGCCCGCCATCGTCTTCGTCTTCAGCAGGGCCGGCTGCGACCAGGCGGTGTCGCAGGTGCTTCGCTCGGGCATCCGCCTCACCGAGAAGCACGAGCGGGAGGAGATCCGGCGGGTCGCCGAGGAACGGTGCCGTGCGATCGCCGACGAGGACCTCGCCGTGCTGGGCTACTGGGACTGGCTGGAAGGGCTGCAGCGCGGGGTCGCAGCGCACCACGCCGGACTTCTCCCTGCGTTCAAGGAGGTCGTCGAGGAGCTGTTCCAGCGCAAGCTGGTCAGGGTGGTGTTCGCCACCGAGACGCTCGCACTCGGCATCAACATGCCCGCCCGCACGGTGGTGCTCGAACGGCTCGAGAAGTTCAACGGCGAGGCGCGCGTGCCGATCACGCCGGGGGAGTACACGCAGCTCACCGGTCGTGCGGGAAGACGCGGCATCGACGTCGAGGGGCACTGCGTCATCCAGTGGCGCGACGGGCTCGACCCGCAGGCGGTCGCCGCGCTGGCCTCCCGGCGCAGCTATCCCTTGAACTCGAGCTTCCGTCCCACCTACAACATGGCGGTGAACCTGATCGCACAGTTCGGTCGGGAGCGCACACGCGAGATCCTCGAGTCCTCGTTCGCGCAGTTCCAGGCCGACCGGGCCGTCGTGGACCTTGCGCGCACCGTGCGCAAACAGGAGGAGTCCCTGGCCGGCTACGAGCGGGCCATGCGGTGTCATCTCGGCGACTTCGCGGAGTACGCGGCGATCCGCCGGGAGCTGAGCGACCTGGAACGCACGAGCGCCCGGTCCGGCTCGCAGAGCGCGGCCGCTCGGGAGGCGCGCGGCCGCGAGCTGTCCGAGCTGCGCCGGCGGATGCGGCGGCATCCGTGCCACGGATGCGCCGAGCGCGAGCAGCATGCCCGGTGGGCGGAGCGCTGGTGGCGTCTGAAGCGGGAGACGGATGCCCTCACCCGGCAGATCCGCACCCGCACCGGCGCCGTGGCGACCGTCTTCGACCGTGTGGCCGACGTGCTCGTCGAACTGGGCTATCTCGCCGCGCACGACGGCGCGCTGGCGCCGACGCGGCACGGCGGGGTGCTGGCACGCATCTACGGCGAGCGGGATCTCCTCGTGGCGGAATGCCTGCGCCGCAACGTATGGGCGCAACTCGATCCGCCTGCGCTGGCGGCCATGGTGTGCGCCCTCGTGCACGAGCCGCGCAGGGACGAGCCGAACCCGGCCGAGCGGTTCCTGCCTTCGGGCCCGTTCCGCGAGGCGCTGGCGAAGACGGAGACGCTGTGGGCGCGCCTGGACGAGCTGGAGCGCGAGCACCGGCTGCCGGGCAGCGAGCCGCTCGCCACGGGGCTGTGCGAGGCGATGCACCAGTGGGCATCCGGTCGGTCGCTGGCCGCGGTGCTCACCGAGGCGGATCTGCCCGCCGGCGACTTCGTCCGGCGAGCGAAGCAGGTGATCGACCTGCTCGACCAGATCTCGGGCGTGGCGACGGGTCCGCTCGCCGCCGCGGCGCGAGACGCACTGGCCGCCGTTCGCCGCGGGATCGTGGCGTACTCCGGTGTGGGGTGACGGGCGATAGGCATGCCCGCAATGGTCCGTGCGCGGCCGTCGCATAGGACGGTCGCCTATGCTCTGACATCGTGAATCGGCCCTCCCGCCCGCTGCTGCCGTTGTGGCTGGCCGTGATCGTGGGGGCCGGTGGTGGGGTCGTGTACGACGCGGCCTTTCCCGCTCTCGATCTGTGGCCGCTGGCGTTCGTCGGCCTCGCGCTGATCATCATGGCGCTGGTCGGGCGTTCCGTCGCTGCCGCCGTGCTGGTGGGCGTCTGCTCCGGGCTCGCGTTCTATCTCACGCACGTCTCGTGGACGGCCCTCTACCTCGGACCGGTGCCATGGGTCGCGTTGTCGGTGTTCGAGTCGCTGCTGTTCGCCCTCGGATCGGTGGCAATCGCCTTGGCCTACCGGTGGGTGCCGCGTGCGTTCCCGTCCTCGTGGGGACGCCTGGGACTGCTGCCCGTCGCCGTCGCCGGGCTGTGGACCGGGCGCGAATGGCTGTCGGGCAACTGGCCGTACGGCGGATTCGCCTGGGGACGCGCCGCCCTCTCGCAGTCTCAGAGCCCGCTCGGCCACCTGGTCGCCTGGTTCGGGATCGCCGGCGTGTCGTTCCTGATGGTGTGGATCGTGGCGCTCGCCCTGGAATGCGCACGATCCGGTCGCGCGCCGAGGTTCCCGGCTCCCTCCTGGGTCGCCGCCCGCGCCGCCGCCGGGGGCTGGTTCCGGGCGGGGATCGCCGCCAGCGCCGTCGCGCTCGTGCTGGCCGTTCCGCTGTGGCCCGCGACCACCTCAGGCAGCACCCGCATCGCCGCCGTGCAGGGCGACGGTCCGGCAGGGTACTTCGAGGGCGCCCAGCCCGGCGACGTGATGAACGCACAGATCGCGGCGACGATCCCGCTGATCGGCAGGCGCGTCGACATGGTGGTCTGGCCCGAGGGAAGCGCCGACATCGACCCGACGAGGGATCGGTCGTCGGCGCAGGTGTTGGACGATCTCGCCACCAGGCTCGGCGCGCCGATGATCGTGGGCACGATCACTCACCGTCACGGCAGGTACTACAACACGTCGCTGCTGTGGGAGGCCGGCAAGGGGGCGGTCGCGCTCTACGACAAGAGGCATCCCGTTCCGTTCGGGGAGTATGTTCCCGACCGATCGTTCTGGATGCCGTTCGCACCCGACCTCCTCGGCCTGATTCAGCGACAGTACACGCCCGGCGACCGGGGCAACGTGTTCGACGTGAACGGCGTGAAGGCGGGCATCTCCATCTGCTTCGACATCGTCGACGACCAGCTGACGACCGACATGGCCGACGGTGGAGCGCAGGTGATCCTGGCGCAGACCAACAACGCCGACTTCGGGCGCACGAAGGAGAACGTGCAGCAGCTGGCGATCGCGCGCCTCAGGGCGATCGAGACCGGTCGGAGCCTGGTCAACATCTCCACGGTGGGCACCAGCCAGATCATCGCGCCCGACGGGCGCACGATCGCGCACATCCGGGCCTACGCTCCCGGGGCGATGCTCGCCGACGTCCCGCTCGGCACCAGCACGACGCCCGCCACCCTGCTCAGCCGTGCCATCGAGGTGCTCGTGTGCGGGCTGGGCCTCGGGGCGCTGATCGTCGCCGGCGTCACGGCGCCGCGGGATCGACCGCGGCTGCGGCGGTGAACCCCGCACGGCGCATCATCGCCCGGTTGCACCCCGGACAGACGAAGACGCAGCCCGCCGTGGCAGGCTGCGTCAGGATACGAAGGGCGCGCCGCTGCGGTGCGCCCGGCTCAGGCGCCGATCTTGTGCTCCCCGCGCCGCGCGCGCAGGTAGGCCAGGCGCTCCTCCAGAAGCTCTTCCAACTCGGCACGCGTGCGACGCTCCAGCAGCATGTCCCAGTGGCTGCGCGGCGTCTTCGCGTCGGAACGGTCGATGTCGACCGGCGCGTCATCGACGAGCAGGGTGGCCTCGTGGCCGCAGAACTTGCATTCCCAGGTCTCGGGGGCCTCCGCGTCGGCCGCGAAGACCACCGGGGTCTCCCGCTCGCACTTCGAGCACTTGTAGGTGTAGGTGATCCGTGCGGAGAAGGTGACGCCCTCTTCGCTCTGTAAGCTCTGGGCGCCGAGTCTCATTCCGCGCAAGCTGCGATCTGCCATTGTGTGGTCTCCTTCTCGCGGTGCATCCACACTTATAAACCGTCAAGCTGTGCGTTCTCTGCCCGGCGCGCGCGGAGATTCAGGCTCCTTTCAGGTCATTTTTCGCGGGAGGGCCCTCGGATCACCTCGAGCGGAGCGAGCCCACCACCTCGGCGAGCACGTCGCAACGGTCGGTGACGATGCCGTCGACGTCCATCAGGAGCAGCTCGCGCATCTCGGCCGGCTGGTTGACGGTCCAGACGTGCACCTCCCGACCCGCCTCGTGCACCGCCCGGACGAAAGAGGGCGACACGACGGTGACGGGGCCGCGCCGACGCGGGACCTGCACGGCATCCACCTCACGCAGGGCCAGCCCGACCAGCGGGCGGCATCGAACGCGGCAGCCGAGGAGGGCGAGCGCCACTCCGGCGGTCGATGCGGAGGTGGCCACGCCTGCCAGCGCGCGGACGGCTCGGCGCCGCCGGCGCTGTGCGAACGAGGTGAGCAGCACGCGCTCCCGGGCACCGGCATCCCGAACGGCCTGGACGGTGGGGGAGAGGGCCGCCCTCGTCTTGATGTCGATGTTGAAGCGCGCCGCGGGGAACTCGGCGAGCGCCTCCGCAAGGGTCGCCAGACGCGCCCCGCCGTCCAACGGCACCTCGCGCAGCCGGGCCAGGGGCAGCTCCTCCACGGTGCGGGCCACGCCCGCGACACGGGAGAGGTCGTCGTCGTGCCAGATCACCGCCGCGCCGTCCGCGCTGGCGTGCACGTCGGTCTCCAGGATGTCGGCGCCCGCATCCAGCGCGCGACGGAACGCCTCGAGGGTGTTCTCCGGCGCGTCGACGGCGAGTCCGCGATGCGCGATGATCCGCGGAGGAGCGCCGTCGAAGAAGCGGACCGGGTCAGGCATGCCCGGTCGACGCGTCGGCTCCCGCCGCCGGCGGTGGTGGCGTGGCGGTCGTCGAGCGTCCTGCCTCCGCGCTCGCCGCCTCCGCCTCCGCCTCGTCCACAGCGGCATCCGCCGAGTCGTCGGCGAGATCCTCGAGCGGGGACGACTCGTTCGCAGACGCAGCCGTATCGGGCGCGTCGAAGAGCCCGGCTGCGGGGTTCCCGCCTCCACGGGAGGCGAACCCCTCGCCGATGCCGCGCAGCGCCTCGGTGAACTCGCTCGGGATGAGCCAGAGCTTGTTCGAGGCGCTCTCGGCGATCTTCGGCAGCGTCTGCAGATACTGGTAGGCGAGCAGCAGGTTGTCCGGTCGGCCGGCGTGGATCGCGTCGAAGACGGTCTGGATCGCCTTCGCCTGGCCCTCCGCCTCAAGCACCGCCGCACGTGCCGACCCCTCGGCGTTCAGGATCGCGGCCTGCCTGGTGCCCTCCGCGGTGAGGATCGCGGACTGCTTGGTCCCCTCCGCCGTGAGGATCAGCGCACGGCGATCCCGTTCCGCGCGCATCTGCTTCTCCATCGAGTCCTTGATGGACACCGGCGGATCGATCGCCTTCAGCTCCACGCGGCTGACGCGGATGCCCCACTTGCCGGTGGCCTCGTCGAGCACGCTGCGCAGCTGGTTGTTGATGTTGTCGCGGCTGGTCAGTGCCTCCTCGAGGTTCAGCCCTCCGACGACGTTGCGCAGCGTCGTGGTCGTCAGCTGCTCCACCGCGCCCAGGTAGTTGGCGATCTCATAGGTCGCGGCGCGGGCATCCGTCACCTGGAAGTACACGACCGTGTCGATGGATACCACGAGGTTGTCCTCGGTGATCACCGGCTGGGGCGGAAAGCTCACCACCTGCTCGCGCATGTCGATCAGGGGACGCAGCCGGTCGACGAAGGGCACCAGCAGGTTCAGGCCGGGGGAGAGGGTCTTGTGGTAGCGGCCGAGCCGCTCCACGACCCCCGCGGTGGCCTGCGGCACGATGCGGATCGCGCGGAACAGCGTGACCAGCACGAAGATCAGAACGATCAGAACGACGATGCCGAGGATGATCTGCACGACGAGGCCTTCCGGTGTTGTCATGATGACGTCCTTCCTGCCGGAACGACCACGGCGGTCGCCCCCTCTATCGCGGTGACGAGAACCCGCTCGCCCGGTCCGACACGGCGCGGCGCGGTCGTCTCGCCCGTGGCGAGCCGAGAGGTCCAGACCTCGCCGTTCGCCAGCTTCACCAGGCCCGTGCCATCGCCCTCGAACGGCCGCACCACGCTGCCCTCCTGGCCCAGCAGGGCGTCGACGTTGGTCCGGGCGGGATCCCCGCCCCGACGCAGCACACGCAGCAGCGGCGGGCGCAGCAGGAACAGCAGAAGGATCGACAGCGCCGCTGCCACGATCAGCTGCGCCCACCACGGGAGCCCGAACACTCCGCCGAGCAGACCGCCGAGCGAGCCGATCGCCAGCATCAGGAAGACGAAGTCGAGTGAGAGCATCTCGATGATCACGAACACGAGGATCAGCACGAGCCACACGATCCACGCGTATGACGAGACGACGTCCATGTCGCTCACGCTCCTCCCGCGTTGGATCCGACGCTACCAGGGTGCCCGCCGGAGGATCGCTGCGGTCTGCCACTGAGATACTGTCATGGTGCCCTCGGGCCGGCCATCGCGCCCCGACGAATCAAGGAGATCCATCGTGAGCACCCCTCTCGCCCCGTCGTCCCTGACAGGCAAGCGCGCCCTCGTCACGGGTTCCTCGCGCGGAATCGGTGCCGACACCGTCGGCTATCTCGCGCAGGCGGGGGCGAGCGTGGTGATCAACTACCGCAACAAGGAGGCCAGGGCGCGCAAGCTGGCCGACTCGATCGAGGCATCCGGCGGCACGGCTCTGGTCGTCGGCGCAGACCTCACCGATCCCGCCTCGGTCGCGACCATGTTCGACACGGTGCGCGAGAGGCTCGGGGGCCTGGACATCCTCGTGCTCAATGCCTCCGGCGGCATGGAGTCGGGCATGGAGCCCGACTACGCCATGAAGCTCAACCGCGACGCGCAGGTGGGAGTGCTGAATGCCGCGCTCCCGCTGCTCGGGGAGGGGTCACGGGTGGTATTCGTGACCAGCCACCAGGCGCACTTCATCCACACGACCCCCACGATGCCGGAGTACGAGCCGGTGGCGCTGAGCAAACGCGCCGGCGAGGACGCGCTGCGCGGGATGATCCCCGAGCTGGACGCACGCGGCATCGGCTTCGTCGTCGTCTCCGGCGACATGATCGAGGGCACCATCACGGCGACGCTTCTGGAGCGCGCCAACCCCGGCGCGATCCAGGCGCGCAAGGAGGCCGCGGGCCGCCTGTACAACGTGGGCGAGTTCGCTGCGGAGGTCGCCAGGGCCGCCGTGGACCCGATCCCCGAGGACCATCTGCGCCTCGTGGGCGACGTCAGCGGCTTCGCCGCGGAGGCGTGAGACGGTGAAGGCGACCGACATCACCCGGCTGACCTCCGTCTCGCGTCCCACGCTGAGCCCCGACGGGGGCACGGCCGTGATCGCGACCTCGCACCCCGACCTCGACGCCGACGCCTACGTCGGCCAGCTCTGGTCGGCCGATGTGAAGGGCAGCACCGCTCCGCGCCGGATCACGCGGGGATTCCGGGACTCGGCCCCGCAGTTCTCGCCTGACGGGTCGGCGATCGCGTTCCTTCGCTCCGAGCTGGGCAGGCCGGCACAGCTGCACATCATGCCGACGACCGGGGGAGAGCCCGTCGCGGTCACGGACCGTCTGCTGGGAGTCACGGAGTTCGCCTGGTCGCCGGACGGCACGTGGCTGGCATTCGTCTCACGCGATCCCGAGAAGGGCCGCTACGGCACTGTGAAGGGCCTGGACGCGGCAGCCGAGCCGCCGCGCCGGATCACGTCCTACCGCTACAAGGCGAACGGCCTCGGCTGGATCCGGGATCGCCGCCGTCAGGTGTTCATCGTGCCCGCGCCCGACCTGTCGGCCGCTCCCGTGGTGCAGCCGACGGCCTCGGCTGAGGGGCCGGCCGATCCCCGCCCCGTGGTCGAGGAGCCGCGACGGCTGACCCACGACGACGCGGAGCACGGCGGAATCGTCTTCACTCCCGACGGGCGTTTCGTGGCCGTGGTCTCGGACGGGCATCTCGGCGCCGACGAGGACCTGCGCAGCGTGATCACCCTGATACCGGTGAACGAGGGCGACGCGCCGGTCGAGGCGGCGGGTCCCGAGCACGATCTCTCCATCTCCGATGGCCCAGGATCGGTCGCGGTGGCCGCCGATGGCGCGCTCTACTTCGTCGCTCAGGACGTGGGCGAGACCGGGCGCGACTTCGTCGGCCGCAATTCGGGCCTCTATGTCGTCGACGCGCCCGGCTCTGCGCCGCGCCGTCTGACGGACGCCGAGACCGTCGATCTGGCCGGCAGTTCTGTCGCCCTGACCTCGCGTGGCGCGCTCGTGCAGAACGTCGAACGCGGCCGTGTCACGCTGCTGTCCGTGTCCCGCGATGGCGAGACGTCGGTCCTCGTCCCTGGACTGGAGGTCACGGGAGTGGCGTCCGCGGGGGAGCAGGTGGCGTTCTCGTTCCAGTCCGAGACGACGGCCGGCGATCTCGCCGTGCTGGACGCGCCCCGCGGCGATGGTGCAGGGGAGGCGCACGCGGTGCGCGTGCTGACGGACTTCTCGGCGAGCGTGCGCGCCACGGGCATCCGCACCCCGATCGAGTTCGAGACCGTGGGCAGGGACGGATACCCGGTGCACGGCTGGATAGTGGTTCCCGACGGTGAGGGGCCGCACCCCGTGCTGCTCAACATCCACGGCGGTCCGTTTGCGCAGTACTCGGTTCATCTCTTCGACGAGTCCCAGGTGTACGCGGACGCCGGCTACGCGGTCGTGTACTGCAACCCGCGCGGCTCCGCCGGCTATGGACAGGAGCACGGCAGAGCGATCAAGGGCCGCATGGGAAGCGTCGACCTGGACGACGTGCTCGACTTCCTGGACGCCGCCGTGTCGGAGCATCCTCAGCTCGACGGCACGCGCGCAGGCATCCTGGGCGGTTCATATGGCGGTTACCTCACGGCGTGGGCCATCGCGCACGATCACCGCTTCGCCGCAGCGATCGTGGAACGCGGATACCTGGACCCCGTGTACTTCTTCGGCACGAGTGACATCGGCTCGTTCTTCGTCGACGAGTACAACGGCGTCGACCCCGAGCACCTGGCCTCGCAGAGCCCGCAGGCACACGTGCAGGACGTGCGCACGCCGACGCTGGTGATGCACTCGGAGAACGATCTGCGTTGTCCGCTCGGCCAGGCGGAGCGGTACTACGCATCGCTCAAACGGGCCGGTGTGGAGACGGAGCTCGTCGTCTTTCCCGGCGAGGACCACGAGCTCAGCAGATCGGGACGACCGAGACATCGCGTGCAGAGGTTCGAGGTCATCCTGGACTGGTGGGCGCGGAAGCTGCCGAGTGTGCTCAACCCGGCATCGTCCTGATACGGGAAGGGGCGCCGACCGCATGTGGTCGGCGCCCCGTGTCGGGCGTGTCGTCAGGCGGTTCGCCAGGTGAAGGCGCGGGCGATCTGGATGATCCCCAGCACCACGAGTGAGATTCCGAGCAGCCACCACAGCACCACCGCACCCCACAGGGGGGAGAAGAGCAGGATGGCGCCGGCGACGATGCTGATGATGGCGAAGAAGACCGTCCAGCCCTTGGAGGGCGCGACGCTCAGCGCCGTGAGGGAGACGACCCCCTCGACGATCCACATGATCCCCACCAGGATTCCCACGAACACCGCAAGCCATACGGCCGTCTGTGCCAGCTGGGTGAACGCGATGACGCCGGCGACGATGAACAGCACGCCGAGGACGATGTGGCCGACGCGCGTCCATCCGCTCATGGCCTTCGAGAAGACGCCGAGACCGGCGTAGACGAGGCCGCCGACGATGCCGTAGGCGGCGATCACCGCGGTCAGCGCCACGGCGGCGTGGCCGGGCCAGACGAGGATGATGACGCCGACGACGAGCGCGACGATCCCGCCGACGCCGAGCGCGGTGCGGATGCCGTTCACCAGCGGTGCGGCCGGGCTGTGGGTGGACATGACGTCACCTTTCCTGAAGAAAACCTGTGAGCTACGGTGAGAGCCTAACGGCTGGGTAGCCGGTGGGGACACATTGCGGACGATTGCTTCGTGGCGTGACGCACACCGCCTCGGTCGCCGATGGTCGGCGTGCGCGTGCGACTGAGACATGCGACGGCGATGCCAGCCACGTTATGTCAGCTTCTCCCTCGACTCGTCCCGGCGCGAGCGGGGAATGCATGTCATTCCTGACTCCCGACGCCGCTTCGTGCACCGCCGTCGCGCCCCGGCGTCACCCGGCTCAGATGATCCGGGTGACGCCTTGCGCCGACGACGGGTTCTGCAGATCGTGCCTTCGAACACCGTGGACGATGTCCGGGACAGCCTCCACTGCGAGCCGACGATCTGAGCGCCGGATGGATCGCCGCCGATCCATCCGGCACCACAGGCACCACAGCTTTCCGCATCCGCGTCCACACCGGCATGATTGGCGGATAATGTACATTATGTCAGCTCACACGTCGGGACACTGCGCCGCCTCACCCGCCTAACAGTTCCGAAGGACATAGCCCGGCTCGAACGCCATATGGGCCCGGACCTCGGTATGTCCTTCGGAACGGTCACCGGGAACGGTCACCGGGAACGGTCACCGGGAACGGTCACCGGGAACGACCAGCCAGAACGACCACCCCGAACTACCGGGAATCATCGGAACGATCACCCGGGCAGGCCGGACGAGATCACCCGGACGGGCCGGACGACGCGCACCGGGCGCGGCGGCGTCAGGGGAAGATCACCCTCAGCACCCGGTCGAACGCACGGTCCGGAAGCATGCGCCTCAGCGCGATCATCGGCGTCGCTCCTGCGCCCACGCGATATCGCGTGCGCGGCCGACGCGCCACGACTGCGCGCTCTATCGTGCGCGCGACGACCTCCGGCCGCGACCCGTGCAACCGCGAGCCTGCTCGGGAGAACATCGCCGCGAGTCGTCCCACCCGATCCGCGTAGGCCCCCGTGCCGGAGACCGCCAGCGCGCTCTGCCCCGCTATGGCGCTCCATTCGGTCTCGATCGCCCCGGGTTCGACGACCACGACGTCGATGCCGAACGGCGACACCTCCTGGCGCAGGGAGTCGCTGAGCGCCTCGAGGCCGAACTTCGAGGCGTGATACCAGCCGCCGAACGGCGCGGCGAACCTGCCGCCCATCGAGGTCACGTTCACGACACGACCGCTCCCCTGCTCGCGCATCCTCGGGAGCACGAGCTGCGTCAGACGCGCAGTGCCGAAGAGGTTGACCTCCGCCTGCCGCCGGGCGTCCGCGATCGGAACGTCCTCGATCGCGCCGTACGATCCGTAGCCGGCGACGTTGACGAGGGCATCGATCCTGCCGTCGCCGGCGAGCACCTCCTCCGCGAAGGCTCGGATCGACTCCTCCTGCGTCAGGTCGAGCCGCAGCGGATGCACGCCCTCCCCTGCCAGCGCCGCGAGTCGATCGACGCGCCGCGCTCCCCCGTATACGACGAATCCCGCCCGTGCGAGCCGTGCCGCGGTCGCGGCCCCGATTCCGGACGACGCCCCGGTCACCACTGCCACTCGGTCCACCGCAATCTCCTAACCGTTCAGTTGATTGCAGTCTGCATCAGAGCCCGACGATTGTCAACTATTTGGTTAGTTGATAACCTGAGGACATGGTGGAACGCGACGCAGAGGCCACGCGGCGACGCTTGATCGCGGCCGCGACCGCGGAGTTCGCGCGCTACGGGATCGCCGGTGCACGGGTCGACCGCATCGCGGAGGCGGCACGCTCGAACAAGGCGCAGATCTATCACTATTTCCAGAGCAAGGACGGCCTGTTCGACGCGGTCTTCGAGGCCCACGTCGACGAGGCGGTGCGCTCGGCGTACTTCGACGCGACAGACCTTCCGGAGACGGCGGGCCGGATCTTCGACGACTTCGAGGCGCATCCCGAGCTCGGCCGACTCACCACGTGGTACCGCCTGGAGCGCGCGGGAGCCGAGGCGTCCATGCACGAGCTCGTCGCCGCGAACGAGGCGAAGATCGCGGCGATCCGGGATGCTCAGACGGCTGGAGCGGTCACGGCCGCGTATCCGGCCGACGTGCTCCTGGGGCTCATCATCGTCGTCGCCTCGGCGTGGACCTCGCTGCCGCCGGAGTTCGCCTCGCTCGAGAACGCGCACACGCCGGCTCAGAGACGCCAGTTCGTCGTGGAGGCGGTGCGCCGGATTGTCGCGCCCTGAGCCGTTCCGCGACGGCGGACAGCCGGCCCTGCTCTCGTTCGTCGTCGTCTCCCCACTTGCGCCGCTCGGCGACGGCGCCGAGTTCGGCGCGGATGCGTGGCCATCGCACGTCACCCTGGTGCCGCCGTTCGTCAGCCGGGCACAGGCATCCGAGACGGCCCAATCGGTGCTGGATGCCTGTCGCGGCATCCGGCCGATCACGACCGTGGCGATGGATCGCGAGCGATTCGGCCGGCACGGGAGGGTGTCGGTGGTGACGCTCCGCCCCGTCCCCGAGCTGGTGCGCCTGCACGCGACTCTGCTGTCGGCGGCCGCGCTGCTGGCCGTCGAGCCCTTCGATCCTCGGCACGTGCTGTCCGGGTTCCGCCCTCACGTCTCGCGGGTGCACGGGACCGGCCCCGAGCCGGGCGAGCCGGTGACGCTGGACAGCGTCGCGCTCGTGTCACGAGGGACGGGCGCGGAGCGCGGACTGCGCCGGGTCGCGCGCCTCATCTCGCTCACGTCGTGACGTCGGCGCCGGGAATCAGCCCAGCCGGGCCATCCACGACAGCAGATCGGGGATGGCGTCCAGGGCGACCCGACCGGGCTGCTCCGGCCCGACGCCGTCGAGCAACCGGCAGAAAGCGTCCAGTCCGCCCCTGGCCACCGCACCGACCCTCAGTCTCGGCCCGAGCTCCAGCAAGGGGACCGATCCGACGCACACCGCCATGATCACGACCACCGCGATCAATCCGGCTGCGATTCCGCACACGCCTCGGGACCGGTGCCGTGCCGCCCGACGCTGATCACTCGCCGGAGAACCCCGACTCCACGAGAGCGATCAGCCGGTCGACGGCCTCCCGACCCTCGCGGTCGTCGGTGGCGATCTCCACGCTCGCCCCTTGAGCGAGGCCGAGGGAGAGAATGCCCAGCAGGCTTCGCGCGTCCTTGCCGTTCACCGTCACCCTGGCGCCGAGCGAGGTCGCCAGCTTCACGAACTCGGCCGCCGGCCTGGCGTGCAGCCCGTCCGGATTCACCAGCGTCGCCCTGCGAAGGTAGCGCGTGGCCTCGGCCGCCGCGGCATGATCTGCGGCGCCGGCGGAGTGATCGTGGCCGACGGCGCCCGCGGCGGCCGCCCAGGACGCGGCACGCCGCACGGCATCCAGGTCGCCGCCGGTCTGCGCGACCACTCCCGCGGCCACCGCCCCCTCCACGAACGGTCCGTCCACGATGGCGATCCGCGCGGCACGATCGCCGCCGAGCAGCTCCACCGCGGTCTCGGCGCTCAGCACGGCCGAGCCGAGATCGGCGATGACTGCCACTCCACCGCCCTGCTCTGCTCGATCGATCGCGACCATGATGCGCTCCACGTCCGTCCCGATCCCGCCGTCGGACGCGCCGCCCGCCGCCGACACGGGCACATCCGGACTCATCTGCGCGACCAGGTCCGCCGTGCCGCGTGCGACGAGATCGCTGTGCGACACGAGGACCAGGCCGACATGTGCTGTCGCCGAGCTCATGCGGACTCCGCCGCCTGAAGGATGATCGCCGTCGATTCCGCGCCCGGATCCCGGTGTCCCACAGCCCGCTCCCCCAGGTAGCTCGCCCTGCCCTTGCGTGCCACCAGACCGTCCGTCGACTCCGCGCCCCGTGCCGCGCCGCGTGCGGCCGCCGCGAGCACGGCGCGCGGATCGCCGCCTTCGGCCGCCGCGGCTGCGGCGTCCGCCGCGGCTGCGTACCAGGCGTCGACCATCGTCTTGTCCCCCGCGCTCGCGTGCCCGCGTTCCTCGATGCCTCTCAGCGCGGCGTCGATGAGCGCCACCACGTCGGACGGCCCGAGTTCCCCGCGACCGGAGACGGCATCCGATGCGCGCAGGAACGCGGTGCCGTACAACGGGCCGGCGGCCCCGCCAACCGACGAGATGAGCCGCATGGCGGCGACTCGCAGCACGTCCGACGGCTGAGCGTCCTCGGGAAGATCCGACAGGGCCGCCCGCACCGCGGCGAAGCCACGATTCAGGTTCTCCCCGTGGTCGCCGTCGCCGATCGCCCGGTCGAGCTCGCTCAGCATCGGCGCATGTTCCTCGATCGCGTCGGCCGACCGCGTCAACCAGGCGACGGCCCATCTGGTGTCCAAGGTCATGCTCGCCTCCTCTTTCTCGTGCACCTTCGCATCATGCAGTCCGCGCCGGTCCGATGACCCCTGCTCAGCAGCCCCAGCTCAGCGCCGCCGTGCGCACGGGGGCGTCCCAGAGCGCGAGCAGCCGGTCGTCGACAGTCAGCACGGTGACGGAGAAGCCGGCCATGTCCAGCGACGTCGCATACGACCCGACGAGCGACCGTGCGATCTCCACTCCCGCGGCGTCCAGCCGCTCGGCGATGCGCCGGTAGACGATGTAGAGCTCGGCCGGCGGGGTCGCCCCCATGCCGTTCACGAGCACCAGCACGCGATCGCCCCGGCGACGCGGCAGATCCTCCATCACGGCGTCCAGCGCACGGTCGGCGAGCTCGTCCGCGGACGCCATGGTCATGCGAGCGCGTCCCCGCTCGCCATGGATTCCGATGCCGAACTCGATCTCGTCGGCATCCAGCTCGAAGCTCAGCCTGCCCGAGTGCGGAGCCGTCGGGGCGGCGATCGCCAGCCCCATGGTCCGCACGGAGGAGACCAGCTCGCCGGCGAGATGCACGAGCGCGTCGAGGTCGTCGCCGCGCTCGGCCGCCGCGCCCACGATCTTCTCGATGAGCACGGTGCCCGCGACCCCGCGACGCCCCGCGGTGAACTCCGAGTCCTGCACGGCGACGTCGTCGTCGATCACCACCGTGCGCACCGAGATGCCCTCCGCGGTCGCGAGCTCCGCGGCGGTCTCGCCGTTGAGCACGTCTCCCGTGTAGTTCTTGATCAGGTAGAGCACGCCCGCCCCCTGATCGACCGTCCGGGTCGCCGAGAGTATCGGATCCGGTGTCGGGGAGGTGAAGACCTCGCCGGGCACGGCGGCGTCCAGCATCCCGGCGCCGACGAAGCCGATGTGCAGCGGCTCGTGACCGCTGCCGCCGATGGCGAGGATGCCGACCTTGCGCGGCGTGAGTCTCGCCCGGGCGACGAATGCCGGCTCCGGGCTCACCCGCACGATGTCCCGGTGGGCGGCGGCGAACCCGGCGAGTGAGTCCGCGACGTACCGCCGCGGGTCGTTCATCAGCTTCTTCACGACCGATCTCCGCTGCCGGCGAGGCTAGCCCGCCGCCACGATCCATTCCTCGAGCTTGGCGGCCGCCGCTCCCGAGTCGACGGCCTTGGCCGCAACGTCGAGCTTCTCGGCGAAGCGCTCGAGGATGTTGCGCTGGACGCTGGCGGGGTCGGTCGCCAACTCGAACGACACCAGCCCGGCCGCGGCGTTCAGCAGCACGATGTCCCGCGCCGGCCCGCGCTCAGCGGCGAGGACCGCGCGCACGACATCGGCGTTCTGCGCGGCGTCCCCACCCCTGAGCTGATCGATGCTCGCCCGCGGGATGCCGAGCTCGCGCGGGTCGATGTCGTGCTCGGTCACCAGCCCGCGGGAAACCTCCCAGACATGACTGTGGCCGGTGGTGGAGAGCTCGTCGAGTCCGTCGTCGCCGCGGAACACCAGCGCCGTCGCGCCGCGTGTCTGGAACACCCCGACGATGAGCGGGACACGGTCGAGCTGGGCCACGCCGACGGCGGACGCCTCCGGCCTCGCGGGGTTGATCAGCGGTCCCAGGATGTTGAAGACCGTGGGGACCCCCAGCTCGCGCCGGACAGCAGCGGCGTTGCCGTACCCGGGGTGGAACGACGACGCGAAGGCGAACGTGATCCCCACCCTTCTGAACACCTCCGCCACCCGTTCGGCCGGCATGGTGAGGTCGATCCCCAGGGCCGCCAGCACGTCGGACGAGCCGGAGCTAGAGCTGGCCGCCCGGTTCCCGTGCTTGATCACCGGGACGCCGGTGGCTGCAGCCACGATCGACGCCGTCGTCGAGACGTTGATGGTGCCGTGGCGATCGCCACCTGTGCCCACGATGTCGAGGGCCTTCGGATCGAGCGGGAGCGGGACCGCGTGCTCGAGGACTGCGTCTCGGAACCCGACGATCTCGTCCACCGTCTCGCCTTTGGCGCGAAGCGCGATCAGGAACCCCGCCAGCTGCGCGTCGGTCGCCTCTCCCGTCATGACCTGTTCCATCGCCCAGGCCGCATCGGCGACGCTCAGATGCTCCCCGTCCAGGACGGTGGAGAGGATCGTCGGCCAGCCCCGGGTTTCCGCCATGACAGCGATCCTATCGGCCGCCTCCGGCGCGCGAATGCGAAAACGGGCCTCCGAAATCGGCCATAATGGGACACGTGACGAGCACCTCGATATCCTCATCGGCTCCAGCGCCGACGATCAACCGCCCCAACGTGGTGGCCGTCGGGACCATCGTCTGGCTGGGCAGCGAGGTGATGTTCTTCGCGGGCCTGTTCGCCATCTACTTCACTCTGCGTTCCACGTCACCGCAGCTGTGGGCGGCAGAGACCGCCCACCTCAACGTCCCCTACGCGTTGACGAACACGCTCGTCCTGGTCGCCAGCTCGTTCACCTGCCAGTTCGGAGTCTTCGCCGCCGAACGCCTGCAGGCGAGATCCACGGGCTGGAGCCCGCGCGAATGGGGCATGGTCGAGTGGTTCACGCTGAGCTACGCCCTGGGCGCGATCTTCGTCGCAGGCCAGATCGTCGAGTACGCCACCCTCATCGGCGAGGGCGTCTCGATCGACGCCAACGCCTACGGCTCCGCGTTCTATCTCACCACCGGCTTCCACGCGCTCCACGTCACCGGCGGGCTCATCGCCATGCTCTTCGTCATCGGCCGCGCGTTCGCCGTGCGGAGGTTCGGCGACAAGGAGGCGACCACCTCCATCGTCGTCTCGTACTACTGGCACTTCGTCGACGTCGTGTGGATCGGGCTGTTCCTGGTCATCTACGTCCTCAAATAGAGATCGGGAGCAGAGCACCTCAATGCGGGAGACAACGCACAAGATCGCTCGTCGTCGCAAGACAGGACGTCGGCATCCGTTCGCCACCGTCGCGCTCATCGCGATCGGACTCGGCTTGACCGGCGGCGCGTACGCCGCGTTCAACGCGACGGGCTCCACCGCGGACGCGGCCGCGTCGTCGCAGAGCGACATCGATGCGGGCAAGAAGCTGTTCCAGGCGAACTGCGCCAGCTGTCACGGGCTGGAGGCACAGGGCACGAGCGAGGCGCCGAGCCTCATCGGCGTCGGCGCCGCTGCTGTCGACTTCCAGGTCGGCACCGGCCGGATGCCCATGGCCATGCAGGGCCCGCAGGCCCAGGAGAAGCCGTCGCAGTTCACGCAGGACCAGATCGACCAGCTCGCCGCGTATGTCGCCTCGCTCGCGCCCGGGCCCGGAATTCCCGACTCGAAGTACACCGACGGCGACGGCGACGCGGCGAAGGGTGCGGAGCTGTTCCGCGTCAACTGTGCGATGTGCCACAACGTCGCCGGCGCTGGCGGCGCCCTCACCGAGGGCAAGTACGCTCCCCCGCTGCACGGCGTCTCGCCGACGCACGTCTACGAGGCAATGGTCACCGGACCGCAGAACATGCCCGTGTTCAACGACAAGAACATCTCGCCAGAGGGCAAGCGCGACATCATCACGTATCTGCGATTCATCCAGCAGAACCCCTCGCCGGGCGGTTTCGAGCTCGGCGCGCTCGGCCCCGTGGCCGAGGGCCTGTTCATCTGGATCTTCGGCCTCGGTTCGATCGTCGCGCTGACGGTCTGGATCACGGCGAAGTCGAACTGATGCGTGCGCCGATCGCAGGCGAGCGCGAGAAGGAGAGCAATGGCACAGGACGATAACGGCGGCACGGAGATCACGCCCGCCGCCTCGTCGGCCGTCGACCGCCGTCCGGGCGACCCGGGCACGGCCGTGATCGTGCAGGACGCGGCGGAGAACCCCGGATTCCCGCCGCACCGCGCGCGCATCACGGACAAGGATCCGCGCAAGCAGCGCCGCGCCGAGCGCACAGTCTACACGCTATTCTACGTCTCCATCGTCGGCAGCATCTGGGCCGTCGCGGCCTACATCGCCTTCCCGATCGAGTCCGGCAACATCGCCGATGTGAGGGTGAGCACGCTCGCGATCGGCATCGGCATGGCCCTCGCGCTGCTGGCCATCGGCTTCGGCGCGGTGCACTGGGCGAAGGCGCTCATGGCCGACAAGGAGGGCATCGACATCCGGCACCCGGTGCGGGGGTCGGACGAGACTCGCGACCGAGCGGTCGAGATCTTCAAGGAGGCCGACACCGAGTCGGGCTTCGGCCGGCGCACCCTGATCCGCAACTCGCTGATCGGTGCCCTTGTCGCGTTCCCGCTTCCGGCGATCGTCCTGTTCCGCGGCCTCGGGCCGATGAACGAGGACCCGGTGAAGCTGCTGTCCCACACGATGTGGAAGAGGGGCACACGGCTCACCCGAGACCCCTCCGGCACGCCGATCAAGGCGTCCGACGTCACGATCGGATCGGTGTTCCACGTCATCCCCGAGGGCCTCAACGACAAGGAGGATGCGCTCGACCAGAAGGCCAAGGCCGCCGTGCTCCTGATGCGGCTGGACCCGAAGGACCTGCATCCGCGGCCGAGCCGCAAGGACTGGGCGTACGACGGCATCGTCGCGTACTCGAAGATCTGCACGCACGTCGGATGCCCGGTGGCCCTCTACGAGCAGCAGACGCACCACCTGCTCTGCCCATGCCACCAGTCGCAGTTCGACATCACGCACGAGGCCCGCGTCATCTTCGGACCGGCGAGCCGCCCGCTGCCGCAGCTGCCGATCACCGTGGACGCCGACGGCTATCTCGTCGCTCAGAGCGATTTCCATGAGCCTGTTGGCCCGAGTTTCTGGGAGCGTCATTGACCGCCACGACCGCCGCCGAGACCACGGCCAAGAGACGCAGCCTCACCGCGGCCGCGTCCGAATACATCGACGAGCGGACCAGCGTCTCGGTCGTCGTCAAGGAGTTCGGACGCAAGATCTTCCCGGATCACTGGTCGTTCCTGCTCGGCGAGGTCGCGCTCTACAGCTTCATCGTCATCCTGATCACGGGCACGTTCCTGACCTTCTTCTTCCAGGCGTCGCAGGCCGACGTGATCTACCACGGCTCGTGGGTGCCGCTGAAGGGCATCCAGATGTCCGCGGCCATGAACTCCACGCTGAACATCTCGTTCGACGTCCGCGGCGGACTCCTGGTCAGGCAGATCCACCACTGGGCGGCGCTGCTGTTCGTCGCGTCCATCGGACTGCACATGCTGCGCATCTTCTTCACGGGCGCCTTCCGCAAGCCGCGTGAGCTGAACTGGGTCATCGGGTTCACCCTGTTCGTCCTCGCCATGGCCGAGGGCTTCACCGGCTACTCACTCCCCGACGATCTGCTCTCCGGAAACGGTCTGCGCATCATCGACGGTCTGATCAAGGGGATCCCCGTCGTCGGCACCTGGATCTCGTTCCTGCTGTTCGGCGGCGAGTTCCCGGGAACCTCGATCGTGGGGCGGTTGTACACGCTGCACATCCTTCTCCTGCCCGCTCTTGTCGTGGCCTTCATCGCGCTGCACCTGGTGTTCGTCGTCGTGCACAAGCACACGCAGTACGCGGGCCCGGGACGCACGCAGCAGAACGTGGTCGGCTATCCCGTTCTGCCCGTATACGCGGCGAAGGCCGGCGGGTTCTTCTTCATCGTGTTCGGCGTGCTCGCCCTGATGGCGTCGCTGTTCACCATCAACCCGATCTGGTTGTACGGGCCATACGACCCTTCGCCGGTGTCAGCCGGCACGCAGCCGGACTGGTACATCGGGTTCGCCGACGGCATGCTGCGGTTGATGCCGTCGCACTGGGAGTTCGTCTGGCTCGATCACACCTGGTCGTTGAACGTCTTCATCCCGGTGGTGATCCTGGTCCTCTTCCTCGTCGTCGTCGCGATCTACCCGTTCATCGAGTCCTGGGTCACCGGCGACAAGCGCGAGCATCACATCCTGGACAGGCCACGCAACCAGGCCACCCGCACGGCGATCGGTGCCGCCGGCGTCACCTTCTACGCCGTGATGTGGGCGGCAGCGAGCTCGGACCTGGTCGCGACCCACTTCAAGCTCACGATGGAGGGCGTCATCGGCGCGCTTCAGGTGCTGCTGATCCTCGGGCCGATCATCGCCTACTTCATCACGAAACGGATCTGCATCGGCCTCCAGAAGAAGGACCGTTCCATCGCCCTGCACGGCTACGAGTCCGGACGCATCGTCAAGCTCCCGGGAGGCGAGTTCATCGAGGTGCATCAGCCCCTGGACGAATATGAGCGGTGGCGTCTGGTGAGCTACGAGACCTACCAGCCGCTGATGCTGCGACCCGACTCACGCGGCCGGATCACGTTCGGACGCCGACTGCGCGCCGGCATGTCGCGGTGGTTCTTCGAGGACCGGCTGGAGCCGGTGACGAAGGGCGAGCTCGAGGCCGGTCACGACCACCACTGAGCGTTTCTGCGGCTGACCGACCTGCGCCACCCACGATCATCATCGGGCGGTGCAGGTCGGCGCCCGATGAGGCGCAGGCCACCCATGAGGCAGGCCACCCATGAGCCAACGGCTAGGGCCCTGGCTCATGGGCCGCCTCGGGCATCCGCTCGATGAATCGCGGGTTGCGTGCGGATGGGTGCACGCACGGCTGAATCCTGCTGCATGCACACGGACCGAACGCGCACAGCTGCAGTGGCGAAGGCCCTTCAGCCGCTGTCGGGTGCCCGGGGCTGACCTGTCCTCCGCCAATGGATGACGCGCCGGCCAGCGCCTCAGTCACTCCGTCGCTGTCCTCCCCAGACGCTGTCCCGCCCGAGGTCCCGGTACGCTCCGTCGCATGCGTGCCCGTACGTCCCGGACGCGTGCATCCGCAGTACGCTCCCTCCGAACGCCGACGCCGACCGCGTACGCCCCGCTACGGCGTGACACCACACCTCCGGCGCCCGGCGGAAGCGAAAGTCGCGCCCCGCTGCCCTTCCCGATCGTCGGTCGTCGTTCGTGTCGCCCTGTCATCGATCCACGCTCGCGCGGACGGACCGCGAGACCGTGTCATCGCGACGAGACCGACCGGGAATACCGCGGTCTCGGACGCACATCGCGGTCTCGCGAGATCGGGGCACGCCGCCCAGCGCGCTCCCACGCGGGACCGCAGAGACGCAGGACGGCCCCGGCGTTCAGCGCGGCGTCAGCGCGCGAAGTATCCGCGGTAGTACTCGAAGACCCAGCCGACGAGGCTCACCACTGCGAGGGCGCCCCCGATCGGGACGATCCACCAGCCGACCGCGATCCCCAGCGCGCCGATCGCCACGGAGAGGCCGAGCATGAACGGCCACCAGCTCCACGGGCTGAAGTGCCCGAGCTCGGGATCGCCGTCGTCGATGTTCGCGTCCGGCCGGTCCTCCGGCAGCTCCACACCGTTCTGAGTGGCATGCGTGCGGGCGAGGAAGAACGCGATGAACGCACCGAGTATCCCGGTCAGCGTCAGTGCGACGGTGCCGACGGGCTCGATCTCGTGGTGCGGGTAGTAGAACCACGACCACACCGTGTACACGATCGCCATCAGGAAGAAGAAGACCGTGATGATCCAGAAGACTGTCGCGCTGGTGCGCATGTCACCTCACCTCATCGGAGTCGACGTCGACGACCGCCATGTCGGGTGCGTCCTTGGCCGGCCCGATCCCGATGGGGATCCCCGCCTCGGGGTGGTTCAGGTCGAACGCCGGCGATTCGCTCCGGATGCGCGGGATGGACGTGAAGTTGTGCCGCGGCGGCGGACAGCTCGTCGCCCACTCGAGCGAGCGTCCGTACCCCCACGGGTCGTTGACCGTCACCCTGGCGCCCGACCGTGCCGTGATGTACACGTTCAGGAAGAACGGGATCATCGACACCGCCAGGAGACCCGCACCGATCGTCGACACCTGGTTCATCCACGTGAAGCCGTCCTGCGGGAGGTAGGTGTAGTAGCGGCGCGGCATGCCCACCACGCCGAGCCAGTGCTGGATCAGGAACGTGGTGTGGAACCCGATGAACAGCAGCCAGAAGTGCCACTTGCCGAGCCTGTCGTTCAGCATCTTGCCGGTCCACTTCGGCCACCAGAAGTAGAAGCCGGAGAACATCGCGAACACGACGGTGCCGAACACCACGTAGTGGAAGTGCGCCACCACGAAGTAGGTGTCGGAGACATGGAAGTCCAGCGGTGGCGACGCCAGGATGACGCCCGTGAGCCCGCCGAACGTGAATGTGACCAGGAACCCGATGGCCCACAGCATCGGCGCCTCGAAGGTGATCGATCCCCGCCACATCGTTCCGATCCAGTTGAAGATCTTCACGCCCGTCGGCACCGCGATGAGCATCGTCATCAGCGAGAAGAACGGCAGCAGCACCATGCCGGTGACGTACATGTGGTGTGCCCACACCGTGACCGACAGCGCCGCGATCGAGATCGTCGCGTAGACCAGCGTCTTGTACCCGAACACCGGCTTGCGGCTGAACACGGGGAACACCTCGGAGACGATGCCGAAGAACGGCAGCGCGATGATGTACACCTCCGGATGCCCGAAGAACCAGAACAGGTGCTGCCACAGGATCGCGCCTCCGTTGGCCGCGTCGAACACGTGGGCCCCCAGCACGCGGTCGGCGGACGCGGCGAAGATCGCGGCGGCGAGAACCGGGAACGCCATCAGCACCAGGATCGAGGTGACCAGCGCGTTCCACGTGAAGATCGGCATGCAGAACATCGTCATGCCCGGCGCGCGGAGTGTGATGACCGTGGTGATGAAGTTGACGGCGCCCAGGATGGTGCCGAAGCCGGAGATGCCGAGGCCCAGCATCCACATGTTGCCGCCCAGGCCCGGGGAGAACGTCGTCGACGCCAGGGGCTGGTAGGCGAACCAGCCGAAGGACGCCGCGCCCTGCGGCGTGAGGAAGCCCGCGACGGCGATCAGCGACCCGAAGTTGTACAGCCAGTACGCGAAGGCGTTCAACCGCGGGAACGCGACGTCGGGAGCGCCGATCTGCAGCGGCATGATCACGTTGACGAAACCCGCGAAGAGGGGCGTCGCGAACATGAGCAGCATGATCGTGCCGTGCATGGTGAACAGCTGGTTGTACTGCTCACGCGTCTGCACCACCTCGAGACCGGGCTCGAAGAGCTGCGCACGGATGATCAGCGCCATCACGCCGCCGATGCAGAAGTACACGAACGACGTGATCAGGTACATGTACCCGATCGTCTTGTGGTCGGTGGAGGTGATCCAGCTGACCAGGATGTTGCCCTTGCGGTGCACCTTCGTGGCGCCGAGTACCTGAGCAGTCGGCGAATGCGTGGTCGCCGCGGGAGCCGGTGCTGTGGTCGTACTCATGTCCGGATGCCTCACTCGTTGTTCTTCGGTGCGCCCTTGCCGGGCAGATTCAGGTTGCGATCGACGTCCGCCCCCAGTTTGCCGGTGTAGCCGCGATCCTTCAGGTCTTGCACGTGCTGTCGGTAGTCGGACTCCGAGACGACCTTCACGTTGAACAGCATCGCCGAGTGGTACTCGCCGCAGAGCTCGGCGCACTTGCCCGCGTACGTTCCCTCCCGCGTCGGCTCGAGGTACATGTAGTTGGTGTGCCCCGGGATCACGTCCTTCTTGTAGAGGAAGGCCGGCACCCAGAACGAGTGGATGACATCACGCGAGTTGAGCTTGATGGTCACCTTCTTGTCCACCGGCAGATACAGGGTGGGGATCTGACTCTCCACCACCGAGCCGGAGGGCGCGCCGGACTTGTCGTCGGGCTGGGCCTGGATGCCCGGGTCGTAGACGTCGTCGGAGAGGTAGTTGAAGTCCCACGACCACTGCTTCGCATACACCTGCACGGTCAGGTCGGGGTGCGCGTACGGCTTCTCGATCGCATCCTGGTCACGAGTGGTGAAGGCGAAGAAGCCGATGATGAGCACCAGGGGAACGATGGTGTAGAAGATCTCGATCGGCATGTTGTAGCGCATCTGCACGGGCAGGCCGGTCTGCCCCTTGCGGCGCCGGTAGACGACCACGCACCAGATGAGCAGCCCCCACACCAGAAGGCCGACCAGCAGCAGGACGATCCAGGAGGTGACCCAGAGGCCGGAGACCCGCTCCGTGTGGTTCGTGACCGGGGTCTTGCCGTCGAATCCCGGCAGGAATCCGTTCAGCTGGGACTGCGTGCAGCCGGCCAAGACCAGAGCGACCATTGCTGCGAGCGGGACTGCAGCCCATCGGAAACGGCGATTGTGACGCACCGGTGACCTTTCGAGTGATTCCTGGGGCAGCGGCATCCGCTGCTGCGAGTGACCAGTGCCTAGCCTACTGCCATCCCGAGGGTGCCCGTGCCCTGGACGCACCGGCGGGAGGCCCGACAGCGACGGCGCGCAGACGTGAGAGGACCGGCCCATCGGCCGGTCCTCTCACATCGCGACCGAGCAGATCCCGGTCGGGGCGACAGGTCAGTGGAAGCTGTCGCCGCAGGCGCAGCTTCCCGATGCGTTGGGGTTGTCGATCGTGAATCCCTGCTTCTGGATCGTGTCCTCGAAGTCGATCGTCGCCCCGTCGAGATAGGGAGCGCTCATCTTGTCGACGATCACCTCGACGCCGCCGAAGTCGACCGCGGCGTCACCGTCCATGAACCGCTCGTCGAAGTACAGCTGGTAGATCAAGCCGGAGCATCCCCCGGGCTGCACCGCCAGGCGCAGCCGCAGATCGTCGCGCCCCTCCTGCTCGAGCAGGCTGCGCACCTTGGCCGCCGCTGCGTCCGTGAGCAGCACGCCGTGCCCCTTCGGCTCGGCGACCGTGCCCACACCGGTAAGAGTCGTCTCGCTCATCGATGGCCCCATTCCCTCGCTGACGTCGGATGTGTCCCAGTGTAGGTCAGCGACCGCGCCGGCGGGAGGATCCTGGCACCGCACCGACGGGGTGCCCGCCTCACCGCCCTCGGGCGTTCAGCCGCGACAGCAACAGCGCCTCCGTGAGGATCGCGCGACGGAAGACCCCGAGGTGCAGGGACTCGTTGGGACTGTGCGCCCTGGTGTCCGGATCCTCGACACCGGTGACCAGGATCTGCGCATCGGGGAACTCGCGCACCAGGTCGGCGATGAAGGGGATGCTTCCTCCGATGCCGGCCTCGACGGGCTCGGCTCCCCACGCCTCCCTCATAGCCGTCTTCGCCTCGACGGCCGCCCAGCCTCCGGTGTCGACGAGGAACGGCTCTCCCAGGGCGATGTCGTCGATCTCCACCCGCGCCCCGAAGGGCACGTGGCGGCGCAGATGGCGTTCGAGGGCGTCGAAGGCGTCACGGGCGCGCTGCCCGGGCGCGACCCGTGCGCTGATGCGCACAGACACGGCGGGAAGAAGGGTGTTGGACGCGTTCGCGACACTCGGCGCGTCGACGCCGGTGACCGTGACGGTCGGCTGGTTCCACAGCCGGGACAGCACCGGACCGCGCCCGATCAGCGAGACGCCGTCAAGCACCGCGGCGTCCTCCCGCAGCCGGGACTCCGGGAACTCCGGCACGTCCGCCTGGTGCGTCGCCATGCCGTCGACCGCGACCGAGCCGTCGTCGTCGTGCAGCGTCGCCAGCAGCTTCACCAGCGGGAGCATGGCATCCGGCACTCCCCCGCCGTACATGCCGGAATGCGACGCGTGCCCCAGGGTCGAGACGGTGAGCCGGAACGTCACGTTCCCGCGCAGCCCGACCGTGAGCGAGGGCACGTCCACGCTCCAGTTGTCGGAGTCTGCGACCACGATGGCGTCGGCCGCCATGGCGTCCTTGTGCTCGGCCAGGAAGCTGCCGAACGACCGCGACCCGAACTCCTCCTCGCCCTCGATGAAGACGGCGAGCCCCAGTCGAAGATCGCGCCCGATCGTCTCCGTCAGGGCCCGGATGGCGGCCACGTGCGTCATGACGCCCGCCTTGTCGTCGGCGGCCCCACGGGCGTACAGCCGGTCGCCCCGCACGGTCGGCTCGAACGGCGGCGTCTGCCAGTCCTCGTCCTTCCCCGGCGGCTGCACGTCATGGTGCGCATACAGCAGGACGGTCGGCGCCCCGCCGCGCGCCCGCCGGCGTGCGATCACGGCGGGCTGGCCCACGCCGGTCTCCCCGATCGGTGCCCAGGCGACGTCGACGGCGTCGAAGACCTCCAGGCCGCGCAGCAGGGCGGCCACGGCGTCGGCGCTGCGCTGCACGTGCTGCGGATCGAACGCCGACCACGAGACGGAGGGGATCCGCACCAGGTCCGCGAGGTCGGCGAGAGTCTGCGGCATCCCGGCTTGCACCGCGTCCGCGAGTGCTGTCGTGGTCTCGTCCCGTGACTGGCCGGCTTCGCTCATGCGGGTAATCTTAACCGGACGACTATCGAGGACTTTCCGTGGCCAGACGAGCAGAAACCACCGCCCCCGACGCCCCAGAGGCGCAGGAGCATCCGACGAACGGCAAGGGCCGCGCGACGCCCAGCCGCGCCGAGCGCGAGGCGGCGCGCAGGCGTCCGCTCGTGCCCGCCGACCGCAAGGCCGCGGCGCGGGAGGCCCGGATCAAGAACGCCGAGGCCCGGGAACGTGCGCGCCTCGGCATGGCCGCCGGCGATGAGCGCTACCTGACGCAACGCGACCGCGGCCCGCAACGCCGATTCGTGCGCGACTACGTCGACGCCCGCTACACCGTCGCCGAGTTCCTGATGCCGGTCATGCTCGTGATCCTCGTCTTCACGTTCGTGCCGGTGCGGGCCCTGCAGTACTACGGCATCCTCGTCCTCTGGGCGTTCTTCGCCCTCGCCGTCATCGACTCGGCCGTCATGGTCGTCACGATGCGGCGGCGGCTGCGGGCGAAGTTCAGCGCGCTCGAACGCGGGCTGACCTGGTACGCCGTCATGCGCGCCATACAGTTCCGCATGATCCGGGTTCCGAAGCCTCAGGTCAGGCGCGGCCAGTACCCCGCGCAGTGACCCGCCCGCCGCGATGACTATCACCGCCGCCGCCGATGGCTCCGCATTGGGCAACCCCGGCCCCGCCGGATGGGCGTGGTACGTCGACGACGGCGCCTGGGCGGCGGGCGGCTGGCCGCACGGAACCAACAACCAGGGCGAGCTGATGGCCGTGATAGATCTGCTCGAGTCCACCGCGGACGAACCCGACGACCTTCGGATCCTGTGCGACAGCCAGTACGTGATCAATGCTGTCACCAAGTGGATGCCGGGGTGGAAGCGCAAGGGCTGGCGAAAGGCGGACGGGTCTCCGGTGCAGAACCGCGATCTGCTGGAGCGGCTCGACGCCGCCCTCGCGGGCCGCCAGTACGCGTTCGAATGGGTGCGCGGACACGCCGGACATGAGCTCAACGAGGCGGCCGACCTGCGCGCTCGCGCCGTGGCGACGGCCTTCCGGAACGGTTCCCCGATCGACGGCGGCCCCGGCTGGCGCCGTTCCTCCTCGGCGCACGCCGGCACGGCCGCGCACCCCGAGCCGTCGAGCCCCACCCTGTTCGACGACCTCGCGGAGGAGGAGACGGACGAGGAGCTCGTGCTGCGACAGGAGCGATCCCTCCGCGGCCCGCGAGTGCTGGAGGACGTCGCCGAGCTGGGGCGGCTGCTGCACCCGGACCTCCTCGAGGTCGGCCGATCCGGACGGATCTGGGGCAAGGACGACCTCGCCCAGTCCCCCGTCGTCGGCGGGGCGACCGTCACCGAGGTCGTCTCCCTCGACCGCGTGTCGCCGGACGCCATTCTCCTGGTGTACGACACCGCGGATGCGGAAGGGGAGTCGGTGCGCAGCTCGCTGTGGGTGCGCGACGACGGCCGCTGGCGGCTCAGATTCCATCAGGCCACGCCGGCGGGCTGACGGAGCAAGGAGCTCGTTGCGTCTTCACCCGGCGGCGAGCCGGTCCAGCCCGCGGTTGATCGAGCGCGCCCACAATGGGCCCCGGTAGATGAACGCCGAGTAGCCCTGCACGAGAGTGGCCCCGGCGTCCAGCCGGTCCTTCACGTCCTGCGCCGTCTCCACTCCGCCGACCGAGATCAGGCACAGCTGGGGCGGAACGTGCGCGCGCAGCAGACGCAGCACCTGCAGCGAACGAGCGGCCAGCGGATGGCCCGAGAGTCCGCCCGCGCCGGCGGCCGCCACCGTGGCCGGATCGGTGACCAGCCCATCGCGCGAGATCGTGGTGTTGGTGGCGACGATGCCTTCCAGTCCCAGTTCCACCACGAGGTCCGCCACGGCGAGGATGTCGTCGTCGGCGAGATCCGGCGCGATCTTCACGAGCAGCGGCGTCCCGTCCGCCTCGTCCCTCACCGCGGCCAGCAGAGGGCGCAGGGACTGCACCGTCTGGAGGTCCCGAAGCCTGGGCGTGTTCGGGGAGCTGACGTTGACCACGAGGTAGTCGGCGACCGGCGCGGCCTCGCGGGCCGACGCGCGATAGTCCTCGACGGCATCCGCGACGTCGACGACCCTCGACTTGCCGATGTTGATGCCGACGACCGGCCGCGCGGCGGCGTCTCGCACCGCAGCAACGCGCGCCGCCACGGAGGCGGCGCCGTCGTTGTTGAATCCCATCCGGTTCACGATCGCCCGGTCCGGGACGAGGCGGAACAGGCGGGGTCGTGGATTCCCCGGCTGGGCGATGGCAGTGACCGTCCCCACCTCCACGTGGCCGAACCCCAGGGCACCCAGACCGAGGATCGCCGTGGCGTTCTTGTCGAAACCGGCCGCGACCCCGAACGGTGTCGGAAACCTCAGCCCGAGCGCACTGACCGACTGGTCGGTGCGAGGTCCCGCGAGGCGCGCCACCAGGCGCCGCAGGCGTAGGACGGGCAGCATCCGGATCGCGGCGAACGCCAGGTGGTGGGCGCGCTCCGGGTCGATGTGCCGGAGAACGAGCGCGAACAGGATGCGATACATGCCTGTGCCACCCTATCGGCGACGGCGACGCGCGATGAGAGGGCTCGCCCCGCTCGCAGACCGATGTGCCCGCGACCCCGGCGGCACAAGGACGACGCCGGAGGGATCAGTCGACCGGAGCGGGCTCGGCCCGGTGCTCCTCGCGCAGCGCGGCGATCGCGGCCTCGAAGTCGTCCAGCGACTCGAACGCCTGGTAGACGCTCGCGAACCGCAGGTAGGCGACCTCGTCGAGCTCCCGGAGCGGCGGGAGGACGGCGAGGCCGATCTCATTGGCGTCGATCTGCGACACCCCCGTCGCACGCACAGACTCCTCCACCCGCTGCGCCAGAAGCGCGAGGTCCGAGTCCGTGACGGGACGGCCCTGGCACGCCTTGCGGACGCCGGCCATGATCTTCTCACGGCTGAACGGTTCCGCCACCCCGCTTCGCTTGATCACGTTGAGGCTCGCCGTCTCGATCGTGGAGAACCGCCTGCCGCACTCCGGGCACTGCCTTCTGCGCCGAATGGACAGGCCGTCGTCCGACGTGCGCGAGTCGACGACGCGGGAGTCGGGATGACGGCAGAACGGACAGAACATGCTGGCTCCAGGCTAGGTCGGTGTGCGACACACCCTAGACGATCTCGCTCGCGACGACGCTCGTGGCGGCCCGGGCGGCAACGGCCTCCCCGTGGGCGGGCAGACGCTCGGCGTCGGCGAGCGCGATCGCGTCCGCGGCGACCGCGGACAGGCCGCCGGCGTCGTAGCTGATCACCTGCTGCGGACGGAGGAAGGTGTACGCGCCGAGGCCGGACGAATGCCGGGCGGAGCCGCCGGTCGGAAGGACGTGATTGGATCCCGCGACGTAGTCGCCGAGGCTCACCGGCGAATGCGGTCCGAGGAAGACCGCGCCGGCGTTCGCTATCCGTCGCAGCGTGGCATCCGGATCGGCGGTGTGCAGTTCCAGGTGCTCCGGCGCGTACGCGTCGCTGAACCGCACGGCGGCCTCCTCGTCATCGACGATGACGATCGCCGACTGCGGCCCCGCGAGGGCTGTGGACGCCCGCACGCTGTTCGCCGTGACCCGCAGCAGCTCGTGCAGCCGGTCCGCCACCGCCACGGCCAGCTCGGGCGAATCCGTGACCAGCACCGAGGCGGCCGCCTCGTCGTGCTCCGCCTGGCTGAGCAGATCGGCGGCGACCAGTCGCGGATCGGCGGCGGCATCCGCGATCACGAGGATCTCGGTCGTGCCCGCCTCCGCGTCGATCCCCACGCTGCCCCGCACCAGCCGCTTCGCCGCGGCGACGTAGACGTTCCCCGGGCCCGTGATGATGTCGACGGGCTCGATCGGGACGTCGTCGACCCCGTGGGCCAGGGCGCCGATCGCACCGGCGCCGCCCATCGCATACACCTCCTCGACCCCCACGATGCCCGCGGCGCCGAGGATGAGCGGATGCACCGATCCGCCGAAGTCCCGTTGCGGGGGGCTGGCCAGCGCGACCGACCCGACCCCGGCCACCTGCGCTGGCACGGCGTTCATGACCACGCTCGAGGGATAGACGGCCTTGCCGCCCGGCACGTAGAGGCCGGCCCGGGCGACCGGCTGCCAGCGCTGGTGCACGACGGCGCCCTCGCCCAGCGACACGGACGCCGGCGCCGGCACCTGTGCGGCGCTGACGGCACGCACCCGCTCGACCGAACGCTCCAGCGCGGTGCGCACCTCGGCAGACAACGCCGCGACCGCCGCCGCGATCGCGGACTGCGGCACGCGCAGCGAGACCGGGCGCACCCCGTCGAACCGCTGCGCCTGATCGAGCAGCGCCGCAGAGCCCCGCTCACGCACGTCGGCGATCAAGCTCGCGGCCGCGCCCGAAGCGGCCGCCACGTCCAGCACCGGTCTCGGCACGGCGCGACGCAGCGCGGCGGCGTCGAGGGTGGCCCCTCTGAGGTCGATCGTCTGCACCGGACCAGTCTAGAAGAGGCCTGCGACGCCTCATCCACGTCGCCGGGCGCGCAGCCGTGGGGCCGCCGGTCCGGGCGCAGGCTCAGACCAGGCAGGCGGGGCCGAGCAGGCCCTTGAGCTCGCCATAGAGATCGGCCGAGACCGAGACTCGGTGCGGCAGCTCGAAGACCCTCGCCGTCGTGCCCTTCACCAGCCGCAGGCGCACCTCGCCGTCTCCGACATGCCGCGTCAGCATGTCCCCGAGCGAGCGCACCACATCGGTCGTCGCCCTCTGGTCGGGCATCGTGATGACCAGAGGGCCGGAGGGCCCGGCCGTCGCCGACCCCAGGTCAGGCGTCGAGAGGCTGTACGCGTGCAGGTTCATGCCGTCGTCGCGCAGGCTGACGCGGCCGCGCACGACGACGATGGAGTCGGCGGCAAGCGCAGCCCCGAACTCCTGGTACGCCTTTCCCATGAACATCACGGTGATCTCGCCGCCGAAGTCCTCGACGGTGATCATGCCGTACTGGTTGCCGGAGGCCTTCGCGACCCGATGCTGCACGCTGGTCACCAGGCCGGCGATGGTCACGGTGTCGCCGTCCTGCGTGGACTCCGACCCGGTGAGGTCGGCGATGGAGGTGCTCGCCTGCTTCGCCAGCTCCAGCTCCAGGCCGGCCAGCGGATGATCGGAGACGTACAACCCGAGCATCTCGCGCTCGAACGCCAGCTTCTGGCGCTTGTCCCACTCGGGTCGTCGCGGCACCGCGGAGACCGGACCGGTGTCGGCCTCCTCCGCCAGCAGCATGTCGAAGTCGAATCCGGCCTGCCCCGTCGCCTCCACGCGCTTGTCGTTGACGACCGACTCCACCGCGGCCTCGTGGACCTCCACCAGCGCACGGCGCGAGTCGCCGAACGAGTCGAAGGCCCCCGCCTTGATCAGGGACTCGACGGTGCGCTTGTTGGCGACGTGCAACGGCACCTTCTTGAGGAAGTCGTGGAAGGACTCGTATCGCCCCTTCTCCTCCCGGGCCTTGCGGATGCCGTCCACCACGTTCGCGCCGACGTTGCGCACGGCGCCCAGTCCGAAACGCACGTCGTTGCCGACCGCCGCGAAGAATCCGATCGACTCGTTCACGTCAGGCGGGAGGACCTGGATGCCCATGCGACGGCACTCGTTGAGATACACGGCCATCTTGTCCTTGGAGTCGCCGACGCTGGTGAGCAGCGCGGCCATGTACTCGGCCGGATAGTGCGCCTTCAGGTATGCGGTCCAATACGAGACCACGCCGTACGCGGCGGAGTGCGCCTTGTTGAACGCGTAGTCGGAGAACGGCAGGAGGATCGCCCACAGGGTGTCGATGGCCTCCTTCGAATACCCGCGTTCTCGCATGCCTGCGACGAAGCCCTCATGCTGCTTGTCGAGCTCGGACTTCTTCTTCTTTCCCATCGCGCGTCGCAGGATGTCCGCCTGCCCGAGCGAGAAGCCCGCCACGCGCTGCGCGATCGCCATCACCTGCTCCTGGTAGATGATGAGGCCGTATGTCGTGTCCAGGATGTCGGCCAGGGGGTCGGCCAACTCCGGATGGATCGGCGTGATCGCCTGCAGCCCGTTCTTGCGCAGCGCGTAGTTGATGTGGGAGTTCGCGCCCATCGGGCCGGGCCGGTACAGCGCGATGAGCGCGGAGATGTCCTCGAAGTTGTCGGGCTTCATCTGCCGGAGCAGGGCTCGCATGGGTCCGCCGTCGAGCTGGAACACGCCCAGCGTGTCTCCGCGCGCCAGTAGGTCGTATGCCGCACGGTCGTCGAGGGGAAGCGTCTCGAGGTCGAGGTCGAACCCCTGGTTCGCCCTGATGTTGTCCAGCGCGTCGCTGATGATCGTGAGGTTGCGCAGCCCCAAGAAGTCCATCTTGATGAGACCGAGGGACTCCGCGGCCGGATAGTCGAACTGGGTGACTATCTGACCGTCCTGCTCCCGCTTCATGATCGGGATGACGTCGATGATCGGGTCGGAGGACATGATCACGCCGGCCGCGTGCACGCCCCATTGCCGCTTCAGGCCCTCCAGTCCCAGCGCCGTGTCGAAGACGGTCTTCGCGTCTGGATCGCTCTCGACGACGGAGCGGATCTCGACGGCCTCCTTGTAGCGGGGGCTGTTGCGGTCGAAGATGTCGTGCAGTGGGATGTCCTTGCCCATCACCGCCGGCGGCATCGCCTTGGTGAGCTTCTCCCCCATCGAGAACGGGAACCCCAGCACGCGGCCGGCGTCCTTGAGCGCCTGCTTGGCCTTGATGGTGCCGTACGTGACGATCTGCGCGACGCGCTCCTCGCCGTACTTGTCGGTGACGTACCTGACGGCCTCGAGTCGCCGGCGGTCGTCGAAGTCGACGTCGAAGTCGGGCATGGAGACCCGGTCGGGATTGAGGAACCGTTCGAAGATCAGACCGTGCTCGATCGGATCGAGGTCGGTGATCCGCATCGCGTAGGCGGCCATCGAGCCGGCCCCCGATCCGCGGCCGGGCCCCACGCGGATGCCGTTGTTCTTCGACCAGTTGATGAAGTCCGCGACCACGAGGAAGTAGCCGGGGAAGCCCATCTGGGTGATGATGTCGATCTCGTAGTCCGCCCGTGCCCGCACCTCGTCGGGGATTCCGCCCGGATAGCGCTGCTCGAGACCCCGGTTCACCTCCTTGACGAACCAGCTCGCCTCGGTCTCCCCCTCCGGCACCGGGAACTTGGGCATGTACTTGCCGTTGCTGAGCTCGAAGTCGACGTGGCAGCGCTCGGCGATCTCGAGCGTCACATCGCACGCGTCCGGGAGCTCGCGGAACAGGTCCCGCATCTGCTGCGGCGACTTGAGATAGAACTCGTCGGCGTCGAGCTTGAACCGGTTGGGATCGCTGAGGGTCGAGCCCGACTGCACGCACAGCAACGCCGCGTGCGCCTTCGCGTCCTCGGCATGGGTGTAGTGCAGGTCGTTGGTCGCCACGGTGCGCAGTCCGAGCTCCTTCGCCAGCCGAAGCAGGTCGTGCCGCACCCGGGTCTCGATGCCGAGGCCGTGCTGCATGAGCTCGACGAAGTAGTTGTCCTTGCCGAAGATGTCGCGATAGTCGGCCGCCGCCTTGATCGCCTCGTCCCACTGGCCCAGCCGCAGCCGGGTCTGCACCTCCCCGCTCGGGCATCCCGTCGTGGCGATGATGCCCTTCGAGTACCGCTCCAGGAGCTCGCGGTCCATGCGGGGCTTGAAGTAGTAGCCCTCGATCGACGCGAAGCTCGACGCACGGAAGAGGTTGTGCATGCCCTCGGTCGTCTCCGCCAGCAGGGTCATGTGCGTGTACGCCCCGCCGCCGGAGACGTCGTCCTCGCCGCCGTTGCCCCAGCGCACCCGCGTGCGCTCGCTGCGGTGCGTTCCCGGGGTCACGTACGCTTCCGTGCCGATGATGGGATTCACGCCGGCGGCGTTCGCCGCCTTCCAGAACTCGAACGCCGCGAACATGTTGCCGTGGTCGGTGACGGCGATGGCCGGCATGCCGTGGGACGCTGCGGCCTCCACCAGGGGGCCGATCTTCGCCGCGCCGTCCAGCATCGAGTACTCGCTGTGCACATGGAGGTGGACGAAGGAATCGCTCGACACGTGTACCGGACCTCCCGCGGCTCTGTGTCCACCAGCCTAATTCGACGACCGGAGTCTCACCTCGCCGCGCGGCGAGTGTCGAGGCGCGGCGGGCGCGCTCGCGGGCGACGCTGTCGAGCCGGACCTCAGGCGTCGCGCAGCACGTCGAGCGCGTGCCGCAGGTCGTCCGGGTACTCGGAGAAAAAGCTCACCCACTCGCCGGTTCCCGGATGCTGGAACCCGAGCCTGCGCGCGTGCAGCCACTGCCGCGTCAGGCCGAGCCGTGAGGAGAGGGTGGGGTCGGCTCCGTACATGGCGTCGCCGACGCACGGATGACGTTGCGCCGCCATGTGCACGCGGATCTGGTGTGTGCGGCCCGTCTCCAGGTGGATCTCCAGCAGGCTGGCAGCGGGAAACGCCTCGATGGTCTCGTACCGCGTGACGGACGGTTTGCCCGAGGCCGTGACGGCGAACTTCCAGTCGGCGCGCGGATGCCGCCCGATCGGGGCGTCGATCGTCCCGGCCAGCGGGTCCGGATGCCCCTGAACGACAGCGTGGTAGACCTTCTCCACCGTGCGGTCGTGGAAGGCGCGCTTCAGCGCAGAGTAGGCGCGTTCGCTCTTGGCGACGACCATGAGCCCGCTGGTGCCCGCGTCGAGGCGATGCACGATGCCGGCGCGCTCCGGCGCCCCGGACGTCGAGATGCGATAGCCGGCCGCGGCCAGCGCACCGAGCACCGTCGGACCGGTCCATCCGAGCGACGGGTGCGCGGCGACTCCGGCGGGCTTGTCCACCACCACGATGTCATCGTCGTCGTACGCGATGCCGAGGTCCGCGACCGGGACGGGCACCACCTCCACGATGGAGCGCGGCTCCCAGCTGACCTCCAGCCATGCCCCCGCGCTCAACCGGTCGGACTTGTCGAGCACCCTGCCGTCGACCCTCACCCCGCCCGCGGCCGCCACCTCGGCGGCGAAGCTGCGCGAGAAGCCGAGCAGCTTGGCCACGCCCGCATCCACCCGGGAGCCGTCGAGCCCATCGGGCACCGGAAGACTCCTGTGCTCCGTCACCGGACCGACACCGCCTTCGCGCGGATCGCATCGGCCTCGCGCCGACGGCACGCCGGCCGACTCGTCGTCGGTGTCACCTCAGGCGCGTCCGTCGACCGGATGCCTCGCCTCGCCGAGCCCCGCCACCCGGGACTCGGCACGACTCCCGGCGTCGTCGGCGCCGCCGCACGGTGCGTCGACGGGCTCGGCCGACGCGCCGGACGCCGGTGCGGTGTCGGCGGCTTTCTCCGACGAGGGACGATCGGCAGGTTCGGCGTCGGCCGCAGGGACGGCGTCCCCGGCCGCGTCACGGCCGCCGGCCGGGACTGCCTTCACACGTCGTCCGTCGAGGCCCACGCCCATGACGGTGAGGACCAGGAAGAGCACCATCGCTGAGACGATCGCCGTGTCGGCGAGGTTGAAGATCGCGGGCAGGAGCGGGATGCGCAGGAAGTCGACGACCTCGCCGACGCCGAACCCCGGCGGCCGGAACAGCCGGTCGGCCAGGTTTCCGAGCAGCCCGCCCAGGACCAGCCCGAGAACGAGGGCCCAGACGGTGGAGCGGATGCGTCGGGCGTACCAGATGACGAACACCAGCACCGCCACCGCGATGATCGAGAAGATCCAGGTCGACCCGGTTCCGATCGAGAACGCCGCGCCCGGATTGCGGTCGTACTCGAAGATCAGCAGGTCGCCCACGACCCTCTGCGGCTCGCGATACGGGAGGTTGCCCACGACCCACCACTTGGCGAGCTGGTCGACGGCGAGCACGACGAGAGCGACCACGACCAGCACGACGAGCGCGCGGGCGCTGACCTTCCGCGCGCCTCTAGCCTCCAAAGCTCTGGAACGTCGGAGGCGTCTGCCGGTCCGAGTCCCCGCCGGTCACCGCGGCGAACTGGCCGGAGGGCGCCGAGCCGGCCGACGGGGTCGGGCCCGGGGACGGAACCCCGGTGCTGTCCAGGTCGCGGAGCTGGCCCTCGATGTAGCTCTTCAGCTTCGCCCGGTAGTCGCGCTCGAAGTTCCTCAGCTCCTCGATCTGGTGCTCGATCGACGAGCGCTCCGACTCGAGCGCGGCGATCTGGGCGCGTTGCTTGGCCTCGGCCTCGGCGACAACACGGGCGGCCGTCGCGTGACCCTCGGCGATCAGCGCGTCGCGCTTCTCGATGCCCTCGCGCACGTGCTCCTCGTGCAGGCGGCGGGCGAGCTGCAACAGGTTGTTCGTGCTCTCGGTCTCGTCCACCTCGGTGCTCGCCTGCTGCGGCACGGCCACGGCGGCCGGAACCGGGGCGGCGGCGGGCGCCGGAGCCTGATCGGAGCCCGCGGTGCGCTGCAACTCGGCGATCCGGGCCTCAGAGGCCGCGAGGCGCTGCTTCAGCTCGTCGTTCTCCTGATTGAGGCGGCGCAGCTCGACGACGACCTCGTCCAGGAAGTCGTCGACCTCGTCCTGGTCGTAGCCCTCGCGGAATTTGGTCGGTTGAAACCGCTTGTTGACGACATCTTCCGGAGTTAGCGCCATGGCCTACCACCCTTAGAGCTTGATTCGAACAGTGGACAACGTTCAGTCAACGCTAGCAAAGTCGCCCATGACCCTGCCATCGACGCGGGGACCCCCCTGGTCAGATGAACGAGGATGCTATGTACATGCCGATGATGCACGCGAACATCGTCAGCGTCCACCCGAAGTCCAGCGCGACCGGCCCGAGCGCCAGCGGAGGAAGCAGCCGACGGAAGAACTTGATCGGCGGATCCGTGACCGTGAAAGCGGCCTCGGCCAGCACGAGGCCGAAGCCGCGCGGCCGCCAGCCTCGAGCGAAGGTGCGCACGAGGTCGAGCACGAACCGCACCCAGAGCACGACGAAGAACAGCAGGAAGACGTAATAGGCGACGGTCGCGATGATGGAGACGGCGAAGGGCACAGATCAAGTATGCGGGACGCCCGCCCTGCTCAGGCCGCCGACCGTCAGGCGCCGGCGAAGAACGACGCCTCGACGTCGCCCGCGACCGTCGACGCCGATCCTGACACCATGATGTTCTCGGGCGACAGCAGGAACACCTTGCTGGTGACCTTCTCGATCTTGCCTCGCAGACCCTGCGTGAGGCCACTGGAGAAGTCGATCATGCGCTGCGCCTCGGAGTCGCTCATCTGCGAGAGATTGAGGATCACCGGGATCCCCTCGCGGAACGATTCCGCGATCATCTTCGCGTCGCTGTACTGACGAGGGTGGACCGTGAGGATCTCGTTCACTTCTTGCACCGTCACATTCCGTGCTGGGGTCGGCTTGCGCAGCGGCGTGACCGGCGCCTTGGCCGGTGCAGCGTGCTGTACCGGCGCGACAGGTGCCGGATGCGCTGCGGCGACCGGTTCTTCGTCGTACTCGAGCTCGTCCTCGACGAGACCGAGGTAGGCCATCGTCTTCTTGAGCGGGTTAGCCATCGGGTCCTCCGTGTGCTGCTTGAGGTCGTGCGGTGTCGCCGGTCGTCGGCGCATTTCACAGCAAGGCTATGCACGCTCGGGCCGCTTTCCCGTGATTGCCGTGCCGATGCGAAGGTGTGTCGCCCCTTCCGCGATCGCATCGACGTAGTCGCCGGACATGCCGGCGGAGATGGCGACGGCATCAGGTGCGAGCACGCGAAGGCGTTCGGATGCCTTCCGCAGACGGGCGAACGCCCGTCTGCTGTCCTGCCCGAGCGGGGCGATGGCCATCACTCCGCACAGACGCAGGCCCGGTGCCTCCAGCACGCGCTCGGCGAGGCCGAGCATGCCCTCGGGGGCGACGCCGCCGCGGGCGGGGTCACTCGTGAGGTTCAGCTGGATGAAGCAGTCCAGATCCGCGCCGTCGGCACGCAACGCGTCGACGAGCGGCATCCTGTCGACCGAGTGCACTGCCGAGGCGAAACCCCTCACCCGCTTCGCCTTGTTCGTCTGGAGCCGACCGATGAAGTGCCAGCGCAGCCCCGAGCCCGCCAGCTGGGACGCCTTGGCCTGCGCCTCCTGTGCCCTGCTCTCCCCCACGTCGCGCACGCCCAGTGCGGCCAGCTCGCGCACGAGCGAGGGCGGCTGGAACTTCGTCACCACGATGATCGTTATCCCCTCGGGGTCCCGATGCGCGCCGCGCGCCGCTTCGGCGACGTTGTGTCGCACCCGACCGAGTCGCTCGGCCAGCGCATCCGCGTCGACCCCCTCGTTCACTTCAGGAAGTCGGGAACGTCCAGCACATCGTCGTCGTCGAACGAAGGATCGCCGACCGCGGCCTCGACGAGCTTGGAGTCCGCCTCGGACCAGGTGCCCCGGACGGGCACGTCGTCGTCCTCGAGCGCCTGGGTGTCCACCAGCTCGTTGCCGGACTGATCGTCGCCTCCGCCCGCGGCGACGAACGTCGAGCGACGCGCGTCCGCCTGCTTCGACTGGGGCTCTCCGCCGTCGAACCCGGCGGCGATGACCGTGACCCGCACCTCGTCGCCCAGCGTGTCGTCGATGACGGCTCCGAAGATGATGTTCGCCTCCGGGTGCACAGCCTCCTGGACGAGACGTGCCGCGTCGTTGATCTCGAAGATGCCGAGGTTCGACCCGCCCTGGATGGACAGCAGGACGCCGCGCGCGCCCTCGATGCTCGCCTCGAGCAGCGGCGACGCCACGGCGAGCTCTGCCGCCTTGATGGCCCGGTCGGCGCCGCGCGACGAGCCGATGCCCATGAGTGCGGAGCCGGCGCCGTGCATCACCGATTTCACGTCGGCGAAGTCGAGGTTGATCAGCCCGGGAGTCGTGATGAGGTCGGTGATGCCCTGCACGCCGGCGAGGAGCACCTGGTCCGCGGTAGCGAACGCCTCGAGCATGCTGATGCCCCGGTCGCTGATCTCCAGCAGCCGGTCGTTCGGCACGACGATGAGCGTGTCGACCTCTTCCTTCAGCCGCGCGACGCCCGCCTCCGCCTGATCGGCGCGGCGCTTGCCCTCGAACCCGAACGGCTTGGTCACCACGCCGATCGTGAGCGCTCCGATCGACTTCGCGATCCTCGCGACGACCGGGGCCCCGCCCGTGCCGGTGCCCCCGCCCTCACCGGCGGTCACGAACACCATGTCAGCGCCCGTGAGCGCCTCCTCGATCTCTTCGGCGTGATCCTCGGCGGCGCGCCGGCCGACCTCCGGATCGGCACCGGCGCCCAGCCCGCGCGTGATCTCGCGACCCACGTCGAGCTTCACGTCGGCATCGCACATCAGCAGCGCCTGGGCATCGGTGTTGATCGCGATGAACTCGACGCCGCGCAGCCCGAGCTCGATCATGCGGTTGACGGCGTTCACGCCGCCGCCGCCGATGCCGACGACCTTGATCACGGCGAGATAGTTCTGGTTCATAGTCACGACGGGCCTCCGCTGGCAACCTTCAACTTCAAGTCGAGGCTTAAAGTTATGCTCGGTATGCATTTACTACGCCCGACGTTATGCGCGGCCGGCATCCCCGGCCTGCAGATCCGCCGCGTGTCGCCACACCGGGGCGTCATCCGGCGCGGGCCCGGACGCTCGGTCCGGGCGGGTGCTGACAGGCACCCGTCAGCGCGTGACCGGGCTCTTGGGCGCCGAGACGTCATAGACGGATGCGCCAGGAGCCGCCGCGACCAGCCTCTGGAGCACGGCCGACTTCAGCGCGGACTGATCGGCACCGCCCCACACGACCGTGACGCCCGAGGTCAGCTTCATTGTCACGTCCTGGGCGCCTGTCGCGCTCGCGGTGTCCACCTGGCCGAGCATGCCGTCGGGGAGCGCGGCGAGCACCGCGGCGGCGGCCTCGAACTCCTTCTGACGCGAACGCTCCGACGCGTCGTCGGGGATCTCGATCACGGGATAGCCTCCCGGGCGTTCTGCGGTCGTCTGCATCACCACCCCCGCCTGGTCGACCAGCTCGTACCCCGACGGCCTCTTGAGGAGCGCGATCGGCGTGCGCTCGACGATCCGGACCACGAGCGTCCCCGGCGGCTCCGCCTCCGTGCTGTAGCTGCGGATCAGGGGGAACCCTTGAAGCTTGGCCCGGATTTTGCCGTAGTCGAGCAGCGGGAGCGGCGTGCCCAGCTGGGAGTCCAGGGCCTTGCGCACGACGGCCGCGTCCACCTGCCGCGTTCCCTCCACATCGATCGAGCGCAGCGCCATGAGCGGGGAGACCGACACCAGAGCAGCCGCCGCCAGCACGACCACGACCGCACCCGACCCGATCAGCCACGCCAGTCGCCGGCGGCGCGCCGCGCGGGTGAACCGCCTGACCTCGGCGCGCTCGTACCGCCGCCGACGACGCGCGGCGGCACGGACGCTCGAGGTGTCTGCCGCCCGGCTCGGGGCCTCCGGAAGCGACCCGGCGATCCCGCGACGCCGCACCTGCCATCGAGGCCATCCCGCCTGTGTCTCGGATGGCGCAGGCGCGTCGGAACCGGTCGGCGCCGCCCTCTCACGGCTGTGGCCGCCGGCCGAGACGCGAGGCGGCTCCCCGATGACCGGGATGGGTGCCGTGATGGCCTCCGGTTCCGCGGTGCCGGCCGATGGATCGCGCCGTTCTGGCGCGCCGAAGGCTCCGGGATCCGCCGTGGCGGAGCGCGGATGCCGAGCAGAGGGCGACCCCGACGCCCCGGCGACGGCGGTGGAGGAGCCGCGATTCAGCGCACGGCGAGCCGTCGCGTCGTCGAATCCCTGCGGACGCCTCACGGGTCAGTCGTCCGCCCGTCGGAGCGCGTCCAGGATCTGAGGCACGATCCGGTACACGTCGCCGCAGCCCAGGGTGATCACGAAGTCGCCCTCGCGCGCGATCGCGGCCGTGTGATCGGCTGCCTCCTGCCAGTCGGGGACGAAGGCGACCTTCGAGGGGTCGGCGAACCGTTCCGCGACGAGGGCACCGGTGACGCCGGGTTCCGGGTCCTCGCGTGCGCCGTACACGTCGAGGACGACGGTCTCGTCGGCATAGGTCTCCAGCACCCTCGCGAACTCGCCGGCGAACAGCCGAGTGCGGCTGTAGAGATGGGGCTGATGGACGGCGATGATGCGCCCGTCGCCGACGACGGTGCGTGCCGCGGAAAGCGCCGCGGCGACCTCGGTCGGGTGGTGCGCGTAGTCGTCGTACACGCTCACACCGCGCACGATCCCGTGCAGCTCGAAACGCCGCTGGGTTCCCGCGAACGTCGCGATCGCCTCGAGCGAGGCGGCGGGCTCGAAGCCGAGGCCCACCAGGACGGCGAAGGCCCCCGCGGCGTTGATGGCGTTGTGCCGGCCCGGCACGCGGAGCCGCGCGGGATAGTCGGCGCCGCGGTAGGAGAGCGTGAACGAGACGCCACCGGTCGTGGACACGCCGTGCACACGCACGTCGGCCTCCGGCGCCTCGCCGAACGTGAGCACGTGCCGGTGGCTGAGACGCCTCCTCACCTCCACCGCTCCCGGATCGTCGGAGGAGATCACCACGAGCTCGCGCGCCGAGGCGGCGAAGGCGACGAACGCGTCGCGGAATCGCTCCAGCGTGCCGTAATGGTCGAGGTGGTCGGGATCCACGTTGGTGACCAGAGCGACCGCAGTGTCATAGAGCAGGAAGGAACCGTCGGACTCGTCGGCCTCGATCACGAACAGGTCGTCGCCGCCGAAACCGCTGGAGGCGCCGAGGGCCTCGATGACACCGCCATTGACGAAGCTCGGGTCCTGCCCGAGGCCGAGCAGTCCGGTGACGATCATGCCGGTCGAGGTGGTCTTGCCGTGCGCGCCGGCGACGGAGACGAGTCGCCTGCCGCCGACCAGCCACTTCAGCGCCTGGCTGCGGTGCAGCACCGGGATGCCGTGCGCGAGAGCGTACTGGTACTCCGGGTTCTCCTGCCACAGCGCGCCCGTGACGACCACGGTGTCCGCCTGGCCGACGTTGGCGGCGTCGTGCCCGATGGCCACGGTCGCGCCCAGCGCTCGAAGCGCCGCGATGTTCGAGGAGTCGCGCACGTCGGAGCCGGTCACGACATGACCCGCCTGCAGGAAGAGACGGGCGATCCCGCTCATGCCCGATCCGCCGATCCCGACGAAGTGCACCCGGTCGATCGACTCGGGAGGCGTCATGGTCAGATCGGGTTTGATCACGGTTCGGGACTGTCCTGTCTGTAGTCGCGTCGGGACGGCATCCGAGGGGCCGTCCGGCTCCTCTCCAGTATGCCGTCGGCGGCCTGAGCGTTCGGCACGACCCGCTCGCTCACCCTCGTGCCAGCGCCTCGCGGATCAGGGCGACCATGCGCTCGGCCCCGTCGCGCACGCCGACGGATGCCGTCGCCGCCGCCATCCGACGCAGGCGCGGCCGGTCCTGAAGCAGGGGCACGACGGATGCCCTCACCCACTGCGGGGTGAACCGCGCGTCGTCGACGAGCACCGCTCCCCCGACGGCGACCACACCTGCCGCGTTGAACCGCTGCTCCCCGTTGCCCACCGGGTAGGGCACGTAGACGGCCGGAATGCCCAGAGCGGACAGCTCGCTCACGGTCGCCGCGCCGGCCCGGGAGATCGCGACATCGGCCAGGGCCAGCGCGAGATCCATGCGATCGCAGTAGTCGAGGAGGCGATAGCCGGCGACGCCCGGATCCGCGAACTCCGCCGAGCCGCCCTGCACGTGCAACACCTGGTAGCCCGTCTCCGTCAGCGCGGCGGCGGACTCGATCGCCGTAGCGTTGATCCGCCTCGCACCGAGCGAGCCGCCGGTGACCAGGAGGGTGGGCCGGTCGTCCAGAGCGAACAGCTCCAGGGCCTCGCCGCGCGCCGCCTCCCGGTCGAGCTCCGCGATCTCCCGGCGCAACGGCATGCCCACGAACCGGGCGTGCGCGATCGAGGTGCCCTCGAAGGCCACGCCGACGTATCGGGTGTATCGAGCACCCAGCCTGTTGGCCAGGCCGGGCTTCGCGTTCGCCTCGTGCAGCACCAGCGGGACGCGCTGCCGGTGCGCGGCGGAGTAGGCGGGAGCGGAGGCATATCCCCCGAAGCCCACCACGACGTCCACCCCGCGTGCGGCGATCAGGTCACGCACGGTCGCGACGCTGGCACGGAAACGAGCGGGGAACCGCAGTGCCGCGGCATCCGGTCGCCGGGGAAAGGGCAGCTTGGGGATCACCGCGAGCTCGTAGCCGCGTGCCGGCACCAAGCGTGCCTCGAGCCCCTCAGCGGTGCCGAGCACGATCACCTCCGCGTCGTGATCCTCGCGCAGGAGGGCGTCGGCGACGGCGAGCAGCGGGTTCACATGGCCGGCGGTTCCCCCGCCGGCCAGCAGGAACGTCGTCATCGCAGGTCGGTCCCGCGCGGCCTCCTGGGGCCACTGGAGGCGGTGCGGGCGAACGACAGCACGACACCGATGGCGAAGAGCGAGCTGATGAGCGCGGTCCCTCCGGCGGATATCAGCGGCAACGGCACGCCGAGCACGGGGAGCAGACCCAGGACCACCCCGATGTTGACCAGGCCCTGACCGACCAGCCAGACCATCACCGCACCGGTGACGACTCGAGCGAACGGGTCGGCCGACGCGTTCATGACGCGAATGAAGCAGATCGCCAGCAGCACGAAGAGCAGGAGCACGACCACCGCCCCGAGGAGCCCCAGTTCCTCGCCGATGATGGAGAAGATGAAGTCGGTGCTCGCCGCCGGCAGCCAGTTCCACTTCGACTCGGAATTGCCCAGGCCGACGCCCACGATGCTTCCGTGTGCCAGAGCGAAGTTGCTCTGCTCGATCTGCCAGCCGGTGCTCAACGGGTCCGCCGCCGACGGGTGGAGGAACCCGAGGATGCGCTCGAGGCGGTTCGCGCGGGTGATCGCGAACAACAGTGCCGCACCGATCGCGATGACACCGGTCGTGATCAGCTGGCGCAGCGGGATTCCGGCGAAGAACAGCGCCCCCAGCACGATCGCGACCATGATGGACGTCGTGCCCAGGTCGCCGCCGGCGAGCACGAGGCCCACTGCGACGGCCATCACCAGGACGACGGGGAGCAGACCGTACTTCCACTGCGAGAGCCGGTCCTGCTTGCGGGCTATGAACATGCCCATCCAGAGGATCATGGCGATCTTGATCGCCTCGGAGGGCTGGAACACGACCGGGCCGACCCTCAGCCAGTTCTGGTTGTAGCCCGTGCCGTTGTCGGAGCCGAGCGGGGTGGCGATCACGAGGAGCTGCAGGGCGCACGCGCCCAGGAGCGCCGGCCACGCCGCCCACTTCCAGAACGAGGCGGGCACGCGGGACGCGAGCAGCATGATCGGCACGCCGATCATCGCGTACAGCCCCTGGTTCAAGAAGCGCGCGAAGAAGCTGTCACCGTTCGAATGCGAGTCGACCGCCGACGACGAGAGCACCATGACGAGGCCGAACACGACCATGAACAGGGTGACGCCCAGCAGGAGCAGATAGTTGGCCGACTCGCCAGCGAACACCTTGCCGAGCGAGATGCGCGCACTGACCAGCGTGCCTCGCTGCGGCGTGTCGCCGGGCGCCGGCTCGGCGGGTCGCCGGGGCGCTCGCGACGCGGCCGAGGTGGGAGCTGTCATTCGGTTCCCCTCTCCGTGCCCGTCACATCCGTCGCCCCATCACCACGTCCCGGTTCCGTCGGGCCGTTCCCCGTCCAGCGGGTCGCGGTCGAGCAGGTCGTGCACCGCACGCGCGAACCGGTCGCCCCGATCCGCGTAGTCGACGAACTGGTCCATCGACGCCGCCGCCGGGGCGAGGAGCACCGTGTCGCCCTCGCGCGCCAACCGCGCCGCCAGCCGGACCGCCTCCGGCATCACGTCCTCAGTCTCTCCGGGGCGGACGGCGAGCACCTCGATCCCCGGCGCGTGTCGGCGGAATGCCGCGAGCACCGGCTCCTGGTCGACGCCGATCACGACCGCGCCCGAGAGACGGCCGGAGTGGGTGCGTACCAGCTCATCGATCGCCACCCCCTTGAGCAGGCCGCCCAGGACCCAGACGATCCGATCGAACGCGCGCAACGAGGCGTCGGCGGCGTGCGGGTTGGTGGCCTTCGAGTCGTCCACCCACAGCACCCCGCCGCTCTCCGCCACGCGTTCCGCACGATGAGGATCCAGGCGGAACGTGCTCAGCGCGTGCCGGATCGCGGCGGGCGGCACGCCGTACGAGCGTGCGAGCGCCGCGGCGGCGAGGATGTTCGCCACCACGTGCGGCGCATCGAGCCCCACGGCGCGCAGCTCGTCGAGCGTGATGAGCTCCAACGCCGTCGTCGCGCGGTCTTCCACGAAGGCACGATCGAGGAGGATGCCGTCCACGATGCCGAAGTCGCTGGGCCCGGGCGAATCGAGGCCGAAGCCGATCGCACGTGCGCCCTCGACCACGTCGGCGTCCTCGACCATCCGCAGCGTCGCCGCATCGGCCCGGTTGTAGACGCACGCGACCTTCGTGTTGTCATAGACGTGCGCCTTCGCGGCGGCGTACGCGGCCACCGTGCCGTGGAAGTCGAGGTGGTCCTCGGCCAGGTTCAGGCAGACGCTGGCATGCGGGAACATCTCGCCGCCGGGATTGCGGTTCGCCCAGTGCAGCTGGTAGCTGGAGAGCTCGACGACGAGCACGTCGAAACCCCGCGGATCCCGCACGACATCGAGCACCGGGACGCCGATGTTGCCACACGCCGTCGCGCGCACGCCCGCGGCGGCCAGGAACGCGGCGGTCAGCTCGACCGTGGTGGTCTTGCCGTTGGTGCCCGTGACGCAGATCCACTCGGCTGCCGGCTGCACCTTGTCGCGCACCCGCCAGGCGAGCTCCACGTCGCTCCACACCGCCACGCCCGTCGCGCCGGCCCAGGTCAGCACCGGGTGATCGGGATGGAACCTGCCCGAGGAGACGATCACGAGCTCCGGGTCGAAGTCGACGACGGAATCGGGGACGAGGGAGAGGTCGCCGACGACCAGACGAGCCCCGATCACCTCCAGGAGGCGGGCACGCTCCTCGTTGGGCGCGTCCGCGACGACGAGGACGTCGGCTCCGAGCTCCGCCAGCGTGTCCGCGCTGGAGAACGCCGCGACTCCCAGCCCGAGCACCACGACGCGCAATCCGCGCCAGTCGGAGCGCCAGCTGGTCAGGCCGGCGAGGCGGCCCCGCAGGGCAGCGGATGCCGTCATGAGGTCCTCGACAGCCACTCGAGATAGAACGTTCCCACCCCGGCCGCTACGAGAAGGCCGCCGATGATCCAGAATCGCACCACCACGGTCACCTCCGCCCAGCCCTTCAGCTCGAAATGGTGATGGATCGGGCTCATGCGGAAGATGCGCCGGCCGTGCGTGACCTTGAAGTACGCCCGCTGAAGGATCACGGATCCCGTCTCGATGACGAAGAGGCCGCCGACGAGCACGAGCAGGAGCTCGGTGTGGCTGAGGACGGCCAGCGCGGCCAGCGCGCCGCCCAGGGCCAACGAGCCCGTGTCGCCGAGGAAGATCTGGGCGGGCGAGGTGTTCCACCACAGGAACCCGACCAGCGAGCCGACGATCGCCGAGGCGACGACGGCCAGATCGAGCGGGTCGCGCACCGTGTAGCACTTGAACAGGTTGTCGGTGTCGATCGTCGCGCTGAAGCAGGACTGGTTGAACTGCCAGAACCCGATGATGACGTACGACCCTATGGACAGGATCGATGCGCCGGTCGCCAGCCCGTCCAGGCCGTCCGTCACGTTGACGCCGTTGGAGGTGGCGGTCGTGATGATGTTGATCCAGATGAGGTAGAGGATGACGCCGACGACGGGAACGCCGCCCAGCACCATCAGATCCAGCGGAAGGTCTCGGATGAAGGAGATCTCCGTCGAGGCGGGCGTGACGCCCTCACGGCTCGGGAAGTTGATGGCGAGGATGCCGAAGACCGTCGCGACGATCACCTGACCGGCGACCTTGGACCAGCCCCCGAGTCCGAGGCTGCGCTGTTTGCGGGTCTTCAGGAAGTCGTCGATGAATCCGACCACGCCCAGCCCGACCATCATGAACAGCACCAGCAGCGGCGATGCCGAGAGCCCGTCGCCCCCGTTGAGGAGGACCGCGACGAAGTAGCCGACGAGCGTGGCCAGGATGATGACGATGCCGCCCATGGTCGCCGTCCCGCGCTTGGCATGATGCGACTGCGGGCCGTCGTCCCGGATGAACTGGCCCCAGTTCAGGCGGTGGAAGAGCTTGGCGAAAACCGGGGTCAGGAAGAGCGAGAACGCGAGCGAGAGAGCACCCGCCGTCAGCAGAGCCCTCACGAGTACAGCTCCCCCAGTCGGTCGCCGAGGTGACGCAGACCCGCCGCGTTCGACGACTTCACCAGGACCGTGTCGCCGGGGCGCAGCATCGCCTTCAGGGCGTCGAACGCCTCATCCTGGGTCTGAACGAACAACGACTCGCCGTCCCACGAGCCCTCGTTGATCGTCGAGATGTGCATGCGGCGTGCACCGGGGCCGACGACCACGACCTGATCGACGCCGAGGCGCACCGCGAGCAGCCCGACGCGGTCGTGCTCGGCACCGGAGACCTCGCCGAGCTCGCTCATCTCGCCGAGCACCGCGATGGCGCGGCCTCCCGGCTCGCGCAGCTGGACGAGCGTCTTCAGCGCCGCGGCCATCGAGTCGGGGCTGGCGTTGTATGCGTCGTTGATCACCGTGACGCCGCCAGCGCCTCCCATGACCTCCATGCGCCAGCGCTCGGCACGCGTCACCGACTCGAGCCCCGCGACGATGTCGTCGATCCCGACGCCGAGGGCGTACGCGGCCGACGCCGCCGCCAGAGCATTGGAGACGTGGTGCTCCCCAAGCACGCGAAAGGCCACGTCGCGATCGGTGCCGTCGGGAAGATGCAGGACGAACGCCGTGCCGTGCCGGCTCGAGCGCACGTCGGTGGCGCGTACCCGGTCGGGCGCGGCCTGCCCGTCGACGCCGAACCACAGCACCTTCGCCCTGGTGCGGCTCGCCATCGCGGCCACGCGCGGGTCGTCGGCGTTCAGCACGGCCGTGTCCTCGCTGCGCAGATCGGTCACCATCTCGGACTTCGCCCTCTGGGTCGCCTCGATGCCGCCGAATTCGCCCGCGTGCGCGAGGCCCACCTTGAGCACGACCCCCACGTCGGGCCTGGCCATGCGCACGAGGCGCGCGATGTCGCCCTCCCGGCTGGCGCCCATCTCCGCGACCAGGAAACGCGTCCGCTCGGTCACCTCCAGCATGGTCAAGGGCGCGCCGACCTCGTTGTTGAACGACGCCCGGGCCGCGACGGTCTCCCCCACCCGCGCCAGGATCGCGGCGAGCAGGTTCTTCGTGGTGGTCTTGCCGTTGGAACCCGTGACGCCCACGATCCGCAGGGGCCCACGTTCACGCACCCGGGAGACGACCACCCGGGCGAGCGCGCCGAGCGCCTCGACCACGTCATCGACCACGATCTGCGGGGTCTCGACGTCGAGCTCATGGTCCACCACCAGGAGCGCCGCACCGCGCTCGGCCGCCTGGGGGGCGAAGAGGTGACCATCGGTGGTCTCACCCGGCTTGGCGAAGAAGATCCCGCCCGGCTCGACCTCGCGCGAGTCGGTGAAGGAGCTCCCTTCGACCGTCGTGTCCGCGGCGGAGGCGGCACCGACGATCCTTCCCGCGACGGCCGCGGCGATCTCCCCGATCGACATCGCGATCATGACAGCCATCCCGCCTCGCGCAGCGCGAGCCTCGCGTCCTCACGGGCCGAGTACGGCAGGTGCACGCCGGCGACCTCCTGATAGTCCTCGTGCCCCGGTCCGGCGTAGAACACGACGTCGTCCTCGCCCGCGTGTGCGATGGCGGCTCGGATCGCCGCGCGCTGGTCCGGGATCTCCTCGATCAACGCGTCCGGAACCGCGGCGCGAGCCCCGGCGATCAGCGCGGCGCGGATGGCCGCGGGATCCTCGAACCGCGGGTGGAAGTCGGTGATGATGACCTCGTCGGCTCCCCGCGCCGCTATCGCGCCCATGTCGGCCCGCTTGGTGGCGTCCCTGTCGCCGTCCGCTCCGAAGACCATGATGATGCGGCCGCGGGTGACCGCACGCAGGGAGGTCAGGATCCGGGCGAACGCGTCCGGCGTGTGCCCGTAGTCGACGAACACGACCGGTCCCCGCTCGCCGGAGACGCGCTCGGCGCGGCCGGGGACGTAGGCCCGGATGCCGTCGTCGCGCTCCAGCACCTGGCCGATCGCCTCCAGGTCGAATCCGGACTCCACGAGCATCACGATGGCGAGCGCGGCGTTCGCCGCCATGAAGGAGCCCAGCAGCGGGATGCTCGTGGTGACGGAGCGGCCGTCCGGGCCTGACAGCGTGAACTCGGTGCGGTCGATGGCCAGATCGCCCAGCTCGACGCGCCACTCGGCCTCGGCGCCGGGGACCGTGGCCAGTGTCGTGACGGGGATCCGCGACTCGTCCGCGATCCGTCGTCCCCACTCCGTGTCCACGGTGACCACGCCTCGTCTCGCGCGGTCGGGAGCGAACAGCGCGAGCTTCGCCTGGTAGTACTCCTCCATCGACGCGTAGTCGTCGAGGTGGTCGTGGCTCAGGTTCGTGAAACCCGCCACGTCGAAGACGATGCCGTCCACGCGATGCCGGCTCAACGCCTGCGCGGACACCTCAACGGCGGCCGCGCGCACCTCGGCCTCCCGCATGCGGGCGAGCAGCGCGTGCAGCTCACTGGCCTCCGGCGTGGTCAGGGCGCTCGTGACCGCCACGTCGCCGATGCGGCGCTCGGCGGTCGAGCTCAGCCCGGATCGCACGCCGATCTGGCCGAGCACGGCGCAGATGACGTACACGACGCTGGTCTTGCCGTTCGTTCCGGTGACCGCGAAGAGGGTGGCGGGGTTCTCGTCGGTGCGGTAGATCCAGGCGGCGACATCGCCGAGAACCGCTCGCGGGTCGTCGGCGATCAGAACGGGGATGCCGGCGCCGGCGGCGATCTCGGCGCCCGCCGGGTCGGTCAGCACAGCCGTCGCCCCCGAGGCGGCGGCGTCGGCGGCGAAGGCGGCCCCGTGCACGCGCCTGCCCGGGAGCCCGACGTACAGGTCCCCGGGCTGCACTGAGCCGGACGCCACGGTCACCCCGCTCACCTCGCCGGCGTCGACTCGGTCTGTCGCCTCGAACCCGAAGTCGGTCGCCAACTGGGACAGAGACCGGGAGACGGGGTGCTCGGGGCGCAGCATCACGGTGCCCGTTCCGGTCACGTGGCTCGCTTTCAATAGGTGTCGGGGTAGTCGGCCGGTGGCGCGGTCGATGGCTGGACGCGAAAGGCCTTGAGCACCTGGCTCATCATCGTCTTGAACAGCGGCCCGGCCGCCAGGGACGATGTAATGGTAGTCGGGAAGCCGATGTTGACGGAAACGAGATACTGCGGATCGTCGACCGGCGCCACGCCCATCACCGACACGTAGTAGCTCTTCAGGTACCCGCCGTAGCCGTCCGGCTCCTGGGCGGTTCCCGTCTTCGCGGCGACGAGGTATCCAGGGATCTCCGTGTTGGGCAGCGTCGAGATGGGTCCGCCCTTGAGGACGTTCTCGAGCATGCCCAGGATCTGCTGCGACGTGGTCGTCGAGATCACGCGGGTCCCCTTCTTCGACGGCACGTCCGTCATCGTCCCGTCGGCCTGTCTGCAGCCCTCCACGAGCGAGAGCGGCACCTTCACCCCGCCGTTGGCGATCGTCTGGTACGCGCTGAGCATCTGGGCCGGCGTCGTGGTCAGGCCCTGCCCGAACGTCGTCGCGTACCGCGTCTGGGCGTCCCAGCTGGAGGGCTTCGCCAGCTGGCCGCTCAGCTCGCCGGGGAAGTCCACGGCGGTCTTGCTGCCGATGCCGAATCTCTTCATGAAGTCGTAGCGCGCGTCGTCGTCCATGCTGGTGCCGAGCTCCGACATGCCGACATTGGACGACTCGGTGAGCACTCCCGTCAGCGTCAGGTTCTGCACCGGGTGGGACTCGTTGTCGGAGACGAACACGCCCTTCTGCGGGGTCAGGGTGTCCGGCACGACGAGGTGGCTCGTCGGGGAGGCCTTCCCTGCGTCGATCAGGGCGGCGGCCGTCAGCGGCTTGAAGATGGACCCCGGCTCGTACTGGTTCTGGAACGTCATCGCCCTCCAGTACTCCACGGGCGTCGCGTCGAGGTCGTTCGGGTCGGGGGACGGATACTGGGCGGCGACCCGGATCTTGGCGTCCTTCACGCTGACCACGCTGACCATGCCGAACTGTGCGCCCAGCTGCGGCACGACCTTCGCGAGCTCGTCCTGGGCGAACCACTGCAGATCCGGATCCAGCGTGGTGACGAGCTCACCGCCCTCCTTCGCGGGCTTCTGCACCTTGGTGCTGCCGGGGATCGTCACCCCATCGGCGCCGACCTGATACGTCTGCTCGCCGTTGTGCCCGGCGAGGCACTTGTCGGCGCCCTTCTCGAGGCCGGCCTGAGGCTGAGCCGATCCGTTGAGGAATCCGATGATGTTCCCGGCGACCGCCCCGTTCGGGTAGACCCGGGTCTGGTGGCTCGTTGCGTCGAGCCAGGGGATCTTCAGCGCCATCAGCTTGCGGTAGGTGGAGACGTCCACGTTCTGCACGATCGGGGCGTACATGGCGTCCTTGTTCTTCGCCAGGGCGTCGCGGATCGGATCGGTCACCTCGCTCGGCTTCTGGCCGGTGATGGCCGCGATCTCCTCGGCGGCGTCGGTCAGCGACACCTTCTGGGTCGTGCCGTGCACGGACCGGTCGAAGGGCTTCTTCGCGAACTTCGGGGTGGCGACGAAGTCGTAGCGCAGCACGCTGCGCGCCAGCACCGTGCCGTCAGCGGCCACGATCGACCCGCGGGTTCCCTCGATCGTGGCCACGTTCCCGCGGCGTTCGGCGGCCTGACGGTCGAGCGCGTTCGCGTGCACGACCTGCACGTCGACGAGTCGCACCACGAAGACGGCGACGATCACGAGCACGATCGCGATCGCCACCGCCGTGCGGCGTCGGTGCGATCTCGCTGTGGTCATCGGGTCACCTCGCAGCGGCGGTCAGTGGGTCGAAGGCGCCGGCAGGGCCCCTGTCCACGGTACGGGGCCGTCGTTCGTCTTCTGACGATTCGCGCCCGGTGTGCCCGAATCCGTTCCGCCCGCCGCACCGGCGGCGGGTTCCGTGCCGGTCGCGCCCCGCGACGCCTGGGCGCCCTGGTCTGCGGGCGTCCTGGCCTGCTTCGTCGTCTTCGGCGCGGTGACGAGCGGGATGTCCTGGGTCAGCGCGTTGCCCACCAGCTGACCGGTGGACCCCGCCGCCGCCGTGGCGGGGGCGGGCGAGCCGATGATCTTCCCGTCGGAGAGCCGCAGGTACACAGGCGTGCCGTTGTTCACCATGCCGAGCGCGGCGGCGTTCGCGGCGAGGTTCTGCGGCGACGACAGCGCATCCACGTCCTCGGAGACTGCCTGATACGCGCGCGCCAGTTCGCCCTTCCGCGATTGCAGCGACTCGATGCGATAGGCGCCCTGTGAGACCCCGATGGACAGCAGCAGCTGCGTCACGACCACGACCATCACGGTGAGCACGGCGATCGCGGCGTAGAACAGTCTGGGCCGGGCGTGCCGGGAGACGCGGGGAACGGCCTCAAGGTGGGGCGTCGTGTCCGAGGGGCGATTCCGTCCCGGCCATGGGACGGACGCGGTCGCCTGGCTCATGAGTTCCCCCTGATACGCTCCGCCGCGCGCAGCCGGACGGGGGCGGAGCGCGGATTGCGCGCCAGCTCCTCGTCGGCCGCCAACTCGGCACCCCTGGTCAGCAGCTTCAGCTCCGGCCGATGCTCGGGAAGCTCGACCGGCAGCCCTGCCGGCGCGCTCGAGGTCGCCATCGCCCGGAACGCACGCTTCACGATTCGGTCCTCCAACGACTGGAACGACATCACCGCGATGCGACCGCCCACCCGCAGCAGGTCGATGGCGCGCGGCACCGCCCGTTCGAGCACCTCGAGCTCGTGGTTCACCTCGATGCGCAGGGCCTGGAAGACGCGCTTGGCCGGGTGCCCCGTGCGCTGCAGCCCCGCGGGCGTCGCCTCCTGGATGACGGCGACCAGCTGTCCCGACCGGGTGATCGGCCGCACGGACCGGGCCCGCACGATCGCCCGCGCGTACCGGGCCGCCAGCCTCTCCTCGCCGTAGTCGAGGAAGATGCGGCGCAGATCGTCTTCGCCGTACTCCGCGATCACCTGCGCGGCGGTGAGCTCGCTCGCGGCATCCATGCGCATGTCCAGCGGGGCGTCCTTCGAGTAGGAGAATCCGCGCTCCACCCGGTCGAGCTGCAGGGACGAGACGCCGAGGTCGAACAGGACCGCGTCGACCGAGTCGTGTCCGAGCGAGCTGACGGCATCCGTGATCGCGTCGTACACGGCGTGGATGATCGTGAGGCGGTCGCCGAACGGGGACAGGCGCCGGGTGGCCAGGGCTATCGCCTCGGTGTCGCGGTCGAGCGCCACCACCCGCAGCCGGGGGAAGCGCCGGAGGAAGGCCTCGGTGTGACCGCCGAGGCCGAGCGTGGCATCCACGAGGACCGGTGCATCGGTCTGCAGCGCGGGCGCCAGGAGCTCGATGCAGCGCTCCAGCAGAACTGGGGCGTGGATCGCGCTGGGATCGGTGGGAGCTGTCATGGTCGTTCGGGCCTCGCTCCTGGCATCGGATCCCCATCCACTCGCCACCTGACGCCGGGGAAGTGCGTCAGGGTGCGACTCGTGTGGCTGGGAGTCCCATGCCAGGAACTAGAACAGTCCTGGGATCACCTCCTCGGCGGTCTCGGCGAACGAGGACTCGTTCGCCTCGAGGTAGGCGTCCCACGCGGCGGAGTCCCAGATCTCTGCGCGGTTGCCCGCGCCGATCACCGTGAGGTCCCGCTGCAGGCCCGCGTACGTGCGCAGGAGCGGCGGGATGGTCACCCGATGCTGCTTGTCCGGGATCTCGTCGCTGGCACCGGAGAGGAAGACGCGCAGGTAGTCGCGGGCCTGCTTGCTGGTGACCGGGGCCTGTCGGATCTTCTCGTTCAGCGACTCGAACTCACGACGGGGAAAGACGTAGACGCAGCGCTCCTGACCGCGAGTCATCACGAGTCCGGATTCGAACTCGTCGCGGAACTTGGCCGGGAGGATGATGCGCCCCTTCTCGTCGAGCTTGGGGGCGTAGGTGCCAAGGAACATCGGCTCCTCCCCCGTCGATCTGAGCCGCGAGCAGCGGCATCCTCCACTTTACTCCACATCCATCCACTTGTCGTGGAAAACGTGACCGATTCGCAGCATAGGCGGGTCGATGTCCGGCGAAAAGGCAGGGAACAGTGCCAGTGGAGCGCAGTGGAGGGAAAGCGGCGCACAAGTGGGCGCGCTCGAGCGGCGTGGGACACCGACACGGCGCACCCCCGCGGAGGAGCGCGTGGAGGAGCGCGGGTCAGGGAACGGCCCGCTCCGCGGCAGAGGCCGGATTCGGCGGCCGTCGGCGCGCACAGCGAAAGGGCCGGCTACGAGGCGGCCCTTCCTGAGCACACCGGCGCGCCCGACGGCGGAGCTCGTCGTCAGCCGTGCGGCGGCACTCGCGCCGAGTCCGGCACGCGGACCGGCAGGTCGCATCCGACGACAGGACGCCGAGGAGCACAGCCCACCCGGGAGGACTCGGCGACCGGCGGTTCAGCGACCGCGATTCGCCGACGGCGGCGCGACGACCGCAATCGGTGGTCACGGCTCGGCGAGCCAAGCTCAACCGGCCGGGCGGCGCAAGCTCAGCGACCGTAGCTCACTGTGGCCAGTTCACTGGGGCCAGTTCACAGTGGCCAGTTCACTGGGGCCGCCTCAGCGGCCGGGTCGAGTGTCCCGCCTCAGCGGTCACCCTGCTGGCGCTTGTCCCAGCGCTCCCCGAGCCTGTCCATGAACCCGGACTGGACCGGCCTCGCACGCGGACCGTCGGCCACCCCCGCACCGCTCTTGGCGCGGCTGGCCTTGGTACGACTCGGAGTGATCGCCAGCAGAACACCGGCGAGCATCAGGGCGAACCCCAGGATGCCCACCACGATGGCCTGAATGAACACCCCGGTCAGCAGCACGCCGACACCCACGACGGCGAGCAGGATGCCGAGCACGACGGCGCGGTAGGTCGGGCGCACCCGCGCCCCGCCGACCTTGGCGACGAAGTCGGCGTCATTCTGATAGAGGCTGCGCTCCATCTCATCGAGGAGGCGCTGCTCGTGCTCCGAAAGCGGCATCCGTGTCCTCCTCAGGCTCGCGAGAATGACTGTGTTGTGACTTCAGATTCTAGTCTCGCTGTCACGGCTAGGCTAGGCGCGTGCCCGAAAGCAACCGGCTGATCGATCTCGTCGACGAACGCATCGGACACTTCCTCGGGGCGCGCGAGACCATTCTGTTGTCGGTGGCACCGGAGTTGGCTCCGCTGCCCGCTTTCTCCCGGCAACTTCTCAGTGGTGGCAAGCGGTTCAGGGCCCTGTTCTGCTACTGGGGCCACAAGGCAGTCGACACCGGGGAGGCCCGCGGAACCGCGAGCCTCGAGCCGGTGATCGGCACGGCGGCCGCGTTGGAGCTATTCCATGCTGCGGCGTTGGTGCACGACGACATCATCGACAGGTCAGACACGCGACGCGGAGCGCCGGCGGCACATCGCCGGTTCGAGGCGCTCCACACCGAGAACGCGTGGGAGGGCTCCGCCGCATCCTTCGGCGAGGGAGCCGCCGTGCTGCTCGGCGATCTGCTCCTGGGGTTCAGCGACGATCTGCTCGCCGAGGCGCTGGCGGAGGACGTCGCGGCCGATCGGGCCGTCGCCGTGCGGCGCGAGTTCGGCCGCATGCGCGCGGAGGTGATCGCCGGGCAGTACCTGGACATCCTGGAGGAGCACGCCTGGCGCGCCGGGCGCGAGGAGGATCTCCTCCCCCGCGCCGAACGGGTCATCGTCTACAAGTCGGCGAGATACAGCGTGCAGGCGCCGCTCGTGCTCGGGGCGCTGCTGGCGGGCGCGGCGAGCGGTCAGTTGCACGCGTTGCGCGAGTTCGGCCTGCCCCTTGGCATCGCCTTCCAGCTGCGCGACGACCTGCTCGGGGTGTTCGGCGACACCGAGGTCACGGGCAAGCCGAGCGGGGACGACCTGCGCGAGGGCAAGCGCACCGTGCTCGTGGCGCTCGCACGCGCGGCGCTGCCCCCCTCGGCGCGACGCGTTCTCGACGAGATGCTCGGCGACGCGGACCTCACCGATGAGCAGATCCGGACTCTGCAGAGCACCATCACCTCGTCGGGAGCCACTGCGCAGGTCGAGCGGATGATCGCGCGGAACGTCGCGCGAGCGAATCACGCGCTCGACGACGCCCCGCTGGCAGAGGACGCGGTGGCACAGCTGCGAGAGCTCACCCGCTCCGTGAGCGACCGCGTCGCCTGAGCGGGCCCGCCACGATGCGGGATCGGTCGGCTATGCGAGCGCCTGCGCGATGCGGCGCACCTCGGCCTTCCGGCCGGCCCGCAGGGCATCGATGGGCGCCGTGCCCAGGCTCTCCTCCGGTTCGAGCAGCCAGGACATGGCCTCGTCATCGCTGAAGCCGGCATCCGAGAGCACGATCAGCGTGCCGCGCAGCTCGCTCAACGGCTCGTGGCCCACGAGGAAGTCGGACGGCACCTTGAGCACCCCGTCGACGCGGGTCGCCAGCAGGTGCCTGTCCTCGAGCAGGCGATGGACGCGGCCCACACTGACGCCGAGCACCTCGACCAGCTCGGGGACTGTGAGCCAGGCTCTCTCTTCGCGGTCGTCTGAGGGTTCGGGACTGCGTTTCACCACCCGACTAGCGTGCCACGTGGTGTGCCGCTTCCACACCATCGGCCTCGCCGAGCCTTGCCGTGGACGGGAGCCGCTCGTGCGCGAGAGCTCGCAGCACCGTGTTCTACCCGGTGGTCCAGCGGGTCGTCCGTAGACTCGTGAGGTGACCGCGAGCCAGCCCGATCCGATGCTCGGCCGTCTCATCGACGGTCGGTATCAGGTGCGCTCGCGCATCGCTCGCGGCGGCATGGCCACGGTCTACCTGGCCACCGATCTGCGGTTGGAGCGACGCGTCGCCATCAAGGTGATGCACGGGCATCTGGCCGACGACGCGCAGTTCAAGAACCGGTTCGTGCAGGAGGCCCGCTCCGCCGCGAGGCTCGCCCACCCCAACGTGGTCAGCGTCTTCGATCAGGGACAGGACGCCGACATGGCCTACCTGGTCATGGAATACCTGCCCGGGATCACGCTGCGCGACCTCCTGCGCGACTACGGCAGGCTGACGGCCGCTCAGACGATCGACATCACGGACGCCGTGCTGTCCGGGCTCGCCGCCGCCCACCGCGCCGGGATCGTGCACCGCGACCTCAAGCCGGAGAACGTCCTCCTCGCCGACGACGGGCGCATCAAGATCGGCGACTTCGGCCTGGCCAGGGCCGTGACGAACAGCACGGGGACCGGGCAGGCGCTCCTGGGCACCATCGCGTACCTCTCGCCCGAGCTGGTCACGCGCGGCGTCGCGGACGCGCGCAGCGACATCTACGCGCTCGGCATCATGATGTTCGAGATGCTCACCGGCGAGCAGCCGTTCAAGGGCGAGCAGCCCATGCAGATCGCCTAC
>JAATFB010000066.1 GCA_015655415.1 Actinomycetales bacterium
AGGACCACGCCGACACACCACGCCAGCCCCACAACGGCGAACGATGCCGGTCACATCAGCGAACCTGCCGATCGCACACAACAGCGAACCCTGCCGATCGTGTCGAAACCGGGACACCGTGACCCGGTCTCCACACGATCGACCGGGGTCGGAACAGGGCGAGGGAACAGCGCGGGCGGTTTCGACAGGCTCAACCGGCGGGAACGGGGCGGGCCGGTTTCGACAGGCTCAACCGGCGGGAACCGGGCGGGCCGGTTTCGACAGGCTCAACCGGCGGGAACGGAAACGCGGCCGGTTTCGACAGGCTCAACCGGCGAGAACAGCGGGGCCGGTTTCGACAGGCTCAACCGGCGGAACGCTCAACCGGCGGGAGGGACGAGGGCGGCGGCGAGCTCGTCGACGGCCCAGTCCAGATCGGCGGCTTCGACGACGAGCGGCGGTGCGAGCCGGATCGTGGCGCCGTGCGTGTCCTTCACCAGGATCCCGCGGCGCAGCATCCGCTCCGCCAGCTCGCGGCCGGTGCCGACCTCCGGGTCGATGTCGACGCCGGCCCACAGACCCCTGCCGCGCACCGCGGTGACACCATGGCCGACGAGCCCGCTCAGTCGTCCGAGCAGCCGTTCGCCGAGCTCCCGCGCCCGCCGCTGCGGCTCCCCGGTCGCCAGCATCCGGATCACCTCGAGCCCCACTGCGCAGGCGAGCGGGTTGCCGCCGAAGGTGGAGCCGTGCTCTCCCGGCCGGATCACGCCGAGCACATCCCTGTTCGCGACCACGGCCGAGACGGGCAGGATGCCGCCGCCGAGCGCCTTGCCCAGCAGGTACACGTCCGGGACCACGCCCCACGACGAGCACGCGAACGTCTCACCCACACGCCCGAGCCCCGACTGCACCTCGTCCGCGATCAGCAGCACATGCCTGTCGGTGCAGATCCTGCGCAACTCAGGCAGGAAGTCCTCCGGCGGCACGATGACGCCGGCCTCGCCCTGGATAGGCTCCACCAGCACGGCGACGGTGTCCTCGTCGATCGCCGCCGCAGCGGCCACCGCGTCACCGAACGGCACCGTGCGGAAGCCGGGCGCGAACGGGCCGAAGCCGTCGCGGGCATCCGGATCGTCGCTGAACCCGACGATCGTGGTCGTGCGACCGTGGAAGTTCCCGCCGAACACCACGATGTTCGCCGCGTCCGGCCGCACCCCCTTCACCCGGTAGCCCCACGCGCGAGCCACCTTGATGCCGGTCTCCACCGCCTCGGCGCCGGTGTTCATCGGCAGCACCATGTCTTTGCCCGCGAGATCCGCCAGCTCCGTGACGAACGGGCCGAGCAGGTCGTGGTGGAACGCCCGGCTGGTCAGCGTGATGCGATCCAGCTGCGCCTTCGCCGCCGCGACGAGGCGTGGGTTGGAGTGTCCGAAGTTCACGGCCGAATACGCGGCGAGGCAGTCAAGGTACCGCCTCCCGTCGACATCCGTCACCCACGCACCTTCACCCGTGGCGATCACGACGGGCAGCGGTGCATAGTTGCGCGCGGCGTGCTCCTCCTCCAGGCGCAGCAGACGAGCGGCCGACGACCCGGCGACCGTGGGAGCGCCGCCGCGAAGCGACCGCCGAGGCCCGGTCAGCGGCGCAGTTCCAGGGTGCAGCACTTCACGCCACCTCCCCCGCGGAGAAGCTCAGACAGGTCGACGCCGATCGGGTTGTAGCCGCGCTCGCGCAGCTGCCTCTCGAACCCGACCGCTCGCCGTGCGATCACCACGTTGTAGCCGTCCGAGATGGAGTTGAGGCCGAGGATGGCGGCGTCGTCCTCGCTCACGATGACGGCGTCGGGGTAGAGCTCTTCGAGCGTTCTCCGGCTCGTCTCGTCGAACGCGGCCGGGACGTAGGCGATGTTCGCGTCCTCGTCGTCCTTCAGCGGGTCGAGCACGGCCAGCGCCGTGTCGAGGTGGTAGAAGCGCGGATCGACGAGCGTGAGGCTCACGACGTCGCGATCGAAGATCCGGCGCAGCTCCGCGTGGCTGTCGGTCGTGCTGCGGAAGCCGGTGCCGGCGAGGATGCGCGTGCCCACCAGCAGGAAGTCGCCCTCGCCCTCGTTGACGCTCACCGGCTCCACGACCTCGAAGCCGTTGTCGGCGAACCAGCGCATGAACGCGGGACCCTCGGGAGCCCGCTGCGGATACGCGAACTTCGCACCGTAGGCGACACCGTCGATGGCGAACCCGCCGTTGGCGGTGTAGACCATGTCGGGCAATCCCTCGATCGGGTCGATGAGGTGCACGTCGTGGCCGAGTCGCACGAAGGTGTCGTAGAGCGTGTTCCACTGCTGAAGGGCAAGGGCGGTGTCGGTCGGCTCCTGCGGATGCATCCACGGGTTGATCCGGTAGCTCACCGTGAAGTGCTCGGGGCGGCACATCAGGTAGGTGCGATGCGCCGGCAGGCGGCGCGGCACGGCATCCGCCCGCGCGGCGGTCGCGGCGTCATGCGCAACCCCCGGAGCAGCCGCCGAGTCGGCTGGCGCGTGCGGGGGTGCGTCCGTGGAGTCGAGGGCCGTCATGCCTTCCAGTGTCGCACCCGGTTGTTGCGCGGCATCCGGCATCAACCGCACGATTCGTGCGCAGATAGCGCCCCTGACGCAACGAACACGCCTAGAATGACCGCGTGGACAACCTCGATCGAAAGATCATCGATCTGCTGCGCGAGAACTCCCGCGCGTCCTACGGCGACATCGGCTCGCGTGTCGGCCTGTCGGCCTCCGCCGTCAAGCGACGCATCGACCGGCTCGTCGCGGACGGCGTGATCCGCGGATTCACCATCCACGTCGATCCCACGATCGACGGGATGAGCACGGAGGCGTACGTCGAGCTGTTCTGCCGCGGCACCGTCTCGCCGAGCGAGCTGCAGCGGATCCTCTCGGCCGTGCCGGAGGTGGCCGAGGCGTGCACCGTGTCGGGGAGCGCGGACGCGATCCTGCGCATCCGCTCGCGCGACATCCCGAGCCTCGAGGCCGCGCTGGAGCGCGTGCGGGTCGCGCCCAGCGTCGACCACACCCGCAGCGCGATCGTGCTCTCCCGCCTCGTGCACCGGGAGATCGAGTGACGCCCTTCCCCAACAAGACCCGGCTCGCCGCCCGCCTCCCCGGGGCAGAATGCAGCCCTTCCTGAACGCATCCATAGGAGATGCTCTCGACCCGCACAGCGGACTCTGTGACGATGACCGGGTGGACGATTCCATCGCGCGCCTCCTCGTGGTGGAGGACGATCCGGACATGGCCAGGCTGCTTCGCCGCGGACTGGAGGCCGAGGGCTACGACGTGCTGTCGGTGGACAACGGCGTCGACGCGCTGATCGCCCTGCGCGACAATCCGGTCGACGCCCTCGCGGTGGACGTGATGCTGCCCGGCATGAGCGGCTTCGAGCTCTGCCGTCGCGTGCGGGAGTCCGGGCGCACAATGCCCGTCCTGCTGCTGACCGCACGGGATGCCGTGGAGGATCGGGTGTACGGGCTCGACTCCGGCGCGGACGACTACCTCACCAAGCCCTTCGCGTTCGCGGAGCTGGCCGCGCGGCTTCGTGCGCTGCTGCGACGGGAGGCGTCGGCCAAGCCCACCCTGCGGGTCGGCCGTCTCACGATCGACTCGTTGGAGCACAGGGCGAGCGTGGAAGGAAGGCAGGTGGCCTTCAGCCCGCGGGAGTTCTCACTCGTGCGCCTGCTGGCGATGCACGCGGGCGAGATGGTGACGCGTGCCGACATCCTCGACGACATCTGGGGCGGCCACGAGCACATCGATCAGAACGTGCTCGACCAGTACGTGTCGTACGTGCGGCGCAAGCTGGATGCCTCGGCCACGGGCCTGCGCATCGTCACCGTGCGCGGCCTGGGCTACCGTCTCGAGCCGGCCGAGACGGCGTCGGTCGGCACCGCGGCGTCCGCACGCCCCGCGGCACCCGGCCGCGAGCGGTGACCCGGCTCCGTTCGCTCGTCGGCCGCCTCTCGATCTCGGCCCGCATCACGCTGGGCAGTTTCTGCGTGGCGGTGCTGATCGGCGCGGTCGCGGTCGTCGGCATCCGTCTGGGGGTGAGCGCCGTGCTCGACGACGCGACGATGACCCTGCTGCGACACGATGCCGAGCCGTTCGAGCAGCAGGTGATGGACGATCCCGCAGACATCGATGCCGTCCCGGGGGAGGGGCAGTACGTCGCGATAATCTCGCCCGCCGGTGCGGTGCGCATGACAAGCCTGCCTCGATCGCTGCGACCGTGGGGCCGGGTCCCGCTGTCGTCGAGCGAGACGGTGAGCCGCGTGGAGACGCCCGATCGACGCTACGTCGTGCGCTCGGCACCGGTGGAGAGCGCGGGAGGCGAATGGCACGTCGTCACGGCGCGCAATGAGGATGCGAACGACCTCGTGCTCGGCAAGCTCAGCGCGGCCCTCATCGTCGGGGCCGCGGCGCTCGTCGCGTGTTTCACCCTCGCGTCGTTCATCCTCGCGCGCACCGCGCTTCGTCCGGTGAACGTCATGCGACGGCAGGCGGACGAGCTCGCGCGACGGCAGTCCACCGACGGCGAGCGCTCCGCTCCCGCGTCGCCGACGGCCGGCGCTCGGGGTGAGCTGCTGGAGGTTCCCCCGGTGCGCGACGAGCTCGCGGCACTCGCCGTCACGTTGAACGGCCTCATCGAGGGCCTTCGGGCGGCGGCGGACCGTGAGAAGCAGCTCGTCTCCGATGCCAGCCACGAGCTGCGCACCCCGCTCGCCGTGCTCCGCGGCGAGCTCGAGCTGGCGGAGCTCGACGCCGGGGACGCGGATGCCCTGCTCGCCGACGTGCGGCAGGCACATCAGACGGTGCTGCGTCTGACCACGCTGGCGACGAACCTGCTGGAGCTGTCGCGCATCGACGCGCACGGGGAGCGCGGCTCCTCCACGTGGCCGGAGCTGGAGCACGGGCTCGCGGCCGCGATCGACCGCATGCGCCAGGCGGCGCTCGTGCGGGGCGTTCAGTGCGTCATCGACTTCGAGGTCGCCCCGACCGGGCACGTCGACGGTTCGGTCGCACTCTCCGCCGAGGAGTTCGGCCGCGTCGTGGACAACCTGATCTCGAACTCGATCGCCGCCATCGGTGCGGCCAAGGGTTCCGGGTCGGTGTCGGCGCGGCTGTGGACCGTCGGGCCGCGCGTTCGCCTGTCGGTCACCGACGACGGTCCCGGGATGCCGTCGGACTTCATGCCGGTGGCGTTCGACCGCTTCACCCGGGCCGACCCGGCCCGCAGCACGTCGACCGGCAGCGGGCTCGGCCTGGCGATCGTGGCGGGGCTCGTGGATGCCGCGGGGGGCGACATCCGGCTGTCGTCCGCTCCCTCCGGCGGCCTCACGGTCGACATCACGCTGCCGCTGGCGACCGTGGACCGGATCTGAGGCGAGCTCCCGGACGCGTCGCGGCTCGGCCCTGCGCCTCAGCCCTGCAGGATGCGACCGAAGTGGTGGGCGATGCCGTCCCAGCTGGAGACCGGGACGATCCGCACCGGCTCTCCGTAGTCCGCCGCCTCGATGAGCATGCCGCCGCCGAGGTAGAGCCCGACGTGCTCGTCGTCGTCGAAGAAGACGAGGTCGCCGGGCTGCGCGACGGCCTGCGCGACGGGGGCGGCGACGGAGTCCTGCGACGGGACGTAGTGCTTGAGGGAGACGCCGACCGCCGCGTATGCGACCATCGTCAGGCCCGAGCAGTCGATGCCGTCGTGGGACACCCCGCCCAGCGCGTACGGGTCGCCGAGGTAGCCGAGCGCCGTCTCGACGATCGTCTCGCGTGCACCGCCGTGCTGGAGCGCCTGCGCCAGGGCGACGGCGACCTGGGGACCGACCGGTCCTGACTCGGCGGCCACTATGCCCGCGATCGCACCTGCTATGTAGTTCTCCCGCTGCACGTCCCCGGTGCCCACCGCGCTGGAGACCGTGAGCCTCTGCGAGAGGAGCGCGGTGTTGTGGGCGATGGTCGCCTTCAGCTGGTCGGGGGTGAGCGTCTCTGCCGCGTTCGCCGGCGAGGCGAACATCAGGCCGGGGATCAGCGCCAGTGCGGCGGCACCCGCGATGACGGCAGATCTGCGGGACGAACGCGTGCCCCGACCGGCCCGGGCCGGCGCCGGCCTCGCCGCGCGCCGACGAGCACCGGATCCGGCGAACGCGGAAGCGGCGCCACCGGAGTCGGCCGCTCCGGAATCGGCGCTACCGGAACCGGCCGGGTCGGGGTCCGCGCGACGAGGGCGGGGTGTGGCCGAGACCGCCGCGTCGGCGGAGCCTGCCGGGGCGGGAGTGCCGGCATCGCGAAGAAACCTGCGCGAGGGAAACGCCGCGGCGACCGAGTGCGGCGCGACCTCCGCGGTGCCGCGCAGCAGCTCGCGCGCCTCACGGCGCGTACGGGGCTGCGTGCTCACCGCCGGCGTCGTGCGCGTCGCCGCGTCGTCCCCTGGACGACCCGTCGGTGTGTACGTCGCCGCGTCGTCCCCTGGACGACCCGTCGAGGCCGCCGCTGATCTTCGACCCATTCGCTCCCAGCCTGCTCCCGTTCCGCACGCGGGGTACGGATCATGTGACCAACTACCGTGTCCCCCAGATGCGGGCGGCTCAGCCGACCGTCGTCCCACCATAACGGATCGCCTGACGGCCGGGGCTGAGAGCTCTCGGAGGTTCCCGGCCGTCTACGCTCGGGGCCGGCGACGTCAGACCAGGCGAGTGAAGTGGTACGGAATGCTCGCCCAGTCGCTGAGCGGATCGAGCTCGACGTCCCTGCCCTCCTGCGGCGCGTGCAGCACCATGCCGTCGCCCATGTAGAGGCCGATGTGCTCCTCGCTGTCGAAGACGACCAGGTCGCCCGGGCGCGCGTCGGCGGCGGCGATCGGGGTACCCGCGGCATCCTGGGTGGGAACGTAGTGGGCGAGGGCGATCCCGGCGGCCGCGTAGGCGACCATGATGAGCCCCGAGCAGTCGATCCCGCTGTGCGAGGCACCGCCGAGCACATAGGGGGTTCCGAGGTACGACATCGCGGTCGATACGACCGCGGCACGCGCGCTCGGGTCGTCGGTCTCCGACAGCTGCATAGCCATCCCGCGATCGAGGCCGTACGTGCGCGCGAGGTCGCCGGCCACGTCGACGGTCGCGAAGGCGTCCTGCGCGACCGCTGGATCGGCGACGTCGTCGGACACGTCGAGGCGCTGCACGTCGCCGCGGGATGCCGCGGCGAGCGCCGCGGTCCGCAGCGCGACCCGCTTCGACCCGTGCGCGCTCGATGGCACCGTCGCTGCCGCGACGGTCTGGTGGGTCCCCGCGTGTGCGGCGTAGCCGGGAAGGGCGGTGGTGAGGCTGGCTACGAGACCGAAGGAGACTCCCGCGACGGCGAGGGTGAGCTGGTGCCGTCGCGGTGGCCGGGTCGGGGTGAGGGCGGCGGCGTGGGCGCCGCGGGGACGGGGGCCGAACGCGCCGCGGACGACCGAGCTCAGGCTGGGGCGCCTTCCGGCGGGCCGCAGGTGGGCGCGGAGGCGCTCCGGGTTGCCTGGCGCGGGGTTCGGGTGGTGGTGCGTGCGAGGGGGCAAGTGCATCAGGGAAACCAGGCGACGACCCGCGTGTGGGGTGCACGGGTGCGTCGCTTCGTGCTCGGGGGCGAACAGTTCGAGGGAGAACGCACGGGGGCCGGTTCTCCGCGGCCGACGTCCACGGTACGAGGCCGGAACGTCGTCGCTGTCAGCGGACATCCAGGCTCTTGGCGCGGTCGGGGTGGGAATCATGACGCCGTCGGCCGTGCGCGGCGGGGGATCGATGGACCCGTTCTCGGCCGGCGCGATCGCCGCCATTCCGCGTCACGGCGCCGAAGCCGCGGTGGGGCGAGGCCGTTCGTCCGGGAGCACCGACGCCACGTGAGCAGCCCGGCCCATGCGTGCGCATGCATTCTGCGGCGGCGCCCTTGTTGTCAGGGGATCCTCAGTCGTTCTTGCGTCCCGTGCCAGGTTGGGACGCGCCCCGGCCGGTCGATCCCGTCGGACACCGCCGGTCGATCCCGTCGGACACCGCCGGTCGAGCCCGTCGAAACCGCCCGTCGAAACCGCCCGCACCGCCGGTTGAGCCCGTCGAAACCGCCCGTCGAAACCGCCCGCACCGCCGGTCGAGCCCGTCGAAACCGCCCGACGAACCGGCCGGCCGGCACAGCCCGCCCCGCACCGCCGGCTCAGATCAGCTCGTCGGTCAGGCGGGTCGGGGTGCCGAAACGGTGGTTGGTGATCGAGATCGCCTGCTCCTTGACGAAGGGCAGCAGCTCGACGCGGCCGGAGGCGGTCACCTGGCCCGAGTACACGGCCACGTCGATGCGGTCGCCGAGCGCGCGGGCGACGGCTGCGGGGTCGCCGCCGATCATCCTGATGCGTTCGACCGGCGCCGCGTCCGAGTCGACGGCCGCGCCGGACTCCGCGACGCGCTGCAGCCATTCGGCATCCGACTCGACCGCGATGGGCGCCCCGATCTCGTTCAGCACCTCTCGCAGGGACCGCGGCAGCTGCGCCGGAGCACTGACGTCGAACCTGCCGCGCACCAGGGTCGCGGCGGCGAGCACCCGCAGCAGCGCGGCGATCGCGCCCCCCTCGTTCAGCCGGATGCTCGTGCGCGCCGGCCGATACCGGAAGAGGTTGCGCTCAACGCCGAGGGCCGCCGCATCGCGCACGATCCCGAACTCGTTCGCCCAGGCGATGGCGTCGCTGAGCGCGGACCGCCGCACCAGGTCGAACTCCTCGTACGCCATGGCGGCCTGACCGGACTCGATGAGCCGGGAGACCCGGGAGTCGAGGCCGCGCAGATGGAGGCTGGAGCTGGACTCGCCGGAGTCGGCGGCCCAGTCGCCCAGGCCGAACAGGTAGTTGGGGCCGCCGGCCTTGTGGCCAGCGCCGACGGACGAGCGCTTCCAGCCGCCGAAGGGCTGCCGTTGCACGATCGCGCCGGTGATGCCGCGATTGACGTAGAGGTTACCGGCCTCGACGGTCGCGAGCCAGTACGCGATGTCGTCGGGATCCAGCGAGTGCAGCCCGGCGGTGAGGCCGTAGTCGACGGCGTTCTGCCACTGGACCGCCTGCTCCAGCGTGCGCGCGTGCATGACGCCCAGCACCGGGCCGAAGAACTCCGTGAGATGGAAACGGGACCCCGGCCGGACGCCGGTGCGGATGCCCGGCGACCACAGCCGCCCGGTCTCGTCCAGTCTGCGCGGGGCGACCAGCCATTCCTCGCCCGGGTCCAGCTCGGTGAGCGCGTGCCGGAGCTTGTCGCCTGGCGGCTCGATCAGCGGGCCCATCCAGCTGGCCGGCTGCTCGGGCCATCCCACGTCGATGCTGCCGGTGGCATCCGCGAGCTGTTGCAGGAACCGGCTCGACGTGCCCGTCGAGCCGACCAGGATGACCAGGCTCGCCGCGGAGCACTTCTGCCCGGCGTTGGAGAACGCGCTCTTCACGATGTCGGCCACGGCGAGGTCGACGTCCGCGCTCGGCGTGACGACGATGGCGTTCTTGCCGCTGGTCTCGGCGAGCAGGGGGAGGTCGGGACGCCAGCTCGTGAACAGCTTCGCGGTCTCGTACGATCCGGTGAGTATCACGCGGTCCACGCGCGGATCGGCGACCAGCGATCGCCCGAGCGGCCCCTCGTCCACGTCGGCGAGAGCCATCAGCTCGCGCGGCACCCCGGCCTCCCAGATGCACTCGGCGAGCACCGCGGCGCACCGCCGGGCCTGCGGCGCCGGCTTGAGCACCACGCCGCTGCCCGCCGCGAGGGGACCGAGCACGCTGCCGGCCGGGATCGACACCGGGAAGTTCCACGGCGGCGTCGCCACGGTCAGACGCGAGGGCACGAACCTCGCTCCCTGCACCGTGTCGAGCTCGCGCGCCCGTGCCGCGTAGTAGTGCGCGAAGTCGACGGCCTCGCTGACCTCGGGATCGGCCTCTGCGATCGTCTTGCCGGTCTCCGAGGCCATCACCTCGATCAGCCGGTCGCGGTTCGCCGACAGTGCCAGCCCGACCCGGTCGAGGGCGGCCGCTCGGGCGCTTCCGGCGATGGAGCCCCACTGCTCGCCCGTCGACCGCACGGTGCCGAGCAGCCGGCCGAGCGTCGCCTCGTCGTCGATCCGCGCCTGGGCGATCGTCTCGGCGCCGAGGGTCGACCCGGAGACGGACGCCAGGATGCGACGCCCCCACGCCCGGTTCGCGCGGAGCGCCGGGTCGGTGTCGGACTCGTTGCGGAACGGCTCGTCGGAGCCGGGTGGGACCACGGAGTCCGTGCCGTCGTCCTGCCGTGCGCTGGCCTCCTCGCCGTCGTCCGGCGGCTCGTGCTCGTCGCCGTCCGGATCCAGCACGATGCCCGTGGTCGGGAAGAGCCCGCTGCCGCGCGAGCCGCGCCGGAGCCCGAGGACAGTCGCGGTGAGGCCCTCCTGCATCGCCTGCGCCGCCGGGTCGACCGGCGCCGGCCGCGGATGGAACAGCGTGGTCGGATCGGTCTCGACCCATTCCCTGGCCCGATCCTGCCGGCGATTCGGAAGCGGCGCGAGACCGCGGGGACCGTCGTCCGCCTCGAACTCGGCGACCGACGCCAGGAACCTCGCCTTCTCGCGCTCGAAGAGCTCCGGCTTCGCGGCGAGCTCGAACGCCGCAGAGAGGAAGTCCTCCTCCGCCGCGTTCTCCTGCAGTCGTCGCATCAGATACGAGATCGCCACGTCGAAGTGCCGCGGGTGCACGACGGGCGCGTAGAGCAGCAGCCCGCCGACCGTCGCGGCGACTGCGTCCGCCTGACGGGTGGCCATGCCCAGCAGCATCTCGAAGTCGATGCGGTCGTCCACCCCCCGGCTGCGCGCGAGCAGCCACGCGTACGCGACGTCGAAGAGGTTGTGCCCGGCAACGCCGATCCGCACCGCGTGCGTGTGCTCGACCGTGAACGCCCAGTCCACGAGGCGCAGGTAGTTCGCATCCGTGTGCACCTTGCCGTCGTAGGTGGCCAGGGGCCAGCCGTGCAGCGCCGCGTCGACCCGCTCCATCGGCAGGTTGGCGCCCTTCACCACGCGCACCTTGATGGGGGCACCGCCCGCCGCCCTGCGATGCTGCGCCCACTCCGTGAGGTCCTGCAGCGCGTCGAGCGCATCGGGCAGGTATGCCTGGAGCACTATGCCCGCCTCCAGCTTCAGCAGACGCTGGTCGCTCAGCAGGCGCTTGAAGACGGCGATGGTCAGGTCGAGATCGTGGTACTCCTCCATGTCGAGGTTGATGAACTTGCGATCGGGGGACGAGGCCGCGTAGAGGTACAACGGCGTCAGGCGCCGCACCACGCGCGCGACCGACTCGTCGAACGCCCACATCGACAGCTGGCTGGCCACGCTGGAGACCTTGATCGAGACGTAGTCGACGTCGTCTCGCTCGAGGAGCTCCCGGGTTCCCGCGAGCCGGGCATCCGCCTCCTTCTCACCGAGCACCGCCTCGCCGAGCAGGTTGAGGTTGAGGCGGACGTGCCCGCCCGCCACCGCGGACCCCGCGCGCAGTCGCGCGATCACCTTGCCCAGGCGCCCCGGCGTGGCGTCGACGATGAGGTGCCCGACCATGGAGCGCAGAACGCGGCGAGCGATCGGGACGACGATCCACGGGATCGCCGGTGCGATCGCCCCGCCGATCGCGATCGCCCAGCGCTGGAGCGAAGGGAGGAATCGCGGGACGCCACGGGCCAGCAGGTGCAGGTTCCTCGCCGCGACGTACACGTCTCGCGGCCGGGCGACCCCGTCGACGAATCCGACGGCGAAGTCCAGACCCCGGGGGTCGCGGAGGAGGCCCGCGAGCCGCTCGGCGGCGGGGTCGCGCCGGGCCGCCTCGGGAATGGCGTCCCGGGCGTCCGACTCCTGCAGCCATTGCCGCACCAGCTCGATCGCCCGCCGTGCGAGATCGCCGTCGCGGGTGCCGCCGCCCGAGGCGCCGCCCTGGGTGCGGGCGGCGTCATCCTGCGCCATGGTCTCGTCATCCTGCGCCATGGTCTCGAGACTATTCCGGCCACACGGGCGCGGACGCGATCCACCGCCGGTCGGGCGGCACGCGCACACCGGCCGCCGAGCGTGCGGCGGGCGATCGGCGCCGCTCACTCCGCCGAGCGGACTCCGGAGGACCGTGCGAGCACATCGAAGTCGTCGAGCGTCGACCTCAGGCACGCCGCGAAGTCGGCGCCGCCGCCGCCGATCCAGCGCTGGAAGGCGCCGCGGAACAACGCGACGGCGACGTCGGCGACAAGGCTCGCCTCGGCATCCGACACGTCGCGCCCGCGCAACGTCTCCGCGATCGCGGCACTCAGCGTCGAGAGCTTCAGGAGCTCCCGTTCGCGCAGAGCGGGATGGGCGTCGATGATCCTCGCGCGCCTCGTCGCCCACTCCATACGGCCGTCGAAGAACCCCGCCGACCCGGCGACGCCGTCGAGCGCCATCGTGAGCGCGTCGTCCGCCGTGGACGCCCGCACCGCGCTCACGATCGCCTCCTCCAGCTGCCCGGAGCCGTCGAACAGCACCTCCCGCTTGTCGGCGAAGTGGCGGAAGAAGGTGCGCTCGGTCACCCCCGCCCTGTCGGCGATGTCCTGCACGGTCGTCTCCTCGAAGCCGCGCTCGTCGTAGAGGTCGAGGGCGGCGCGCCGCAGTCGTCCTCGCGCGTCCGGCTCCCACCTTGCCATGGGTCCGATTCTAGACGCCTCCGACTCCGGTGATGACAGTTGCTGTCATCGCGTGGTATCGTCGTCATGTCAGCGACCGACATCGTCGCATTCCGAGCGGCCGCCTCGAACCGGGCGTCGGGATCACCGGCCTGAGCCCGGCCTGAGCCCGGCGGAGGACGCGGAACGCCGAGCCCGAGCGCGGCGGAAAACACAGATCGCCGAGCCCGAGCTCGGCCGAGAGAGGAGAGGGTGCTCATGCGCATCTTCATGACCGGCGCATCCGGCTGGATCGGCTCAGCCGTCGCGCCCCGCCTGATCGCCGAGGGCCACGACGTGACGGGCCTCGCCCGCTCGGACGCGTCCGCATCCGCGCTCGAGGCCGCCGGCGTCACACCGCTCCGCGGCGGGCTCGACGACCTGGACGTGCTGCGGGCCGGCGCCGAGGCGTCCGACGCGGTCGTGCACCTGTGCTTCAAGCACGACTTCGACCGCTTCGCCGAGTCGGGACGCACGGAACGGGCGGCCATCGAGGCCTTCGGCGACGTGCTCGAGGGCACCGGACGCAGGCTCCTGGTCGCCTCCGGCATGGCGGGCGGGCGGCCCGGCAGCGTGCTCACCGAAGGCGACGAGTCGCCCTTCGTCGGGCCCGACAGCCCGCGTGGCGGCAGCGAGCGCCTGGCGATGAGCCTCACCGAGCGCGGCGTCGCCCCGATCGCCCTGAGGTTCGCACCGACCGTGCACGGGAGGGGCGACCACGGCTTCACCGCCGCACTGGTGCGCACAGCGCGCGAACGCGGCGTCTCCGGATACATCGGCGACGGATCGAACCGGTGGGCGGCGGTGCACCGAGACGACGTCGCCCGGCTCATCGACCTCGCACTGCAGAAGGCCCCGGGCGGAACGATCACGCACGCCGTCGCCGAGACCGGCGTCCCGACGCGGGACATCGCCCGGGCGATCGGCGACGGCCTCGGCCTGCCCGTCCAGTCGATCGCACCGGAGGACGCCGTGGCGCACTTCGGCTGGCTCGGCAGGTTCTTCGGGGCCGACATCCAGGCGTCCGCGGACCGCACCCGAGCGCTCCTCGGCTGGGAGCCGATCGGCATCGGGCTCCTGCAGGACATCGCCGAGAACTACCTCGGCACGGAGGACGCCGCGTGAGCCTCGCGCCACCCGGTGCACGAGCCGTGCCCGTGACCCGCACCGCACGGCGTAGCGTCAAGACATGGCCACACGCGATCACCTGCGCCACGAGATGGCGATCCGCCGGCTCACCGTCTCGCACGTCGAGCAGATCACCCCGTCCATCGTGCGCGTCACGCTCATCGGCGACGCGCTCGGCGACTTCTCCGCCCCCGGTCCCACGGATCACGTCAAGGTCTTCTTCCCCGATCCGGCGACGGGGATCCTGACCGTGCCCGAGCTGCGCGCCGACGGCATCCACCGTCCCGCCGAGGGCGTGATCATCTCCCGGGACTACACGCCTCGCCGGTTCCGCCCGGCACCGTTCGGCGCCGCCGAGCTCGACATCGACTTCGTGCTGCACGCGCCGGAGGGCACGCACGGCACGCCGCAGGATCCCGCCGGGGGCGGGCCGGCCTCCGCCTGGGCGGCCTCAGCGCGCCCCGGCGACCAGATCGCGGTCGCCGGCCCCCGCGGATCGCGGCTCGCACCGCGCGACGTGCGCGAAGTGGTGCTCATCGCCGACGAGACCGCCCTTCCGGCGTTCACGCGCTGGCTGACGATGCTGCCCGAGTCCACCCGCATCACGGGGCTCCTCGACGTGGCCGACGAGGAGGTCGAGGCGTACCTCGACGATGAGCAGACCGCACGCGCGTCCATCGAATGGCTGTATCGCACGGACGGCCCGGGGCAGCTGGAGGAGGCCGTGCGCTCGCTCGAGCTCGGCCCGGACGTCTATGTCTGGGCGGCGGGCGAGGCGTCCGCGCTGGCCCCCGTGCGCCGCCACCTCAAGCACGACGTCGGCCTGCGTCCCGACCAGTTCGACGTGCAGGGCTACTGGCGGCGTGGCGTCGTCAACTTCGACCACCATGCGCCGGTCGATCCGTCCGATCCCGACTGATTCCGGCGTCAGCGGCGCCGGTGGTCCGTGATCGTGGCGCGCGGACCCCGTCTCTGCGGCATGCGCCCCGAGGCGAGGATGAGCCGCACCACGCGCTGGCGCTGGCCGGCCCACGGTTGCAGGAGCTCGAGCATCCCGTCGTCGTCGGTCGCGGAGCCCGCGAGCGCATGCCCCACGATCGACGGCAGGCCGTAGTCGCCGACGCTGATCCGGTCGGGGTCGCCGTGCGATCGCTGCAGCGTCTCCGCGGCGGTCCACACGCCGATGCCGGGAACGCTGCACAGCTTCGCGGCGGCGACCGCGGGGTCGTCGTGCACGGTGCGCTCCAGCGCCTCGGCCACCCGTGCGGCGAGCACGACCGTGCGCGAGCGCGTCGGATCGACCCCGAGACGGTGCCACTCCCACGACGGGATGTGTCTCAGCGCCTGCGGCGACGGGCACACGCGCAGCTCAGCGGGAACGACGCCCTCGCCCGCGCCTGGAGCGACCTCGCCGAAGGCGCGCACCAGCCTCGCCCACTCCCGGTAGGCCTCCAGGCTCGTGACCTTCTGCTCGATGATCGCCGGCACCAGCGCCTCCAGCACTCGACGGGTGCGGGGCAGCCGCATGCCGGGATGACGGCGCCTCACCTCGGCGAGGAACGGATGCGACGCCAGATCGAGATGCGACCAGTCGTCGGCGGCGCCGAGCAGCTCGGGCACCCCGGCGATGGTCGATTCGGCCCCGGGGCCCCACGCCACGGCGTCGACGCCGTGGCTGCGCTGGAGGAGCCGCAGCGTCGCCGGGCCGTGCGGCGTGCGGAAGGTGCGCCACACTCCGGCCGCGTCCCAGATGGTCGTCGGATCGTAAGGGCCGCGGCCGATGACCGCGAGGGTGCTGCGCACGTCGATCGGGTCGGCCGGGCGGTACTCGCAGCGAAGCGCACGCCCGCCGGACGGCGCCGTGTCAACGAGCAGGGCATCCGCTGGAGAGCTCACGTGCCCACGCTACGGGCCGACCACCGACATCCGGCCACGCCACGGGCGCGGGCGCGGGTCGACAAGCCAGAATGTGCCGGAAACCGCGCCTGGTACGAGCATCTTCCGGCTTCTCGCCGAGGGGACGGCGCGGATCACTCCCACACGCTCGGTGCATCGACGCGCGTCGCGGGCAGCTTCACGTCGTCTCCCCAGCGCACCAGCCACTCCGGCAGGTGGATGTGCGCGGGAACCGGGCCCACCGCGTCCAGCAGCTCCTCGATGGCCACCGTGCCGCCGGAACGCCTCAGGAAGCGCCCCTTGATGAACGCCTCCGCGTAGATCTCGCCGTCGACCACCGCGCGCTGCTGCACGTACACGGCCCTGGCATCGAAGCCGATGATGCGCGACTCCACCGTGAACCGCTGCCAGAGCTGCAGCGACTTCCGGAACGTGATCGTCTCGGATGCCACCACCGGGTACCAGCCGCGCTCCGCGAAGAGCCGCCACACCCCGCTGCGCCGCAGCAGGTCGAATCGCCCGATGTCGAAGATCGACAGGTACACGCCGTTGTTCATGTGCCTCAGGAGGTCCAGGTCGGTCGGCAGCACCCGGAACCTCGTCACGGCCACGTCGTAGTGCCCGAGCCGCGCGCCCAGACTCGAGATCCAGGCGTGCAGCATCGTGCGGAAGATCATGTGCATCGGCCCAGGCTAGGCGGCACCGGCGAGCGCCCGCCACGCGACTGTGCGCGGCCGACAACATGCCGGCGCACGGCCGCCCGCCGACCGACGGGCTACGACAGATGCCGCTCCGGCGGGCCGACGTAGGTCGACAGCGGCCGGATCAGCGAATTGGACTCGAGCTGCTCGACCACGTGCGCGGTCCAGCCCGTCACGCGCGCCGCCGCGAAGATCGGAGTGAACGTCGGCGTGTCGAAGCCCATCAGGTGATAGGCGGGACCACTGGGGTAGTCGAGGTTCGGCTTGATGCCCTTGCGGGCATCCATCGCCTGCTCCAGCGCGGTGTAGAGCTCAAGGACATCCGGGCGGTCGTAGTGCTCCGCCAGGCGGCCGAGGGCGTCCCTCATCGTCGGCACCCGCGAGTCGCCGTTCTTGTACACCCGGTGCCCGAAGCCCATGACCTTGCGCCGGGCCGCAAGCGCGTCGTCGAGCCACCGCTCGGCGTTCTCGGCCGTCCCGATCTCCTCGAACGCGACCATGACGGCCTCGTTCGCCCCGCCGTGCAACGGACCCTTGAGCGCGCCGATCGCCCCCGTGACCGCGCTGTAGACGTCGGACAGGGTCGACGCGATCACCCGGGCGGTGAAGGTGGACGCGTTGAACGAATGCTCCGCGTACAGCACGAGCGAGACGCGGAACGCGTCGGCCACCACCGCCTCCGGCACCTCCCCGAAAGTCATATAGAGGAAGTTCGACGCGAAGTCGAGGTCGTCGCGCGGCTCCAGGAGCGGCATCCCGTGTCGTCGCCGCTGGTCGTAGGCCACGATCGACGGAAGCTGTGCCGTCAGCCTGAGCGCCTTGGGGTACACCGTCTCGAACGGGCTCGGCAGAGCGCCGAACGCACCGTCCGCGTCGTCGGCGCCGATCACGCTGACGGCGGTGCGCAGCACGTCCATCGGGTGCGCGGATGTCGGGATGTCGTCGATCGCCCGCCGCACGTTCTGCGGCAGGGCACGCTGCTCGCGCTCCGCCGCCTCGAACGCCCGCAGCGCGTCGCCGTCCGGCAGCTCACCGTGCCACAGCAGGTACGCGACCTCCTCGAACGAGCACGACGCCGCGAGCTCCTGCACCGGGTACCCGCGATACAGCAGCGAGTTGGTCGCAGGGTTGACGCTGGAGATCGCCGTGGCGTCGACGACCACGCCGGCCAGTCCCTTGTGGATCTCCGGCTCGGATGCCGACTCTTCGCTCATGACGCTCCTTCGCTCCATCAGCCAGTCTGTCATCGCCGCCACGGTGCGTCGCGGCGAATCCGGCGGCGTCGGAGGTGGCGGGTTCGACGGGTGCGAGCTGCAGGGGCGAGGAGCGGTTTCGACGGGCTCAACCGACGGCAGACAAGGGGCGGTTTCGACGGGGTCAACCGGCGGGGACGGGGCGCGGCCGGTTTCGACAGGCTCAACCGACGGCAGACAAGGGGCGGTTTCGACGGGGTCAACCGGCGGCACACAAGGGGCGGTTTCGACAGGCTCAACCGGCGGGGACGGGGTCAGAAGAGGCCGCGCGGGCTCTCCACCGAGGCGAGCAGGCCGTGCCGGGCACTGAAGCCCAGTCCCGCGAGCTCCTCCGGGGCGAGCTCCGGAAGCCGCTGGGCGACATCCAGGAAGCGCTCGATCTCGGACTCCTCCAGCACGTCCGCGGCGAGCGTGCGGAACTTCCTCACGTAGTCCTCCCGGCCGAACGGCCGCGCGCCCAGCGGATGCGCGTCAGCCACCGCGATCTCCTCGACGATCCGCGAGCCGTCGACGAACGTGACCTCCACACGCCCGCCGAACGCCTGCTCCTTCGGATCCTGGGAGTGGTAGCGGCGCGTCCACTCCGGATCCTCCTGTGTGGAGACCTTGCGCCAGAGCGCCACCGTGTCGGGACGAGAGGCCCGCTCCGGCGCGTAGGAGGCCACGTGATCCCACGTGCCGTCCTGCAGCGCGACCGTGAAGATGTAGGGGATGGAGTGGTCGAGCGTCTCCCGGGAGGCGCTCGGGTCGTACTTCTGCGGGTCGTTCGCGCCCGAGCCGATGACCGTGTGCGTGTGGTGCGAGGTGTGCAGCACGATGCCCTGCACCCGCTGCGGGTCGTCGAAGACGATCGGGTACTCGTCGTGCAGCCTGCGCGCGAGATCGATCCAGGCCTGCGCCTGGTACTCCGCCGAGTGCTCCTTGGTGAACGAGTCGAGGATGGCGCGCTTCGGCTCCCCCGGCCCCGGAAGGGACACCTCGTAGACGGCGTCAGGCCCGTCCAGCAGCCAGGCGATCACCCCGTCCTCTCCCTCGTAGATCGGTGTGGGGCTGGTCTCGCCGCGCATCGCGCGGTCGACGGACTCGACGGCCATCTTGCCGGCGAACGCGGGGGCGAACGCCTTCCAGCTCGAGATCTCGCCCTTGCGCGACTGCCGCGTCTGCGTCGTGGTGTGCAGCGCCTGGCCGACGGCCTGGAAGAGGACCTCCGGCTCGAGACCGAGCAGGGTGCCGATCCCCGCGGCCGCGGAGGGCCCGAGGTGGGCGATGTGGTCGATCTTGTGCGCGTGCAGGCTGATCGACCGCGCCAGGTCGATCTGGATCTCATACGCCGTGGCGATCCCACGCACCACCTCGCGCCCGCTGAGCCCGCGCTCGACGGCGAGATGCTGTGCCACCGCGATGACCGGCGGGATGTTGTCGCCCGGATGCGAGTACTCGGCGGCGAGGAACGTGTCGTGGTAGTCCAGCTCGCGCACCGCCACCCCGTTGGCCCAGGCCGCCCACTCCACGCTGACTCGGCGGGCGGCATCCGTGCCGAACACGCTCGACCCGCTGCCGCCGACGGAGACCGGATGCGCCAGCGCCTGGGCGCGCGCGGCCACCACCGGATGCCGCAGCAGCGACGCGGCCGCCACCGCCGCATTGTCGATCACCCGGTTGACGACCATCTCGGCCACCTCATGCGGCACGTCCACCGGATCGGCCGCCACCTGGGCGATCTTGTAGGCAAGCTGCTCCTCGCGGGGGAGCTCCTCGTCGCTGCGATGCGTGCGCACGTGCGTGATGTCCACGCCATCGAACCTACCGGGCACGGGGCGCGAACGACATCGACCGGCGAGCCGTTCGGGAAAACGCGCGCCGTCGCCGCCCCTCCGGGGCGGCGCTGGCGGCCGCCTCAGCCGCCCGGCAGGGTGCCCAGCCCGTCCGCGATCGGGATGGCCGCGAGCAGCCGGCGGGTGTAGGCGTCCCTCGGATGCGCCCACACCTCCTCGGCCGTGCCGAGCTCGACGATGCGGCCGGCACGCATCACGGCGATGCGGTCCGCGATCATCCGCACGACCGACAGGTCGTGGCTGATGAACAGCAGCGACACGCCGCGCCGCGACGCGATGTCACGCATCAGCGTGGCGATGCGCGCCTGCAGCGAGGCGTCGAGCGAGGCGATCGGCTCATCGCCGATCAGGACCCTCGGCATCGCGGCGAGCGCCCTGGCGATCGCGATGCGCTGACGCTGGCCACCGGAGAACTCGTGCGGATAGCGCCGGGCGACATCCGGCTCCAGCCCCACGTCGGCGAGCAGCTCCGCGACGGGGGGCGCGTTCCCGGTCACGGCACGCCTGCCGTCCTCGATCTGGCTGCCGATTCGCCGACGGGGGTTGAGCGACGCATAAGGGTTCTGGAACACCATCTGGATGCGACGCAGCCGCTGCGGCCGACGCCCCCGACCGAGCCGCGTCACCGGTTCCCCGTCGAATCGGATGCTGCCCCCGGTCAGCGGCTCCAGCCCGCACGCCGCACGCGCCAGCGTCGACTTGCCGCAGCCGGACTCCCCCACGAGACCCAGCACCTCGCCCTCGTGGAGGGCGAGGCTCACCCCGTCCACCGCCCGCAGGTCCGCGCGACCGGCCTGCCGGTAGCTCACGGCCACGTCGTCGAACTCCAGGTCAGCGGGCATCGGTGAGCTCCTCGTCATACGGTCCGGCGCCGGGCGGCGGCGTCTTCGGCAACGACTCGATGAGCGATCGCGTGTAGTCGTTGCGCGGATGGCGGATGACCTGTCGGCGGTCGCCGTGCTCGACGATCGCGCCGTCGTGCATGACCGCGATCGTGTCCGCCACCGACGACATCACCGCCAGGTCGTGCGTGACCAGCAGGACGGCGAGGCCGAGGTCGTCGCACAGCTCGCGAAGCAGGCGCAGCACTCCCGCCTGCACGGTGACGTCCAGCGCCGTCGTCGGCTCGTCGGCGATGAGCACGCTGGGCGCGCAGGCGATGGCGGAGGCGATCGCGATCCGCTGCAACTGGCCGCCGGAGAACTGATGCGGATACCGCGACAGCGCCTCCCGCGGCCTCGGGACGTGCACGCGCTCGAGCAGCGAGACCGCGTGTTCGCGGGCGTCCTGCTTCGACATCCCCAGATGGTGGCGCACGTGATCGGTGAGCTGGCCGCCGATGGAGATCATCGGGTGCAGGCTCGCCGTCGGGTCCTGGAACACCATCGCTACCTCGCGCCCGCGCACGCGGTTGAGCTCCCGCGACCGCAGCGAGAGGACGTTCGGCACCAGCATCCGCTCACCGCGGAGCTCGACGGTTCCCCGCACGAGCGCTCCGGCCGGCTGCAGACCGCAGACGGCGAGCCCCGTCATCGTCTTCCCCGATCCGGACTCGCCGGCAAGACCGGTGACCTCGCCGGCCGGCACCCGGAGGTCCACGCCGCGCAGGATCTCGCTCGGGCCGTCCTTGCCCCGCACGGACAGGGTGAGGCCACCGATGCGCAGGCCCCGCCAGTCCGCCGCGTCCGCACCCGGGGACTCCGTGAGCCCGTCCGCCTGCCCTCGCCCAACGCGGCTCACACCGACACCTCCGAGACCGCCTCGGCGGTACGCGGGTCGAGCGCGTCGCGCAGCGCGTCGCCCACGAAGTTGAACGCCACCACGACCGTGAAGATCGCGAGCCCGGGGAACGCCGCCAGCCACCAGCTGCTGAACTGCTGAACGCCGTCCGAGACCATGGCCCCCCACTCCGGCGTCGGCGGAACCGCGCCGAGGCCCAGGAACGAGAGCCCCGAGAGCAGCAGGATCGCATTGCCGAAGTCGAGCGTGGCCAGCACGAGCACCGGTGCGGCGACGTTGGGCAGGATGTCCCGCCCGAGCGAGCGGACCGTCCCGGCTCCCAGCAGGCGTCCTGCGACCACGTATTCCTGGCCGCGAGCGCTCAGCACCAGCGAGCGCATCACGCGCGCGTAGCTCGGCCACGACACCACGAGCAGCGCGATCACCGCGTTGAGCAGGCTCGGTCCCAGGGATGCCGCGACGATCATGGCCAGGATGATCGTGGGGAAGGCGAACACCAGGTCGGCGATGCGCATGATCACCTCGTCGACGACCCGGCCGAAGTATCCCGCGATCGCCCCGACCACCGACCCGATCACCATCGACGCCAGGACGAGGATCAGCGACAGCGGCAGCGAGATCCGCGAGCCGTAGAGGGTGCGGGAGAGCACGTCCCTGCCCAGCACGTCCGTTCCGAACCAGTGCGCTGCGCTCGGCGGCGCCAGCCGTGCGAACTCCTGCGCGAGCGGGTCGTACGGCGCCACCAGCGGGGCGAGCACCGCGATCACGAGCCAGAACACGATCACCACGATGCCGACGATCGCCATGGGCCGTCGCCACTGCTGCGGCAGCAGCGGACGCCTGCGGCGCTTCCAGGCCGGCGCCCGCAACGTGCGGCGGCCGCCCGGCCCGGCCGCGGCATCCGTGCTCATGCCCGCACCACCTCCTGCGCTCATTGCACCCTCACCCGTGGGTCGATGAAGCCGTAGACCACGTCGATGGCGAAGTTGATCGCGATGTAGACGATCCCGACGACGACCCCCACTCCCATCACCGCGGGCAGGTCGAGCGTCGTCGCCGACTTGTACGCGTACTGGCCGAGGCCGCCCCATCCGAACACCTGCTCGGTGAGCACCGTTCCTGACAGCAGCGAGCCGAACGCGAGGCCCACGATCGTGAGGATCGGCAGCAGCGCCCCGCGCAGGATGTAGCGGAACACGACCGCGCGCGCCGGAAGCCCCTTGGCTCGCGCCGCCTTCACGTAGTCCTGCGAGAGCACGTCGAGCACGCCGGAGCGTGAGAACCGGATGAGCAGGCCGACGGTGTACAGGGTGAGCACGGCGCCCGGCAGCACCAGATGCGCCAGGGCATCCGCGAACGTGTCCCATTGGCCGGCGAGCAGCGCGTCCACCGTGTACATGCCGGTGACCGTGGGCGGTGGCGTGGTCGCCGGGTCGAGGCGCCCGGTGCCGGGCGCCCAGCCCAGCACGTAGAAGAAGAGGTAGAAGAACGCCAGAGCGAGCCAGAACGTCGGGATCGAGATGCCGACGAGGCTGAACACTCGGATCACCTGGTCGGAGAGCCGGTTGTGACGCAGCGCCGCGATGAGCCCCAGCCCGAGGCCGATCACGATCGAGAACACGAGCACGAACAACGCCAGCTCGGCCGTCGCCGGAAACGCGACCGCGAGGTCCCGGGCGACGGGATTGTGCGTCTGCGTAGAGGTGCCCAGGTTGCCCTGGAGCAGATGCGCCAGGTAGATGAAGTACTGGACGACCACCGGCTTGTCCAGGCCCTGCTGGGCACGGAAGGCCGCCACGATCTTCGGGTCGCCCGCCGCCCGCTCTCCCAGCGCCGCCTGCACGGGATCGGCCGGCACGAGGTTGCTGAGCACGAAGGTGACGATCGTCACCCCGATGAGCAGCAGCACGCTGATGCCCAGGCGGATGCCGACGTACCGCAGCAGCGGGTGCCGGCGACGACCGGCGCGACTCGTCCCGGTCGCCGCCAGCTCGACGTCGCTACTTGATGGCAGCGAGGTCAACTGTCCACACGGGGTTCAACTGGAGCGAGGTGATGTTCGAGGACGTCACGACGTACTGTCCGGGCTGCACGAGCGGAACGAAGGGACCGCTCGCGTTCTGTGCCCGCTGCCAGTCCGCGTAGGCGCCGGCCCGATCATCCCCGAGCGCGGCCGCCGCCTTATGCTCCGCCGCGGTCACGGTCGGGTCGGCACCGGCCTTCCATCCCGCCCGCAGCCCGAGGTCCTCGCCGGGATTGAACACGAGGTAGTCGGACGGGTCGGGGTAGTCGGGGCCCCAGTACATGATGCCCGACTGCAGCTTGCCCCCGCGATAGGCGTCGAGGAACGTGGCGATCGGGCTCGGCGAGAGGCTCACATTGATGCCGATCGCCTTCCACTGCGCCTGGAGCGCCTGGGCGAACGTCTCCATCTGGATGCCGTCGACCGTGATGTCGTTGGGGTAGGAGAACGTCACCGTCTGGCCCGCATAGCCGCTCCTGGCGAGCGCCGCCTTGGCGGCCGCCGTGTCGTGGCTGTCGGTGGCGTCAGCCTTGATCGAGCCGAGGAACTGCGAGGGGACGAGCCCGCCGGGCTGGGTCGCGCCCTCTCCGGCGAGCGACAGGATCTTGGAGTAGTCGATGCCCCTGCGGATCGCGGTGAGGAAGTCCGGCTTGTCTGTCACGCCGCCCGAGTACGCGGCGTCCTGGTTGAACCAGAGATAGATCAGGTACGGCGAGGCGCCCTTGATGACCCGGGTCTTGCCGCCGCTCAGGCCCTTCACCTGGTCGGCGTTGAGGTCGAGCGCCACCTGCGACGAGCCGGCCTGCACGTTGATCTTCTGAGTCGGGCCCGCCACGTTCTCGAGAACGACCTTGCCGTATGCGGGCTTCGGACCTGCGTAGTGCGGATTCGGCGCGAACACGACCTTCGTGTTCACGTTGTACGACTGCAGCATGTAAGGACCCGAACCGAGCGATGTCTTGTTCAGGTACGACTCCGCCGAGTCCGACTTCGTCGTCGAGCCGCCGTGCTTCTTCAGCGCCTTCGCGTCGACGATGCCCAGCGACGGGTTCGGCAGGATGGAGGGCAACGCGGGGTTCGCCGAGGCGCTGGTGAGCACGATCGTCTTGTCGTCCTTCTTCGTCACGGTGACGCCGTCGAGCAGGAACGAGGGGTTGCCCGCGATGCCCTGGACGCGCTTCAGCGAGAACACGACGTCGTCGACAGTCACCGGATCCCCGTTGGAGAAGTAGTGCTTGCCGTTCATCGTGAGCGTGAGCGTCTTGTCGTCCGACGACTCCTTGTACGACATGATCCCCGGCACCGGCTTGGTGACATCGCCGCCCTTGAAGGTGAGAGCGGTCTCGTAGAGGGCGTGGTCCACGATCGAGCCGGTCAGCTCGAAGGCGCGGGCAGGGTCTGACGTCTTCAGGTCGAACGAGTTGTCGACCACGAGCGTCTTGCCTCCACCGGCGTTCGAGCCGCCGCCCGAGCACCCGGTCAGCACGATGGCGGTGCCGACGCAGAGGACGACGGCCGCGGCGAGGCGGCGATGGGCGCGGATCATGCTGTCTCCTTCTCCCACTTTCAGGTGCGGCACGGGTGGGCGGTTCCCCGCCGACCCGGGAATTCCCTCACGGTACGCGGCATCCGTTTCGGCGGCGTTTCGTTCCGCCAGTATGCGGTGCGATCCGTCACACCATGAGCGCAGGCGCGCCGGCGAGCCCGCGCCGCTCGAACGCGGCATCCGTCTGCGAGATAACGCGCAGCACGTTCGCGCCCGCCAGGCGGGCGAGCTCGCCGCTGGACCAGCCACGCTCGGCCAGCTCGGCGAGCAGCGCCGGATACCCGTCGACGCCCTCGAGCCCTGTGGGGAACTCGTCGGTGCCGTCGAAGTCGCTGCCGAGGCCGATGTGCTCGACGCCGGCGACGTCGCGCGCGTGCTCTACGTGATCGGCCACGTCGGCGATCGTGACCGGCGGCATCGCCTCGGAGCGGTCCGATTCATGCCATCGTGCGAACTCCTCACTGAGGAACTGCGGCACGAACGTGATCATCGCCACGCCGCCGTTGTCGCGCAGCCGTGCCAGGACGTCGTCGGGGACGTTGCGTGGGTGATCGGCGAGCGCCCGCGCCGAGCTGTGGCTGAAGATGACGGGGGCGGATGCCACGTCGAGGGCAGCGTGCATCGTCTCGGGCGACACGTGGGAGAGGTCGACGAGCATCCCGATGCGGTTGAGCTCGCGGACATAGTCGCGCCCCCGGTCGCTCAGGCCGTGGTGCCGCGGCTCGTCGGTGGCCGAGTCCGCCCACGAGGTGGTCCTGGTGTGGGTGAGCGTGAGGTAGCGCACGCCGAGGGCGGCGAGCATCCGCAGCACGCCCGGGGAGTCGGCCACCGAATGGCCGCCCTCGGCGCCGAGCAGGCAGGCTATGCGGTCGCGCGATCGCGCGTGCATGATGTCGGCGGCCGATCGCGCCAGCTCGAAGTCATGCGGATACCGCGCGACCAGCCGGTGCACCCAGTCGATCTGCTCCAACGTGCCCTGCACGGCGGCCGCCCCGGAGTCGTCGTCGGCCACGTAGACGGACCAGAACTGGGCTCCGACCCCGCCACGACGCAACCGGACGATGTCGGTGTCGGTCGCCGGCTGCTCGACGAGACCCTCCACCGAGTACCCTCGACGGAGCCGGTTCTCCCATGCCCAGTCGTTGTGGCCGTCGATGACGGGGCAGAGCGAGAGCGCGGCGGCGACCACCGCGGCGGCATCCTGTGGTGTCGATGTCATGCTCTCGACGGTAGCGCGGCCGGTGCGGCGAGCGGTCTACACGTCGTCGTACGAGGCCGTCGGCGTGATGACGCCGCGCGCCAGCGTGTGGAAGTGCAGGTTGAAGCCGAGCACGGCCGGCGTCGACTCCGGATCGAGATCCAGGCGGTCGACGTCGACGGCGTGCACGACCACGTGATAGCGGTGCACGCCCGTGCCCTCCGGCGGCTCGGCGCCCGTGTAGCCGGGCTGGCGCAGCTCGTTCTTCAGCTGGACGGCTCCGGCGGGAAGGGAGCCGTCGGCGCTGCCCGCGCCCCGCTCCAGCGATGTCACGTCCGCCGGGATGTTGTAGACCGCCCAGTGCCAGAAGCCCGAGCCGGTCGGGGCGTCCGGATCGTGGATCGTCACCGCGAAGCTCTTCGTGCCTTCCGGGAATCCGCTCCACGACAGCTGCGGCGAGACGTTGCCGCCGCTGGCGCGGAACGGCGCCGCGATGGGATGCCCGTCCGCGACGTCCTCGCTGGTCACGGTGAACGATGGAACGGCTCCGAACCGCTCGTACGGGTCTTCGGCCACGATGTGTCCTCCTGTGCTTGTGGTGCGCAGTTGGAACCCTACGCCCGCCGCACGGCGTGCAGGTGGACGGGCGGAGCGGGTCTCGACAGGCTCGACCGGCGGGACCCGGGCTCGACAGGCTCGACCGGCGGGACGTGCGGGCGCGGGTCTCGACAGGCTCGACCGACGGGACGTGCGGTCTCGACCGGCGGGGTCGGGGTCAGCCGGCGGGAGCCGGGTCCTTCGTGATCGCACGATGTATCCGGGCCGGCAGCGAGCTGACCGCCCAGCCGGTGACGCGCAGCATCGCCTCCGCGACGATCGCGCCCGACATCTTCGAACGTCCCCGCTCCCGTTCCGCGAAGGTGATCGGCACCTCCCGGATGCGCAGCCCCGCGACCCTCGCATGCCACAGCATGTCGATCTGGAAGCAGTAGCCCTGGCTGAGCACCTCGTCGAGGGCGAGGCGCGCGAGCGCGGCGGACGTGAACACACGGTAGCCGCCGGTCATGTCACGCACCGGCACGCCGAGGGCGAAGCGGGCGTACGCGCTGCCCCCGCGGGAGAGCATCCGGCGCCACAGCGGCCAGCCGACCACCCCTCCGCCGGGGACCCAGCGCGACCCGACGACCACGTCGGCGGAGCCCAGGGCCTCCAGCAGGCTCGGCAACTGCTCCGGACGGTGCGAGCCGTCGGCGTCCATCTCCACGACCACGTCGTGACCGTGCGCCAGCGCCCAGCGCATCCCGTCCCGGTAGGCCGCGCCCAGCCCCTCCTTGCCCGGACGGTGGAGCACGTGCACCGATTGGTCGTGCGCGGCCAGCTCGTCGGCGATCGCGCCCGTGCCATCCGGCGACGCGTCGTCGACGACGAGCACGGTGGCCTCGGGCACCGCGCTGCGCACGCGACCCACGATCCAGGCGATGTTCTCCGCCTCGTCATAGGTCGGGATGATGACGGCCAGGTTCACGACGACGATCCTCTCGCAAAAAGGTAGACGACATCCCTGTGCAGTCGATAGGCGTGGACGGGCACGAAGCCCAGCGCCCGCAGCTCGGACATCCGTACGTGCTCTCCCGTGGACGTGACGAGGCCGTCCTTGTCAGGGCCCCGATACTCCACGAGCCACACCCGTCCGTCGCCCGCCTCGAGCCTCGAGCCGACCTCGGGGATCGTGTACGCCTTGTCCCACAGCGAGTCGCGCGCCACGTAGGGGATCTCGAGCGCGACGTCGACGACGTTCCGGAACTGCTCCGGATACAGATGCATCGCCAGCCGCGGTCGCCGCGACGGCCGCGTGGTCTCGTCGAAGACGATGTCGTCCCCCGGGCGCGAGTGGTCCTGGATGACGGCCGCGACCTCCGCCCAGTCGCTCCCGCCGTTCTTCGCATAGGGATCGCGTTGGGCGGCGTAGGTGGGTGCGGCGAGCGCCGCGACGAGCACGACACCGGCGAGGGCCACGACCCGCATCCGCCGGGCCGCCGACGAGCGCGGCCGCCACCGCAGAAGCGTCCACCCGGCCGTCGCGTCCAGCGCGAAGGCCATCAGGAGGGCGAGCGCCGGGGTCGTGAACGACATGTATCGCACCGTGTAGGCCGGCACGACGGCGTTCACCGCGAGCAGGGCGAGCGGGGGAAGCGCGAACCAGGCCGCCGACAGGACGAGAAGGCGCGCACGGTCGGCGCGCAGAGCCCCGCCGGACCCCGTCGCGACGCGAGACGGACGCGCCGGAGCGTGCTCGCCGTACGACCCGCCGGCGGCCGGTCCCGGCATCCGAACGAGGATGGCACGGCGCCGACGCCACAGCACGACACCGGCGACGGCGAGGCCGATGACCGCCGCCCAGGCGAGCACGGCCACCGCCCCGTTGTAGTCGAACCACTGGGCGACCGTGAACGTGTAGAGATCCACGCCGGGATGCCTGCCGAGGAACTTGATCTGCCCGCGCTCCTTCAATGCGAACGCCTCCACCGGCACCGCCAGGAGCACGCCGCCGATCGTCGCGACCGCCCAGCGCACGATAACGGCGCGGAGCCCGCGGACGTCCTGCGCCGCGGATCGGTGCGGATGCGCCACGGCCCCGAGCACGGCGCGCCAGCGTCCCCGGCACTCCCACAGCAGGAGCGCCGCGAACGGGAGCACGAGCAGCGCGAGGTAGAGGAAGACGTAGATGCACGCGGCATAGCCCGCGGCGAAACCGACCCATGCCGGCAGGGAACGAGAGCCCCGCGTCACCAGCCGGAGGAACAGCACGCACAGCCAGACCGCGCACGCCGTGCTCAGCGCGTAGGAGCGCACCTCGGCGCCCATGTAGGTGGTCCGTGGAAGCACGGCGAAGACGAGCGCCGCGACGAGCGCCACGCGCACGCCGGCACGCCGGCACGCCAGCACGACGATCCCGGCCGCGGCGACCCCGACCGCGATCGCGCTCGGCAGCCTGGTGGCGAGCGGGGACGCCCCGAAGACGTCGATCCACAGGTGCAGCAGCGCGTAATAGGTGCCGTGCACGGCATCCACCCGGCCGAGCTCGTGAAGCAGCGAGGGCCACGGCCGTTCGGCGGACATGATGCTCGCCGCCTCGTCACCCCAGAACGACGGGATCCACGAGCCCGCAAAGGAGACGACGAACGCCACGAGGCCGACGAGGGCCGCGACGACGGCCGGACGCTCCGGCATCCACGTCGTCGGCGCAACCCGAGTCCGCTCCTGCGCGGAGGCGACCGGGCGCCCGGCGTGGCCCACGTCCGTGCTCGTCATCATGCCCTCCCCCCGGCGTGTCCGTCGCGTGCGATCCGTCCTGCGGGGCGCAGACCGCACCACCCGATCGGATGACCCCAGCCCACAGCGCCGCTCTGAGCGTTTCCCCGCATGAGTGCGAACGGTGCGTGAACTTCTTCTCAGAAGTGCGCCACCTGTGCGTCACCTCAGATCCGCGGGGCGCCGGCGAGGCATCGCCGGACGACCGCCCCCCGTGCCGCTACGCCTCGACCCGAGCCTCGGGCACCGGGCCGCCGGTCACCACCTGGCCCCACACGGCCACGGCGATGACGATCGCGGAGGAGACGAGGAGCCCGATCGCCCGATCCGCGTGCACCGCGGCGGCCCCGACGATCGCGCCCAGGCCGATCAGGGCGACCGCGCCGGCACGCCGCGCCCACGGCTGTCCCTTGCCTCCGCCGAACACCGAGTCGGCGGCGAGACCCGCCAAGGTCGAGGTGACGACGACCGTGGTGACGTCCTTCACCGAGATGTGACGGGCGGTCGCGGCCTGCGCGCCCATGGCGAGCCCGAGCATCCCCGTGACGATCCACTGCACCGTCTGGTCCTCCCGCGGGCCGGCCGAGAAGAGCACGACGGCGGCCGCGAGCAGCAACGCCCCGACGCCGCCGAACGCCGTCGTCGACAGCCGGGTCCAGCCCGCGGGGACCGGCCGGAGCATCCGGCCGCCGATCGCGGCGCCCGCCATGAAGCAGATCAGGGCGATGACGGGGCCGACGACCGGCAGGTCGTCGGCCCCCAGCAGCGCCATGCCCAGGATGACGACGTTGCCGGTCATGTTGCCCGTGAACACGCGATCCAGCCCGAGATAGCCCACCGCGTCCACGACGCCGGTGGAGAAGGTGAGCGCCAGCATCAACGCCAGGTGCGTGCGCTCGTGCGTCCCCCACTGCTGGGCCATCCGGTCCTCCCATCGTCCGGCGCGGTCGCCGCGTGCTCTCGATCACACCACAGAACCGAAAGGCCGCCGGCGAACCGGTGCGCCACACGACGCGGCGATCGGTCGGCGGCCGGCGCGCATCCTCCAGAATGGAGCGGTGAGCATCCCACTCTCGGGCACCCTGGTCGACCTCGTGCACGGCGACTATCGCGCATCCGTCGCCTCGGTCGGCGCGTCGCTGCGATCGCTGTCGCACGCCGGTCGCGACCTCGTCGTCCCCTTCGCCGCCGAGAGGCCCCGGCCGTTCTTTCGCGGCGCGACGCTGGCGCCCTGGCCGAACCGCGTCGTCGACGGACGCTACACGTTCGACGGCGTGCAGCAGCAGCTGGCGCTCACCGAGCCCGAGCGAGGCAACGCCCTGCACGGCCTGGCCGCGTGGCTCGACTTCGACGTGCGCGACCGCGGCGCCGACTTCGCGCAGCTGTCGGCGACGATCCAGGCGCAACAGGGCTACCCGCACCGCATCGAGGTCACCGTGGGCTTCCGGCTCGGCGACGACGGGCTCCGCTCGACGGTGACCGCACGGAACACCGGGGCCGACGCCGCCCCGTTCGGCACCGCGCCGCACCCGTACCTCGTCGCCGGGCCCGGCCGGGTCGACGACTGGACCCTCACCCTGCCGGCGGACAAGGTGCTGGCCGTGACGCCGGACCGGCTCTCGCCGCTCGGGCTCGCCGATGTCGCCGGCATCGCCGAGGGGGTGCCCTGGCCGGGCGCCTTCGACTTCCGCCGTGCTCGCACCATAGGAGACCTGTTCATCGACCACGCGTTCACCGGCCTGGCGCGGGACGCCTCGGGCACGGCATCCGTCGTGCTCCTCGCCCGGGACGGCCGTGGTGTCGCCATGCGGTGGGACGCCGCCTGCCCATGGGTGCAGATCCACACCGCCGACCAGCCCGATCCCGCGGTCAGTCGTCTGGGCCTCGCCGTCGAGCCCATGACCTGTCCGCCCGACGCCTTCAACACCGGCACCGACCTCATCGTGCTGCAGCCCGGCGAGACGGCGACCGCAGGGTGGACGATCTCCGCCGCCTGAACCGCGTGCCCGCCCGCGCGGCGCGGTGGCTGCCGAAGGGGGTCCCCCTTGGCCGCGACGGGCCCCAGCCCGCCCCTCACCCCGCCTGGCGCGACGCCCGCCTCGCCGAGCGCCGTTCGATCCGCAGGTAACGGATCCGGCGCGCCCAGGCGCTGGACCGCTCGGACGACAGCGCCAGCAGCACGAGGATGTCCAACGGGAGGCCCAGCAGGTTGGCCCGCAGGCTCACCTGAGGACCCCCGTTGAAGTAGTCGACGGCCGCGGCGATCACGGCGATCGCGCTCAGCGTCATCGCGAGGATCCGCGCCCAGTTGCTGCCGCGGAAGATCAGGCCGATCAGCCCGACCTGCACGAGCAGTCCGGCGCCCGTGAACGCGAGGGTGATGACCGCCCCCAACTCGGCGACGTGGTGCAGCAGAGGGTGGGGGACCCCGTCGAGGTCGACGATGAACGACTGCACGTAGCTGTCCCAGTGCGCCGCGGTCACCACCAGGAACACGACCCCTGCCAGGACGCGAAGAGCAAGGAGCGCGCAGCCGAGCACGATCGAGGTCGGTCGGCGGTCGGCGGCGGTCTGGACGACGTCGGCCTCCCTCTCGAACTCGGAGCGGGCCCGAACGCCGCGCAGGTCGACGACCGGCAGGTCGCCGTCGGTGATGATGGAGTCGCCGCCCCCGTTCCTGGAGTGGTAGCCGGTCGAGAAGTCCTCGATCAGCCCGACCCGCACGGCCGGGTCCGCCGACGAGACCGAGCTGACCACGTGGTCGCGCTCGATGTCGGTGTTCGCGTCGATCTTGTGCGTGACCTGCAGCGTGAACAGCGAGAGGCCGACCCGCCGGTCGAAGGTGGCCGCGCCGAGCCACTCGGCGCGCTCGCCGCCGGGAAGCCGCCAGTCGTCGGGGCAACGCCAGAACCGCACGTGATGACGCTTCGCCGGGTTGCCCAGCACCTCCTGCTGGTAGGCCAGATCCTGCTGCCGTCCGAACAGGAGGAGAGGGCTGACCGGTGCCTCGTCGTAGCTGCGGCGCATCAGGGTCGCCACCACGATGCGCCAGCTCGAGCGCAGGGTCACCGGGTCGGCGCGCACCCAGCCGGCCTCCTCCATCACGGTCTCGAGCTGAGCCTGCGATCCCAGCAGCGCGAGGTTGACCGGGTCGCCGAGCAGGCCGTCGCTGGTGCGGGCGCGGCCGATGAAGTAGTCCGGCACGTAGATCCGAGTGAGGATGCTGTGCAGCCTCGGGAGCACGAGGTACGCCAGCAGCGCCCAGAACAGCACGAAGAAGAGGACGAGCCCCCAGCCCCAGCTGAAGCTCTCCGACGCCAGCAGCCAGGCGAGCCAGATCGATGCCGCCGTGGCCAGCACGAAGTACGCGTAGTCGATCGCTCTGGCCAGGCGCACCCGGTAGAGCCGTGCCGGCCGTTTGCGCGGCTCGGGCTCGACGCCGCCCTCGAGGGCTCCGGGAGGCGTCATGGCCTCCCTGGAGGGCGTCGCGGCCGCTCCAGGGGTCGCCGATTGCACCTCGCGTGCCGACATACTGCTCATGCTACGGGTCGTTCGGCCGCCGCATCGGGCCGGCAACGGGGCGGGGCCTCTGCGACACCGCCGGCATGAGGCGGTGCCGGCCACCGACCGCCCGCTGGCGCTCGGTCGGACGCCGCCCGTGCACTCGTGCGCGAAGCATCTTCGCCCGGGTACGCTCTCGACATGCCCGCGTTCAGCGAGAACGACCCTCTGAACATCCGACTCGAGCTCGAGTCGGTGCCGCCCGGCTCGCCCGCGTCCGTGGTCGCGCGCCAGCTCGTGCAGCTGCTCACCGCGGGGGACCTGGCGCCGGGCTCACGCCTTCCCGCAGAACGAATCCTGGCCGAGCGCCTCGGGGTCGGGCGCTCAGCGGTCCGTGAGGCGCTCGCAGCACTGGAGATCCTCGGCATCGTCCAGGTTCGGCCGGGCTCGGGCACGTATCTGCGCGGCGGCACCTCCGAGCTGCTGCCGACGACCCTGTCGTGGGGGCTCATGCTGGCATCCGACCGAACGCACGAGTTGCTGGAGGTCCGCTCGTCGCTCGAGCGGACGGCGGCGGCCCTGGCCGCCGCCCGCGCGACGGATAGCGAACTCGACCGCCTGAAGCAGTATCTGGAGCGGCAGGCCGCGAGTCTCGGTGATCCCAAAGCCTTCATCGACGCCGATGTCCGCTTCCATGTGCACATCGCCCGGATCGCGAGCAACGAGGTGCTCGCCGACCTCCTGCAGAGCCTTCGGTCGCTTCTGCGCGTTTGGGCGGACCGCGGTGTGAGGACTCGTGCCGGTAGCGAGGCCGCCTACGAGGAACACCGGCGCGTCTACGAGGCGATGCGGCGCCGAGACATCTCGGGCACGGAGGCCGCGATGCACGAGCACATGGAGACCGCGAGCACACGTATCCTCTCCGCGAGCGAGGAACCCGCCGTCGCGTCGAGGTGATCCACGCGTCGTCGGAGCGTTCCGGCGTCAGCGCCTCGCGTCCGCGGCCGGCTGGATGTCCAGCTGCTCCGTCGTCGGGGCGGCCGCACGGCGGGCCCCGCGGCGAACGCCCGCCGTTCCCCCTGCCAGGAACAGCACCGCAAGCACGAGCAGCCCCTTGAGGATGTTCTGCCCGGCAAGGTTCCATCCGATGAGGTTGAGAAACGAGTCCAGCAGGATGAAGAACAGCGCCCCTCCCCAGACACCGGCGGGGACCGCGCGACCGCCCGAGATGAGCGTGCCGCCGATGACCACGACGGCGATCGAGTCGAGCTGGTAGGTCGTCCCCAGATCAGCGGTCGGCGCGATGTAAGTCGCAAGGAGCGCACCGGCGAGGCCGGAGAGGAGTCCGGAGGCGAAGTAGGTGCTCGCAGTGACCCAGGCCGTCGGAACGCCGGCCAGCTCCGCAGCCCTCCCGTTCTGCCCCGCGGCGAGGAGCCAGCGGCCAGCCACCGTCCGGTGCAGCGCGACGGCCAGCAGAACGCTGAAGGCGGCCGTCATGATCGCGATCACCGGTATTCCTGCGAGCCGCAACCGCAGGAACTCTGAGAGCGCACTCGACGGCTCGGCATCGAACCCGTTTGCGAACGTGAGCGTGAACGACGATGCGATGAGTCCGGAAGCGAGGGTCGCGACGATAGGCGGGATCTTGATGAACGCGATGGCGATGACGCTAATCGCGGCCACCGCGAGTCCGGTCCCTGCGGCCGCGAGCAGGCCGAGCGTGATCGAGCCCGTTCCGCTCGTCACCGAGACCGCGACGAACCCGGAGAGGGAGATGACCTGCGGAACCGACACATCGATGTTCCCAGGGCCTGCCGAGATCACGAGCATCTGTCCGGAGCCGACCATCACGAGGTACGGGGCAAGCGACAGCGCGAGTCCGATGGTCCCGGTCCCGACCGTGTGCGTCGTGGCGAAGATTCCCAGGAGGACGAGCGCGGCGAAGAGGAACGACCACGCCCACGGAGGCACGACGAGTCTGCGTGCGAAGTTCATCTGAGCACCTTTCCCACGAGGAGCCGTCCCGCGAGGGCCGCGATGACGATGCCGCCTTCGACGGCGGGCTGCACATTGGACGACAGGTTGAGCAACGAGAGGAGCACGCTCACCAGGCCGAGCGTGACGGCGCCGACCATCGAGCCCCACGCGACGGCGCGACCGCCGAAGAATGAGCCTCCGCCCAGGATGACGGCGGCGACGCTGATGAGGGTGTAGTCGTTCGCGCTCGTCGGGTCGCCGCCGCCGATCTGGCTGGACAGGCTGAGACCGGCGAGCACCGCGAGCACGCCGACGATCACATACGTGATGATGCGCGTGCGGAGCGCCGATCGTCCTGAACGCTCGAGGACGGCGGCGTTGCTCCCGAGCGCCCGAACGCGCGCTCCCACCGGCGTCAGCTGAAGAACGGCCCAGATCGCGGCAGTGATGACGAGGATGGGCAGGACGGGGGCGGGGAACGCCGATGGAGTCCAGGCGGCGAACGCGAGCAGCCAGTCCGGAGCGGTGCCTCCCGGTGTGGGGAGAACGAAGAGGGCGAGCCCGTACCAGACGAATGAGGCGCCCAGGGTGGCGATGAGCGCAGGGACCCTCCTGAGGTGCACGAGCGCGCCGAGCACGCCGTAACCCGCGATGAGAGCGAGCAGGATCAGCACGCCGATCAACGGCGTGCCGCTCAGAGTCGTCGCCGACACGGCGGTCACGAGTCCGACGAAGCTGCCGATGCCGAGGTCGATGTCGCCGATGCTCATCATGACCATCTGCGCAAGCGAGGCGATGACCAGCGGCACGATCGACGAGAGCACGAGGTTGAGCCCGGTCGCCGAGAAGATGACCGGCTGAATCGCACCGCACACGACGAGCATGGCGATGAACGCGAGCAGGGTCACCCCCGCGGGCACCTGACGTTTCAGGCGATCCCGGTCGCCGGGGGCGAGACGCTCGGGGAGCGCTCGCTCAAGGGTGGGACTGGTCATTCTGCGACCTCCTCGTCGTCCGCGATCACGAAGGACTCGGCGATGATCCGCTCCTCGTTGATCTCCTGGCCCCGCAGCTCAGCGGCGATCCTTCCGGCGCGGACGACGTACACGCGGTCGCAGTGCCGCATCTCGGCGTTCTCGCTCGAGTACCAGACCACGGTGCGGCCACGGGCCGCCTCGTCGCGGATGAGCCTGTACAGGTCGTTCTTGGTGTGCACGTCGACTCCGCGGAAGGGATCGTCGAGCAGCACGAGCTCCGCGTCAGACGCGAAGGCCCGCGCGACGATGACCTTCTGCTGATTCCCGCCGGACAGCCCGGCCATCTGCGCCTCGACTCCGCCACGGACGTTCAGCAGATGCACCCACCGGTCGACGACCTCGCGCTCGGCCGCCGTGTTCCGCAACCCCCAGCGTCCGAGCGATCGCATTGCCGTGATGTTCAGGTTGTCGGCGACGTTCCACAGCGGCAGGATGCCGGAGCGTTGGCGGTCGCCGGGGACGTACGCCTTCTTGACGCGCCTCCGCGCGCGCTCGCGAGCGTTCCAGAGCGCCGCGAGGATGACCTCCTGGCCTTGCCCGGCGATTCCGGCCAGCCCGACGACCTCGCCCCGGCGAGCCTGGATGGGTCGCGCGGTGCCGGTTCGAGCGTCGCGGGCGGGGACCTCGGCGACGATCGGCACGTCGATGGAGACGGCTCCCGTGACCGGCAGAACGATCTCGACGTCGGAACCGCCCATGGCACGGAGCACGTCGTCCTCGGTGAGACCCGCCGCTGCGTGCTCCGAGGCGACCGCCCCGTCGCGGAGCACGACCACCCGATGGGCGACCTCGAGGACCTCGCGAATGCGGTGGGAGATGAGGATGACCGCGACCCCGGCGGCGCTCATCCGGCGGACGGCGTCGTAGAGCGCCTCGGTCGCACCGCCCGTGAGGGACTCCGTCGGCTCGTCGAGGATGAGCAGGCGAAGGTCGTCGTCGAGCGTCGCACGGGCGATCTCCACCATCTGACGCTGGGCGAGCGACAGGTCGCCGACCCAGGTCGCGGCACGGATGCCGTGTCCGGGGAACATCTCGTCGAGCCGGCTCAAGATGCGCTCCTCGGCGTGCTTGCGCCATCTGGCGCCCCGCGGCGAGCCGACCGCGGAGAGGTAGGCGTTGTCACCGACCGAGAGCTCATTCGCGAGGTTCGTCTCCTGGTAGGCCATGCGAGCGCCGGGGAACCCCCCGCGAGCTGACTTCGACCGTCCGGCGACGGAGACCGTGCCGCTGTCCGTGGGCTCGATGCCGGCGAGAAGCCTCATGAGCGTGGACTTCCCGGCGCCGTTGTGCCCGACGACGCCCACGATGTCGCCGGCACGGATGTCGAGGTCGATCGCGGAGAGCGCCCGGGTCGGGCCGTAGGTCTTGCTGGCGTGACGCACCTGGACCACGAGGTCCGGCGCCGTTGTCGTCGTCGACATCTTTCGTCCTTCGGGTTGGGCTGGTCAGGAACCGGGGACCGGAGGCAGGGGCGCCGTCGTGTGCTTCGCGTCGGCGGTGAGCTGTCTGTCGACGAGCTCCTGGGTCCACTGCCACGAGGCGATCGCGTCCTGTGAGACGTGGGGAAGCCAGGCGTCGCGCTGATCCTCGGTGATCTCGACGGAGGGGAAGATCACGGTCGACGCGATCTTGCGGCCCTTTCGGATGTCGAGCGCAGTGTAGAAGCCGGCGGAGACCTGCCCCGGGTCGGACATGATCGCGATCGAACCGCTGCCGACGGTGTGCGACTTCCAGAAGCGCAGCGCGCGGCCGCTGGGCTCGAACGCGAGGACGGGGATCCTGCGGCCGGCAGTCTGGAACGCCTGGGCGATGCCGTAGCCGTCGCCGCAGCCGGCCACCCCGTCGACCTTGGGGAGGCTGGACAGGACGCCGAGCACGGCCTTCTGCGCCGTGGCGCTGTCGCAGAAGCCGGTCACGGTTCCGACGACCTTCACGTCCGGGTACTTCGCCAGCACCTTCTTCTGCGCTGCGTAGAACTCGGCCTCAGGGGCCGAGCCGACGACGCCGCGTGAGATGAGCAGATTGCCCTTGCCGCCCATGCCCTTGATGACGGCCTCGGTCGAGATCCTCGCCCAGTCGGGGAAGCTGTTGGTCACCACGGTCGCGCATGGGGCCTCGCTCGCGCTGTCGAACACGACGACCGTCACGCCGATGGAGCAGGCCTGCTGGATGACCGGGGTCAGGGCCGTTGGCGAGGCGGGATCGATGAGAAGGATGTCGGGCTTCTGCAGCAGGAGCGTCTTGATCTGTGCGATCTGGTTCGTGGCCGAGTTGTCCCCTGGTGCATTGGCGATCTTGTAGCCGCTGATGACACCCTGTGCCTGGGCCTGCTTCGCCACGCGCTCGAACTGGTTCACCATCGACTGACGCCACGAGTTGCCGATGAACGAATTGCTGAGAGCGACGAACGGCGCGTGATGCGCGTCCGCTGATGCAGCAGGGGCAGCGCAACCAGCCAAGGCGAGCACTGCGGCGAGAGCGAGCCCCGCCACGGCGGCGAACGGTCGGCGGCGGTACCGAACGTGCATGGGATCTCCTTCGATCGGGTCGACGCGCCACGAGAACGGTGACGTGCATCGGGTCACGAGTATGCCCGTTTCCCGCCAACTGTTCAACCGGTTGACCAAAATATCCTCTCGGAGCCGCTCCTGCGGGCCTCTTCACGTCTCCGAGACGAACGAGAACCAGCGCGCTCCGGCGGGAGTGAGCTCCCCCTCCGTCGTGACGAGGCCCCGCGGCCCGGTCGCCTCGAACCACGACGCGCCGAGCACGCCCTCGATCGAGACGGCCGCGACGGAGCGCTCGAACCAGGACGCCATGTACTCGGTCCCGATGAGCGGGTCGATGCCGCGCTGCGCCTCGACGCGCGAGCCCGGGGACGGCCTTGTCGCGACGGCGTTGAACCGCCGGCGCAGGGTCACCGGTCCGATCACGACGGGGATGCCGTCGGCGAGCTCGACGGCATCCTCCGCCACCAGCCTCTGCATGTCGAGGCTCTCCTCGACGTGCTCGAGGTCCGTGGCGTGCATCATCGGCGTCATGCTGAAGGCGACGAGATCCGCGTCACGGGGCAGCCGCTCGATCGTGCGATTGAGCTCGGTGAAGTGCGCCCGGGTGCCGGCGACGAGGCACGGCGGCTCCGAGCGGCGGTCACGCCAACGCCTGAGGGCGTCCCACCCAGACGACTCCGTGACATGGGTCCGCGGGTCGAAGACGCCGACACGTGCCAGGCGCAGCGCTCGGGCGGCGGCGAGCCCCGCCTCCAGGTCATCGGCGCCGGCCGCGACCACGCGCAGGTCGACGGGCACTCCGAGGGCGTCGGCCTCGAGCGAGGCTCGCGCGATGATCTCGTCCCATGACGCGCGATCCGCGGTCAGCTCCACCAGAAGCGGCCCGGCGTGCGGCGCCGGTGGCGGGAGCGCTCCGTGCACATGGCGCCCGCTGGAGGTTCCGATCTTGATCGGAGACCGCGCCGCCGATCCCGAGCGACCACGCGTCTCCAGAGGGACGCCGCCGAGGGCCGGCTCAGCGCCTTGCTCCACGGTGATCCTGGCCGACTGCCGGATCGGCTCCACGGGTCCGACCCGGTAGGGGAACGGGAGTGCGAGGGGCCTGTTGTAGACCTTGAACGAGGCGTCGGTCCAGTTCCGCTGGTCCTCCATCTCGAAGACGTCGCCCTCCAACGCCACGTCGACCACGAGGCCGTCGACGCCGTAGCGGAGGGCGCTGATGTCCCGAGCGGGCTGATGCGGTGCGATCCGCGACGGCAACGCGGTCGTGTCCCGGGTCCCGTCCGGATGAACGACCTCGAGCGGCGAGCCCGCGAGTGCCGGTGAGAGCAGCACGACGATGCCGAGCCGGTTGACCTCCAGGTCGCGCACGGGCCTGATCTCCGCCGTCACGGTGCAGGACTCCTCGAGCCGGATCTCGAGGCGGGCGCAGGCGACCGGGGCACCGTCGTCGTCGTCGATGTCGATGCGGAACCGCACCACGCCATCGTCGATCTCGGCTGGGCCGGCCCGGTGCGGGAAGGTGTTCCAGTCCTCGTCCCTGGCCACCACCCGGATGGCGCGGACCACCTGGACTCCATCGTGCGCGATGTGCCCGATCTCCCCCAGGGAGAGCGAGACCCGCCACCTGTGGCGCTCGAACGTAGCCGCGGTCACTTCGCGGGGCTCCGGCTTCACCATGTCGTGCTCGCGTCCCTCACGGTCGTGGCGACTCGGTAGATCGAGGTCGATGCCGCGATGAACAGCGTCGTCCCGTCATCTCCGCCGAAGCAGAGGTTCCCCACCAACTCGGGAACCGGCAGCCTGCCGATCGTGGCGCCATCGGGGGCGATAACGATGACACCGCGCTCCGAGCTCGTCCACAGGTTCCCCTGCGTGTCGACCTTGATGCCGTCCGGGACGCCGTCAGCTGCGGTGAGCTCTGCGAACACCCGGGAGTTCTTGCAGCGGACGCCGTCCGCCACGTCGTAGGCCCGGATCCATCGGTTCCCGACACCGGGCGGCTTGCGGATGCACGAGGAATCCGCCACGTAGAGCGTCCGCTTGTCGGGGGAGAACGCCAGGCCGTTGGGCTCCTCGACATCGAGGACGACCGGGCGGATGCCGTTTGTGACCGGGTCGAAGCGGAACACGGCGTGGTCCCCGTACTCGCGATATCCGGCGTGCCCCTCACGCGGCTCGATGATCCCATACGGCGGGTCGCTGAACCAGAAGGTGGCGTCCGGGGCGAGCACGACATCGTTCGGCGAGTTGAGCCGCGCGTCGCCCCACCTGTCCACGATGGGGGTGACGAGGCCCCCACGGTCGCGCTCGATGCGCCTGCGCCCGTGCGAGCATTGGACGACGCTCCCGTCGACATCGAGGGCGCGCCCGTTGGCGTATCCGACGCGCTCCGCGTAGACGGATGTGGCGCCTGTGCCCGCATGCCACTGCATGATCCTGTTCCGGGGGATGTCGGACCACCGCAGTGTCCGCGTTTCAGGTATCCAGAGCGGTCCTTCGGCCCAGGTGCTTCCCGTGGCGAGGCGCTCGATCTCCGTCGGCTCGGGTACCAGGTCGGTCAAGCGAGGCAACGCGATTCTCCTTCGAACGATGTGACGGTGGGGTCAAGCATCATCATTCCAGTCAATTGGTCAACCGGTTGACAAGTTTGGATGAACGGCGCAGGATGAACCTCGCACATCATCCCCGGGCGCCCGACCAGCGTCGTTCCAGAACCGGAGGAGTCACCGTGGACGTCACCGCCGCAGGCGCCGCCTCGATGCCCATCGCCGAGAAGTCGGCCATCCGCAAGATCTCGTTTCGCATCGTGCCGTTCGTCGCCCTGATGTTCTTCATCAACTTCCTCGACCGCACCGCCATCTCGTTCGCCGCGCCGAACGGCCTCGAGTCGGACCTCGGCCTGAGCGCCGCGCAGTTCGGGTTCGCCTCCGGCGTCTTCTTCATCGGCTACATCGTGCTCGAGGTGCCCTCGAACATGGCACTCCACCGATTCGGCGCCCGCGTCTGGCTGGCCCGGATCATGATCACCTGGGGCATCGTCTCGCTGCTCTTCGTCTGGGTCGGCAACTACCCGCAGCTGGTGGGTCTCCGGTTCCTCCTCGGCGTCGCGGAGGCGGGCTTCTTCCCCGGCGCGATCCTGTACCTGTCGAGCTGGGTCCCGGCTCGACACCGCGGCACCATGCTCGCGCTGTTCTACCTCGCGCAGCCGCTGACCACGGTCATCGGATCCCCGCTCGCCGGATGGCTGATGGGTCAGGACCACGCCCTCGGCCTCTCCGGCTGGCGCTTCATGTTCCTCGGCGTCTCGCTGCCCGCGATCGTCGTCGGCATCCTCTGCCTGTTCGTCCTCCGCGACCGCCCGTCGCAGGTGAAGTGGCTCGACCCCGACGAGAAGGAGTGGCTCGAGACCGCGCTCATCGCCGAGAACACGGCCAAGGAGGGCGACTCCCGCGACGGCGGCCACCGCAAGGGCGGCCTCCGCGTCGCGTTCGGCTCCGGCCGCGTCTGGATGCTGAGCTTCGTCTACTTCGGGTTCATCTACGGCCTCTATGCGCTGAGCTTCTTCCTCCCCACGATCATCGACGGCTTCCAGCAGCAGTTCGGCACGACGTTCGACCTTTTCCAGAAGGGTCTCATCACCGCCATACCGTACGTCCCCGCGGCGGTCGTGCTCTACCTCTGGTCCCGTGACGCGTTCCGTCGGGGGGTCCGGACGTGGCACATCGCACTGCCGGCCGTGGTCGGCGGAGTCAGCATCCCGGTCGCGCTCTTCATGCCGTCGCCGGCGACCACGATCGCCGTGATCGCCGTCACCGCCGTGGCGATCTTCGCGGCGCTGCCGAACTTCTGGACGGTGCCCACACAGTTCCTCACCGGTGCGGCGGCCGCGGCCGGCGTCGCCCTCATCAACACGATGGGCAACGTGGCCGGGTTCGCAGCACCGTACATCACGGGCTGGCTCGCCGACATGACCGGCGACTACCAGGTGTCGATGTTCGTGGTCGGATTCTTCATGCTCCTGTCGGCCCTGCTCATGGTGCTCGTCGCCCGCGGCCACCGCGCCGGCGCCTCCGCGCCGTCCGAGCGGCCGACCATCGGGACCGCGCAGGTTCGCGCATGACGCGCCTGTTCAACGATCCTGCAGACTTCGCGGACGAGATGGTCGAGGGGTTCGTCGCGGCGAACCAGCACTGGGTGCGGAAAGTCCACGGCGGCGTCGTCCGCGCGACGGTGACGCCGCGGGGACGGGTGGCGCTGGTCGTCGGCGGCGGCTCCGGCCATTACCCGGCCTTCGCGGGCCTGGTCGGCCAGGGCCTCGCGTCCGGTGCAGCGATGGGCAATCTGTTCGCCTCTCCGTCCGCCCAGCAGGTGATCGCCGTCGCGAAGGCCGCCGAGACGGGTGGCGGCGTGCTGCTGTCCTACGGCAACTACGCCGGCGACGTCCTCAACTTCGACGCCGCGGCGCGCGCCCTCGAGGAGTCGGGCATCGCGGTCAGGACCGTCCGCGTCACCGACGACGTCGCCTCCGCCTCGCCGGCGGAGAGGCACAAGCGACGCGGGATCGCCGGGGACCTGTGCGTCTTCAAGGTGGCGGGCGCCGCGGCCGACCTCGGCCACGGCCTCGACGAGGTCACCGAGATCGCCTCGCGCGCCAACGATCGCACTCGCTCGTTCGGCGTCGCCTTCTCCGGCTGCTCGCTGCCCGGCGCCGACGAGCCGTTGTTCACCGTGCCCGAGGGCCGGATGGCGGTGGGCATGGGCATCCACGGCGAGCGCGGCATCGACGAGATCGATGTGCCGAGTGCCGCGGGACTCGCCGAGCTGCTCGTGACGCGCCTCCTCGACGAGCTGCCCTCCGGCGTCACGGTCGAGGGCGCTCACGTCGTGCCCATCCTGAACGGCCTCGGCTCGGTGAAGTACGAGGAGCTCTTCGTCGTCTACGGCGCGGTGCAGAGACTGCTCACGGAGGCCGGAGCGGTCATCGTCGAGCCCGAGGTGGGCGAGCTCGTGACGAGCTTCGACATGGCCGGAGTCTCGCTCACCCTGTTCTGGCCGGACGCCGAACTCGAGGAGCTCTGGGCCGCTCCCGCCGACGCGCCGGCGTACCGCAAAGGCTCGGCAGCCCCGGCCGAGCGTCTCTCTCCCGAGGCGCTGTCGGCGGACGAGACCGTTTCCGTCTCCCCAGGATCCGAGGAGTCACGTGCACTCTCGCCTCGGGTCGCGGAGGCGATCGGCGCGATCAGGGAGGTCATCGACACCCACGTCGACGAGCTCGGCCGGATCGACGCGGTCGCCGGCGACGGCGACCACGGCATCGGCATGCGACGCGGCTCGCACGCGGCCGAGGCCGCGGCGCGCGACGCCGCCGAGCGGGGTGCGGGCGCCGGCAGCGTGCTGGCGATCGCCGGGTACGCCTGGTCGGACAAGGCCGGCGGCACCTCCGGCGCGATCTGGGGCGCCGCACTCGGAGCGCTCGGTCGCGTGATCGGCGACGAGTCGCGCCCGTCCGCGGCCACGGTCGCCGAGGGTGTGCATGCCGCGACGGAGGCCGTGCTCGCGTTCGGGGCGACCGTCGGCGACAAGACCATGGTCGACGCTCTCGTCCCCTTCGACACGGTTCTCACCGAGCGCGTGCGGGCCGGCGACGACCTCGTGACCGCCTGGAGCGCCGCATCCGCAGCTGCGCAGGCGGCCGCTGACGGCACCGCAGCGCTGCTGCCCAGGATGGGCCGCGCCCGCACCCACGCCGAGCACGCCGTCGGGACCCCCGACGCCGGCGCCGTCTCCTTCTCACTCATCACAGCAGCGGTGCTCCGGAAGCTGTCCGTCTCCGCCTGACCGGAAGGACGCAACATCATGGCCACATTCCGTCTCGTCGTCGGCTCCGACGACGCCGGCTTCGACTACAAGGAGATCATCAAGCGCGACCTGGAGGCCGACGAGCGCGTCACGAGCGTCGTCGACGTGGGTGTCGGCTCCGACGGCCACACCGCCTACCCGCACGTGGCGGTCGAAGCGGCACGCCTGATCGCCCGCGGCGATGCCGATCGGGCGATCCTCATCTGCGGCACCGGCCTCGGGGTGGCGATCTCGGCGAACAAGGTCCCAGGGATCCGCGCCGTCACGGCGCACGACTCGTTCTCCGTCGAGCGCTCCATCCTGTCGAACGATGCGCAGGTTCTGTGCATGGGACAACGGGTGATCGGCGTCGAGCTCGCCCGTCGCCTCGCCAGGGAGTGGCTCGGCTACGTCTTCGACCCCGCCAGCGCCTCCGCCGAGAAGGTCGCCGCCATCTGTCAGTACGACGGCTCCGCCCCGGTGGGGGTCGACGCCTGATGCTCACCTCCGCGTCCGCCCCCGCACTCACCATCGGGGTGTCGCTGAAGATGTACTTCGGCCACGCCCAGACGGTGACGTGGGCGCGTGCCGTGGCCGACATCGCACGGAGCCACCCCGCGCTCGCCAGGGGCGCGGTCGACCTCTTCGTCATGCCGACGTTCCCCTCGCTCGTGCCGGTCGGCGCCGTGCTGGAGGGCACGCGGGTGCACCTCGGCGCACAAGACCTCTCCTGGGCGGACGAGGGCGCCTTCACCGGCGAGGTGTCCGGGCGCGAGCTGCGAGAGATCGGCTGCGACCTGGTCGAGGTCGGCCATGCCGAGCGGCGGAGCCTTCTGGGTGAGGACGATCGCATGGTCGCGGACAAGGTCGCTGCCGCCTTCCGCAGCGATCTGACCCCGCTGATCTGCGCCGGTGAGGCCATCCGCTCCTCCCGGAGCGAGGCGCTCGCCGACGTGACCGGCCAGCTCGACCGCGCCGTGTCGAAGGCGATGAGCGAGGGAACCGCAGGGCCCGTGATCGTCGCCTACGAGCCGGTCTGGGCGATCGGCGCCCCGGCTCCCGCCCCCGACGAGCACATCGTGGAGCTCCTGGCGGGGATTTCCGCCCATCTCGCGAGCCGGCCGGAGCTCGCCGGGAGCCGGGCCATCTATGGCGGATCGGCCGGTCCAGGCCTCCTCACGCGTGGCGCAGGGGGCATCGGCGGTCTCTTCCTCGGCCGCTTCGCGCATGATCCCGCGGCCATCTCGACGATTCTCGACGAGGCGTTGCTCCTGAGCGAGGTCAGCGCATGACGAGCACCCTCGGCCTCAGCACGTACGCCTACTTCTGGCGCATGTCCGATCGCGTGGCCTCCCCCATGTCGCTCGACGACGCGCTCCGCGACGCCGCAGCCCACGACATCACGCTGTTCCAGATCTGCGACCACCTGCCCCTCGACACGGCCTCCGACGAGCGGCTGGAGTCGATCCGCTCGCTCGCGGCGTCGCTGGGCGTGGGCCTGGAAGTCGGCACCCGCGGCACGCAGCCCGACCACCTCACGCGGTACCTCCACATCGCGCTCATGCTCGGCGCTACGCTCGTCCGCTCCATGTGGAGCTCGGGTGACGACGTTCCGGACCCCTCCACCCAGCAGCAGCGGCTCCAGGCGGTCCTGCCTGGCTATGAGAGCGCAGGCGTCACACTCGCCTTGGAGACGTACGAAGTCGTTCCGTCCGCCACGCTCGTGAACGTCATCGAGTCGATCGGCTCCCCATCGCTCGGGATCTGCCTCGACCCGGCGAACACCGTCGCGAACCTCGAGCTGCCGGCCGACGTCGTCGCACGGTGCGCTCCGTGGACGAAGAACTGGCACGTCAAGGACTTCGACTTCACGCGCTCCCCCGGTTGGGTCGGCTTCCAGTACACCGGGGTGCCCTTTGGCACTGGCCGTCTTGACTACGAGGGCATCGTCGAGGCCATCCGCCCGGACGAACGCGACATCAACCGGATCATCGAGTTCTGGCTGCCCTGGCAAGCCGGCGCCGATGATCCCGCACAGGCCACCAGCCGCACCGAAGCGGCATGGACATCCGCCACCATCCAACACATCAGGAGCAAGCAGACATGACCGACACCATCACCACCAGCGCGCAGTCCGGCACCGCCGACCTCACCGTCGCCGTGATCGGCGCGGGCGGCAAGATGGGCACCCGCGTCTCGAACAATCTCGCGCAGAGCGCGTACTCGACGCTCTACTCGGAGGCGTCCCCCGCTGGCCGCGAACGCATTCAGGCCATCGGCCGCACCGTGACCGACACCATCGACGCCGCGCGACAGGCCGACGTCGTCATCCTCGCCGTTCCCGATGTGGTCCTCGGCAAGGTCTCCGAGGAAGTCGTCCCGGTCATGAGGTCTGGCGCGATCATCCTGACCCTCGACCCTGCGGCCGCGTATGCCGGCCTCCTCGCCCAGCGGGACGACATCCACTACGCCGTCGCTCACCCGTGCCACCCGTCGGTGTTCCTCGAGCGCACCACCAAGGCGGAGTGGGACGACACCTTCGGCGGCGTGGCCGCGCCGCAGGAGGTCGTCGCCGCGCTCGAGGATGGCGACCCGTCAGTCCGCGACCTCGCCGAGAAGGTCATCGCGACGATCTACGCGCCCGTCATCCAAGTGCACTGGGTGACGGTCAAGCAGCTCGCCGTTCTCGAACCAACTCTCGTCGAGACGATCGCCTGCATGATCGGTGACTTCCTCAACGAGGCGCTCGACGAGACCGTGAACGGCGTCGGCGTGCCCCGAGAGGCCGCGCGAGCGATCCTCTACGGCCATGTCTGGATCGCGCTCACGAACGGCTTGCGCGGGTCGAACCCGTTCTCGGATGCCTGCCATATCGCGATGAGCTACGGACGCGAGAAGATCATCAAGCCGACGTGGAAGGAGATCTTCCGGGACGAGGAGCTCGACGGGGTCATTGCGAAGATGCTCAAGATCGACGCCGTCAAGCGCTGATCGCGGCTCACCGTCGTCCCCGATGAAGGCGTTGGGACTGCGAAGCACGGTGCACGGCAGGGGCCGCATGCCGTGGGCCCCTGCCTGGGCGCGATCCCGCTCGTATTCTCGACTTCTGAGTCCAGACTCGGCCGACGTGACCGGACGGCGCCGAGAGGAGGCCCATGACAGACGAGCCGGGCGCCTCGGGCTCATGGCGCATGCTCCAGGGGCCGGGAGCGGAAGTGGCCGGGAGCTCGCAAGCTCACGGCCCCGTGGTGCTGCCGGCGTGGGCTCCGGCCACCCGGTTCCCGACCCGGTAGCGGCCGGGCCGCGGCGACCTGGGTCAGACCGCCGACGAGCCGCCGTCGATCGGGATGGTGGCGCCGTGGATGTGCGCAGCGGCGGGTGAGGCCAGGAAGGCGACGAGGGCGGCGACCTCCTCGGCCCTTCCCGGGCGGCGGTCCGGATACGGCTGGGCGAGGGCCGCCAGCTGCTCCTCGTATCCGAGGTTGTCCTCGGTGAGGGTCGGGCCGGGCGCGACCGCGTTGACCCTGATGCCCACCGAGGCCAGCTCGTCCGCCCACGACCGTGTCAGCGAGTGCAGCGCTGCCTTCGTGGCCCCATAGAGCGCGGCGCTCGCCATGCCCTGAGTGCCGGTGTTCGAGCCCATGTTCACCACGACGCCCCGGCCACGAGCCCTCATGTCGGCCACTACGGCGGCGGTGAGGACGACCGGCGCCGCGATGTTCACGCTCAGCGCGCCCCGGAGCTGCTCGTCCGTGACCTCCAGCATCGACTGCCCGGGGACGAGCGCCGCCGCGTTGTTCACCAGGATGTCGATGCCCCGCCCGAGACGGCGAGCGCCTCGGCGGCCAGAGCGCGCACCGTCTCGGGGCCCGCGGCGAGGTCGCCGATCACCGCGTCCGCGACGCCGCCCGACGCGCGAACGCGCCCGACGACCGCCTGTGCACGCGAGCGGTCCCTCCCGTGCACCAGCACACGTGCGCCCTGAGCGGCGAGCGTCAGCGCGACCGCCTTGCCGATGCCGCTGGTCGCGCCCGTGATGAGGGCGACCTGTCCGTCGAATGTCATCATCCGCTTCCCGTCTTCTTCCAGCCAATTGTGGACTTCAGAGTCCACAATTGCAGTTCGCTCATGGACTGTCAAGTCCAGAATCGGCTACAGTGGTGGGATGCCGACGACGAAGGGCACGGCCACGCGCAACCGCATCCTCGATGCCGCGGTGGACGCGCTGGTCCGCGGCGGGCGGGGGGCGGTGAACCTCGACCACGTCCTGGCCGCGACCCGCACCAGCAAGGGACAGCTTTTCCACTACTTCCCCGGCGGCAAGCAGGAGCTGATCCGGGTGGCGACGGCCCGGCAGCTTGAGCGCCTGGCCGAAGAGGCGACGGTCGTGCTCGACAGCTTCGACGCCTGGAACCGCTGGGTGGACGGCATCGTGCGGCTGCACCGGCTGCAAACCCGCAGCGACGCGTGCGAGATGGCCGCCGTCGCCGGTCGCGTCCTCGACCCCGATCCCGAGGAGCGGACCCTCGTGGGCGCGAGCCTTCGCAGCTGGCACCGCCACATGGCGGAGGGCATCCGGACCATGAGGGACACCGGGCAACTGCGCGCCGACGCAGACCCGGCAGAGCTGGCCGCCCTCTTCCTCGCCGCACTGGAAGGCGGCGCCGTCGTGGACAAGGCCACCGGCAGCCTCGACTACCTCGAGCCGGCTCTTCGCGCGGCGCTAGCCCATCTGCGCAGCTTCGCGGCGCCGGCCCTGCCGTCTCGCGAGACCGCCGGCCCGTCTGCTGCCTCCTGAGGTCGGTCGCCACCCCACGGCCCCGGCCGCCACCCGCCTAGGCTGGTGCCATGTCGTTCCGCGCCCTCTACATCGACCAGCGCTCCGGACGCGACGCCGACGCGACCCACACCGTCGAGCTCCGCACCGTGGACGACGACGCACTCGAGCCCGCAGAGGTCGAGGTCGAGGTCGAGGTCGAGTACTCGGCCCTGAACTACAAGGACGGCCTCGCACTCGCGGGCCGGCCGGGGGTCGTGCGACGCACGCCGATCATCCCCGGGATCGACCTCGTCGGCCGGGTGCGGGCGTCCGCCGACCCCCGGTTCGCACCGGGCGACCGGGTGGTGCTGAACGGCGACGGCCTCGGCGAGACACGTGACGGGGGGCTCGCCGAGCGCGGCGCCGTGCGGGCCGAGCCGCTCGTTGCGGTCCCCGACGCCTTCACGCTCCACCAGGCGGCGGCCATCGGGACGGCCGGATTCACCGCGATGCTCGCCGTCCTGGCGCTCGAGCGCGGCGGGGTGACCCCCTCGTCGGGCGACGTGCTGGTGACGGGGGCGGCCGGCGGGGTGGGGTCCGTCGCGATCGCGGTGCTCGCCAGGCTGGGATACTCCGTGACCGCCTCCACCGGACGCGGCGACACCGAGGCGGACTATCTGCGTGCACTGGGCGCGGCCGCCATCCTGAATCGTGCCGACTTCGCCGAGCCCGGCCGCCCTCTGCAGAAGGCGCGATGGGCGGGCGCAGTCGACGTCGTGGGCGGCGTGACGCTCGCCAACGTGCTCGCCCAGACCTCGCAGCGCGGGGTCGTCGCCTGTTGCGGGCTCACCGGCGGCTCCGAGCTGCCCACGACGGTGATGCCTTTCATCCTGCGTGGCGTGACGCTCGCCGGTATCGACTCCGTCGCGGCGCCGCGGGCGTCGCGCGTCGAGGCGTGGGACCGGCTGGCACGCGACCTCGACCCGCGCCTGCTCGAGGCGATGACGTCGACCATCGGCCTGGCGGATGCACCGGCAGCGGCCGAGCGCATCCTCGCCGGTCAGATCCGCGGACGCACCGTGGTCGACGTGCACCGCTGATCCCGCCATCCCGCTGGGCCGCCCTCCCCCGGCTCGAGGGCCGTCGCCGGTCGCACCGGCCACCTCGTAGGCTTGCCGCATGATCGTGATAGCGACCCTCGTCGTCGCCCTGGCCGCGGTGCTGCACGTGCTGATCTTCGTGCTCGAGAGCGTGCTGTGGTCGCGACCCGGCGTGTGGAAGCGGTTCGCGGTGCCGGACCAGGCATCCGCCGACACCGTCAGACCGATGGCGTACAACCAGGGCTTCTACAACCTGTTCCTCGCGCTCGGGGCGATCGTGGGCATCGTCACGTACGGCATAGGCCAGCACGCCATCGGGCTGACCCTGGTGTTCTTCACGCTCACGTGCATGGTGCTCGCGGCCGTCGTGCTGGTGACCACCGGGGCACGGTACATCCGGGCGGCGCTGCTGCAGGGCGTCCTTCCGCTGGCCGGGCTCGTGCTGCTCGTCCTCGCCGACCCCGTAGGGGGCTGAGGACGAGCGCTACGAGATCACCTCGTCGACGGGGCCGTCGCCGTCCGGGCGGATGTCGCGCAGCGCCTCGACCAGCTGCGACGCGTGCTGCGTCGAGACGATGATGCGGGAGAAGCCGTCGGCGACCTCGGCGCGCGCCGGGGCGTCATCGGCCTCCTGCTCCCCCCGGCCCTCGTCGTCCGGCCGCTCGATGTCGATGACGACGGCGGAGCGCTGCTTGCCCTTGAGAACGAGGAAGTCCTTGCCGCCGTGGAACTTCCAGGTGCCGACGGCGAGCGTGAGCGGGATCATGTTGCCGGGCGAGCGCACCCCGCGGATCCAGATCCACGGATCCGAGGTGATCGCCACCGAGCGGATGCTGTCTCGCGGGACGACGATGTCGTCGCGTCGCAGGGCGAGCACCTTCTCCGCACGGCTGAGGCGGATCTCGACACGGTCGCGGTACACGTGGAAGTCGGCCATGCGACTAGTCTGCCGGGTCGCGTCCACGGCATCCGGCACGTGGGCGCGCGAAGCCGAGACGTTACCGAACTGAAGCATCGAACGATCGCCTGCGCCGCTCGGTGACTCCGCGCCATCGCCCCGCGTCGCGCAGCGGGGATCGCGTAGGGTGAATCCGTGGCAGCACACCGTCGTACTCCGGGGTCGCAGACTTCACTGCGTGAAGCCAATCGCGGCCGGATCGTCGACGCCGTCAAGAGATACGGCGGGCTCAGCCAGATCGAGCTCGCGGGCCTCACCGGGCTGTCGCCCGCCACCGTGTCGAACATCGTCAAGGAGCTGACCGGCGCCGGCGTGCTCAACACGGCGCCGGGCACGCGCAGCGGTCGCCGCGCGCAGCACGTGACGCTCGCTCACGCCCTCGGGCTCGTGGCCGGCGTGCACTTCTCCACCCGGCACCTGCGCATCTCCATCTCCGACGCGGCGTACACGGTCGTCTCCCAGACCCACATGCCGCTTGCCAAGGACCACAGGGCCGACAACGAGCTCGATCGCGTCATGCTCCTGCTCGCCGACATGCTCGAGTCCGCGGGCGCCGGAATGCTCGACCTGCTCGCCGTGGGCATCGCCCTTCCCGCCCCCGTCGACCGCCGGACGGGCCGGATCGCGCGCCGCGGCATCCTGCGCGGCTGGGACGGCGTCGAGGTGGCCGAGGTGCTGCAGCAACGTCTCAAGCGGCCGGTGTTCGTCGACACGGATGCCAACGCGGCCGCCCTGGGCGAGCTGCGGCTGGGTGCCGCCCGCGGCAAGGACGACGTGGTGTTCGTCGATGTCGGGGACCGGATCGGCGCCGGCCTGGTGCTCGGCGGCCACGTGTACTCAGGACACGCCGGCACGGCCGGTGAGCTCGGGCACACGGTGATCCGCGAGGACGGGCCGCTGTGCGAGTGCGGCAACCGCGGCTGCGTGCAGGCGATCGCCGGCGGCAGCGCCCTCATCCAGCGGCTGCAGACCGGCAACCGCGGCATCAAGCTGCAGGACGTGATCGTGCGCGCGATGACCGGCGAGGCGGACGCCATCCGCGCCATCGCCGACGCCGGCACCGCGATCGGGGTGGCCACCGCCAATCTGTGCAACCTGCTCGATCCCGAGCGCATCGTCGTAGGCGGGGAGCTGGGCCGGTCAGGGGAGCTGCTGCTGGGGCCGATGCGCCGCGAGGTGGAGCGTGCGGTGCTCGCCGGAACCCGGTTCGCGCCGGAGATCGTGCAGAGCCAGCTCGGTGCCGAGGCGGCCGCCCTGGGTGCGGTGGCCATGGCGGTGGATCGCGTCTCCATCCAGCCCGAGGATCCGACGCATCCGGGGGGCGCCGCGGAATGAGGGCGCACCGTGCGGGTCTTCTGCTCGCCGCGGTTGCCTGCGTGCTCGCCCTCACGGGGTGTTCGAACGCGGTCGCACCCGGCGACACGTCGCGCCGGGGGAGCGACCCCGACCATGCCACGATCGGCCTCCTGCTGCCCGATTCGACGAACACGCGGTACGAGTCGGCGGACCGGCCCGCGTTCGAGGCCCGCATCCGCGGGCGTTGCCCCGGCTGCACCGTCGCCTACCAGAACGCTTCGGCCGACGCCGCCCGGCAGCAGCAGCAGGCCGAGTCGATGCTGGCTCAGGGCGCGGCCGCGCTCGTCCTGGACGCGGTCGACGGCGAGGCGGCTACCTCGATCGTCAACGAGGCGGCCGCCAAGGGGGTTCCGGTGATCGCCTACGACCGCATCGTCGACAGCCGCGACGTGGCGTTCTTCGTGTCGGCGGACAACCGCCGCGTCGGCGTGCTGCAGGCTCAGGCGCTCGTGCGGCGGCTGCGTCAGCTGGGCGTCCCGGCGGGATCGGGGATCCTCATGGTCAACGGTTCCCCCACCGACAACAACGCGCGCCTCTACAAGGCGGGCGCACACTCCGTCCTCGACACGTCGGGCTACCGGGTGCTGGCCGAGTACGACGCCCCGAACTGGGCCGGCTCGGAGGCGCAGACCTGGGTGGCGGGCCAGATCACCCAGTTCGGCGACCGGATCAAGGGCGTGTACGCCGCCAACGACGGACTGGCCGAGGGCGCCATCGCGGCGCTGCAGGCGGCCGGGGCGTCTCCGGTGCCGCCGACGACCGGGCAGGACGCCGAGGTGGCGGCGGTGCAGCGCATCCTCGCCGGAACGCAGTACATGACCGTGTACAAGCCGATCCGCAGGCAGGCGGCTATCGCCGCCGACGCGGCGCTCGCCCTGGTGCGCGGCGAGCGGCCGAAGGGGACGAGCGTCACGACGATCGACGACAGGAAGGTGCCGACGGTCACCCTCGCACCGGTGACCGTCACCGTGCAGAACGTGAAGAAGGTCGTGATCGACAGCGGATTCCACACCATCTCGCAGATCTGCACCGCGGCGTACGCGAGCTACTGCGCGGAGCACGGCATCACATGAGCGGGTACGGAGGAGCGGACATGGCGGCGACCGACGACCGGCTGGAGCCCGTGGTCAGCATGCGGGCCATCAGCAAGTCGTTCGGCCACGTGCAGGCGCTGCGCAACGTGGACCTCGACCTCTACCGAGGCGAGGTGGTAGCGCTCGTCGGCGACAACGGGGCCGGCAAGTCCACACTGGTCAAGGTGCTGGCCGGGGTGCATGCGCCGGACGCCGGCACCATCACCTTCCGGGGGCGGATCGTGTCGATCCCCTCCCCGGCGGCGTCCCGTGAGCTCGGGATAGCGACCGTGTTCCAGGACCTCGCCCTCTGCGACAACCTCGACGTCGTGGCGAACCTCTTCCTCGGCCACGAGCTGGGCCGCGGATCGCTTGACGAGGAGACCATGGAGCAGCGCTCATGGGAGCTGCTGCGCCGGCTCTCCGCGCGGATACCGTCGGTGCGGATGCCCGTTGCGACGCTCTCCGGCGGCCAGCGTCAGACCGTGGCGATCGCCCGCTCGCTGATCGGGGACCCGACCGTGGTCATCCTCGACGAGCCGACCGCGGCCCTCGGTGTCGCCCAGACGGCAGAGGTCCTCAACCTGATCGAGCTGCTGCGCGACCAGGGCCACTGCGTGGTGCTCATCAGCCACAACATGGCCGACGTGCAGGCCGTGGCCGACCGCGTGATCGTGCTGCGGCTCGGACGGGTGAACGGCCGGTTCCGGGCGCCGGAGCTGAGCTACGAGGACATCATCGCCTCGATCACCGGCGTGCTGAACCTCGAGGAGGGCACTCCGGAGGACGACCCGCGCGAGCGACTGCCCGACGGGCCGGCGCGGCCGTTGCGCTCCCCCGGCGGCTCCACGCCTGCCGGCGACGCGGAAGGCGGGGCGAGATGAGCCGGGAGCGCCGAGGCACGGCCCGCGACCTCCCCGACCCCTCCGCCGGCTACACGCTGCGCGATATGGTGTCGGGCTTCGGCGGCCGCCTGCGCGACGGCGAGCTCGGCTCGCTGCCGGTGGTCGTCGGCCTCGTCGTCATCGCGGTCCTGTTCCAGGCGCTCAACCCGCGCTTCCTCGCGCCGGGCAACCTGGTCAACCTCACCCTGCAGGCGGCGCCGCTGGGCGTCATCGCCCTGGGCGTCGTGGTGGTGCTGCTCGTCGCGCAGATCGATCTGTCGGTGGGCTCGGTGAGCGGTCTCGCCAGCGCCGTCGTGGGCGTCGCCGCCATGCGCCTGCAGTGGCCGCTGCTCGTGGGAATCGCGGCCGCGATCGCCGCGGGAGCCGCGATCGGCGCCTTCTACGGCTTCCTCCTCACCCGGTTCGGGGTGCCGAGCTTCCTGATCACCCTCGCCGGGCTGCTGGGGTTCCTCGGCGTGCAGCTGGTGTTGCTGGGCCCGAGCGGCTCCATCAACATCCCGTTCTCCAACCCGCTCGTGCAGTTCGCGAACACGTGGTTCCTTCCGCCGTGGGCGGCCTACGTGATCGCGGGGGTCGCGGCGATGGGCGTGCTGGGGGCGGGTCTGGCGCGCCGGCGCAGGCGGTTGCGGGCACAGCTGCCCGCCGAGCACCCGTCGGTCTCGATCGTCAAGGCCGTGCTCCTGCTCGGCGTGCTCTGCCTCGCCGTGTGGTACCTGTCGCTGGACCGCGGCACCGCCGTGATGCCCGTGCTGTTCCTGCTTCTCGTCGTGGCGATCTCGTACCTGTTGCGCCGAACCCGCTGGGGGCGCTCTGTCTTCGCCGTCGGGGGGAACCCGGACGCCGCGCGCCGCGCCGGCCTGCCCGTCACCCGCACCCTGGTCACCGCGTTCATGATCTGCTCCGCGTTCGCCGCGCTCGGCGGCGTGCTGCAGGCGGCCCGCCTCGGGTCGGCGACGACGCTCACGGGGTCGGCCGACACGAACCTCAACGCGATCGCCGCCGCCATCATCGGCGGCACGAGCCTCTTCGGCGGACGCGGCGGGGCGTGGTCGGCGGTGCTCGGCGTGCTCGTGATCTCGGCGATCTCCAGCGGGCTCACGCTGCTCAACCTCGACTCGTCGGTGCGCTACATGGTCACGGGCGCGGTGCTCCTGCTGGCGGTGATAGTGGATTCGCTCTCCAGGCGCTCGCGAGCGAGCCGCGGCCGCGCCTGAGCCCGGAGGGCATCTCCTCACGAAGCGCCGAAGGCCCTCGTGTTCGGGCTCTGCGACGCCATCCGCCGCACATAGCACCTTGTGTTCACAACATGAACACAACTGTGTTAGCGTTGCGTTTCGCTGGCCCACCCGAGCCAGCCGAAGCGGCCCGGCAAGGCCGTGGCACCAGGGACGAAGGCGTCGACAACGCACAGCACGGGCCGAGGGGCCCGCGGAACGGATGCCTCGTCCGGCAACATCGAGAGGACCATCCGTGGCGAACGCCCCCATTCTGGAGATGCGCGGCATAACGAAGCGCTTTCCCGGCGTGGTCGCGCTTTCGGACGTGTCGATGACGGTGACTCGCGGCGAGATCCACGCGATCTGCGGCGAGAACGGCGCGGGCAAGTCGACCCTGATGAAGGTCTTGTCCGGCGTCTACCCCTACGGCACGTACGAGGGCGAGATCATCTACGAAGGCGAAGAGGTTCGCTTCTCCGACACCAAGCAGAGCGAGTCCGCCGGCATCGCCATCATCCACCAGGAGCTCGCGCTGATCCCGCAGCTCTCCATCACCGAGAACCTCTTCCTCGGCAACGAGATCTCCCGCTTCGGGACGATCGACTGGGTCGCCTCGCAGAAGCGCGCGCGAGAGCTGCTCGACCTGGTGGGTCTGCACGAGGACCCCGACGCGCTCATCAGGACGCTCGGCGTCGGCAAGCAGCAGCTGGTCGAGATCGCCAAGGCGCTGCACAAGGACGTCAAGCTCCTCATCCTGGACGAGCCCACCGCGGCCCTCAACGAGGCCGAGTCCCAGCATCTGCTCGACCTGCTGACGGGCTTCAAGGCGTCAGGCATGACGGCCATCCTGATCTCCCACAAGCTGAACGAGGTGCAGCGCGTCGCCGACTCGATCACGATCATCCGCGACGGCAAGACGGTCGAGACGCTCGACGTGACCGCCGGCGGCGTCGACGAGGACCGCATCATCCGCGGCATGGTCGGCCGGTCGCTGGAGAGCCGCTTCCCGCAGCGCACACCGAGGATCGGCGAGACGTTCTTCGAGGTGCGCAACTGGACGGTGCAGCATCCGGTGGACCCCGACCGCCTGGTGTGCAAGGACGAGAGCTTCTACGTGCGCCGCGGCGAGATCGTCGGCTTCGCCGGTCTGATGGGCGCGGGCCGCACCGAGCTGGCGATGAGCGTCTTCGGCCGCAGCTACGGCACCTACCTCGGCGGCGAGATCATCAAGGACGGCCGCCCCATCCAGATCACGAACGTGCACGAGGCCATCGAGAACGGCATGGGCTACGTGAGCGAGGACCGCAAGACGCTCGGCCTCAACCTGCTCGACACCGTCAAGCGCGCGACGGTCTCGGCCCGCCTCGAGAAGATCTCGCGAGCCGGCGTCGTCGACGAGCTGAAGGAGTACCAGATCGCAGAGGAGTACCGTCAGGCGCTGCGCATCAAGGCCAACTCCGTCGACGAGGGCGTCAGCAAGCTCTCCGGGGGCAACCAGCAGAAGGTCGTGCTGGCGAAGTGGATGTTCACCGACCCCGAACTGCTCATCCTCGACGAGCCGACGCGGGGCATCGACGTCGGGGCCAAGTACGAGATCTACAACATCATCAACCAGCTGGCCGCCCAGGGTAAGGGGATCGTGCTGATCTCCTCCGAGCTGCCCGAACTGCTCGGCATGTCCGACCGCATCTACACGATCTTCGAGGGCCAGATCACGAACGTGCTGCCCGCGGAACAGGCCGACCCCGAATCCCTCATGGTCAGCATGACCTCGACCCGAAGGACCAGACAAGCAGCATGAGCAAGTTCTCCGATGGCATGCGCACCCTCACCGGGGGGCGCGGCCTCAGCCAGTACAGCATGATCATCGCCCTCGTCGCGATCATCCTCGTGTTCGAGATCTGGACGGGCGGATACACGCTCGATCCGACGAACGTGATCAACATGGTGCAGCAGTACTCGTACATCCTGATCCTCGCGATCGGGATGGTGATGCTCATCATCGCCGGGCACATCGACCTGTCCGTGGGCTCGGTGGCCGCGTTCGTGGGCATCGTCGTCGCCCAGTCGATGGCCGTCTGGCACCTGCCAGCCGGGCTCGCCATGCTGCTCGGGCTGGTCGTCGGCGCGCTCGTCGGCGCCTGGCAGGGCTTCTGGGTCGCGTACGTGCGGGTTCCCGCGTTCATCGTCACGCTCGCCGGACAGCTGATCTTCCGCGGCGCGAACCAGGTCGTCGGCAACTCGACCGCGGTGCCGACGCCCGACTCGTACAACTGGATCGGCAACGGGTTCCTGCCCGACTTCGGACCGGACTTCGGCTACAGCAACCCGACGCTGATCCTCGGACTCGTCGTCATCGCCGCGCTGATCTGGAAGGAGGTGCACGACCGCCGCAAGCGCGTGCGGATGGGCGCCTCTCCGCAGCCGGTGTGGGTGAGCGTCGTCCGCCTGGTGCTGCTGTGCGGAATCACGATCTTCGCCACCTTCCTGTTCGCCACCGGGCGGGTCGGCACCAGCTTCCCGATCGTCGGCATCATCGCCGGGGTGCTCATCCTCGTCTACAGCTTCGTGACGAGCAGCACCGTGTTCGGACGCCACATCTACGCCGTGGGCGGCAACGCGAGCGCCGCGGTGCTCTCCGGCGTGAAGTCGCGCGGGGTGAACTTCCTGCTCATGATGAACATGTCGATCCTCGCCGCCGTTGCCGGCATGGTCTTCGTGGGCAACGCCCAGGCGTCCGGCCCGTTCGACGGCACCGGCTGGGAGCTGGACGCCATCGCCGCCGTCTTCGTGGGCGGTGCCGCCATCTTCGGCGGCGTCGGCACGGTCGCCGGATCGATCATCGGCGCGTTCGTGATGGCCTTCCTGGCCAACGGCCTCTCGCTGCTGGGGCTGGACGCGTCGTGGGTGTCGATCATCCGCGGCCTGGTGCTGCTGGCCGCCGTCGCGTTCGACGTCTACAACAAGACCCAGGGAAGGCCCTCCATCATCGGCCTCCTGCTCGGGGGCTTCCGTCGCAAGAAGCCGAACATCACCGAGGAGGCCATCCAGGCGCAGCCGCAGGGGCTCGAGAAGCCCTCGGGCGACCAGGTCGACAAGGTCCCGCTGTCCTGAGGCACCACGAGGACAGCGCCGAAGAAGGTGCGATCCATCGCCGGATCGCCCTGCAATCCGCAAACAAGAAGGAACAACACATGCGCAAGAAGTTGCTCATCGGCCTCACGGCCGTCGCGCTCGCCGGTCTGGTGCTGACGGGATGCTCGTCGCGCGCCAGCTCCGGCTCGTCGGACACCGCCGTCAAGAAGGGCGACACGGTCGGAGTCGCGCTGCCCGCCAAGACCTCGCAGAACTGGGTGCTGGCCAAGGCGTCGTTCGAGAAGGCGCTGAAGGACGCCGGGTTCAAGGCCGACGTGCAGTATGCGGCCGCGAACAACACGGTCGCCGACCAGCAGAACCAGATCCAGTCGATGGTCACCAAGGGCGACAAGGTCATCGTCGTGGCGGCGCAGGACGGCAGCCAGCTCGGCACCCAGGTGGCGCAGGCCAAGAAGTCCGGCGCCACCGTGATCGCGTGGGACCGCAACATCCTGAACACCAAGAACGTCGACTTCTACGTGGCCTTCAACAACTACAAGGTCGGCCAGCTGCAGGCGCAGGCCCTGCTGGACGGCATGAAGGCCAAGAAGCCGAACGGCCCGTACAACATCGAGATCTTCGCCGGCGCCAACACCGACGCGAACGCGACGGTGTTCTACAACGGTGCGATGAGCGTCCTGAAGCCGCTGATCGACAAGGGCGACCTGAAGGTCCCCTCGGGCCAGACCTCGTTCCAGCAGGTGCAGACGGACAACTGGGACCCGAAGAACTCCCAGACCCGCATGACGAACATCATCACGAAGACGTACTCGAACGGCACCGAGCTCGACGGGGTGCTCTCCCCGAACGACACGCTCGGCCGCTCGATCATCACGGCCTGCCAGCAGGCCGGTCTTCCGGTGCCGATCGTGACGGGTCAGGACTCCGAGACGGCGTCGATCCCGCTCATCATGAAGGGCGTGCAGTACTCGACCATCTACAAGAACACGGATGAGGAGGCGAAGGCGGCCGTCGATCTGATCACCTACCTGTCCAACGGCAAGAAGAAGCCCGCTGGCGTCGACTACAACGACAAGACGAACGCCTACAACGGGACGATCACCGTGCCCTACAAGGCGCTCACCCCGATCCTGGTCACCAAGGAGAACGCGGTGAAGGCGTACTCCAACAACCCGACCCTCGAGAAGCTGGCCAAGGACAACCAGTAGCTCCGAGCGTCGTCCGGGGCCGTCCGCCATGCGGACGGCCCCTTTCTCTTCCGCTACCGCCCTCGAGCTGAGGCGGCGGCACCGGCGGCGGCGGGAAGCGCGTCGAGGATGCGATTCACCGCAGCGTCGTCGTGTGCCGCCGTCACGAACCACGCCTCGAACACGCTGGGCGGCGCGGAGACGCCCGCATCCAGCAGCGCGTGGAAGAACGGCCCGTAACGGAAGGCGTCCTGCGCCTGCACTCCCGCGTAGTCGGTGGCGGGCGTCTCGCGGAACTGGATGCCGAACAGGTTGCCGGCCCTCTGGATCTGGTGCGCGACCCCGGCCGCCGTCAGCGCGTCGTCCACGGCCCCCGAGACGGCCGCCGCCACCTCGTCCAGCCGGCTGTAGACGGCGGCGTCCGCGAGCCGCAGCGTCGCCAGCCCGGCCGCCACCGCCACCGGGTTGCCGGAGAGGGTGCCGGCCTGGTACACGGGTCCGGCGGGCGCGAGCTGCTCCATGAGCTCGCGCCGGCCGCCGAGCGCGGCCAGCGGCATCCCGCCGCCGATGACCTTGCCGAAGGTGAAGAGGTCCGGGGTGTACGCGTGGGCCGGATCCGCAGCGCCGGGCGACTCGAGACCCCAGTATCCGGCCGGGCCCACCCGGAAGCCCGTGAGCACCTCATCGAGGATGAGCAGCGCGCCGTGCGCGCGCGCGGTGCTCGCGAGGAAGGCGTTGAATCCGGGCGCGGGCTCGACGACGCCCATGTTGGCCGGTGCGGCCTCGGTGATGATCGCGGCGATCCGGCTGCCGTGCTCGTCGAAGGCGGCCTCCACGGCGGCGCGATCGTGATACGGCAGCACGATGGTCTGAGCCGCGATCTCGGCGGGGACGCCCGCCGAGGCGGGCAGGGCGAGCGTGGCGAGGCCGCTGCCGGCGTCGGCGAGCAGGCCGTCGGAATGGCCGTGGTAGAGGCCGGAGAACTTGACGACGAGCGGCCGGCCCGTCGCGCCGCGCGCGAGGCGGATCGCGGTCATCGTGGCCTCGGTGCCGGTGGAGACGAGGCGCAGCTCGTCGACCGGTGCGGGCTCGGGGTTCCGCTGGGCGGTGGCGAGCCGGTCGACCACCAGTCGCGCGAGCTCCGTCTCGGCCGGCGTGGACGCCCCGAAGCTCAGGCCCCGGGAGGCAGCCTCCTGCACCGCGGCCACGACATCCGGATGCGCGTGCCCCAGGATCGCGGGCCCCCAGGAGGCGACGAGGTCCACGTAGTCATGGCCCTCGACGTCGATGACGTACGGTCCGTGCGCGGAGACGAGGAAACGAGGCGTGCCGCCCACGGACCCGAAGGCCCGAACCGGCGAGTTGACGCCGCCGGGAATGTACTGCCTCGCCCGGGCGAACGCCTCGGCGTTGCTCGACGCGCCGAGGGGGTCGTCGGCGCCGTTCACCTCGACCACCGGGCCGCCTCCACCGCCCAGTAGGTCAGAACGGCGTCGGCACCGGCGCGACGGATGCTCGTCAGCGTCTCGAGCACGGCGCGCTCCCGGTCGATCCACCCGTGCGCGGCGGCGGCCTCGACCATCGAGTACTCGCCGCTGACCTGATATGCCCACACGGGAATGTCACTGAGGGCCGCGATCCCGGCGAGCACGTCGAGGTACGACGACGCCGGCTTGACCATGAGGACGTCCGCCCCCTCCTCGAGGTCGAGACGGGCCTCGCGCCGGCCCTCCCTCCCGTTCGCGGGATCCTGCTGGTAGCTTCGGCGATCGCCCCGCAGCTGGGAGTCGACGGCATCGCGGAACGGTCCGTAGAAGGCGGACGCATACTTCGCCGCGTATGCGAGCACCGCCGTGTCGACGAAGCCTCCCGCGTCCAGCGCGTCGCGAACGGCCGCGACCTGGCCGTCCATCATCCCGCTGAGCCCGAGGAGCTGCGACCCGGCTTCCGCCTGTGCCAGCGCCATGTCTCGATAGCGCTCGAGCGTGGCGTCGTTGTCGACGCGGCCCGAATCGTCCAGCACACCGCAGTGCCCGTGGTCGGTGAACTCGTCGAGGCAGAGATCGGTCTGCACCACCACCGCGTCGCCCACCTCGGCGACGACGGCGCGGGTCGCCACGTTGAGGATGCCATCCCGGGCCGTGGCGCCGCTGCCGACGGCGTCCCTGACCTCGGGAACACCGAAGAGCATGACACCGCCGACTCCGGCCTCCGCCGCCTCGCTCACGGCGGCCCTCAGGCTGTCGAGGCTGTGCTGCACCACCCCCGGCATGGAGGGGATCGGCTGCGGCTGGCGGATTCCCTCCCGCACGAACACCGGCAGGATCAGCTCGGCGGCGTGCACACGCGTCTCCGCGGTCAGGCGTCGCATGGCTGGGGTCGAACGGAGCCGGCGGGGGCGAACAGTCGGATGTAGCACGTCGTTCACTGCTCCAGCCTAGGCGTCATGGACCTGTGCGAAGGATGAGCGCCCCCGCCAGAAGCCGCCTTCCGCGGGCATCCGCCGGCGTAGGCCACGCGAACCGGCTTCTCGGCGCGGGAGCGCAGTGACGGGCGGCCTACGCTCGCGAGTACAGCGGCAGCAGCCGCGCCTGCTCCACGAGCCACGGGCTGAACGCCCACGGGGCCCCCCGCAGCGCGACCGCGAGATCGGCGGGCGCCACGGCGGCGGTCTCCGACGCCTCCATGGGGCTCGGTCGCACCTCGCCCACCGCCCGCGCCACGAACACCGGGCACACCTCGTGCTCGACCACCCCGCAGGCGTCCACGGCCCGGTAGCGGAAGTCGGGCAGCACGAGGTCGAGGTCGGCGAGGCGGATGCCCAGCTCCTGACGCGCGTGCCGGCGCACGGCATCCGCCGGCGCCTCGCCGGGCGCCGGATGCCCGCAGAACGCGTTCGTCCACACCCCGGCGAACGTGCGCTTCGACAGCGCACGACGCGTCACCAGCAGCCGCCCGTCGGGCAGCAGGACGTGACAGGAGAATCCGAGGTGCAGCGGCGTGTCCGCCCCGTGCACCGACGCCTTCGGCGCGCTGCCGATCGGCGTTCCGTCCTCGTCGAGCAGGACGACGAGGCTCGGGTCGACGGCGCCCGACGCGCCCCGCCGCGACGTCACGAGTCCGCGCGCTGCGCCGCGACCCGGGCCACCGCGTCGACCAGCGACTCGGCCGTGCGGTCCCGGGCGACCACGTCGACCCGGAGCCCGGCAGAACGGGCGTCCCGCGCCGTGCGCGGGCCGATGGCGGCGACCAGCGTGCCCTCGGGCACCGGTCCCAGCTGCTGCTGCACCTGCTCGGCGACGCTGCCCGAGGTGACCAGGATGGCGTTGATGCGGCCGGACGCCACGTCGGCCACCACGTGCTCGGCCACCGGGATGCCCACCGTGCGGTAAGCGACGACGGACTCCACGTCGTGACCCATCTCGGTCAGGCCGTCGGTGAGCGTGGGCTTGGCAATCTCGCTGCGCAGCGTGAGCACCCGCAGGGGAACGACGCCGCGGGTGGCGGCGGGCCACTCCGCCAGGAGGCCCACGGCCGAGTTGTCGTCCGCCGGCACCAGGTCGGCGCGATAGCCGGCGGCGAGCAGCGCGGCGGCGGTCGTCTCGCCGACCGCTGCGATGCGCGTGTTCGGGGGGATCCGTGCCTGGTGCGCCGACAGCACGTCCACCGTCGTCGCGCTGGTGACGGTGACCCAGTCGAACCGGCCCGCTGCGAGCTCGGCGAGCGCGCGCTCCAGTGCCTCCTCGTCGGAGGTGGGGGCGAAGTTGATCATGGGGGCGACAACGGGGATGCCGCCGTGCGCGCGGATGTCCGCGGCCACCGAGTCGCCCCACGGGCCGCCGCGCGGCACGAGCACGCGCCAGCCCGCGAGCGGCTTGGGCCCCTGGGTGGGAATCGGGCCGGTGGTCATCGCGGCGCACCCCCGAGCGGGGCGAGGGCGGCGGGGCCGCCGTCGAGAAGCTCGTCGACGACGCGCTGGGAGGCGTCCTCCGCCGCCTCCAGCAGTGCCGAACGTCCGCGGCCATCGATGCTGGCCGCGTGCGAGGAGGTGAGGCGCGCGGCGCCGTCGGGCGCGTACACGGTGGCGGTGACGAACAGCAGGCCGTCCTCGATCAGCGCGGTCGCGCCCAGCGGTGCGGCGCATCCGGCCTCGAGCCCTGCGAGCACGGCGCGCTCGGCCGCCACCTCGGCCCGCGTCGTCGCGTGATCCAGGGCCGCCAAGGCCTCAGCGAGCGCCCGGCCCGCCGGCGAGGCGTCCCTCTGCCGCCGGGCCTCGATCGCGAGCGCGCCCTGGCCGGGCGCGGTCGGCCAGTCGGAGAGCTCGAAGCGCTGGCTGGCGGCGTCCGCCCTGTCCAGACGGTCCAGCCCCGCGGCGGCCAGGACGACGGCGTCGAGACGGCGCTCCTCCCTGCCGCGGGCCGGAGCCTCGCGAGGCGGTGTCGCGTCGTCCGTTCGATCCGGATCGTCGAGGACGCGACCGAGCCGCGTGTCGATGTTGCCGCGGATGTCCACGACGTCGAGGTCCGGCCGTACGGCCAGCAGCTGGGCGATGCGGCGCGGCGAGCCGGTGCCGACTCGCGCGCCCTCCGGGAGCGCGTCTAGTGTGCGTGCGTCTCGGGCGCACAGCGCGTCCCGCGCGTCTGCTCGTCTCGGCACCGCGGCGAGGGCGATGTCGGCGTGCGGCGCCGTCGGCAGGTCCTTGAGGGAGTGCACCGCCACGTCGATCTCCTCGCGCAGCAGCGCCTCGCGCAGCGCGCCGGTGAACACGCCCGTGCCGCCGAGTCGCGACAGCGACCCGGTGGCGGTGTCGCCCGATGTGGTGACCGTGACGAGCTCCACGTCGAGACCGGACGCCCTGCCGAGCGAGTCGGCCACCTGGCGCGCCTGCGCCATGGCGAGCGCGCTGCCGCGTGTGCCGACCCGCAGCGCGCTCATCGCGCCTCGGCCTTCTCCGCTCGTGCGCCTACCGGCTCGTGATCGGGCCAGGGGCCGAGGGTGGTCAGATGCGGGCGCTGCTCGTGCGGAACGTCGTTCACGCGCTCCTCGATCAGGTCGACGAGCCCGGAGACGAAGGCCGGGTGCGTGCCCGGGGTGGGCACCCGCACGGCCCGCAGGCCGTTCTCCGCGGCCGTCGTGAGCGCCTCGTTGTCGAGGTCCCACATGACCTCCATGTGGTCGCTGACGAAGCCGAACGGCACGATGACGACGGCCCTGGTGGTTCCCGCGGCGGCCAGGTCGACGATGGCGTCGTTGATGTCGGGCTCCAGCCACGGCGTGCGCGGATCCCCGGAGCGCGACTGGTACACGAGCGACCACGGGATGCCGGCCGCGGCGGCGTCCGAGATCGTGTTCGCGACGGCGCAGTGCTGCGCCACGTATGCGCCCCCCGTGCCGAATCCCGGACCGGACGCCTCCGCGGCCGCCGTCGGAATGGAGTGCGTCACGAACAGGATGTGGATGTCCTCGCCCGCCACGGCGTCGGGTCCGGCGCCGAGGCGGGCGACCGCGGCCTTCACGCCCTCGATGAACGGGACCACGAATCCGGGATGGTCGAAGTACTCGCGGATGCGGTCGATCGACATCACCCCGCTCAGGCCGGTGTCCTCCAGCGCCCGTTCGAAGTCCTCGCGGTACTGGCCCACGCCGGAGTACGAGGTGTAGGCGCTCGTCACGAGCGCGAGGAGGCGGTCATGACCGGCCTCGTGCGCCTCGCGCACGGCATCGGCGAAATACGGGTGCCAGTTGCGGTTGCCCCAGTGCACCGGGAGGTCGATCCCCCGGCGTGCCAACTCGGTCTCCAGCGCCGCCTTCAGTCGACGGTTCTGCTCGTTGATGGGACTCACGCCGCCGTGCGCGCGGTAGTGGTGGGCCACCTCTTCGAGTCGTTCGTCGGGGATTCCCCGCCCGCGCGTCACGTTGCGCAGGAAGGGGATGACGTCATCCTGCCCCTCCGGGCCGCCGAAGCTGGAGAGGAGGATCGCGTCGTATGTCGTCATTGCAAGACCTCGGGGATGTCTGTCGCGGGGATACGCCGACCCGTGTAGAACGGCACCTCCTCGCGCACGTGCCTGCGGGCGTCCGTGGCGCGGAGGGCGCGCATCATGTCGACGAGATCGACGAGATTGTCTGACTCCATCGGCAGCAGCCATTCGTAGTCGCCGAGGGAGAAGGCGGCGACCGTGTTGGCCAGCACCGAGCGGAAGGCCGCCCCTTTCCGGCCGTGGTCGGCGAGCATGCGGCTGCGTTCGGCGTCCGGGAGAAGATACCACTCGTAGCTGCGCACGAACGGGTAGACCGTGAGCCACTCCCGCGGCGCCTCGCCGCGCAGGAACGCCGGCACGTGGGCCTTGTTGAACTCGGCGGAGCGGTGCACCCCCATCGCGTTCCAGGTCGGCAGCAGGTCGCGCAGCAGCTTGGTGCGTCGCAGGCGTCGCAGGGCCGCCTGCAGCTGCTCCGGGACGGGCCCGTGCAGCCACACCATGATGTCCGCGTCGGCCTTGAGGCCGGAGACGTCGTAGAAGCCGCGCACGGTCACGCCGTCCGCCTGCACGCTCTCGACCGCGGTCTCCAGCTCGGAGGTCGCCCACTCCACGTTGGTCTCGTCGAGGTCGAGCGCCCGTACCGGGTCGCGGCGCAGCACGGCCCACAGCGTGAAGCCGTCGGCCTGACCGGGTCGGCTCGGATCGGGTGACGTCTCTGGCTGGGTGCGGTGAACGGGGGAATCGGATGCCGCGTCAGCGGCCGCCGGTTGTGTCATGGCATCCAGTCTCCCCCGTTGTCCCCTGTCGGGCAAAAGGAGGGCGGTCCGGCCCGAGGAGGCGCACCGCCGGTGCGTCCTCCCGGCGCCCGGCGGCCGGCGCCGTTGCCCCGTCAGCCCCCGGTCGACCTCGGCCCGGCCGCAGCCTTCTCCGGTCGACCCGCCGCCCGATCGCCGGCCTCCCCGGGGCGCCTTCCCGGTCAGCATCCCTACGCCCAACCCGCGTCCGGTCGCCGCCTTCTCCGGTCGACCCGCCGCCCGATCGCCGGCGTCCCCGGTCAACCCCTTGCCGGGTCGACCCCTTGGCTGGCAGGGTTTTTGAACGCATGCTGAACAAATCACACGAAATCACTGGGACGGACCGAATAAATTCGTGTCACGTGGTGTTTATAGAGACAAATGTCTGAATCGTTGAAGAACTCCAGCCGTGTCGCGGAGCCGCCCTCCACGACTTCGACTCGCCGCAAGCGTCCGAGCCGCGCGAAGGCGAAGCCCATCATGGATGCTCGCGCGAAGGTGCTCTCCGCCTTTCCCTGGGCGCAGAACCTTTCGTACACCGAGCAGAAGCAGTTCGCGGACGAGCTCGCCCATCATCCGCGGGACCTCCCGAACGGCCAGCTGGAGGCGCTGATCCTCTCATGGAAGCAGCGCGCCCGCCGGGCCGCCTGAGCTCAGCCAACCCTCCGCCTCATCCGCCCCGGCGGCGCATGAGCATCGCAGGCTCGGCGACGCCTTCGGCATGCCGTGACGGCATCCCCGACGCTCATACCTCCCCCAGCACACCGCGGATCGCGGCGACGAAGGCCGGCTCCCGCCGCCGATAGCGGGAGTAGCCCACACGTCGCCACCGTCGTGCCAGCGGACGAGCTGCACCATCGGCCGGAACGCCACCACCGGCACCGATCGCGCCAACACGGCGAGCAGGGGAATGCGCACTGCCCCAAGCACTGGCCCAAGGACTGTCCCAAGGACCACGCCGACACACCACGCCAGCCCCACAACGGCGAACGATGCCGGTCACATCAGCGAACCTGCCGATCGCACACAACAGCGAACCCTGCCGATCGTGTCGAAACCGGGACACCGTGACCCGGTCTCCACACG
>JAATFB010000020.1 GCA_015655415.1 Actinomycetales bacterium
ACTGGCACCTCGACTTCCCCGAGTTCCTCGACCTGCGCCAGAACTCCGGCGACCCGTATCGCCGCACCCGCACCGCGAACACCGCGGTGTGGATCTCTGACGAGTTCATGAAGCGCGTTCAGCACGACGAGCCGTGGTACCTGTTCGACCCCCTGGAGGTCGCCGACCTCAACGAGCTCTACGGCAAGGGGTTCAGCGAGCGCTACGCGCACTATGTCGAGGAGGCCGAGGCCGGCCGTCTGCGCATGTTCAAGCGGATGTCCGCCCGCGCCCTGTTCAAGGACATGCTGATGAGCCTGCAGACCACCAGCCACCCCTGGCTGACTTGGAAGGACACCATCAACAACCGGGCCCTGAACAACAACACGGGCACCATCCACCTCTCGAACCTGTGCACCGAGATCTGCCTGCCGCAGGACATCGACAACATCGCCGTCTGCAACCTGGCCTCGATCAACCTCTCCCGCCACCTGCAGGACGACGGCACCTTCAACTGGGCCACGATCGAGCGCAGTGCACGCCTGGCCGTGCGGCAGCTGGACAATCTCATCGACATCACGATGTCCTCCGTGCCGGAGGCCGACAACGCCAACATCAACAATCGTGCCGTCGGCCTCGGCATCATGGGGTTCACCGACGTCGTCGAGCGACTCGGGCTCAGCTACGAGTCCGAGGAGGCGTATGACCTCATCGACGAGGTGGCCGAGCGCATCTCGTACTACGCGATCGAGGAGTCCGTCGACCTCGCGGCCGAGCGCGGCGCGTACCCGAACTTCGCGGGTTCGCGCTGGTCGCAGGGGATGGTGCCCTTCGACACGATCGCGATCGCCGAGCGGGATCGCGGTGTCCCGATCAAGGTCGACCGCAAGACCCGCATGGACTGGGACTCCCTGCGCGAGCGCGTGAAGGGAGGGATGCGGAACGCGACCCTCATGGCGGTGGCTCCCACGGCATCCATCGGCCTCGTGGCGGGCACGACGCCCGGCTTCGATCCGCAGTTCTCGCAGATCTTCAGCCGTTCCACCTCCAACGGCAAGTTCCTGGAGGTGAACCGCAACCTGGTGCGGTCGCTGCAGGAGCACGGGCTCTGGGAGAAGGTGCGCGAGCAGGTGCTGCGCAGCCAGGGCGACATCCAGGGCATCGCCGAGATCCCGGACGAGATCAAGAGCGTGTACAAGACGAGCTTCCAGCTCTCGCCGTACGCGTTCCTGGAGGTCGCCGCCCGGGCGCAGAAGTGGATCGACCAGGCGATCAGCCGCAACATCTATCTCGAGACGCGGGACCTCGGCGACATGATCGACATCTACTCAGCGGCGTGGGAGCGGGGCGTCAAGACCACCTACTACCTGCACATGAAGCCGCGTCACCAGGCGGAGCAGACCACCGTGCGCGTCAACAAGGCGGAGGAGATCGGCGGCGCCCGCAAGGGCTTCGGCGCGGTTCCCGCCGGGGTCGGCGCCGGGGCGCAGGACGGCGGGAGCCCGTCTCCCGCTCGTCGCGGGTTCGGATTCGGCGGTGCGGCGCGGGGAGGTGACCGGTGAACGACGACATCGAGTACTCCGTGCCGGAGGACCCCATGGAGGCCCTCCAGTGCGACTCCTGTCAGTGAGCCGCACCGCCGTGGAGCGCGCGGCGGCACCCGAACACCATCAGACGAACAGCGACAGATAGGCAGACCAACACACCATGGGCATTCTGGGAACCGGCATCGAAGAGGGCCTGCTGCTCAAGCCGGTGAAATACCAGTGGGCGATGGACCTCTACGACCAGGCGGTGGCCAACACGTGGTTCCCGAACGAGGTGCAGCTGGGCGAGGACATCGCCGACTTCAAGAAGATGACCGACGAGGAGCGTCACGCCGTGACGTTCCTGGTGAGCTACTTCAACCCGAACGAGCTGCTGGTGAACAAGGCGCTCGCGTTCGGCGTCTACCCCTACCTCAACGCCGCGGAGGCACATCTCTACCTCGCGAAGCAGATGTGGGAGGAGGCGAACCACTGCATGTCGTTCGAGTACGTGCTCGAGACGTTCCCGATAGACCGCGAGGAGGCCTACAACTCCCACATCGACGTGCCGTCGATGGCACGCAAGGAGGAGTTCGAGGTGCGGTATATCCGCCGCATGACGCAGGAGCACCTCGACATCACCACGACTCAGGGCAAGCAGGAGTTCATCCGCAACCTCGTGGCATACAACATCATCCTCGAGGGCATCTGGTTCTATTCGGGCTTCATGGTGGCCCTGTCGTTCCGGCAGCGGAACCTGCTGCGCAACTTCGGGTCGCTGGTCGACTGGATCGTGCGCGACGAGTCGTTGCACCTCAAGTTCGGGATGAACCTGATCCTCACCGTGCTGGAAGAGAACCCTGACCTGCAGACGCCCGAGTTCGCCGCCGAGATCAAGCAGATGATCCTGGACGCCGTGGAGATGGAGGAGCAGTACAACAACGACCTGCTGCCCGGCGGCATCCTCGGCCTGAACGCCACGTACATCAACCAGTACGTGAAGTACCTCGCCGATCGTCGGCTCGAGGAGCTCGGCTTCGAGCCGGAGTACCACGTGACGAACCCGGCGAAGTGGATGGCCGCCGCCAACGACACGCTCGAGCTGGTCAACTTCTTCGAGTCGATCAACACGTCGTACGAGTCGAACGCGAAGGCCAGCAGCTGAGCGTGTCGTCGTGTGACGCGCTCGTCTGCGCGCGAGGTGGCACGCGCCTAGTGTCGTAAAGGGCGTCCGGTGCCGACGATGCCGCGGGACGCCTGGGGTCGCCGTCGGCGACCGTCCAGGTGAGCGAGAGGATCAGACCGACATGACCGAGCCGCTGCGCGTCGTCGCCGTCTCCGGCAGCCTGCACAACCCGTCGAAGACGGACGTGCTCATCGACGAGATACTCCGCCAGCTCGGCGAGGAGCTCAACGTCCAGGCGCACATCATCCGCATCACCGACGTCGGCCCGCAGTTCGCCGGGGTGCTGAACCGCAGCCAGCTGCCGCGCTCCGTCGAGGACGAGCTGCGCCGAGTCGAGACCGCCGATCTGCTCGTGGTCGCCTCACCGGTGTACCGCGCGTCCTTCACCGGGCTGTTCAAGCACTTCTTCGACTTCGTCGACCAGTACGCGCTCGTCGACACCCCAGTGCTGCTGGCGGCGACCGGGGGCAGCGAGCGGCACTCCCTCATCGTCGAGCACCAGCTGCGCCCGCTGTTCGGGTTCTTCCAGGCGCTCACCCTCCCGGTCGGCGTGTACGCGCACGAATCGGACTTCGACGGCTACCGCATCGACTCGCCGCTGCTGGTGGAGCGCATCAAGACCTCCATCCGCCGCGGGCTGCCGCTGATCACCTCCAGCGTGCAGGAGAAGCGCCGCATCCGCCAGGCGCTCGACGAGGGCGAGCAGGTCGACACCGGCGTGGCGCCGCAGGAGCCGCAGAAGCCGGTCCGGCTCTACACCTGAGGGTCCGCGCGCCGGCCGGTCCGTGCGCCGCGCCGCAGCGGATGAAACGTCCGCGAAACCGGCGCTCATTACCCTTTCCCTGAGGTGCTCGAGACACGATCGGCACTGAAGCGGCCGCGGGATTCCGTAGACTTCGTCTCGGCCGGTCGCCGCTTCGTCGTCGATCGCCGTCGGCGTGACCACAGCACACGTCGCACCTCAATGACGAGGAAAGGTATATGCACATGCGAATTCGATACGCGCTCCCGATGCTCGCCGTGGCTTCGGCGCTCCTGCTCACCGGCTGTGTCGACAACTCCGGCGGCGGGTCGGGCGGCTCCGGCTCGTCTGCGGCCAACCCGTACGGCGTCACGAAGGACGACGCCCTCGCGAAGACGCTTCCCGCGGCCATAGCGAAGGCCGGCACGATCACGGTCGGCGTCGACGCGACGTACGCGCCCAACTAGTACAAGGACTCCAGCGGAAAGCCCATCGGCTGGGACATCGACCTGGCGAACGCGATCGGGGCCAAGCTCGGCGTGAAGATGGACTACACCATCGCCAAGTTCGACAACATCATCCCGAGCATCACCGGCGGCCGTTATGACCTCGGCGTCTCCTCGTTCACCGACACCACGGAGCGCGAGAAGCAGGTCGACTTCGTCAACTACTACAACGCGGGCATCCTCTGGGCGTCGCAGAAGGGCAAGACCGTCGACCCCGACAACGCGTGTGGTCTCAAGGTCGCCGTCGAGGCGGGCACGTACGAGGACACCGACGAGATCCCTGCCAAGTCGAAGAAGTGCACGGATGCCGGCAAGCCCGCGATCCAGGTGTTCAAGTACGACGGCCAGGACCAGGCCACCAACGCCCTCGTCCTCGGTCAGGTGGACGCGATGAGCGCGGACTCCCCGATCACCGAGTACGCGATCAGCAAGCAGGGCGGCAAGATCCAGAAGGCCGGGAAGACGTTCGACGTCGCCCCCTACGGCATCGCGGTGGACAAGGGCTCCAAGCTCACGGGGGTCGTCAAGAACACCCTTCAGTCGTTGATCGACGACGGCAGCTACACGAAGATCCTCACCAAGTGGGGCGTCGCCGACGGCGCGGTGAGCAAGGCCGAGGTCAACGCGGCCTCCCATCAGTAGGCACGCGGCAGGATCGTCATGAGCGACTCGCATCGACGGGACGGGACGGACGGCGGCGGTTCGGCCGTCGCGTCTGGTCTCCCCTCGCCCTCCTCCCTCCCGGACGGCCGCCCCGAGGCCATCAAGGCGGTCAAGCTGCGGCATCCGTGGCGGATCGCGGTGGCCGTGGTGCTCGTGGTGCTCCTCGTGCTGTTCGTGCTCGACGCGGCGCAGCGCAAGGCGTTCGGGTGGGCGGACGTCGGCAAGTACCTGTTCGACGTCCGGATCAGCCAGGCGGCGCTCGTCACGCTGGAGCTCACCGTCTACTCGATGGTCATCGGCGTGGTCCTCGGGCTCGTGCTGGCGATCATGCGGCTGTCGCCGAACCCTGTGCTGAAGGCGGTCTCGTGGCTGTATCTGTGGATCTTCCGCGGAACGCCGGTCTACGTGCAGCTCGTGTTCTGGGGCCTCATCACACTGATCTACAACACCATCGTGATCGGCATCCCGTTCGTGCACACCTGGGCGGTGATCCCGATCACCTGGGTGCCGCCGCTGTTCTTCATCTCGGTGGTCGGTCTCTCCCTGAACGAGGCCGCGTACATGGCGGAGATCGTCCGCGCCGGCCTTCTCTCGGTGGATCCGGGGCAGGAGGAGGCCGCCAAGGCGCTGGGCATGTCGTGGTGGCAGACGATGCGGCGTGTGGTGATCCCGCAGTCCATGCGCGTCATCATCCCGCCGACCGGCAACGAGGTGATCTCGATGCTCAAGACCACCACCCTGGTGGCGGCGGTGCCGTTCACGCTCGACCTGTTCGGACGCGCCCGCGACATCTCCGCCGAGACCTTCACCCCGATCCCGCTGCTGATCGTGGCGTCGCTCTGGTACCTGTTCTTCACGTCGGTGCTCATGGTGGGGCAGTACTTCCTCGAGAGGCGGTTCGCGCGCGGCACGGACCGCGGCAGGCCCGTTGTGGGGATAGGCGTGGATGTCGAGCCCTCCGTGGCCGCCGGCGGGGTCGGAGGCGTCCGGTGAGCGCCGCCGATCGGCGGGCGGAGACGCGGACGGCCGCAGACGCCGCCCCCCTCCCCATGGTGGATGCCGTCGCCGTCTCGAAGAGCTTCGGAGCGAACGAGGTGCTGAAGTCGATCACGCTGCGCGTGCGGCGCGGTGAGGTGATGTGCGTCATAGGGCCGAGCGGCTCCGGCAAGTCCACCTTCCTGCGCTGCATCAACCACCTGGAGAGCATCGACGCGGGCCGGCTGTACGTCGACGGCGAGCTCGTCGGCTACCGGCAGAAGGGCGGCAAGCTCTACGAGCTCAAGCCCAGCGAGGCCGCGCTGCAGCGCCGGGACATCGGCATGGTGTTCCAGCACTTCAACCTGTTCCCGCACATGACGGCGCTGGAGAACGTGACCGAGGCGCCGATCCGCGTGAAGGGCGTGCCCCGGCACGAGGCGGTCGCACGCGGCCGTGAGCTGCTCGCCCGAGTCGGACTGGGCAGTCACAGCGGCCACTACCCGTCGCAGCTCTCCGGCGGCCAGCAGCAGCGCGTCGCCATCGCCCGGGCGCTCGCGATGGATCCCAAGCTCATGCTCTTCGACGAGCCCACCAGCGCGCTGGACCCCGAGCTCGTGGGCGATGTGCTCGACGTGATGCGGGGGCTGGCCGAGAGCGGCATGACCATGGTGGTGGTGACGCACGAGATGGGCTTCGCCCGCGAGGTGGGCGACTCGCTCGTCTTCATGGACGGAGGCGTCATCGTCGAGTCCGGCGATCCGCGTCAGGTGCTGGCCGACCCGCAGCAGGAGCGCACCAGGGCGTTCCTCTCCAAGGTGTTGTAAGCGCGCGCGGGCCGTCGGGGATCGCGGGTCAGAGCGCGGCGGCCTCGACTTCGACGACCGCCCACGCGAGGGCGGGAAGGGTCAGTCGCAGTGCGCCGTCCTCGATGGCGGCGGCGTCGAGCGGCCGCAGGCCGACGGCCTGGCGGCGCTCGTCGTTCGTGCTGAAGCGGTCGCCGCCCTCCGGCACCGTGAGCACCTCGGCGCGGGTGATGCGGGAGGGGTTCAGCCCGCGCAGCACGACCTCCACCTGGGCCGCGTCGTCGAGCCCGCGGTTGGCGAGGAAGAACGCGACGCGTCCCGTCTCCTCGTCCCAGGTGCCGGCGACGTCGACCAGGTCGGCGTCGCCGTGCCGCGCGGTCGCGACGCGGTCGCCGGTGACCTTCAGACGCAGGATCTCGCCGCGTGCGACGGCGGACATCCGGGCGAACGGCCAGAAGATCGACTGCCGCCAGGCTGGGCCGCCCTCCTCGCTGCGGATCGGGGCGATCACGTTGACCAGCTGCGCCTGGTTGGCTATCGCGACACGGTCGCCGTGGCGCAGCAGCGAGTTCAGCAGCGTGCCGACCACGACCGCATCCGTCACGTTGTACTCGTCCTCGATGATGCGAGGATGCTCGTGCCAGCCGCCGCGGGCCTCGATCGACCGCGGCTGGTCGTCGCCCTCACGTGCCGTGGAGTACCAGACGTTCCATTCGTCGAAGGACAGGTTGATGTGCTTGCGATGCCGCCCCCGGGCGCGCACGGCATCCACGGTGGCGACGACGCCCTCGATGAAGCGGTCCATGTCCACCGCCGATGCGAGGAAGCTCGCGGCGTCGCCGTCCTTCTCCTCGTAGTAGGCGTGCAGCGAGACGTAGTCGACGACGTCGTATGTGTGGCCGAGCACCGTCTGCTCCCATGCGCCGAAGGTGGGCATTCCGCTGCCCGAGCTGCCGCACACCACGAGCTCGATCGAGGGATCCACCAGGCGCATGGCCTTGGCGGTCTCCTGCGCCAGTCGCCCGTACTCGTCGGCGGTCTTGTGCCCGATCTGCCACGGTCCGTCCATCTCGTTGCCCAGGCACCACAGCTTGATGTCGAACGGCTCGGCCGACCCGTTTCGCCTGCGCAGGTCGCTGAGGTAGGTGCCCCCGGGGTGGTTGGCGTACTCGACCAGCGCGCGTGCTGCATCCACGCCGCGGGTGCCGAGATTGACGGCCTCCATGATCTCTACGTTCGCCTGTCTCGCCCAGCCGGCGAACTCGTGCAGGCCGAACGCGTTGGTCTCCACCGTGTGCCACGCCCCGTCGAGGCGTCGCGGACGCTGATCGACCGGCCCGACGCCGTCCTCCCAGTTGTAGCCGGAGACGAAGTTGCCGCCCGGGTAGCGCACGACGCTCACTCCGAGCTCGTTGACCAGCGCGAGCACGTCGCGCCGGTAGCCGTGCTCATCGGCCTCCGGATGTCCTGGCTCGTAGATCCCGGTGTAGACGCAGCGGCCCATGTGCTCCACGAAGGAGCCGAAGAGACGCCTCGGAACGGGACCAGCCGTGAAGTCGCGGTCGACGGTGACGGTGGCGCGTGACATGGAACTCCTTCGTCGTCGTGCGTGTGACATCGCTGTCGGGCGGTCGTGTCGTCGTGCCGGCGCGACCGCAGGCGGACGCCGGTGCATCCGACCCCCGGGCGCTGCGGCGAGCGGCACCCGAGCCAGCGATCACATTACATCGTTGAAGCACCGATGGGGAGATCCATGGCGGCGGCGGGCTCGAGGATGGTGCGCATCGGCCGGTCGCCCACCTCCGGCGCCCACGATTGCCCCGACCGCGGCCGGCCCGGCGCCGGATGATCGATTTCTCAGCCGTTCGCGGGGGTTGCATCGCTCACATTCGATGCTACGGTTACCACGTTGAAATGAGAGTTCGCGCTCGCGCTGCTGCCGGCGAGGACTGCGTGCCCGACCCGTCTCGCGCACTCCCCGCGACGCGGCCGGCCGCCGTTCGCGTCGCACGGATCGGGCGCGGACGACACCGACCGCGGGCGAGACGATGCCACAGCAGTGCAGGGCTTCCGATCCGCCAGCGACACGGAGCCGCCCATGGCGGCACCTCACGACAAGGAGGTCGTCAACGAGATGGCGATGAGCAACGGGACGCTCAGCAGGCGCGGATTCCTGGCGGCGGGCCTCGGCGCCGTGACGCTGCCCCTGCTGGCGGGATGCTCCAGCGACCTGGGCCGGACGGTCGCCTCTGGGCTGTTCGGCACGCGGCTGCCCAGCGAGACGTTGGTCTTCTGGAACCTCTTCGGCGGCGGCGACGGCACCCGCATGCAGGCGATGGAGGCGGGATACCGCAAGAGGTACGGGGCGGACTCCCTGCAGGCGACCACGTTCGCATGGGGCAACCCGTACTACACGAAGGTCACCCTGGCGACGGTGGGCAACAAGCCGCCGGACGTCGCGGTCTCCCACCTCACCCGTGCGAAGCCGCTCTGGAACGGTGATCTGCTGGAGCCGATCACCGACGCCGACCTGGCATCCGTGGGGCTGAAGCCCTCGGACTTCGCGAAGCGGCCGTGGGACGCTCAGCGCACCGACGGCCACACGATCGCGATCCCGCTGGACACGCATCCCATCGTGATGTTCTTCAACCGCGACGTGTGCCAGAAGGCAGGTCTGCTGGAGGCCGACGGCGCCCTGACGGCCCTCGACGACATGGACCGGTTCGAGTCGGCGCTGGAGGCCATCAGCAAGGTCACCGGCGGCGTGGCGATGACCATCCCGAACGTGGGTGGGGAGACGGCCACGGAGTGGCGCGTGTTCTGGACCTTCTATAACCAGCACAAGGGCGTGTCGCCGTTCCTCTCCGACAACGGGGCACGACTGACTGTGGACGAGGACGTGTTCGGCGATGTCAACGACCGGCTGCAGTCCTGGGTGAAGAAGGGATGGGTGAACAAGGGCCTCGACTACGCGACGGCCGAGTCGTACATGTTCACCGGAAAGGCCGGCCTCTATCTCGAGGGCGAGTGGGAGATCACGACGGCGCAGTCGGTGAAGGGCCTGAAGTTCGGCATGGTGCCGATCCCGACGCTGTACGACCAGCCGGCCACGCAGGCCGACTCGCACACGTTCGTGCTGCCGCGCAAGGATCGCACTCCCGAGGAGCGGCACCAGGCGATGCTCTTCATCCGCTCGATGCTCGACCAGAGCCTGACCTGGGCGAAGGGCGGGCACATCCCGGCGTTCCGGCGTGCCGCGGACAGCGCCGCGTACAAGGCGCTCAGCCCGCAGTCGGCCTACGCGTCCGCGGCGGAGCACGCCGTCTACGACGACCCGGCCTGGTACGGCGGCTCCGGCTCGACGTTCGAGGGGATCGTCGGCGCGCAGCTCGGGCTCGTGCAGCAATTGGCGATCTCGCCGAAGGACGCCCTGCAGGCCATCAAGGATCAGCTCTCGGTGTACCTGAACACCCCCAGCCCGCTCTGAACCGAACCTCTTCGACCGGAGGAGACAACGACGTGACCACCGCAACGATCGCCGCGACCACACCCCTAGCCGCACGGGGGACACGGCACGCGAACACCGCCTCGCCGATGCAGCGCAACGATTCAAGGAGCGCCTGGCTCTTCATCGCCCCGTTCGGCGTCTTCTACCTGGCGTTCCTGCTCGGACCCACCCTGTACATGTTCGTGATGAGCTTCTTCAACACATCGTTGGTGCACAGCGGCCTCGGCACGTTCGCCGGGTTCGCGAACTACGCCGAGATGCTCAGCCGGCCGGACTTCTGGAGCTCACTGTGGCACACGCTGCAGTTCACGCTGTACACGACCCCGCCGCTGGTCATCCTGGCCTTCGTGTTCGCGGTTCTCACCAACCGGCTGAACCGCGGCCAATGGTTCTTCCGGCTGGCGTTCTTCCTGCCGTTCATCCTCCCCTCGGCGACGATCTCGTTGATCTGGGTGTTCGTCTTCACGCCGAGCACCGGGCTGTGGCCGCTGGTGGAGACCTGGTTCGGGGTCACACCCGGCTCCGGCGTGCTCTCCAGCCCGAACACGGCGATGATCGGTGTCGCGATCGCCACCGTGTGGTGGACCCTCGGCTTCAACTTCGTGCTCTACCTCGCCGGACTGCAGGACATCCCCCGCGAGCTGTACGAGGCCGCAGCAGTCGACGGCGCGTCGACCTGGGCTCAGATCCGCTACATCACGATCCCCATGCTCGGCCGCACCACGACCCTGGTCGTGCTGCTGCAGATCATCGCCAGCCTCAAGATCTTCGACCAGGTGTACCTGATGACCAGCGGCGGACCGGGGATCTCGACGCAGGTCTCGCTGCAGCTCATCACGAACACCGCGTTCACCGACAACCGGCTGGGCGCGGGATCCGCGGCGAGCGTGCTGCTGTTCATCGTGATCATCGTGATCGCGGTGATCAGGCAGCTCGTGGATCGCTCCGCGGCACGGAAGGAGGCGTGACATGACGATCTCGGCACCGCGCATGAAATCCCCCGTATCGGCGGCCGCTCCCGCACGGAACGCGCACTCGGGGGTGAGCGGCCGCACGTTCAACGTGGTGGCGGGCATCGTGCTCGTCGTCTTCGCGATCCTCTGGCTCATCCCCGGCCTGTTCGCGCTGAAGACGTCGCTCACCGACAACGGCACGGCGGCGCTGGGCGCCTCCGCGATCCTGAGCGACTGGAACCCGACGCTGAAGTCCTACGCCTCGCTCCTGGGCGCAGGCGACATCTGGAACTGGTACATCGCCAGTGCGATCACGTCGGTGGTCACCGCAGTGCTCACCGTGTTCTTCGCGTCGATGGCGGCCTTCGCGCTGTCGCGACTGCGATTCCGCGGGTCCGGCGTCGTGCTCCTGCTGATCATCCTCGGCATCATGATCCCCACCCAGGTGCTGATCGTCCCGATCTTCAAGGAGCTGAACGCGATGAGCCTCTTGAACACCTACTGGTCGGTGATCTTCCCGCAGGTGCCGGCCGTGATCGCGGTGTTCATCTTCAAGCAGTTCTTCGACGGCATCCCGCGCGAGCTCGAGGAGGCGGCCCGGCTCGACGGCGCGGGGCGCTGGAGGGTGTACTGGTCGCTCGTGATGCCGCTGTCGCGTCCGGTGCTGGCCGCCGTGACGATCCTCACCTTCGTCGGCGTGTGGAACAATCTGCTGCTGCCGCTGTTCGTGCTCTCCAACCCCGACCTGATGACCATCCCGGTCGGTCTCGCCACCGTGCAGGGCAGCTACGGCCAGCGTTACGCGGACATCCAGGCGGGAGCCATCCTCGCCGCGCTGCCGCTGATCATCCTGTATCTCATCTTCCAGCGGCGCATCGTCGAGGGCGTGACGGGGTCGGGCCTGAAGGGCTGACACCGGCCGCGGCGGCGCACGGGTGGCTCAGCCCGCGAAACCGCCGCGTGTGCTCTCCCGCATGACGATGCGATGCGGGATCGTCGTCAGCATCGGCTCGCGGGCGCGGTCGGCGATCCGCTCCGCCAGGCGGTCCAGCGCGGCGTCGGCGAACGTCCGCTTGTCGAACGACACCGTGGTCAGAGGCGGCGACGCGTACTCCCCGTGCTCGATGTCGTCGAAGCCCGCGACCGAGATGCCCTGTGGAACCTGGATCCCTCGCCGCCACAGCGTGCTCAGGGCGCCGATGGCGAGCGAGTCGGTGAAGCAGAACAGCGCATCCGGCAGGGGGGAGCGATCGAGGAAGGCGCTCATCGCCTCCGCCCCGCCGCGGGGCGACCAGTCGTCGCAGCCGATCTCGAGCGACGGCTCGTGCGGGATGCCGCACTCCGCCAGCGCGCGCCGGTACCCGTGGGTACGCAGCCTGGCGGTGAACGTGTTGGTGCGCACGGGCGACCCCAGCACGGCGATGCGGCGGTGCCCGGCTGCGACCAGCGCGGCGGTCATGTCGCGGGCGGCCCGGTCGGGATCGACGCGCACGCGGTCCAGCTGTGCCTGCTCCACCTCGCCGATGAGCACCGTGGGAGGACGATGTCCGGCGTCCTCGGGCAGGGTGAACTCGTCGGAGACGGTCGGGTTCAGCACGAGTCCGTCCACGAGCCTTGCCCGCGCGCGCGAGAGCAGCATCTCCTCGCGGTCCGGTCGGGAGCCGGTCTCCTCGATCTGCACGCCCCAGCCGCGCGAGTGCGCGGCCTCCACGAAGTGATGGGCCATCTCGGCGGAGTAGGGCGTCGCAAGGTCGGGAAGGGCGAGCGCGATCACCCCGGTCCGGCCGTTCCGCAGACCGCGCGCCGAGAGGTTGGGCACGTAGTCGAGCTCCGCGAGGGCCCTCTCGACGCGCTCGCGCGTCTCGGGCCGCACGAAGACGACGCCGTTGATCACGTTGGAGACCGTCTTCGGGGAGACTCGCGCGAGAGCCGCCACGTCCTTGACCGTTGCGCGCATGCCGGCATCCCTCCCTGACCGCCATGGGTGAGCCTACCGGCGCACCGGATCAGCCGGTGTTCTGCAGGCCGGCGGCGACGCCGTTCACCGAGAGCAGGAGCAGACGGCGCAGTTCGTCCTGCCTGGCCTGCTCGGGGTGCTCGCTGCGCGCATGGGAGCGCAGCGCCCGGAGCGCCCGCAGCTGAAGCAGCGAGAGCGCGTCGACATAAGGGCTGCGCAGTCGCACGGCCCGCCGCAGGACCGGGCGGTCGGCGAGGAGCTCGGATGCGCCGCTGGCCCTCAGCGCCCATTCCCGCGTCAGCGTCATCTCCTCCATCACCAGCTCGGCCAGGTCCTGGCGATCGCCGAGGGCGAGGTACCGGCGGGCGAGCCGCTCGTCGGTCTTCGCCAGCGACATCTGCACGTTGTCGACCAGCGTGCGGAACAGCGGCCAGTTCTCGTAGGCGTCCCGCAGGAGCGTCACGTCGCCGATCTCCGCCAGCGCGGACCCGAGACCGTACCAGCCGGCCAGATTGATGCGGGCCTGAGTCCAGGCGAACACCCAGGGGATCGCCCGCAGGTCCTCGAGCGACTCCAGTGACAGGCCCCGGCGGGCGGGTCGCGAGCCCAGCGCGAGCAGGCCGATCTCCTCCTGCGGGGTCACCAGGCCGAACCACGCGGCGAACCCTTCGGAGCGCACCAGCCGGTGGAACCGTTCGCGGCTGACGCGATCGAGCCGTGCCGCCAGGTCGGAGAACCGCTCGGCCGCAGCGGCGTTGCGCTGCTCGATGGATGGAGCCGAGGCCATCAGCGTGGCCGCCGCGATCTGCTCCAGGTGCCGCACGGCGATGACCGGGTCGCCGTACTGCGCGAAGATGACCTCGCCCTGCTCCGTGAGCTTGAACCGCCCGTCGACCGAGCCCGGCGGCTGGGCGAGGACGGCCTCGTTGGCGGGACCGCCACCGCGTCCCAACGAGCCGCCGCGGCCGTGGAAGAGCGTCAGGACGATGTCGTTGCGACGCGCCCATTCGGCGATGCGCGCCTGCGCGTCGTAGAGGGCCAGCGTCGCCGAGACCGGTCCGACGTCCTTCGACGAGTCGGAGTAGCCGAGCATCACCTCCAGCCTGCGGCCGGTCTGCTCCAGCCGGCGCCGCACCTGCGGCAGCTCGATCATGCGGTCGAGGATGCCGGTGGAGGCGCCCAGGTCGGCGAAGGTCTCGAACAGCGGGATGACGTCGAGCACCGGCGCCTTCTCGGGTGAGCCCAGCGCGTGCTCGGCCAGCCGGTAGACGTTCGCGATGTCGTCCGCCGACTGCGTGAACGACACTATGTAGCGACGGGCGGCGTCGACACCGTACCTGCCCTGCAGGTAAGCGATCACCCGGAAGACGTCCAGCACCTCGGCGCTGGTGTCGTCGAGCTCGTCGTCGCGAGCCCCGGCGGTGATCGCCTCCAGCGCCTGCCGGTGCACCTTGGAATGCTGGCGCACCTCGAGCTCGGCCAGGTGGAACCCGAAGGTCTCGACCTGCCAGATCAGGTGCTGCACCTCGCCGTACGCGTTGCGCAGATCGCCCGCCTCATCCAGCGACGACTGCACGACGCGCAGATCGGCAAGCAGCTCCGCGGGGCTCTCGTAGGCCAGGTCGGCGTCCCGGCGCCGGGTGGCGGCGATGCGCTCGGCGATCACCAGCAGCACACGCCGGTGCGGCTCACCCGGGGAACGGGTCGCGACGTCCGTCGTCAGCTCCTCCGCGAGGGCGCGCTGGCGCCGCCAGAGATCCTGCAGCGCGGCGCTCGCCGGGGTGTCTCGGGCGTCGAGGGTGAGGGTGCGTCCGATGCGGTCGGCCGCGCGCTCGAGCCCCAGCAGCACGTGCTCCGACGCGATCGCGGCAGCCTTGCGCGTCACCTTCGCGGTGACGAAGGGATTCCCGTCGCGGTCGGCGCCGATCCAGCTGCCGAAGCGCACGAAAGGGCGCGCGTCCGGCGGCCGCGGCGAGACGTCCGCGCCGCTCAGGCCCTCGTCGATGAGCCGATAGACACGGGGGATCACCTGGAACACGGTCTGGTCGAAGATGTTCATCGCCGTGCGCACCTCGTCCAGGGGCGTCGGACGGTCCGAGCGCAACGGCGCGGTCCGCCACAGGATGTCGATCTCCGCCAGCAGCCGTCGTTCGTTCTCCCTGCGAGCGAGCGTGCCGAGGCGTGGGTCGTCGTGCTCGGCCACGAGATCGCTGATGCGACGGATGGCGTAGGCGACCGCGCGGCGTCGCGCCTCCGTCGGGTGCGCGGTGAGGACTGGCCGGAACTCCAGCTCGGCGACGCGGCGGCGGGCCTCGTCGTCGCCCACCTCGGCGCTCACCGCGGCGAACGCGGTGGCGAACGACTCGGCGGGGCGGTGGCCGTCGGCGGTCCACGGGTCGCGCGCGAGCAGCACGCGAACGCGGTGCCGCTCCTCGGCGAGGTTGACCAGATGGAAGTAGCACGTGAACGCCCGCGCCACCTGCTCGGCGCGTTCCAGCGTGAAGCCGGCGACAAGGGCCTCGGCGTCCTCGATGGATCCCTCGCCCTGGTGCTCGTAGGCGTCGATCGTCAGGGCCCGTAATCTTTCGACATCGTCGAGCAGATCCTGGCCGCCTGACTCGGCGAGCACGCGTCCGAGCAGCTCGCCGAGGAACCGCACGTCGGAGCGCAGGGCCTCGGGGACGTCGCCGCTGCGCAGCTGTCGCGCGGCGGCGACGTTGTCGAGGGGGTGTTTCGAGGGGGCAGCGTTCGTCATCGCCTCCAGGGTAGCGAGCGGTTGTCGCGGCGAGGAAAACGGCATGTCCCTGCCTTGTCCGCTCCGCATCTCGTCGGGACCCTCGTATCTCGTCGGGCGTCCTGTATCGTCGGGCGTCCTGTATCGTCGGGCCTCCCGTCTCGGCGGGCCTCCCGTCTCGGCGGGCCTCCGGCACGTCGCGAGGACATGTCGGTCCCCGAGGGCATATGGCGTTCGGGTCGGCCCATGTCCTTCGGAACGGTCTGTCGTTCGGGAGAACCGGTTGTTCGGAAGGGTCTGCAGTTCGGCAGAGCCTGTCGTTCGGGACGGCACGTGCTCCGGCAGTGCTGTCCTGGGAATGGGCCCGGTGTCAGGAGGCCCCGGCCAGCGCCCTCTGGATGCGCTGCAGCGACACCGTCTCCGCCGTGCCGAGGTGCTGGGCGAACAGGCCGACCCGCAGCTCCTCGAGCATCCACCGGACGTGGACCAGGCGGGGGTCGGCGTGCGGAGGGAGCGGGATGCTGCCGCCGGCATCCGTGAACCGCGCGGACGCCGTGTGCACCTCGGTCATCCAGAGCCGATCGCGCCCAGGGTTGTCCGGCAGGCGCTGGATGCGCCAGACCAGCGCCTGCAGGTAGCGCGGCAGGTGGCGCAGCCGTGCGAGACCGGTGCGCGAGACGAAGCCGGGGAACACGAGTCCCGCCAGCTGCGCTAGGGCGTCCGTGAGGGCGCCGAGCAGCGCCATGGACGGGGCCGCCGAGAGCGTCTTCTCCGCCGTCCTGGCCTCCGAGAGGATGCGGGCGACCAGCGCGACCGCGTCGAACATGGAGTCCATGACGACGGCCGAGAGCCGCTCGCGCACGTCGGTGAACGCGGCCCGTGTGAACACGAGGCCGTCGGGGGCGGCCTCGAACAGAACCGAGTCCGCCACGGCGGCCAGGCAGTCCTCGAAGAGCGCCTTGGTCGACGGATACGGGCTCCCCGCGAGCGCGAGCTTCTCTGCGGACGTCAGGTGCTCCTGCACGTAGCCGAGGGGGGAGGGGACGGCGTTCAGCAACAGCCTGCGCACGCCGTCGGGCAGCGTGCGCTCCTGCTCCTGCCGCGTGCCGACCACTCGGATCGCGACGCCTCCCCGCTCGACCGCCAGCGTGGGGTAGCCGCGGATGACGCTGCGCGGCGCGTCGGCGCCGCTGCCTCCCTGCTCGGTGTCGACGAATCGGGGGAGCTCGTCGAAGTCCCAAATCGTCAGCCCGGTGCGCTCGATGGGGTCGTGGCGACGCGCGGACGCCTTGGCCACGCTCTTTTTCACTTCGGGCGCGAGCCTGCGCTGCAGCTCGACGAGGTCCTTGCCCGATGCCACGGTGCGGGAGCGCTCGTCCACGACGCGGAACGTCACGCGCAGATGGGGCGGAACCCGCTCGAGGTCGAAGTCGTCGGAGTCCACCGGCGTGCCGGTGAGGCGGCGGATGGTGCGCGAGAGGATGCCGGCGAACGGTTCCGTCTCGCCCGTGCCGCCCTCGCCCGGCGAGGGGGCGTCGGGGCCGATGCCGTCGGGCAGCTCCGCCGCGATTCGCGTCGCCCAGTCGGCCGCCGGGACCACTGAGCGGCGCAGCGCCTTGGGCAGCGTGCGGATGAGCGCGGTGATGAGCTCGGTGCGCAGGCCCGGCACCTGGGCGTCGAAGCCGACCGGGCTGAGCCGGGGGAGCAGCGCGAGCGGCACGTGCACGCTCACCCCGTCGTCGTCCGTCCCGGGCTGGAAGCGGTAGCTGATCGCCAGGCGCTGATCGCCCTGTCGCCACACCGGCGGGAAGGCCTCGTCGTCGACCGTCGCCTCCGCCGCGTCGTCGAGGAGGTCCTCGCGCCGCATCGTGAGCAGCCGGCCGTTGGTGCGGCGCTCCCGCCGCCACCACGACTCGAACGAGCGGGTGTCCGTGACGTCGGCGGGGATCCGCCGGTCGAAGAACGCCACCATCGCCTCGTCGTCGAGCAGGATGTCGCGCCGCCTGGTGCGCTCCTCGACCTCCTCCAGCTCCGCACGCAGCCTGGCGTTCGCCCGCTGGAAGTCGAACGCATGATCGCGGGCTCGTCCGCCGTCGTCGCCCGGCCACTCACCGCCCACCAGCGCATGGCGGATGAACAGCTCCCGGGCGAGCCGGGGGTCGATGCGGCCGAGCCGCACGCGGCGCCTGGCCACGATGGGCACGCCGAACAGCGTGACCCTCTCGAACACGACGGCCGAGCCCTGCCGCTTCTCCCAGTGCGGCTCGCTGTGGCTGCGACGCACGAGGTCGCCCGCGAGCGGCTCGGCCCATGCCGGGTCTATGCGCGCGTTCATGCGGGCGAACAGGCGGCTCGTCTCCACGAGTTCGGCGCTCATCACGGCCTCTGGCTGCTTCTTCGCCAGCACGGACCCGGGGAAGATGAGGAAGCGCGTGTTCCGAGCGCCGACGTAGTCCTTCCGCTGGGCGTCCCGCAGGCCGATGTGCGAGAGCAGACCTGCCAGGAGTGACTTGTGGATCGCGTCCGGGTCGCCGTTCGAGCCCGAGGAGACCAGGCCGAGCGGCGTGCACGTGCGCCGGAGCTGCCGGTAGAGGTCCTGCCATTCGCGGATGCGCAGATAGTTCAGGTACTCCGCCCTGCACAGGCGGCGGAACGCGCTGGAGGACAGCTCCTGTTGTCTCTGCTCGAGGTGGTTCCAGAGATTGAGCAGCGTGATGAAGTCGCTTGCGGGGTCGATGAACCGGGCGTGCTGCTGGTCTGCCTGGGCGCGTCGTTCCAACGGCCGTTCCCGCGGATCCTGCACGGTCAGCCCCGCCACGATCGCCATCACCTCGCGCACGACGCCGTGTCGGCCGGCCTCCACGAGCATCCGGCCGAATCGCGGATCGATGGGGAGCCGGGCGAGAGTGCGGCCGGTCTTCGTGAGAGTGGCCGCCTCCCTCGTGGGTCGAGCAGCGTGGCGCGCAGCCGCACGCGTGTCCCTCGTGGGTTGAGCAGCGTGGGGCGCAGCCGCACGCGTGTCCCTCGTGGGTTGAGCAGCGTGGGGCGCAGCCGCACGCGTGTCGAAACCCGGTCGTTCGGGGTTTCGAGACGCGTCGCCTTCGGCGGCGCTCCTGGGCCCGGGGGGTGAGGCGACGGCGCCAAGCTCCGCGAGCAGATCGAGACCGTCCTTCACCCCGCGCGGGTCCGGCGGGGTGAGGAAGGGGAACGCCGCGATGTCGCCGAGCCCGAGCGAGATCATCTGCAGTATCACCGCGGCGAGGTTGGTGCGCAGGATCTCGGGCTCGGTGAACTCCGGCCTGCGCTCGAAGTCCTCCTGCGAGTAGAGCCGTATCGCGATGCCGTCGCTCGTGCGCCCCGACCGGCCCGACCGCTGTCTCGCCGACGCCTGCGAGATCGCCTCGATCGGGAGCCGCTGCACCTTGGCCCGCGTCGAGTACCGGGAGATGCGGGCGGTTCCTGCGTCGATCACGTACCGGATGCCCGGCACCGTCAGGCTCGTCTCGGCGACGTTGGTGGACAGCACGATGCGACGCCGCGTGCCCGCCGGCGGAGTCGAGAACACACGGTGCTGATCCGCGGCGGACAGGCGTCCGTACAGCGGCAGCACCTGGGTCGTGGCGGTATCGCCCCGGCGTGCGAGGTGGCCGCGCACGGCGTCCTCCGCGTCCCGGATCTCCGACTCGCCGGAGAGGAACACGAGGACGTCTCCGGGCTTCTCCCGGGAGAGCTCGTCCAGGGCATCCGTGATGCCGGTGAGGTAGTCGCGGTCCGCCGAGGGAACGGCATCAACGTCTGTGTCATCGTCCTGGTGCTCGGCGACGAGGGGACGGTACCTGATCTCGACGGGATACGTGCGGCCCGACACCTCGATCACCGGCGCCGGCCTGCCGTCGGCGGCGAAGTGCCGGGCGAAGCTCTCCGGGTCGATTGTGGCGCTGGTGACGATCACCTTGAGGTCCGGACGGCGCGGCAGCAGCTGCTTGAGGTAGCCGAGCAGGAAGTCGATCGTGAGGCTGCGCTCGTGGGCCTCGTCGATGATGATCGTGTCGTACGCGAGGAGATCGCGGTCGCGGTGGATCTCGTTCAGAAGGATCCCGTCCGTCATCACCTTGATGCGCGTGGCCTCCGACACCTCGTCGGTGAACCGCACCTTGTAGCCGACGAGGCCGCCGACCTCCTGCCCCAGCTCCTCGGCCACGCGCTCGGCGATGGCGCGGGCGGCGATGCGCCGCGGCTGAGTGTGCCCGATGGACTCCCGGCCCAGCTGGAGGCAGATCTTGGGAAGCTGGGTCGTCTTGCCCGACCCGGTCTCGCCCGCGATGATCACCACCTGGTGCTCCTCGATCGCGCGCGCTATCTCCGCCCGCTGCTGCACGACGGGCAGCTCGGGCGGGAAGCGGATGGCGGGGAGGCCGGGACCAGCGGACATGGGTCCGTCAGTCTACCGGCGCCGCCCGGCGTCGGCCGCGGCGTGCTGGGCGGACGGCCCCGCGCGCGCCGCCGCCCTGGTGGGAGCGCTCGCCCCGCGGTCAGGCGCCGCGGCGGATCGCCGCGCCTGGCAGACTGAGACGGGTGAGACTCTGGCGCTCTCCCGCGGCTCGGACCGGAGCGTCCGTCGCCATCGCGACCGGGTTGTACGGTGTGTCGTTCGGTGCGCTCGGCGTGACGTCGGGACTCGACTTCTGGCAGACGCAGGCCCTCAGCCTGCTGTTGTTCTCGGGCGGCTCGCAGTTCGCCTTCATCGGTGTGCTCGCAGGGGGCGGGACGCCGGGCGCGGCGCTCGGGTCGGCGGCGCTCCTGGGCATCCGCAACGCCGTCTACGGCATGCAGCTGAACGCGCTGATCCGGCCGACGGGCTGGCTGCGCCTCGGGGCCGCGCACGTCACGATCGACGAGTCCATGGCGACCACGAGCGCACAACGCGACCCGGACGAGCAGAGGCGGGCGTTCTGGGTGACCGGGATCGGCATATTCCTGCTGTGGAATGCGTTCACCGCGCTCGGTTCGCTTCTCGGCACCGCGATCGGCGATCCGAAGACATGGGGCCTCGACGGTGCGGCGGTCGCCGCCTTCCTCGCGCTGCTGTGGCCGCGGTTGAAGGGTCGTGAGCCGGCGGCGATCGCCGTTGCGTGCGCCGTCGCGACCGTTCTGGTGGTCCCGTTCGTGCCGCCGGGCATCCCCGTGCTCGTGGCCGCACTGGTCGCCGCCGTCTGGGGGCTGGCCGGCGCCGGCCCGGCGCACGAGGGCCTCGAGCCGGACGTCGAGCCGCCCCATCGTGCCGGCGAGGGGAGGATGCCATGATCACCTGGCTCTACGTCCTCGTCGCCGGCGGTGTCGCGTTCCTCACCAAGCTCGTCGGCTATCTGGTCCCGGCGACGCTGCTGAAGCGCAGGCGCATGACTCGGGTCGCCGGCACGCTGACGATCGGCCTCCTGGCCTCCCTCACCATGATCAACACGCTGGCGAACGGTCAGCAGCTGGCGTTCGACTCCCGGATCGGATCGCTCGCGGTCGCCCTCCTCGCACTGCTGTTGCGTGCCCCGTTCCTCGTCGTTGTGCTGCTGGGCGCTGCGGTCGCAGCGCTGCTGCGCCTTGCCGGGCTGCCGTAGGGGCCTGGCGCCGCTTGCGGCGGCAGCGGGATCGGGGAACGCGCCGCTAGCGTGGAACCATGACCGAGACCACAGTTCCCACCATCGAGACGAACAACGGGACCGCGATCCCGCAGCTGGGGTTCGGCGTGTTCCGGGTCGACCCCGCGCGCACTGCCGAGATCGCCGGAAACGCTCTCAGCGTCGGCTATCGGCACATCGACACCGCGGCCGGATACCACAACGAGGACGGCGTGGGGGAGGCGGTGCGGGCGTCCGGCATCGCCAGGGACGACCTCTGGATCACCACCAAGCTCGCCAACGGCGACCAGGAGCACCCGGAGGACGCCTTCCAGGCCAGCCTCGACGCGCTCGGCTTGGACCACGTCGACCTGTACCTCATCCACTGGCCGCTGCCGGCCAAGGGCGTCTACCCGCAGGTGTGGAGGTCGCTGATCTCGATCGCCGAGAGCGGGCGAGCCAGGTCGATAGGCGTCTCGAACTTCCAGGTCGAGCATCTGGAGCGCATCATCTCCGAGACCGGCGTGACGCCGGCGGTGAACCAGGTGGAGTTGCACGTGGAGTTCCAGCAGCGTGAGCTGAAGGCGTTCCACGACGCGCACGGCATCGCCACCGAGGCCTGGTACCCGCTCGGCGGCGGCACCCTGAGCGACGCCCCCCAGCTGCGGCAGATCGCGGATGCGCACGGAAAGACCGTCGCTCAGGTGATCCTGCGCTGGCACATTCAGGACGGGAACATCGCCATCCCCAAGTCGAACCACCGCGAGCGCATGGTCGAGAACCTCGACATCTTCGACTTCGCGCTGAGCGACGACGAGCTGCGGGCCATCGCCGCTCTCGACAAGGGCGAGGCAGGTCGCCGCGGCACGCACCCGCTGAAGATGGGCTGAGCCGTGCCGCGCGGCGGCGCTCGTGTCCATTCGGCGTCCCCCGGTCGGGACGATCGGGCTCAGTCGTCCGGATCCCGGCGCTCGGAGCTGGCGGGGATCAGTGCCAGCACGAACAGCAGGCACAGCAGGGCGAAGATCGCCAGGCCGCAGAGCAGGTCGCTGGGCCTGCTGGGGAACAGCCGACCGTCGATGGAGACCACCATGGAGGTCTCCACGAGGCCGAAGAGCACGTAGAACACGGCGAGGCCGGCGATGAGCCAGCCCGGGCGGGAACCCCGCCGGTGCAGGGCGGTGCGCCGCAGCTCCACCGTGAACGCCAGCAGGAGCACGGGCAGGATCTGCGCCATGGATGCCGCCGTGGCCCTGTCCACGATCGTGACCGTCACGTGGCGACTCTAGACCACCGTGCGAGCGCCCTCCGGCGGCCTCACGCCGCGTTCAGCCGGCCCAGCATCCCCCACACGGCACGCGTGAGCTCGGGGTGGTCGAGGGCGACGCGACGCAGCAGCTGGTACTCGAAGCGCTCACGCTCCTCCGGCGGCGCCGAGGGGTGATACGCCTTCGCGCGGGCCTCGCCGAGGTCGTGCGCCTGGATCGTCTCGTCCCGCAGCGTCAGCACCACCTGCTCGTCGACGGTGGGCAGATCGGGCATGAAATCCCAGGGATCGTCGCCGAGACGGCAGCGCAGCTCGACCACGGCGGCCAGCTCGTCGCGTGCCTCCTGACGCAGTGCCTCGAGGCTCATCGGATGCCTGCGGTAGGCGTCCATCCGCAGACCTCCCTCCGATGCCGCGTGCGTGATCGCACCAGAGTACGACGGTCGCCCTCCGACGGCGAATCACGCCGCGAGGGAGGTGACGATCCGTTGCGCGACCGCGGCGCACGCCGGGCGGGCGCCCGGGCGGCCCGTGATGGGCGGGACACAGGACCAGGCGGCCCGCCTCGCCTAAGATCGATCTGACGAGAGGAGCCGGATGCAGGAATTCGACGGGATAGGGCCGTCCGTGAGCGGCGCGCCGCAACCCGTCATCGTCTCGGTTCCCGAGCGGATGCGGCGCTTCGACCGTGACGACATCGTGCTGCGGAACAACGAGTACGCGCTGCGCAACACGTTCCTCACCCCGCGCGAGAGCATGGTCGAGGACCTGCTCGCGGTGCGCGACGCGCTGGATGCCGCCGGCGTCCGCTATCTGCTGGTGCGCGCCGACGACGACCGTCCCGTTCTGGCCGTCGCTCGGGCCGACCGTGCCGCCGTCGACGCCGCGCTGGCCCGGTCCTTTGCCAACGAGCCGTTCTACGCCAAGCCGCTCGACAAGCAGCGGGGCGGACCGGTGCTGCTCGCGGACGGCGCCCTGGCAGACAAGCACCGCGGTGACGTGTTCCGCCTCTATCGGCCGCGGATCGAGCCCATCGGACGGCTCAGATACGGACCGGCGACCGCGTTCCAGCTCGAGTTCTGGCGGTTCGGCGACAACGAGATCGTGGCGCCGCGTCCGAACGCGCTGACCAGGAGGCGCCTGCTGCTGGTCGAGGCGATCGACGACGAGGTTCAGCTGTACGGGCGCACCTGGCCGACGCTGCAGAACATGTTCGCCCCGCTGGCCAACGCGGTCGACTTCGACATCGACATGGTCTTCTCATGGGTGGACGGGTCGAGCACCGAGTACCAGCGCATCCGTGCCGAGCACATGAGGGCATACGTCGTCGGCGACGGCGACGCGGCTCCCGCGCGCTACCGGCAGATCGACGAGCTCAAGTACGCGCTGCGCAGCGTGCACCTGTTCGCGCCGTGGGTGCGCAACATCTTCATCGCCACGGACTCGCCGCGCCCCGCGTGGCTGGCGGAGCATCCCCGGGTGCGGATCGTGCGCAGCGAGGAGTTCTTCTCCGACCCCTCCGTGCTGCCGACCTACAACTCGCAGGCCGTGGAGTCGCAGCTGCACCGCATCCCCGGGCTCGCAGAGCACTTCCTCTACTCCAACGACGACATGTTCTTCGGCCGTCCGGTGTCTCCGACACTGTTCTTCTCGCCCGGCGGGGTGACGAAGTTCGTGCAGGCGTCCACCCGCATCGGACTCGGTGAGAACGCCCAGTGGCGCAGCGGCTACGAGAACTCGGCGCGGGTGAACCGGCGGCTGCTGCAGGAGCGGTTCGGCCGGGTGATCACCCGACACCTGGAGCACTGTGCCGCGCCGTTCCGCAAGAGCGTCTCGTTCCGGCTGGAGGAGGAGTTCGCCGACGACTTCGCGCGCACCGCCGCCAGCAGGTTCCGCTCTGCGAGCGACATCTCGGTCACGAACTCGCTCTACCACTACTACGCCCTGCTGGAGGGCTACGCGGTCGAGCAGACGCAGGCGAAGGTGCAGTACATCGAGACCACGCTGAGCCGGGCAGAGGGACAGATGGCGAGGCTGCTCGGGCGGCGGGACCAGGACATGTTCTGCCTCAACGACGGCAGCAGGCCGGAGATCCCGGACGAGCAGCGGATCGAGAACGTGCGGTCGTTCCTCGAGCGGTACTTCCCCATCCCCGCGCCCTGGGAGCGTCAGGCGACAGAGCGTTGAGGGCCGCGCGTGAACACCGCGCCGGGCCGCCCGCGGAGGGGTGCGTGCCTCAGCGCATCAGGCGAGGACCGGCAACGGCATGGTCAGCGGCGGCTCGGGCCTCACGGGAGCGTTGACGCGGTCGGCGATCCGGATGCCCTCCGCCCGCAGCCGGCGTGCCGTCTCGGCGGCGTCGACGTAGTCCAGCGCGCCGTATTGCCCGACCGGCACCACCGAGTGCAGCACCGTGCCGGGGTAGACGTGCACCAGATTGAAGGCCTGTGCGCCGTCGCGGCCCCTCGTGCCGCCGACGGGCACGTTCAGATCCTGCGTGTAGCAGGTCGCGCTGGCCACGGAGACCGGGATCCCGGCGAAGGTGGCAGTGGAGGAGTAGTGCAGGTGACCGGCCAGGATGCTGCGCACATCGGAGCCCTCCACCACCTCCGCCAGGGCGTGCTGGTCGCGCAGCTCGACGCTCACCGCGAGGTCGAGCACTGTCGGCACCGGCGGGTGGTGCATGGCGAGGATGGTGCCGTGCGGGGCGGGGATCGCCAGCTCCTCCGCCAGCCAGTCGAGCTGGTCTCCGGTGAGCTCGCCGTGATGTGCGCCGGGCACGGTCGTGTCGATCGTGATGACCCTCAGTCCCCCCACGTCGTAGACGCGGTCGACCGGTCTCATCGTCGGCACCTCGCGCAGCAGCTCCGAGCGGAACGAGGCCCTGTCGTCGTGATTGCCCATGACCCAGATGACCTGAGCGCCCAGGGACACCGCGACCGGCTCGACGAGCTCGCGCAGCCGTGAGTAGGCGTCCGGCTCGCCCTTGTCTGCGAGGTCGCCGGTGAACACGATCGCCTCCGGACGACCGCGGGAGTCGGCGAGCTCTCCGAGCAGGCGCCCGAGGAGCTCGGCGGAGTCGACGCGGTCGTACAGGCGACGCCCGCCGGCGAGCAGGTGCGTGTCGCTGATGTGCACGAGGAAGTGATCGGGACGCGGATACTCGGCTGTTCGCACAGTCACAGCATTATTCGATCACTGTCGCCTCTCTGCCGCATGAACGCCACGCGAACTTCCCGTCTCCGCGGGGTGACCACGACCCGTGTGGAGAGTGCGGCCGATGGCCCCGGACCCGCCTCCCCGCGCGGCGCGGCGGCCGGCCCGCGCGCGGCCGAGGGCCATGGTCGGGCTGCGGATATCATCCCGATAACGATTTGCGATCGCCGCCCGGATGCCGCCATGACTTGACCCGGAGCGCGCTCCGGCGGCCACCATGGTCACATGACGACGATGACACCCTCGCAGGCGGCGGCGAACCTCGGAGTCTCCGCCGAGACGCTCCGCTACTGGGAGCGCGCGGACATCCTCTCGCCGGTCGGCCGGGACTCCAGCGGCCGGCGGGTCTACACGGATGACGACCTCGAATCGATCGACGTCGTCAAGTGCCTGCGCCAGACGGCCATGCCGATCCGCACGATCCGCGAGTTCGTCGAGCTCGCCCGTCAGGGCAGCGGAACCGAGCGGGCACGGCTGGAGATGCTGCGCGCGCACCGCGATCGGGTGCTGGAGGACATCCGTCGTCGGCAGCAGGCGCTCGAGCACATCGAGCACAAGATCGACTACTACGAGGAGATCACGCGGTGACCACGATCAGCACCAGACGCCTGGGCCGTTCCGGACTCGAGGTGAGCGCCCTCGGCCTGGGCACGTGGCCGCTGGGCGGCGACATGGCCTCCGGCGACCTCAAGCTCGGCTACGCGGGCATCGACGAGCGCGAGACCGTCGAGGCGCTCGAGCGCGGGCTCGCCGCCGGCGTCACCCTCGTCGACACCGCCGACGCGTACGGCGCAGGCCACGCCGAGCGGGCGCTCAGGCCCGTGCTCGCCGCCCATCCCGACGTGCTGATCGCCACCAAGTTCGGCAACGTCATCGACGAGTCGACCCGGCAGCTGACCGGAGTCGATGTCTCGCCCGACTACGTGCGATCGGCGGCGGAGGCCTCCCTCGGCCGGCTGGGGCGCGAGCGCATCGACCTGTACCAGCTGCACACGCCCGACGTCTCCCCGGCGCAGGCGGAGGACCTGGTCGCGACACTGGAGGGTCTTGTCGAGGCGGGCACGATCGCCTGGTACGGCGTGAGCACCGACGACCCCGACCTCGCCCGTCCGTTCCTCCCCGGCGAGCACTGCACCGCGATGCAGATCTAACTGAACGTGCTCGACGACAACGCCGCCATGATCGGGCTGTGCGAGAGCGCCGACCTCGGCGTGCTCTGCCGCTCGCCGCTGGCCATGGGCCTGCTGAGCGGAAAGTACTCGGCCACCCGGCCGGTGTCGGGCGCCGACGACGTGCGCACGCATCAGCCGGAGTGGATGAGATGGTTCGTCAAGGGGAGCCCGAGCCCCGACTACCTCGCGGCGCTCGACTCCGTGCGGGCGGAGCTCACCACCGGAGGGCGCTCTCTGGTGCAGGGCGCGCTGGGCTGGATCTGGGCGCGCTCCGACCGGGCCATCCCCATCCCCGGCTTCCGCAACGCCGGTCAGGTCGACGACCTGATCCGAGCGATCGACCACGGACCGCTTCCGGCGGACGCGTTCGAGCGCATCGAGCAGGCGCTCCGCGGCCAGACCGTGGCGTGAGCCGGCGGCCTCGCGGATTCCCGGCCGCTCGCCGTCCGGACCGGCGGTCATCGTCTTCGTCGGCGATCAATCCCCATCGGCAATCAAGGAGGACCATGCAGTACAGCACTCTGGGCGGCAGCGGAACCGCCGTCTCGCACTTCGCGCTCGGCACCATGACGTTCGGCCATGAGGCCGACGAACCGACCTCGCACGCCATCCTCGACGCCTTCGTCGAGGCGGGCGGCACGTTCGTCGACACGGCAGACGTCTACACCCACGGCGCCTCGGAGGAGATCATCGGCAGATGGCTCGCCGCCCACCCCGCGGAGGCCGACCAGCTGGTGATCGCCACCAAGGGCCGCTTCCCGATGGGCGACGGTCCGAACGACGCGGGGCTCTCCCGTCCGCACCTCTCCCGGGCGCTCGACGCCTCGTTGCGGCGCCTCGGCGTCGAGGCCGTCGACCTCTACCAGATGCACGCCTGGGACGCCCTCACCCCGATCGAGGAGACGCTGCGGTTCCTGGACGACGCGATCACGGCGGGCAAGATCCTGTACTACGGCTTCTCCAACTTCACCGGCTGGCAGCTCACCAAGGCCGTGCACGTGGCACGGGCGCACGGCTGGGCCCTCCCGGTCACGCTGCAGCCGCAGTACAACCTGATCGTCCGAGGCATCGAGCACGAGATCGTGCCGGCGGCGCTGGACGCCGGCATCGGACTGCTGCCCTGGTCTCCGCTCGCCGGCGGCTGGCTGAGCGGCAAGTACCGTCGCGACCAACCGCCCACCGGCGCGACCCGGCTGGGGGAGAACCCCGAGCGGGGCATGGAGGCGTGGCGGGCGCGCAACGACGACCCGCGCACCTGGCGCATCCTCGACGTGGTGCAGGAGATCGCCGAGGTGCACGGGGCCTCGCCCTCGCAGGTCTCGCTCGCCTGGCTGCTGGCCCAGCCGGCGGTGACCAGCGTCATCCTGGGTGCGCGCACCGTCGACCAGCTCCACGACAATCTCGGCGCCGGCGAGATCGAGCTGACGGATGCCCAGCTCGCCGCGCTCGAGGAGGCCAGCGCTCCGCGGGTGGAGGACTATCCGTACGGGAAGCCCGGCGTCCAGCAGCGGCACCGCAGCATCGAGGGAGGTCGCTGACGCCCGTCGGTGGCCGGCGCTAGCGTTGGCGCATGTTCCTGCTGAACGGCGCTGCGGCCGAGGAGACGACGCTCGTGCTGAGCCCGAGCGACCTGTCCACAGCCTCGACGTGCGAGCTCGACTTCCTGCGCCGGCTGGACGGCAGGCTCGGCTGGGGTCCGGTGGTGGAGAAGCCGGTCGATGCGCTGCTGGAGCGCACCTCGCGGCTGGGCGACGAGCACGAGCGCCGGGCGCTGGAACGCTACCTCCAGCGGTATGGCGAGGCCGTGGCGCGGTTCGAGCGGCCCGAGCATCCGGACGCTCGGGGCCTGGTCGCGGCCGCCGCCGCGACCGCCGAGGCGTTCCGTGCCGGCGTGCCGGTGGTCTACCAGGGGGTGTTCTTCGACCCGTTCGACGACGTTCCCGGCTCGTCGCCCGGCGTCCCCGTGGCGTTCGTGGGCTACGCCGACTTCATCGTGCGCGAGCCCGATGGCCGTTACACCGTGGAGGACACCAAGCTCGCCCGTCGCGCGAAGGTGACGGCGCTGCTCCAGGTGGCCGCATATGCCCTGCGGCTGGAGCGGATCGGCGTGACGCCGTCCGACGAGGCGCGGCTGCTGCTCGGCGACGGACGCGTGAGCACGCACCGCCTCGCCGACATCGTGCCGGTGTACCGCAAGCGTGTCGCACGCCTGCACGGCATCGTGCGCGAGCACCTCGCGGACGGGCGGGCCGTGGGGTGGGGCGACGAGCGCTTCGCGGCGTGCGGCCGCTGCGACACGTGCGCCGCCGAGGTGGAGCGCACCCGCGACGTGCTGCTGGTCGCGGGGGTGCGCGTGCGGCAGCGTCCACGGTTCGTGGCCGCCGGCGTCCGCACCATCGACGAGCTCGCGGCCCTGCCGGAGCGCACCGAGGTCGAGGGGGTGGCACCCGCGACGATGACCGCGCTGTGCCAGCAGGCGCGGCTTCAGCTGGCCGCGGAGGCGGAGCGGAGGATGCGGCCGGACGCCCCGCCTCCCTTCCAGCTCTACCGGCCCGCCGTCCTGGCAGCGCTGCCGCGGCCCGACGACGGCGACATCTTCTTCGACTTCGAGGGCGATCCGCTCTACACCGAGGCGGACGACGGCCAATGGGGGCTCGACTATCTGTTCGGGGTGCTGCAGACCGACGGCGAGTTCCGGCCGTTCTGGGCGCACACGTTCGCCCAGGAGCGCGAGGCGCTGGTCGCGTTCCTCCGCGATCTCCGGCGCCGCAGGGCGCAGCACCCCGGCATGCACGTCTACCACTACGCGTCGTACGAGCGCACGCACCTGCTGCAGCTGGCGGCACGGCACGGCGTGGGGGAGGACGAGGTCGACGACCTGCTGCGCGATGACGTGCTGGTCGACCTGTACCCGCTGGTGCGCAAGGCGGTACGCGTCGGGTCCCGTTCCTACTCGATCAAGAAGCTCGAACCGCTGTACATGGGCGCCGAGCTGCGCACCGGCGAGGTGCAGGACGCCGGGAGCTCCATCGAGGAGTACGCCGCGGCCCGCGCCCTGCTGCTGGCAGGCGAGGCGGAGGAGGGGCGTCGCCGCCTCGAGGAGATCGCCGCATACAACCGGTACGACTGCCTCTCGACCCTGCGGCTGAGAGACTGGCTGCTGCATCGAGCCGCGGAGGCAGGCGTGTCCGTCGGGCTCGCGGCTCCGGAGCGTCCGGTGCCCGAGGTGGAGCCCTCCGCACTGCGTGACGAGCTGCTCGAGCTGGCGGGCGAGTCCGCCGCGCCGCACGTGTCCAGCGCCGACCGCACCCGCGAGCGGACACCCGACCAGACGGCGGCCGCGTTCGCCGCGGCCGCTCTGGACTACCACCGGCGGGAGCAGAAGAGCTTCTGGTGGGCGCACTTCGCCCGGCTCGTCGATCCGATCGAGGCGTGGGAGGGCACGCGGGACGTCTTCGTCGTGGAGCGGGGCGAGGTGGAACGGGACTGGCATCGTGAGGAGGGGCAGAGGATCGACAGGCGGCGGCTGCGGCTGTTCGGGCAGTTCGGCCCCGGCTCCGCCGTGAAGGCGGGCACCGACGCGTTCCTCCTCTACGAGTTCCCCGGCCCCTTTCCGGCGACCCAGGGCGGTCCGGGCGCGCGCAGCCTGCGCCGCGTCAGGCTCGGGGAGGTCGGCGACGACTGCATCCTGATCGAGGAGACGCGGCCCGACGACGTGCCGGAGTACCGCGCGCTGCCGAGCGCCGTCACGCCGGGGCCGCCACCCCCGGCCGGTGCCCAGCGCACGGCCATCGAGTCGTGGTGCCGGTCCATCGTGGACGCGCAGCCGGGGTGGCCGCGGGATCCGGTCACCGACCTGCTGCGCCGGGTGCCGCCGCGCACGACCGGCGCGCCGATGGCCGAGCGGGCCGGACGAGCGAGCGCGGAGTCCCTCGTCGACGAGGTGACGCGCGCCGTCGCAGACCTGGCCGACTCCTACCTCGCCGTGCAGGGACCGCCCGGCACGGGCAAGACATTCCTGGGCGCTCACGTCATCGCCTCCCTCGTGCGCGACCGGCGATGGCGGATCGGCGTGGTCGCCCAGTCGCACGCCGTCGTGGAGAACCTGCTCGCCCAGGTCGTCGTCACGGCGGGGCTCGAGGCCGCACTGGTGGGCAAGGTGCCGCAGAGCGGGGCGGATCCCGACCCGGACTGCCCGTTCACGGTGCTGCCCAGGGACGGTCAGCTCGCGTTCGCCCTCGACCGTGTCGGCACCGGCTGCGTGATCGGGGGCACCGCCTGGGACTTCAGCAACCCTGGCCGCGTTCCCGCGCGCAGCCTCGATCTCCTCGTCATCGACGAGGCCGGGCAGTTCTCCCTGGCGGCGACGGCCGCCTCGGCCGTCTCGGCCCGGAGGCTGCTCCTGCTGGGCGACCCGCAGCAGCTGCCGCAGGTGAGCCAGGGGCTGCACCCCGAGCCGATCGACCGGTCCGCGCTGGGCTGGATCAGCGACGGCCACGACGTGCTGCCGGAGGGTCTGGGCTTCTTCCTGCCTCAGACCAGGCGGATGCATCCGGCGCTCGCCGCCCCCGTCTCGGCGCTATCGTACGAGGGGCGGCTGCGCGCACATCCGGAGGCCGCGTCCCGTTTCCTGGGTGGCATCGAGCCGGGGCTGCACCCGCAACCGGTGCATCACGACGGCGACTCCACGCAGTCGCAGGCCGAGGCGCGCCGGGTGGTCGAGCTCGTCCAGCAGGTGCTCGGTCGTCCCTGGCGCGAGAACGGGCGGGAGCGGCCGCTCGCCGCCGACGACGTCATCGTCGTCACCCCCTACAACGCGCAGCTCGCCCTCGTGCGAGACGCCCTGGCGGACGCCGGCCACGGCGCGGTGCGGGCCGGCACAGTCGACAGGTTCCAGGGTCGTGAGGCGGTGGTGGCGATCGTGTCGCTGGCGGCGTCCTCTGCGGAGTACGCGCCTCGCGGCATGGGCTTCCTCATCATGAAGAACCGGCTCAACGTCGCGGTCTCCCGGGCGAAGTGGGCGGCGTACCTGGTCTACTCGCCCGCTCTCACCGAGCATCTGCCGCACCGTCCGGAGGGCCTCGCCGAGCTGAGCGCGTTCATCCGGCTGGTCGAGGGCTGAGGCGGTCGGTCAGCGGCCCGGCGCCGCCGGGCCGCGCCCTTCCGAGTCCCTTCGTGCGGTACGCCGCCTGCCGATCCAGGCTCCGATGAGGATCGCGCCGAGCGCCGCGAGCACGAAGCCCGTGGCCTGCATCCATCCGATGCCGCCGGTGGGGAGCCCCGTGGTGATCGCGACGATCACCTGGCGGCCGAAGCCCGCGGCCAGGCCCAGCACGACGAGCACGATTCCGATCGGGAGAAGGGCCTTCACGAGGGACAGCCTAGAGGGTGGGGCCGGGTCGTCCGGCTCGGGGTGTCACGCGGCGGCGGCCGGAAGGGAGGCCTCGATCGCCTCGATCACGGCGGGGTCGTCGGGCTCCGTGCGCGGGCGGAAACGTCGCACCCCGCCGTCGGGAGCGACCAGGAACTTCTCGAAGTTCCACTGCACCCGCCCGGCCTTGCCGGAGGCGTCCGGGGTCTTCTTCAGCGCCTGATAGAGCGGGTGCGCCGACCTGCCGTTGATCCGGATCCTTTCGAACATCGGGAAGGTGACGCCCCAGGTGGTCGAGCAGTACGACTTGATGGCGTCCTCGCTTCCCAGCTCCTGCAGGAACTGGTTGCTCGGGAAGCCGAGCACCGTGAAGCCGCGGCCGCCGTAGGTCTCCTGCAGTCTCTCGAGCTTCTCGTACTGCGGGGCGAGGCCGCATCGTGAGGCGACGTTGACGATGAGCAGCGCCTTGCCGTCGAAGGCGCGCAGCGAGGTGCTCTCGCCGTCGATGGTGGTGAGCGGGATGTCCCAGGAGGACTCGGGAAGTGTGGTCATGGTGACGAGCGTAGGTCGCGCGCCCCGGGGCGGGGGCATCGCGTGCCAGCATGATGCCATGGCATCCGAGTTCATCGACGATTTCACCGAGTTCGTGCAGGCTTCGCCGTCGTCGTATCACGCCGCCGCGGAGGTGGCGGCCCGAGCGCAGGCCGCCGGATTCGCTCGCGTCGAGGAGACGGACGCCTGGTCGGTCGGCGGCTCGGGCGTCCCGGCGCGTGGCGTGCTGGTGCGCGATGGCGCCGTGGTCGCCTGGTCCGTCCCGGCCGACGCCGGCCCGGTCACCGGGTTCCGCATCGTGGGGGCGCACACCGACTCACCCGGCTTCGCCCTCAAGCCGAGGCCGACGACCGGCTCGGCCGGATGGCTGCAGGCGGGTCTGGAGGTGTACGGCGGTCCTCTGCTGAACTCGTGGCTCGATCGCGAGCTGGAGCTCGCCGGCCGGATCGTGACCCGCGACGGCGTCGAGCGGCTGGTGCGCACGGGGCCGCTCCTGCGCATCCCGCAGCTGGCCGTGCACCTGGACCGCAGCGTGAACGCCGACGGACTCGTGCTCGACAGGCAGCGGCACACCTCGCCGGTGTGGGGCGTCGGCGACGTCGCGGCCGCCGACCTGCTCGCGCGGGTGGTCGAGGGGAGCGGGGTCGAGGCATCCGAGGTCGCCGGGTTCGACCTGGTGACGGCCGACACCCAGCCGCCGCGCGTGTTCGGCCTGGACGGCACGCTGCTGGCCAGCCAGCGGTTGGACAATCTGATCTCCGTGTACGCGGGGCTGCGCGCGCTGCTGGACACGGCGGGTGCCGGCGCGGCACCGTCGGGGCAGATCGACGTGCTCGTCGCGTTCGACCACGAGGAGATCGGCTCCGAGACCCGGTCGGGTGCGAGCGGTCCGATCCTGCACGATGTGCTCACCCGCGTGGTCCGTTCGCTCGGCGCCGACGGCGAGGACGTGCAGCGCGCCTACGCGGCGTCGTGGTGCGTCTCGGCCGACGCGGGCCACGCGGTGCACCCGAACTACCCGGAGAGGCACGATGCGGCGAATCGCCCGGTGGCCGGCGGCGGCCCGCTGTTGAAGATCAACGCCAGCCGGCGGTACGCCACGGACGCGCACGGCGCCGCGCTCTGGGCCCGGCTGTGCTCCGCTGCCGGGGTCGCGTATCAGGAGTTCGTGTCGAACAACGACGTGCCCTGCGGCACGACCATCGGACCGCTCACCGCCACCCGGCTCGGCATCCGCACCGTCGATGTCGGCGTCCCCCTGCTGTCGATGCACTCCGCACGTGAGCTGTGTCACGTCGACGACCTTGAGGCGCTCGCACGCGCCCTCGGGGCGTTCTTCGCCGGGCGGTAGTTCAGGGATCCGGCTGCGTCATGACCCGAGCGGGACGATCGGCGGGTCAGAGGTCGTCAGGGCCGGAGTCAGCGGGTACGGGACCGGCGTGACGCGCGCTCGTCCTTGATGCGCGCGTTCTCGGCCCGCACCGCCGCCTGTGTGGCGCGCTCGCGCACCAGCCACTCGGGCGGGGAGGCGAGCAGCCGGCGGATCTGCTCCGTCGTGAGCGCCTCCTTCACCCCGGCCCGGGCGAGCCCGCTGGTCGAGACGCCCAGCTTGCGGGCGACCACCTCGCGCGGATGCGGTCCACTTCGGCGCAGGTCCGCGAGCCAGGCGGGCGGATCGGCCTGCAGCGCGGCGAACCGCTCCCGGGTGATCGCCGACGCCCGGAACTCCTCCGGCGTCGCCGGCAGGTAGACGCCGAGCTTCCTGGCTGCGGTCTCGGGTCTCATGGCGCCCGGACCCGGCTGAAGCGTTTCGCTCATTCCCCCAGCGTATCGAGGCCGCCGGCGGGGCCCGGGCCGCTCCGTGCGCCGACGGATGGCCAGGCGAAGGGGTGCCGCGCCGGATCCGGTCGACGCGGCGGGTAGCGTGGGCGTCGAGGCGCGGCCGGCGCGGCCGGTCCCACGGGCGAGGCGAACGAGACAAGGTCTAAACGGGGCGATTCGGACCGCTAGGTCGGAGCAGGATGGGCACACCGGCGTTGCCCATCAAAATGAAGGGTGCTTCAAGCTGGCTCGGATGCACTTTCTCCGGTGTTCTGGGCAGAATGCGCTCGAACACGGTCCATAGCCTGCTCTAGCACTGTCTGGGATTCCGCCCCTACTATTCCTGGGAGGACGATCCTCCACATATCCACCATCCAGTCGACCAATTCAACACGACGACCGAGATCATTGGCGACCTGTTGAGTTCCGAAGAATCCGCTAACAAGGACACGGGCAGTCGCTTGAAGGTCAAGGCCGGGGAGTACCTGCCCTCTCTCACGGGCGCCGCGCAGCGCCACCTCTGTAATCGCAAGCCAGTCGATGTACGGAGTGGGAAGGACGATTTCGACAACCTTGGCTTCGCGCTGGATGCGCACTGCCGCGCGCACCATCACATCATCCCGAAACCGTTGCGCGACCTCCAAGCACACGGCAATAAGTGATCCAATGCCGAACGAGCCATCCTCCCGGTACGGCTCGACGATCGCAGGCACCTGCCTGTAGAACGCCTCGACGATTCCAGACGCGAACGACGCCTTGCTTGGAAAGTGGTAGCTAAGGGCGCCCTTCGACTTTCCGAGCTTGTCCGCGATTCCCTGAATCGTCGCGCCCGCGTACCCACGGTCATCGAACTCGGCAGCCGCGGCCTGAAGTAGGGATCTTCGCATCTCCGTCGACCTGACCTGGACCACGGCCGACTCCCTTCGCGCGAGATGCCTCAAACATATCGTCAGCGACACACGATCCGGAACCTACGGGACGCAGTATGGGGTTAAGCGCGGCGGCACTGGACGCGATGGCGGGCAAGGCAAGTACGCCACGGCGCTAGACCGCGACTTCACTGCACACTACCCGAGGACCTCCAGCTTTCAACATCCTCAACTGTGGACTGTTGCCCGGCAGATTCACTATCCCGCCAGTCGAACGCAAGACCCCCCGGATCAATATCGCGGGTGGCGAGCAGCGAGTAGACCTCGGTTGCTTGCTCAGGCCGCGCGATTAGGGTGATCAGCTCAGCGCCCACTCGACCTGCCGCGCTAGCACGAAAATGCATACTAACGAACGAGCTGTACGTATGCGGTTCCAGAGCTGCGCCGCTGCGAGGAATCCTTGTGTCGTGAACGCCGAGGTAGTTGAGGCCTTTTGACATGAACCCCTGCCCCACGGAACGCTTGGAGGGGAAGGCGGGGTCGCCAACCGCCACGACCGTGCCCCCCGCCACCGCCAGGTCGCCAGCGTACGCCAACACAGATGCATCACCGGTGACATCAAAAACTATGTCTGCACCGCGGCCTCCGGTGAGCTCCATCACTGTCGAAGTCGATGAGTCCGCGCGACTGGCAACGTGACTTACGGCCGTCACTTCAATCCCAGGCAGAGCTGGTCTCCGCCGAGAAACGATGATGCAATTCGACGCTCCGGCGATTGCGGCCCACTGGGCCACCAAGACCGCAAGGGGACCTCCGCCGATGACGACAATGGTGGCCTGAAACACGCGGCCTGCCCGCCATATGGCCTCTTGCGCTATCGCAGATAGTGCGAACGTCAGGGCGCCGAGGTCCGAGACATCGTCCGGGACTCGCCATGCCCAGCCGAAAGTTGCCATGGTGAATCGACTGTGAGGACCTTTGAGCGCAACCCGATCTCCCAAGGCAAACCTCTCGGAACTCGGCCCACGGGATTCGACGACAGTTCCTACACAGCTGTATCCGGGATGGAACGGGTACTCAACCCACCTCGACCAGTTTGAAGGTACTTCGAACTGCCCGGATAGACAGACTGACTCCGTACCCTTGCTCACCATTGAGTACGACGTTCTAACCAATATTCCGTCGTCGCCTGTTGCTGGGACCGGTGCCTCTTCAAGTTCAGCGTGCCCCGCCTTCGGAAACACGACCGCGACATTACGCCTTGTCATATATGTCTCTCATTCTTCTCAAGAGGATCGAGTTTGCGTTCACGATACGTAGCGCCCCACGCCAGAGTCACACATATCGCCGCGGCAGCAGCGAAAGCAGAACCGTACAAAAAGAGCGAAGCGGTGAACTGACGATGCACGAGGGCAGAGAGTAAGCCAAGCGCTGAGCCGGTTTGCACTGCAACGGTGTACAGGCTTGCTCCCCCAACCGTTGAATCGGGCAGAAGCCGTTGCAACCAAACGACCCCGAGGCTTTGATATCCCGCAAGGAAGACGGCGTAAACGACTTGCGATGCGAGTAACGACACAATTCCGCCGCCTTCGGCCATGATTGCGAATGAAAAGGCACCGAGGAGACAGGAGATCACGAGAAGGGCATGTGTCGATACGCGACGCGAAAGCATCGCGAGTATCGGCAAAAATGCAATCTCGGCGAGAGCCGAGCTAGCCAAGAGGACCGCGCTCGTCCAGGGTGGCATTCCGCGGTGGGCAATATACAAGGGTAGGTAGCTTTGACGAATGTTGTCGCCGGCCCGCATGAGCAGTACGGCCAAGGCTGCAACCAAGACTACGGCTATACTTGCTGTCACACTCCGAGGTGCGCTGCCGTCCACTGGTTCAGCGTCGGCGTCAAAGGAATTCCTTCCCTCCCGGAAGTTCGTCCTCCAAGTCGCCAGAAGTGAAAGTCCCTGCGTTATTGTGGCAATGTAAAGGCTTTCATGCCACTCTAAACCGAGCCCCGAGATAATGGCGAAGACTGATAGACCGCCGATATATCCACCGACAAAAGCTTGACGCGAGAGCGCAACGCTCTTTTCATCTGCGGCCCGAAGCGTGCTGAGTGTCAGCGGGAAGACGATGCTCGATAATGCGATAAGCGGAGCGGCGGCGAGTGGCGTTATCGGAAGGCAAAGCACTAGAGGGCCAATCGCGGCAGCGCTGGACCCTATGATCGTCAACGCCTTACCGTTGCTTAATCGCCTTCTTGCGAAGAATATGCTCAGATTCGCGGCAAGGGCCGTCGCGACAACCAGAATATTGAAGGCGACGATGGTGGGAAGGGACGTTCCTCGTCCGACGAAAGCCCCCGGTATGGCAACGGAGGTCTGTCCAACAAAGCCGGCGTTGAGGACCATCGAGGCAACAGCGAACCTCCGGCTGCTAATCCTCAGCATTCTCAACGACAATCGTTGCGATCCGCCGAGCCTCTGCAAGCACGGCTGGATAGTAGCCTGCGGGGCCGCGTCGCGCACCCGAGCCGACAAACGCGACACCAAAGTGTTTGTCTTCCCAGGGGGTGCAAACACCATACAGGTCTAGATCTGCAGTGGTGAATTCGCGGTGGTGTGGATCGAGTACGGTCCAACCGTATTCCAGAAGTTCTGAAGGACAAGAAGGGGATATAGCCAGCGTGCTCGTTGGCACGCCGTCAAGGGACTCCGCCGCCGCCATGTAGGACTTGGCTAACCCGTGGTCGGGCGCCTCGGAGGCCTGCACCCATTGGAACTCGGCATAGTCGCGGAAGGTCTGTTCGAGATCGAGCCAGTTTCGCCGAGCGTACACAAACAGCTCCGCCTCTTTCGTCCAGTGGTGACGTAGGAACCTCAACTGATTGCGCCTGTTTGAAAGCAAGTTTTGTACTGTGTTCCGCTCATGCGGGTGATCAATGCCCTTTACGGCCGGATCCCATACAAAGCGCGCTCCTCTTCTGTGGACCCTGTAACCGAGGTCGATGTCCTCCATTCCCCACCCCTCGAAGCGCTCGTCGAAACCACCTTCTTGGCGGAAAACCGAGGTCGGAAGCGCAAGAAGAAGGCTCCATGCGTAGGCCCATGGGACGCGCAAGAAGTCCATCGATACGCGTGAGTCGCCCAACGCGTGGGTACGCGGATCACGGGCGGAAGCCTCCGGACGCGACGATTCACTGTGGTCGGGGTCATACCCGTCCACCGCGCCCAGAACGACCGCACCTTCTTCGAGATTCTCGATGAGATTCTGAAGGGCGTCGCGAGCGAGGGCGACGCCGCAGTCGAGGAACAGTAGCCATTCCACTGTCGCGCTTCTGGCGCCAAGGTTTCGCGCGGCGGCAGGCCGGTGTCCGTCGCGTTCGCGTCGCACTAACGCAACGTTTATGGTCGAGCGCCACCGTGCGACGAGTTGCTCTACGTCGTCGGTAGACCCATCGTCTGCGACAATTACTTCCCAGGTAGTGACGTCTGCGGTCTGCCGCGTAAGCGCGGTCAGCGTCGTATCAAGCAAGTGCAGCCTGTTATATGTCGGAACGACGATCGACACCTTCGTGGGCCTCACGGTCTCGTTCAATAGTCTGCACTCCACGCTAAGGGCACGATTCGTTCGGCCGGGACTCCGGGAACGTCGTTTCGGTCCGCCGGGCGCAGCAGACCGGTCCCGTCGACATAGAGCGCGGCTGCGCCGCCGCTGTCCAAGGCCGCGGCATCAACACAGCCAAGGCGCTCAAGCTCCCGAACGAGTTCTTCTGTTGTAACCCCTAAGCAGTCTTCTTCAGGAATAAAACTGCGCGGTTCGCAGCCCTCAGCAGCGGTAATCACAATATCGCCGGATTCGGTTATGCCAACCCCGATTCTCGCGCGACGGTCATCGAGTTGGCGATAGGACGTTAAGGCTATTGGAGGTATACCGCGCTCAAAGGGCCCGTCATCGCCGGGTACGTATTCCTCGAGCAGTTCTTCGAGATCCAAACGCACGTCTCTCCTCGAACCTTCAGACAAGAGTCGTGGGCCGATCTGGGCGGCTGCGAGAACCCGGCTTCCAAGGTGCGGAAGAGAATAGGAAACGTTTGCATGCCCGCCGGCCAGCAAGTGTTGCACGAGCTGCTCCACAGTTGACTCATTTGGCAATCGCACGACGAATCCATTAAGAGGTATAGGGCTGTTTCCTCCTCGATGAAAGCCCACGATCTCGTCCCGTACGATGAGAAACTCAAGGCATTCATCTTCGGCGGCTGACGGGGTATGGGAAGCGGTCGAACCGTGCCTGCGGTATCCATTGAGACGATTGAAGAACGCGGTACGCGTGCGTTGGCGTTCGTCCGGGTTGAGTTCTGCAACAAAGGGTGGTTCCGAATAACGCGAGGCAAGGTCACCGGATACCCGAATGTTGCACGGCAGTTCAAGTCCAAGATTACGAAGCGAAAGCAACTGGAGACTAGCCTCCGCACGTTCACTTTGTTCCATGGGGTCATGGCTTATTACCAGGGCCGTGCGTTGGTATATCGGCGGGCTATCGATTAAGCCCGCGACCGCGTTGAGTCCAATGGGGTCGCCAGCTGAGGAGAAGGGCTCGTCAAACTCTTCCTCAAGCCAGACGAAGTATCCCCCGTTCCAGGTGGGTAGCCGTTGTTGTTTGGCACGCTGCGAGAGTAGGCCCGATCTCGGGTCGAAAGGCACGAAGAGGGATACTTCCTTCGGTGGCTTCGGCGCCTCCACATTTCGAAAGTCGTTCCGCCCACCCGGTAAGAGTACTGATCGTTTGCCAGAGACCACACGATCGAATACGTGTCGGGTGACACGGTCCGCAGCTGGACTCAGATGCGGACGCGGGGACGCAACCTGTACGAGACCGTTGCGGACGGCGGCCTGAAGGAGCATAGTCTCGGCAGCGCTCGCGGAGACTAGGGTCACGTCCTTATAGGTGAGTCCAAAGAAATCTTCGTATTCTTCTGCCATCAAGCGTTTTCGTGGCATAGCGACAACGAACACGGGCCGAAGGGCTGGAGCCTGCCTGCCGAACTGCGAGAGCTCTGCTCCCATTGACGCCATCATGGGGCGAGGATCGATCTCGCCAGGCGTCACATAATTCTGTCCCACACGCGCGCTGCCTTGAAGCGGAATTCGAAGTGACCAGAACTCCGAGTTGCGTGTTAGCTGCTCACGCCAGTTGAAGTTGGTCCTCATTCGCGTGCGGTCGAGTGTGTCCATGCCTCGAGTGCCGCGAAGCTAAGCGGCGTGAAGTCCGCTTTATCGGTACGGAGACGATCTTCGAGCGTGCGCAGCGGTACCCACTGAGCGTCGCGACTCCCATCGCCGCGCTCAGCAGGGGTCCCACTTCCAGTGGCTTCCAGCACGAGGATTATCGACGGGTAAGGGCCCTCGAGCATCTGAACTACCACCAACGGCTCTACCCGTTGTACCTTCTGTCCGTTATGGTCAGTGCTGACCACGGCTCGGCGGAATCGGTCGACCGTGACTCCCGACTCCTCCATCACTTCACGTCGCAGACAATCCTGGGCAGACTCCCAGGCGCGCCACTTGCCTCCGGGGAGTTCCCACCCCCCGGTATTTGTGGGGTCAGACTCCGGCTTCCATCGCTTTTGGAGCAGGATCGATAGTTCGTTGCCATCCTCGGATAGGACGATGCCGTACACGTTCGGGATGACGAGTAGTTCGCTCACCCTTCAACGCCCTCCTTAGTCGTCGTGCGCCACTTTGATCCGGCGTACTTGTTGGGCAGGAGCAACGCAGCGCGCTCGAATCTAAATTGTTCACTTCCTTCAATTGCTACCGCAGCTTGTGGCGCCCAATCAGCGATGAGTTCGCGACAAACACCACAAGGGGGCACTACACGGACGCGATTTTCTTCGTCTGGTCGCGGGTGGCGTACAGTCACGATCATCGTGATCTGTCCTCGCGCTGCCATCAAGGCGTTGCCGATAGCGACGGACTCCGCGCAGACCGACGCCCGTCCAACGATGGTCTCAACGTGAAGCCCGAGAAAGATTTCCCCTTGGTCGTTAGCGACAGCCGTCGCTATCTGGTGGCGGTTTGGGGCGTAGTGCTTGGTGATCAGTGCGCGCGCTCGATCGAACAGGATACGGCCGGCATCGTTCTCCGGATCGCTTCCGGGGGAAGACACCGGCACGGCATCGATCACTTCAAGTAGTCGTTGGCGCAGTTCGGCGCGGGTCCCGCTATTGACAACCTGCCCATCCGGCTGGAACGCACCGAGTTCGGTGGAGTGAGACTCGTTACCGTTCCGCAGATCTCCCCGCGCAGCTTTGCGGGCGCGGCGAAGATCTTCGGGAGCCGTTACCTCGATGATGCTGAATCCAAGCGAGCGAAGGCCCTCGACATCTTTCGGGCGCGCGTCGTCGCACAGCAGTAGGTCGGGTGCAAGCACCATCCCAAGCTGCGTGCGCACCGCGAAATCCTCAAGTAGAGATGCCTGCCGGACTTCGCGAAAGTGCGCGCCGAGGAAGTTGAGGAGCTCCCCATCCTGCTGCCCTTCGGCCAGCGGTCGGCCGAGACGCTCGTAGAAGGCGCGCTGAACGTCGTAGAGAGGCGCGGCGAGAGAGACACGGGCAACCTTGAAGCCCGCTGCCGCGAGTTCGGTACGGCAAGTAGACTTACCTGCTCCCGGCTTGCCGATAAGAGCAATGCGCCTCACTTGGTGTCCTCCGGCCAACACGCGAAGACCGTGTTCTCCTTCTGAAGTAGAAAGACGCCATCGTTGGAGATTATTCGGCCGACGCGTTCGCTCACCTCTTTTGCGAGACGGTCAAAGAAGTCCGCCTCAACCCTGCCTTCAAGCAACGGAAGCGCACCACAATAGCGATGACCAGCGGCGTAGAACTCCATGAAGGCAGCCACGTTATCGAATACCAGGGCGTCCGTGTATGGGTACTCGGTCACAGAGCCGAAGGCGGAGCGGAGAAGCTGGGCGCCATTGTGAGTGGATAGGGAACCTCGACGACCGTGGGGGAGTCCGTCGATCAGCGATTCAGATGCGCCGACGGCACGTAGCGCGTCGAGATGCACTTGGTACATCTCGTGCATGGAATCCAGGCCCTCCACCGTGACGATTGTCTTACCCGAAGCGGCGGTGACGGCTCGGAAAGCCTTGCACAGCGGAAGTGGGTCCGGGATGTAATGGAAAATGTAGTTCGCCATCACAACGTCGAAAACGCCGTCGACAAGCGAGCCGAGTTCTCGGGCATCACCGACGATCCACTCGATGGGAGCCCACTGGAAATTGACGTTTTCCTTCGCGGCTTCGAGCATGCCTGGTGCGATGTCAATAGCGGTGATCGATCCACCGGCGCGCATGCGGCTCGCCACGTCTCGCAAGATGAAGCCGTTCCCACAGCCCACGTCCAGGAGGCGCTCGGTCCCCGAGAGGTCAATCACGTCCAGTATGTGATCGACCATCGTGGTCGGATTGCGACGATATCTGTTCTGAGTGAGTTGTTGAATGGACAAAGGGGTAGCGTCGCCGAAGTGGGAGTGCACATAATCGGCGCCAAGCAGGCTCATGTAGTAACCGCTTCTTTCGTCCCTCGACATAGTCGCTTGCGAACTCATGCGATTTCTCCTTGCTTTACATCCATAGCGATCTTCGAAGCAACCGGTCCGTTGCTCCCCTGGTACTTTCCTGAATACAGTATGATTTCACCGCGTGGAACCCAGAAGGTTACTTGTGCGACAAGCATGCTTGGGTAAACGCGAACCGGCTGGACCGCATGAAACTGGAAGGTCAGCTGGCCATGCGAGCCGATGTCGATTAGGTCGGCTGTGACATGGATGAAGAGCCCCAGTCGCGCGACCGAGGACTTCGCCCGAACGATCGGGACGTAGTGGTCGCTTCCGACTACTTCGACGCTGTGTCCTAACACAATCTGTCCGGGCGAAAGCACGGTCCCAGACGCGTCCATGGTGGTGAAGGACATCGCGTTGTCCCGGGCAGCGTCGAGCACGTGGTCCTCATACGATCCGAGCACCTTACCGAGTCGCAGATCATAACTGTTCGGATTGACCTGACTCGAGTCAAACGGATCGATCTGTATCCGTTTCTGCTGGACTTGCCTGCGAATTTCCGGCCCAGTAAGAATCATTCTTGCCTCTCAAACCAACGCGGAAACATCGCGTTGGTGATCGACTCGTGCGGGTCGGAGTGTCGCGCCATTAGCCCGCGGTACAGGTCGATGTCGCCTTGAGGTTCCCAGAAGGTTACTTGCCCGCAACGCATACCCGGATATAACCGAACGGGCTGTGTCACCACAATCTCTAGCGTCCAATTGTGAATCGCCCCGAGGTTACCGAGATCGGCGGATATCTGCAGGAACACGCCTAGTCGGCCAAGAGAAGATCGGCCGATAAGGGAAGGAACGTAGTGGCTGCTTCCGATTCGTTCGCGCGTTGAGCCTAAGTACACTCGGCCTGGCTCAAGCACAAATCCGTCAACCGGGAGATGGAGGATAGACCACTCGTCTGTATGCAGTGCGTCAATCTGCCTACTAGCCGAAGTCTTTAGTTCTGGCCCAAGGTGGTAATTGTAGCTGTTTGGATTAACGTCCGAGTATTCAAAGGGATCTATACAGATATAGCCTGATCGCACCTGTCGTGCGATCTCCTCCCCAGTGAGGATCACTCACTGCCTCCCCTGCTTCTTCGCCTGGTTCGACATGCCGTGCAGTAGGCGTTTTCGTCACCGCAAGTTCAACTCTGTGCAACGCTTAGAAATCTAGACATATGTCCTACCCGGCGCAACGCCCCGATTTTCACCGGCGGGGCGACCGCTCAGTTGGGCGGGCTCGGAAATCAAGCGCGCCAGCACGAACGCGAGCGAGCCGCGCCCGGTCAGAAGCCATCGGCTCACACGGACTCAGCACCGATGAGTCGTGGGCTCGACGCTACAAGGCGGCGTGAGACATGCCCAGGTGCAGGCACCTTGGGCGACTGGCGCTCCTGTTCCGATGAGGTGGCGTGCGCTCTGCATCTCGCGGTCGATGATTCGACCGGGTCGCCTGACAGCCCCATCCAATAAGGAAGTCGGGCGACATCAATAATGAGACTCCCCGGGCTGCGGAATGTCGCTGGTCGAGGCCCGGCCAGGTGCAACGTCGTCGCGCTTCTCTAGAGTTACAAGCCAGTTAGACCAGGCAGCCAGGCGGCGTCCGCAGTGCCGCTGGGGCGAAGGTGTGTCCGTAGACAGGTTGTCTCACCCAACCCGCCCTTGAAATGGCGAGTACCGTCGATTTCGGGCGGCCCAGTCCATAATTGACCATGCCCGAGACTGCGCGAGTGTACGGCTCCGTGATGCTCCGACCCCTCCTCGGCGCATTCGTCGAGAGCGAATTCCATCTCGACGACATAAAGCGAGTTGTGCGACAAGCGTCCGATCACTGGGGCGGAGCTCACTATCCGATTGTGAAGTTCAGTAGCAACGCGCGGGAGATCGGCATCTGTTGCGGACCTTGGGCATCGATTTCAGTTGGACAGAATCGCGCGACGATGAGCTGAAGAAGTTTTGCAACCGCGACGGATATGCGTGGATCGGCACGGCACACTCTGGACCGTTTGGCAAAGCAGAATCGGGATTTGACAATAGGTCGATCGACACAGCTTGGCTTCTTCACACGATGAAGGAGGGCTCAATCCACCTCCCAAAATGGGATGAGAAAGATCCGCTCGCCAACTTGTTTACGATCATGTTCGGCTCAATGGAGGGGGCGGAGTTCACCGAGTCGCAGTCCGAGCAGCTCACAGCCGCCTTACCTTCCCGTGACATCTCCGCAGCCGCACCACTGACCGAGTTGCTCGACCTCGGCGGCCTAATCGCGACCACGCAGCTGGAGCTGGGCGCGTTTCTCGGCGACGGGACGAGCGGCAAGGTACTCAGCCCGAGTGATCTCCTCATTCGCGAACATCTCAGCCAACTCAGCCAGTCGTGCTTCGGCGCGTTTCAACCCTTCGACCCACTCGGTGCGCTGGGACGTCGCCCGGTCGCTGCCGGAGAGGAACGCGGCAGCCTCTTGCGTATCCAGGCGGTACAGGCACGCCTCCGCCAGCCACGCCTCAACGGGGACTGCCGCCACCGTGATACTGCCGCACCCGCGATGATCGGGCCCGGACGTGCACACGTAGCGGCGCTCCACGCTACCGTTCCGAGTCTTCCGGGTGGCCGAGAACAGTGTGCTGTGGCATTTGCCGCAGCGTAGAAGACCGGACAGCAGATAGCGTCGTGGCGCCCGTCTCCCGGTCCGCTTCCGCGAGGCTGCCACCTGCAGTACCTGGTTCCGCTGTTCGGGGGTGATGATCGCCGGCCGTGCCGCTTTCCCTGCCACCTCGCCGTGATGCTCCCGCAACCCGGCGATCCTGCCCGATAGCAGAACCTGTCGGAGCGCGCCTGTGCGCCATGCCGTCGCCCGCCCCGTCGTGGGCACGTCCTGTTCGTTCATCCACGACACCAGCGCCCGCAAGGACTCGCCCTGAACAAAGCGGGCCGCGACAGTACGGATCACTTCGGCCTCCGACTCACGGACGGTGACCTTATCGGCCTCGAACCCAAACGGGCGCTGCGCACCCCCGTTCGGCAACCCCAGCTCGACGTTCTGCTGCACCTTCCGACGAATACGCGCCGACTTCCTCGCCGACTCATTTGCCGCCACCGCCGCGGTGAGGCGCGCGATCAGCATGCCGTTATCGTTCCCGAACCCGATATCGCTGGTCACCGTGACCAGCTGATCCACCCCATGGGCTTGGCACACCTCGGCGAACTGCTCGAACTCGATCGGTCGCCGTGTGAGCCGGTCCTGGTGATACGCCACCACGGCGCCGATCGAGCCTGCTTGGATGTCGCGCAGCATGCGCTCGAAACCCGGTCGCGGCTTGTCCTTGAACGCCGAAATGTCATTGTCGACATACTCCTCGAATACCTCCCAGCCCCGCTCCGCCGCCAGCCGTCGGCAGTCCTCCAACTGCCTGGCGACGCCCAGCCCCTCGCCGGACTGGTCAGAGGAGATCCGCGCGTACAACGCGACCGGACGGGACAATGAGACAGGACCATTCATACGGTCGGTCTACGAACACACCGACAAGGAGACAGCGGTGACACCGTTCCGCCTGGCCTACGTGCGGGGTGTGACCCCCGCCAAATGGGTGCGCGCCTGGGAGCAGCGGATGCGCGGGGTGCGGCTCGACCTCATCCGCACCGACGAGCCCGATCAGCTGGCCGTGCTCCGGGAAGGACGCGCCGACATGGCGTTCGCGAGGCGCTCGGCGGACGCGCCGCCGCTGGCGGGCGACGGACTGCACGCCATCCCGCTCTACGAGGAGCTGCCGGTGGTGGTCGTGTCGAAGGATCACGTCATCGCGGCGGGCGACGGGGTGACCCTCGCCGATGTCGCCGAGCTGGCGCCGCCGGTGCTCGCGTTCGACGGCGACGTCGAGACGACGCTCGCGGTCGTCGCGTCGGGCGCCGGCAGCGTGCTGCTGCCGCAGTCGGTCGCCCGCCTGCACGCGCGGCGCGATCTCGTCGCCAGACCCGTCACGGACGCCGTCCCCACCCGTGTCTTCCTCGCCTGGCTCAGCGACCCCCGGCCCGCTCGCACGGAGGCCGAGCGGCGCCGCGTCGACACGTTCGTCGGGATCGTCCGCGGCCGCACCGTCAACAGCTCGCGCCGCTGACCGGCGCCGCGGTCGGACCTGGCGCGCCGCGGATACGCTGGGGCGATGAGCAGCACCGAGTGCGTCCCGGCGGAGCGTGCGGCCGGGACGCGGCTTGATGCCAGGGTTCGCGGGCTCGACTCGCCCGACGAGGTGTTCGCCCGGCTCACCGAATGGGCACAGGAGCGCGGGATCCGGCTGTATCCGGCGCAGGAGGAGTCGCTCATCGGCGTCGTGTCGGGCGCGAACGTGATCGTCTCCACGCCGACGGGAACCGGCAAGTCGCTGATCGCCGTCGGCGCCCATGCCGCCGCTCTGGCCGAGGGACGCCGAACGTTCTACACCGCTCCGATCAAGGCGCTCGTCTCCGAGAAGTTCTTCGCCCTCGCCGACGCCTTCGGGGCGGAGAACGTCGGCATGATGACGGGCGACTCCCAGGTGAACGCCGCCGCGCCGATCGTGTGCTGCACGGCCGAGATCCTCGCCAACCTCGCGCTGCGCACGGGACCGGACGCCCCCGTCGACCAGGTGGTGATGGACGAGTTCCACTTCTACGCCGACCCCGATCGCGGATGGGCCTGGCAGGTGCCGCTGCTCATCCTGGAGCGCGCGCAGTTCGTCCTGATGAGCGCGACGCTGGGCGACGTGAGCGGCATCGCCGACGACCTCACCCGGCGCACCCGGCGTGAGACCCTCGTGGTGACCGGCGTCGATCGTCCCGTGCCGCTGGACTACGAGTACGCGCTCACACCGGTGCACGAGACGATCCACGACCTGCTGGAGGCGGGCAAGGCGCCCGTCTACGTCGTGCACTTCTCGCAGAGGGACGCCGTCGAACGAGCCCAGGCGCTGGCGGGGGCGTCAGTGGCCGACCGGGCCCAGCGGGATGCCATCGCCGAGGCCATCGGCGACTTCCGCTTCTCCGCCGGATTCGGTCACGCCCTCTCCCGGCTGCTGCGGCTGGGGATAGGCGTGCACCACGCCGGGATGCTGCCGAAGTACCGCCGGCTCGTGGAGCAGCTCGCCCAGCGCGGGCTGCTCCGGGTGGTCTGCGGTACCGACACCCTCGGCGTCGGCATCAACGTGCCGATCCGCAGCGTGCTGTTCACCTCGCTCACCAAGTTCGACGGCACGCGCATGCGGCAGCTCACGGCGCGGGAGTTCCACCAGATCGCCGGGCGTGCGGGTCGCGCGGGCTATGACACGGCCGGCACGGTGGTGGCGCAGGCGCCGGAGCACGACATCGATAACGCCCGCGCCGTGGCGAAGGCCGGCGACGACCCGAGGAAGAGGCGCAAGCTGGTTCGCAAGAGGGCGCCGGAGGGCTTCGTCTCCTGGGGTGAGCCGTCGTTCCGGCGGCTCATCGCCTCCGAGCCGGAGACGCTGACCCCGCACATGCAGATCACCAGCGCGATGATCATCAACGTGATCGCGCGCGGCGGCGACGTGTTCGGCAACGTGCGGGCCCTGGTATTCGACAGCCACGAGCCGTGGAGACGGCAGCTCGAGCTCGCTCGGCGTGCCCTCGGCATCTACCGCGCGCTGGTGACGGCGGGCGTCGTGGAGAAGGGGCCGGACGGCATCCCACGACTCACCGTCGACCTGCAGCCCGACTTCGCGCTGAACCAGCCGCTGTCGCCGTTCGCGCTCGCCGCATTCGAGCTCTTCGACCCGTCCTGGGAGGCCGGGCCGGCGGAGTCGGGCGGGACGACCGGATCGGGTGTCGGCACCGGCGACTATGCGCTCGACATCGTCTCGGTCGTCGAGGCGACGCTTGACGATCCCCGTCCCGTGCTGCTGGCTCAGCAGCACCTTGCGCGCGGCGAGGCGGTGGCCGCCATGAAGGCGGAGGGAGTCGACTACGAGGAACGCATCCAGCTGCTGGAGGAGATCACCTGGCCGAAGCCGTTGGATGGCATCCTGGCGCAGGCGTTCGAGACCTACGGCGCGCGTCAGCCGTGGGTGCGCGATTTCGAGCTCCGGCCGAAGTCGGTGGTGCGCGACATGTTCGAGCGTGCGATGACGTTCGCCGAGTACGTGTCGTTCTACCGGCTGGCGCGCAGCGAGGGCGTCGTGCTGCGCTACCTCTCCGACGCGTTCCGCGCCCTGCGGCAGACCGTGCCCGACGAGGCGAAGAACGACGAGCTGCGTGATGTCATCGAGTGGCTCGGCGAGCTCGTGCGACAGGTCGACTCCAGCCTGCTGGACGAATGGGAGGAGCTGATGCATCCGGATGCCGCTCGCCACGCCGTGCAGTCCGCCGTCGTGCCGCCCGCCCCGCGCACCCTCACCTCCAACCGGCGCGCCTTCCTGGTCCTGGTGCGCAACGAGCTGTTCCGTCGCGTGCAGTGGGCCGCACTGGACAGGCCCGACAAGCTGGCCGAGCTCGACCCGGCCTTCGGAAGGGACGGCTGGGAGCGCGCCCTCGACGCGTACTACGCCGAGCACGACTCGATCGGCACCGACGCCGATGCGCGCGGCTCGGCGATGCTCGTGGTCGACGAGACCGATGCCGGCCCGAGCGCGGCCCGCATCTGGCGCGTGCGGCAGATCCTCGCCGACCCGGCAGGCGACCACGACTGGGGGATCGTGGCAGAGGTCGACCTGGACGCCTCCGACGCCGCCGGCGCGGCGGTGCTGACGGTGACCGAGGTCGGCCGGCTGTAGCGCCGATCCGCGTGGGCCCGCGGCGGCTTCGCCCGTGCGCGCCTCCCGTCGTCAGCGCGTGAGGTTGCGCCGCGCCCAGGCGCCGAGCTCCTCGATCGTCGGCACGACCTCCGCTCCCGCAGGCGTGAGCTCGTAGCTGACCGTGACGGGCGGGCCCTCCGCGACGGCGCGCCGCACCAGCCCGAGCTCGACGAGCTCGACGAGGCGATCGGAGAGCACGGTGTCGCTGATGCCGCTGACCGCCCTCCTGAGGGCGACGAAGGAGGCGCTGCCGGAGCCGAGGACGCCGAGGATCATGCCGTTCCACCGCTTTCCGAGCACGGAGAAGGCGAGGGTGACCGCCGAGTCGCACTCGTGGACCTCGGCTTCCGGCTGGGACATGGACCCCATCGTAACGGTGCTACGCTCACAGAAGTAGCTTTGTTTTTGTTAGTCGCTTGTTTCCCTGGAGTCATACATGTCGCTCTTCCGCCTCGATGCCAGCATCACGCCCGCCACGTCGCAGAGCCGCGCGCTCGCAGACCTCGTCGAGTCGGAGTGGTCCGCCGAGCATCCGGACTCCTCCGTCGCCCGTCGCGACCTCGGCACGCACCCGCTTCCCGCTGCCGCCTGGCGCGACGCGCTCACCAGCGTCGGGATCGCCGACGACGACCTCAGCCCCGAGCAGACAGCGGCACGCTCGCTTGCGACGGGCCTCGCCGACGAGCTGCTCGACGCGGAGGCGCTGCTGCTCGCCGTCCCCCTCTACAACTGGGGCGTGGGCGCGCACGTGAAGACCTGGTACGACATCGTGCACTCCGATCAGCGCGTCAGCGGCGGCGCGCTCCGCGGCAAGCCGGCCGTGCTCGTCACGGTGCTCGGCGGCAACTACAACCCCGGCACGCCCAAGGAGGGCTGGGACCACTCCACCCCCTGGCTGCGTCGCGTGTTCGAGGATGTCTGGGGACTCGACCTGCTCGTGGTCCAGCGGCCGTTCACGCTCGTCGGCGTGAACCCGGCGCTCGACCAGTTCGCCGACCAGGCTGCCGAGATCAAGGCTGCGGCGGAGACGCTCGCCGTCGAGCACGGGCGCGCGCTCGCGGCGAAGCGGTTCGCGTCTGCGGTGTAGGCGCACCGAAGATACCCACGCCTCGTGAGCGCGCTGTAAGCGACGCGTAAGCGATGCGAAAGCGCCCGCCTTCATCCTGATTCCGCACGACGAGACGCCCCGATCACGGCGGGCGGCTCGGAAGAGGACAGGACACGCTCGCTGCGACGCATCTCGCGTCGAACGCGACACGGAAGGAAGCGCCCATGAACACACCACGCCACGGCGCCGGCGCGCGATCCGGCGCCGACTGGGCGATCGAGGCCCACGGCCTCGTCAAGGCGTTCGGAAACAACCGGGCGGTCGACGGTGTCGATCTGCTCGTGCGGCCCGGCACGGTCTACGGCGTGCTCGGGCCGAACGGCGCGGGCAAGACGACGACCATCAGCATGCTCGCCACCCTCCTCAGGCCGGACGCCGGCACGGCCAGCATCTTCGGCCACGACGTGATGAAGGAGGCGCAGATCGTGCGCCAGCTCATCGGCGTGACGGGCCAGTACGCCTCGGTCGACGAGACCCTGTCGGCCACCGAGAACCTCGTGATCTTCTCGCGGCTGCTCGGCCTGAGCCGCGCGGAGTCGAAGCTCAAGGCCGCCGAGCTGCTCGAGCGCTTCGGGCTGACGGATGCCGCCAAGCGGCCGCTGAAGAAGTTCTCCGGCGGCATGCGCCGACGGCTCGACCTCGCGGCATCGCTCATCGCTCAGCCTCCGCTGATCTTCCTCGACGAGCCGACCACCGGCCTCGACCCCCGCACCCGCGGACAGATGTGGGACACGATCCGCGAGCTGGTCGCCACCGGCTCCACGGTGCTCCTCACGACGCAGTATCTCGACGAGGCCGACCAGCTCGCCGACCGCATCGCGGTGATCGATCGCGGCCGGGTGGTCGCGGAGGGCACGGCCGACGAGCTGAAGGCATCCGTCGGCGCCTCGTCGCTGCAGCTGCGGATCGAGGACCCGGCCGACACCCAGGACGCTCTGCGCGCGATCGAGCGGGTGCTGGGCGTGAGCGGAGTGCTGTCGCCCGAGGCGGGCCGGATCACTGCGCCGATGACCGATGCCGACCGCGTGACCGACCTGCTGATCACCTTGCGCGAGGCCGGCATCCACCTCACAGAGATGAGCGTGCAGCGTCCCAGCCTCGACGAGGTGTTCCTGACCATCACCGGCCACGACGCGGCCGATCAGAGTGCGCCGGCCGCGGACGCCGGCGAGAAGGAGAAGGTGAACGCATGAGCGCCGTCGCGCCATCGAGCAGGGTGCCCGCGCCCGAACGCATCACACCGCCGTCGGAGCGGCGGCTGAGGAACCACACCAACCTCGGCCAGACGATGCGCAACACCTTCACCATGGCCTACCGCGGACTCGTCAAGATCCGTCGCACGCCCGAGCAGCTGGTCGACGTGACGGTGCAGCCGATCATCTTCACGCTGATGTTCGCCTACCTGTTCGGCGGGGCCATCGCCGGGAACGTGCAGGACTACCTGCCGCTTCTCATCCCCGGCATCCTGGTGCAGACCGTCATCACCACCTCGGTCGTCACCGGCACCCAGCTGCGGGAGGACATGGACAGGGGCGTGTTCGACCGGTTCCGCTCCCTGCCCATCGCCCGCATCGCCCCGCTCTCGGGGGCCCTGCTGGCCGATACCGTGCGGTACACGATCGCCACGACCCTCACGTTCGTGATGGGCCTGGTGATCGGATACCACCCGGCGGGGGGCATCGGGCACGTCGTCGTCGCGGGCCTGCTGGTGATCGCGTGCTCCTGGGCGATCAGCTGGATCTTCGCGTTCTTCGGCGTGATCGCCCGAACCGCCTCCAGCGTTCAGGGCATCTCGATGCTGGTGCTGTTCCCGCTGACCTTCCTCTCGAACGCGTATGTGCCCGTGAAGAGCCTCCCGGCGGTGCTGCAGTGGTTCGTGAACGTCAACCCGATCTCGCACCTGGTCACCGCGGTGCGCGACCTGGCCAACAGCGGCACGATCGGCGCAGACTTCTGGGTCTCGCTGCTGGGCGCCGCCGTCATCGTGGCGGTCTTCGCACCACTGACCGTGCGCGCGTACATGCGCAAGGCCTGACGACCTCGGACCCCCGGCGAGCGCGACCTCGACACCTGGCGCGACGGCGGCATCCGGATGGGGAGGTCACACACGCGGGCATCCGTCATGACGGGCAGGATGGAACGGCGGATGTCCTCGCCCGCGTCACGAAAGGTCCTCGGATGCCCGAACCCAAGCAGCTCTTCGTCAACCTCTTCGAGATGGCGTGCGTCAGCCACATCACGCACGGACTCTGGAGGCTGCCGGGCAACAACCGTGAGCGCTTCGCCGACCTGGACTACTGGCTCGAATTGGCCAGGCTGGCCGAGCACGGCGGTTTCGACGGCATCTTCCTGGCCGATGTGATCGGCCACTACGACGTCTTCCGCGGCGGGCCGGAGACGGCGCTCCGCGAGGGGCTGCAGAGCCCGAATCTCGACCCGCTGCTGCTCGTCCCCGCGATGGCGGCAGTGACCGACCGGCTCGGGTTCGGCGTCACGTTCTCCACCACCTACGAGCCGCCGTTCGCGTTCGCGCGCCGCATGTCGACGCTCGACCACCTCACGAAGGGGCGCATCGGCTGGAACATCGTCACGTCCTACCTGCCGAACGCCGCCCGCAACTTCGGGCTGGACGGGGAGCTCCCCCACGACGACCGCTACCGGCTCGCGGACGAGTACCTGGACGTGCTCTACAAGCTGTGGGAGGGTTCGTGGGACGACGACGCGGTCGTGGCGGACCGCGAGGCGGGCGTGTTCACCGATCCGACGAAGGTGCGCTACATCGACCACGTGGGGGAGCGGCACCGGGTCGCCGGGCCGCACCTGGTGCATCCGTCGCCGCAGCGCACGCCCGTGCTCTTCCAGGCCACCGGCTCGCCGGCCGGCATCGAGTTCGCCGGCAAGCACGCGGAGGTGGTGTTCACCGGCGGACGGACCAGCGCGGACTTCCGTCGCAACGCCGACGGGATGCGCGACGCCGCGCAGCGGCACGGGCGCGGCAGGGACGCGGTGAAGTTCGTCGCGATGGCGGGGGTGATCGTCGGCCGCACCCAGGAGGAGGCCGGGGACAAGTGGCGGCTGTATCGCCAGAACGCGAGTCTCGACGGCATCCTCGCGCACAGCGGCCTGCCGGTGGACCTGACCGCGTTCCCCCGCGACATGACGGTCTCCGAGGCGCTGCGCCGCGCCGACTTCCCGGCGGAGCGCGTGCCGTTCCTGCCGTTGGCGAAGACGGTGGGCGAGGCGCTGGACTCCATCGCGAACAGCCGGGACGACCGGTTCCTCGTGGTGGGGGATCCGAAGACGGTGGCTGACGAGATCGAGCGCTGGCTCGACGACGACGGGCTCGACGGCATCAACCTGCGTCAGTACCACACGTTCGACACGGCCCGGGACTTCGCGGAGCTGGTCGTGCCCGAGCTGCGTCGGCGGGGCAGGATGCCCGCCGAGGGCCGGCACGGCACGCTGCGCGAGCGGCTGTTCGGCGAGGGGCGGGCACGGCTTCCGGAGAGCCACCACGGCGCCCGCTACCGCGGCGGCGCGAACCTGCGCTCGGACGTCGCCGCGCCTTCCGCCGCTGCCGGCTGACGGGCGCGCCTACCTGCGCACGGTCTCCCGCAGCGATGCCACGAGCTCGTGCAGAAGGGTGGTGCGCGCCTCGAGCGTGAGCGTCTCGACGCGGGCCCAGGCGCCCGCGAGGTCGAGCCCGGGGTGCTCGCGGGCGGCCTCGGCCGCGGCGAGGTCCCAGCTCAGCGACGGGAAGTCCTGACGGGCGCCCATGCCCCGCCCCAGCGCGAGCAGTTCGAGCCCCTTCGCCCGTTCGGCCGGTGTCGCGGGCTCCCGGCCCGGGGCGAGCAGCCAGACGGCGAGCCCGAGCACGGCGGCACCGGTGTTGGGGCGATCGATCATGCCGGCCCGCACGCGATAATCGCGCAGCAGGCGGCTGCGCAGCCGCCGTGCCACCAGCACGTTGCGCGGATCGTTCACGTGACCGGCCCGTACCGCGCAGGCCAGCAGGCCGGCGCCGGCGCTGCAGTACCAGGGTGCCAGGCCGCGCGGCGGGTCGCCCCATGCCCGCTCGGCGCGGGCGTACATCCGCTCCGCCTCGGCGGGGTCGCCGTCCGCGGCCGCGGCCTCCGCGAGACCTGCGAACCCGATGGCCCGCAGGTCCTCCCAGTCCATGCTTCCGGCCTCGCCGTCCAATCGGGTCAGCCGCTCGAAGACGGGACGCGCCTCGTCGGTGCGGCCGAGCGCGACCCGGTTGATCGCGGTGATCCACTCCAGCTGCCGCAGATCCTCCGCCGCCCGCAGCAGCTGGAGGTTCGGCGTGGCGCGCTCCGCCCACGCGACGGCCTCGTCCGCGTCGCCGCGCTCACTGTGGAACTGCGCCATCCACTGCGCGGCGGTGCCGACGGTCCAGGCGTCTTGCGCCTTCTCCGCCTTGGCGTATGCGGTGGCGGCGAACGCCAGGCCGGCGTCGAGCTCGCCCGCGTTCTCCGCCATCTGTGCGGAGATGAGGTTGCCGAACGATGCGACGGCGGGATCGTCGCTCGCCCGCAGCTCGTCCACCCTCGCGAGCGCCGCCGGCATGTCGGGCATCATCGTGAGCACGTCGATCATGGCCGCGATCTGGCGGTTGACCGGCTTGCCCCGTGCTCGCAGCCTGCGCACGCGGATGATCGCGCGGAGTCCGCGGCGCTCGTCGTCGAGCATCGAGACGATGCCGATCAGGCCGAGCGCGACCATGGCCGCGTCGCGATGCGCCTCATCCGGCTCATAGCCGGCCAGCGCGCCGAGCACTGGGACAGCGAGCCCCAGCACCTCCGAGTGCGCGCCGCGGATGGCCCAGTGCGCGCCCAACGCGGCGAACACCGAGGCGGCTGTTGCGGGGTCGTCGGCGGCGATGGCGTCGCGCAGTGCGGCGACGAGGTTGTCCTGCTCCTCGGCGACGAGGTGGAAGGTCTCGATCTGCCCCGGGCCATAGGTCGTCTTCAGCGCGCTGCGGCAGAAGGCGTCCGCCCAGGAACGGATGCGCGCGGCCGCCTCCGCGCGCTCGCCGCCCTCGGCGAGCCGCCGATCGCCGAACTCGCGCACCGTCTCCAGCATGCGGTAGCGCACCCGGCCCGTCGTCGCGCTCTCGGCCGCTGACAGCAGGGACTGGTTCACGAGGCCCTCCAGGTCGGCTTCGACGTCGTCGAGCGGATCGGCGACGGCGGCCGCGGCGTCGGCGCAGAAGCCGTCGACGAACAGCGAAAGGCGCCGCAGTGCGCGCTGCTCTGACTCGCGCAGCAGGTTCCAGCTCCAGTCGATCACCGCGAGCAGTGTGCGGTGGCGCTCCGGCGCGGCACGGTCGCCGCCGCGCAGCAGCGCGAACCGGTTGTCGATGCGCCGCTCGATCTCCTCGACCGACATGGTGCGCACTCGCGCGGCCGCCAGCTCGATGGCCAGGGGAAGACCGTCCAGCCTCTCGCAGAGCCGTTCCACGGCGTGCAGGGGCAGCATGACCGACGGCCTGGCCGCGCGTGCCCGGTCCACGAACAGGCGCACGGCGGGGCCCGGCTCCGCGCCGCCTGCGGCGTTCGCGGACAGCGGTTCCAGCTGATACACCTGTTCCGCGGCGATCATCAGCGGCGCACGACTCGTGGCCAGCACGCGCACGTTCCGGGTCGAGGCGAGGATGTCCGCGATCCACTCCGCGGCCGCGTCGACGAGATGTTCGCAGTTGTCCATCACGAGCAGCGTCTCGCGTTCGCCGAGCGCGCCGAGGATGCGGCCGCGCACGTCCACCCGCATGCTGGGATCGCTGAGCGTGAGTCGTGTGCCCGTGTGCTCGCGGATGCCGAGCGTTGACGCGATCGCCAGCGGCACGTCGTCGCCGGTGCGCACGCTGGCGAGCTCGACGACGACGACCCCGGGCATCCGCTCCGCGGCGCGCGCCGCGAGCTCCTGTGCGAGACGCGTCTTGCCCAGCCCGCCCGCACCGAGCACCGTGGTCAGGCGGGAGGCCGCCATGACCTGTTCGAGCGCGGCGATGTCGGCGTCGCGGCCCAGCAGCTCGTTGGGCGCCGTGCGGATGCCCACCCGCAGCGCGCTCTCGGGCGCGATGTCCTGCTCCGGCGCGCGCAGCAGTTCGGCATTGAACGCCACGAGGTCGGCGGAGGGGCCGGTGCCGAGCACGTCGCGCAGGCGCGCGCTGAAGTCGCCGAACTCGCGGATGGCGTCGTTGCGTCGGCCCTGGGAGGCGATCGCGCGCAGTCTCAGCAGCTCGACGTACTCGTCCAGGGGCGCGGTCTCGGCGAGCACGTCGAGGTCGGCGAGCGCGCCGAGGGCATCGCCCAGCTCCACTCGTGCGCGTGCGCGCAGCAGCGTCGCCTCACGGCGCAGGGCGGCAGCGGTCGCGGCGAGCCGCTCGGCGAGCCCGGTGTCGCCGAGGTCGGCGCCCGGTTCGCCCCGCCAGAGCTCCAGCGCTCGCGATGCCTGGTCCTGGGCGGCCCGCCAGTCGCGGCGTTCGGCGGACTGCCGCGCCGCATCCCGCAGCCGCATCGCCGCCGTGAGGTCGCACTGTTCCGCCTCGATCCCGAGCGCGTACCCGCCCGGGGTGGAGACGATGAGCCCGTCCGCCGCGACGGATCGCACGCGGGAGACCAGCGTCTGCAGGGCGGCCCGCTCGTTGCGGGGCGGCGCCTCCTCCCAGACGTCGTCGGCGATGCCCCGCACCGACAGCGGGTGCCGGGCCAGTGCCAGCGCCACGACGAGGGCCTTCGCGGTCGCCCCGCCGGGCTCGACGGCGTCGCCTGCCGGGGACTCCACCGTGACGGGTCCGAGCACGGCCACCCGGCACGTGGCGGTGCGCACGCTCGCCTGGCTCACCGGGCCAAGTCTACCGACGGGCGGAGGGAGGGTCGCCGGGTGCGGCGCCGGCTCGCTGGGGTCGAGCTCGGCTAACGCACCGTCGTGCGGGCCGAGATGACGCCGGTGTCGAAGCCGAGCAGGTGCAGGCCGCCGTGGAACCGGGCGTGCTCGATCTTGATGCAGCGATCCATCACCACGGTGAGGCCCCTCTCCTCGCCGTAGTAGGCGGCATCCTGATTCCAGATGCCCAGCTGCACCCAGATCGTCGGCGCGCCGATGGCGACCACCTCGTCGATGACGGCGGGGATGTCGCTGCCGCGCCGGAACACGTCGACGATGTCGGGAACCTCCGGCAGATCGGCGAGCGAGGCGTACGCGGGCTGGCCCAGGATGGTCTCGGCGTTCGGGTTCACGAAGTACACCCGGTAGTCGCTGGACTGCAGCAGGTACGTTCCGACGAAGTAGCTGGAGCGCGCCGGGTTGGGCGAGGCGCCCACGATGGCCACCGACCGGGCGTTGCGCAGCAGCCGTTGCCGTTGCCGCGCGTCCGGTCCTGCCCAGGTGCGCTGCGACCTCAGCAGCCGGGCCAGCGGGGAGTCGGCGGGAACCTCGCAGCTGAGGCCGTTGGCAAGCTGCACCAGCGTGTCCTCGTGCTCGATCCCGTCGCCGGCCGGCTGCTCGGGGGCTTTCCGGTCGGCATCCGTCGCGGTGCTCATCAGGCCTCCTTCGTGGCCTCGGCCAAAGCCTGGTCGAGGTCGTAGATGATGTCCTCCGGGTCCTCGACGCCCACCGACACTCGGACCGAGCCGGGCAGCACGCCCGCGTCGACGAGCTGCTGTTCGGTCAGCTGGGCGTGCGTCGTGGAGGCCGGATGGATGATCAGCGTCTTCGCGTCGCCGATGTTGGCGAGGTGGCTGGCCAGGTTGACCGACTCGATGAGCCTCTGACCCACCGCCCGGCCCCCCTTCACCTCGAATGTGAACACGGAGCTGGGCCCCAGCGGGAGGTACTTCTTCGCCCGCTCGAAGTGGGGATGCGACTCGAGGCCGGCCCAGTGCACCGCATCGATGCGGGGATCGGCCTCCAGCCACCTGGCGACCTCACGCGCGTTGTCGACGTGCGCCTGCATGCGGAACGGCAGGGTCTCCACGCCCTGCGCGAGCAGGAACGCCGAGTGCGGGGCGAGCACCGGCCCGATGTCACGCAGCTGCTCGGCGCGCAGCCGCGTGAGGAACGCGTACTCGCCGAAGTTGCCCGACCACTGCAGACCGCCGTAGCTGGGCACGGGCTGCCCGAACAGAGGGAAGCGCTCGCTGTGCCAGTCGAACCGGCCGGATTCCACGACCACGCCGCCCAGGGTGGTGCCGTGGCCGCCGAGGAACTTGGTGGCCGAGTGCACGACCACGTCGGCGCCCCACTCGATCGGCCGGTTCAGGTAGGGCGTGGCGATGGTGGAGTCGATGACGAGCGGGATGCCGGCGTCGTGCGCCACCGCGGCCAGACCCTCGATGTCGGCGATCTCGCCGGAAGGATTGGCGATCGTCTCGGCGAAGAGCAGCTTGGTGGTGTCGGTGATCGCCTTCGCGTAGTCGGCGGGATCGGAGCTGCGCACGAACGTGGTCTCCACCCCGAAGCGGCGCAGCGTCACGTCGAGCTGGGTGATCGAGCCGCCGTAGAGGTTCGCCGATGCGACGATGTGGTCGCCGGCGCCGGCCAGCGATGCGAACGTGATGTACTGCGCCGACAGGCCGGATGCCGTGGCGACGGCCCCCAGCCCGCCCTCCAGGCTCGCCACCCGCTCCTCGAAGCTGGCCACCGTGGGGTTCGCCAACCGGGAGTAGATGTTGCCGTACTTCTGCAGGGCGAAGCGGGCGGCGGCGTCCGCCGTGTCGTCGAACACGAAGGCGCTCGACTGGTAGATGGGTAGGGCTCGGGCGCCGGTGACCCGATCGGGGATGTTGCCGGCATGGATCGCACGCGTGCGAAAGCCGAATTCGCGGTCTGCCACCACGCCACCGTAGCGGAGCGTGCCCGGGCCTCACGGGCGGGGGCGTAACACGCCGTCAATCCGGGGCCGTGCCACCGCACGTCAGATCCAGCCGATCGTCCCGATCCCCGTCGTCACGTCGGGGATCCACATGTGCAGCTGCCAGTACCAGAACGGGATGCGCATGCCCGTCCAGATGGGGTAGAAGAAGACGGAGACGGCGACGGCCACGATCACGAACACGGCGAGCAGGCCGAGGCCGCGGGCGCGGCGGTAGGCGGCGTCGGACGGGGCGCCCACGATCAACGCGAACGCGGCCGCCAGGGCCAGATAGAGGTAGGGCGCGAACGCGATCGAGTAGAACGTGAAGATGGTGCGGCCGGCGTACAGCATCCACGGCAGATAGCCCGCGGCGAGCCCGGTCAGCATCAGCCCGTGCCGCCAGTCGCGGTGGCGGACGAGGCGGTAGGCGATGTAGATCACCGCTGCCGTCCCCGCCCACCAGATGATCGGGTTGCCGAGCTCGGTGATGGCCGACGAGCATCCGCCGGGGGCCGTGCATCCGTCGACTCCGTGCCTTGTGCCGACGTAGTACATGCTCGTCGGCCGCAGCATCAGCAGCCACGTCAGCGGGTTGGACTGATACGGATGCGGGGTGTGCAGGTTGATGGAGTACCCGTACATCTCCGTCTGGTACTTCCACAGGTCCTGGGCCCAGTTCGGCACCCAGGACAGCAGACCGGTCCACTTCGCGCCGGCCGTGGTCTGCACGTAGTCGCGGTAGTAGCCGCCTGGGTTCAGGAGCCAGCCCGTCCACGTGCCCACGTAGGTGACGAACGCGAGCGGCACCAGGAGCACGAAGGACACGACGCCGCCGGCGAGGATTCCGCCCGCCGGCCAGGACGGCACGCCGGCCCTGCGCCGCGCGAGCAGGTCGACCACGACCGTGTAGACGGCGAAGAACGCCAGGAAGTAGAAGCCCGACCACTTCACGCCGGCGTCCAGCCCGAGCAGGACGCCCGCCACCAGCAGCCACGGCCGCCACCACATCCACGGCCCCGGCCCCAGAGGCCGTCCCTGGGCAAAGCGTGCGGCGACCCATGCCGCCAGACGACGCTCCTGCCACGACCTGTCCAGCAGCAGGCATCCGAAGGCGGCCAGCGCGAGGAACATCACGGAGTTGTCCAGGATCGCCACGCGGCTCATCACGATCGCGTTGCCGTCGATCGCCATGAGGAGACCGGCGAGTGAGGCGATCAGGGTCGAGCGGAACAACCGCTTCGCGATCAGCATCAGCAGGACGACGGCCATGATGCCGACGACGGCCGTCGACACGCGCCATCCGAACGAGCTGTCTGCGCCGAAGACCGCCAGTCCCGCGGCGATCAGCCACTTGCCGAACGGCGGGTGCGCGACGAACGCGGGGTCGTTCGTGTAGGCGTTCACGTCGCCATCGGCGAACCGCTGATCGATGTTCGCCGGCCACGCCGCCTCCCAGCCCTTGTGCATCAGGGTCCAGGCGTCCTTGACGTAGAAGGTCTCGTCGAACACCAGGGCGTGCGGGTCGCCGAGCGCCCAGAGCCGGGCCGCCGCCGCGATCAGGGTGACCAGCGCGGGAAGGCCCCACGCGTACCAGCGCAACCGGGCCGGCGTGCTCACCGCGCGGGCGAACCATCGGTCGAGGCGTGAGCCGGTCGGTTCGGCGGTCGCACCGTGGCGGCCCGTCGTCGCTCGATCGGCAGTCACGACGGCAATGCTATGGCTGCGAGACTGGGGAGGTGATCATCCTCGCGGCGACGCCCATCGGCAACCTGGGCGACGCCTCCCGCCGCCTCGTCGAGACTCTCGAGGGCGCGCGGCTGGTGGCCGCCGAGGACACCAGGGTGGCGCGGCGCCTGCTGCTCGGGCTCGGGGTCGACAACCGTCCCCGCCTGGTCGCACTGCACGACCACAACGAGCGCGAGCGGTCGGCGGAGCTGGTCGGGCTGGCGCGAGACGGCGACGTCGTCGTGCTCTCGGACGCCGGCATGCCCACCGTCTCCGACCCCGGCTACCACCTGGTCGCGGCGGCGATCGAGGCGGGCGTCGCCGTCACGGTCGTCCCGGGGCCGAGCGCCGTGCTGACGGCGCTCGCCGTCTCGGGGCTGCCGACGGACCGGTTCGCGTTCGAGGGGTTCCTGCCCAGGAAGGCGGGGGAGCGGGCGTCCGCGCTGGCGGCCCTGGTCGAGGAGCGCCGCACCATGGTGTTCTTCGAGTCGCCGAACCGGCTGGCGGAGTCGTTGCGCGCGATCGGCCACGCCTTCGGCGCGTCCCGCCGCGTCGTGGTGTGCCGCGAGCTCACGAAGCTGCACGAGGAGGTGCGCCGCGGCACCGCGGCCGAGCTAGCCGAGTGGGCCGACGCCGGTGTTCGCGGTGAGGTCGTGGTCGTGGTGGGCGGCGCCGAGCCGCGCACCGTGGGCTTCGACGCGGCCGTGCAGGAGGTGCTTCTGCTCACCGCGACCGAGAGCCTCAGGGACGCCTGCGCGTCGGTGGCCGCCTCGACCGGCCACTCGCGGCGTTCGCTCTACGAGGCGGCGCTCAAGGCCCGCGGTTTCTGATCCCCGCCCCGCGCCGTCGCCGGCCGCGTCCGCGGTCCGCCGCTGCCGGCACGAACCGGTGTGCGAATTTATGCGATTTCGTGAGCGAATGCTCGCCGAGGCGGGCCCCTCCGAGGAGGCGAGGTCCCCACGGTGCCGTCGTCGCTGCCCGCATCCCTGGCGAACAGCGATGTTCCGTCGCCTGTGGCCGATTCGTTACTTGAGTGCGCCGAGCGGGCGAATATGATCGACATTGTGCGATGTTGCACACCCTCTGCACGTTACAAAGGAGTCAACATGCAAGAGTTCAACCGGGGTCAGGGCATCGACCGCCGCACACTGCTGAAGGGCGTGGGAGTCGGGGCGCTCGGGTTGGGGGCGGTGCCGCTGCTGGCGGCATGCACCGGCACATCGGGCGGCGGCGGATCCTCTTCAGGCGGCAAGTCGCTCACGTTCGGGTCCAACGCCTCCGATCCCGTGCCGAAGAAGGCGTATGCCGCGTTCGTGGCGGCCTTCGAGAAGAAGTCCGGCGACAAGGTCAGGGTCAACACCGTCGACCACAACTCGTTCCAGAACAAGATCAACAACTACCTTCAGGGCAGCCCGGACGACGCGTTCACGTGGTTCGCCGGCTACCGCATGCAGTACTACGCGAAGAAGGGGCTGGTCGCCGACGTCGACGACGTCTGGAAGAAGATCGGCCACAACTTCAGCGAGGGCCTCACGAAGGCGTCCACGGGAGAGGACGGCAAGAAGTACTTCGTGCCGAACTACAACTACCCGTGGGGGTTCTTCTATCGCAAGTCGTTCTGGGCCGAGAAGGGCTATCAGGTCCCGAAGACCCTCGACGACCTCGAGGCGCTCTGCAAGCAGATGCAGAGCGACGGCATCATCCCCATCGAGTTCGCCGACAAGGACGCCTGGCCGGCCTGCGGCACCTTCGACTACATCAACATGCGCACCAATGGCTACCAGTTCCACATGGACCTGTGTGCGCACAAGGAGTCCTGGAACACCAAGAAGGTCCAGGACGTCTTCGACACGTGGAAGATCCTGCTGCCCTATCAGGACCCGGACGCCCTCGGCCTCACCTGGCAGGACGCCGCGCAGAAGCTAGGCGACAAGAAATCCGGCATGATGCTGCTCGGCGCCTTCATCACCCAGCAGTTCACGGACGCGACGGTGCTCGCCGACATCGACTTCTTCCCGTTCCCGACCATCGCGACGGAGGGCCAGGACGCGATCGAGGCGCCCATCGACGGCCTGATGCTGTCGAAGCGCGGCGGCTCGAACCAGGCCGCTCGCGACCTGCTGCAGTTCATGGGCACGGGGGCGGGCCAGGAGGCGTACTACTCGGTCGACAAGTCCAACATCATGACGGCGAAGGATGCCGACACCTCCGGCTACAGCGCCTTCACCAAGAAGCTTGCCGGGTACATCGCCGACGCCAAGTCGATCAGCCAGTTCTTCGACCGCGACGCCCTTCCCGCGATGGCCTCCAACGTGCTCGAGCCGGCGATGCAGACGTTCATCAAGAACGGCACCATCGACCTCGCCAACATCGAGGCGCAGGCGAAGACGCTGTACGCGGCCGAGTAGCCGCGAGGTCCTCTCGTCATGGCGGTCACGACTGCAGACACGCAGCGGGCGGCCGCTCCCGGGCGCGGAGCTCCCTCCGTCCGGAAGCGGCGCCGGCTGCGCCAATTCACCCGCAGAGACGTCGTCACGCTCTCGATCATGGTGGGCATACCCACCCTGATCCAGCTCGTCCTCGTCTGGCTGCCCACGCTGTTCTCGATCGGCCTGTCGTTCGTGCAGTGGAACGGTCTCGACTTCAGCGACATGAAGTGGGCCGGCTGGGGCAACTACCAGTACATCTTCCAGAACTACACGCCGTTCTGGCCCGCCGTCCTGCACAACGTCATCTGGTTGCTCTTCCTCGGCGTCATAGGCACCCCCCTCGGACTGCTCCTGGCGGTGCTGCTGGATCAGGCCATCAAGGGCAGCCGCATCTACCAGAGCATCTTCTTCGCCCCGGTGATGCTGTCGCTCGCGCTGATCGGGATCATCTGGCAGCTGTTCTACTCGCAGGACAACGGGCTGCTGAACTTCCTCCTGGGAACAGCGGGCACGCCGCGCGCGATCGACTGGCTCGGCAATCCGAGTGTCAACCTGTGGGCGGCGATGATCGCCGCCACGTGGCGGCACGCCGGCTACGTCATGATCCTCTACCTGGCGGGCCTGAAGAGCGTGGACCCGGGCCTGAAGGAGGCGGCATGGCTCGACGGGGCGAACACCTGGCAGACCTTCTTCAGAGTCGTGTTCCCCGCCATGAAGCCGACGAACATCATCATCGTCGTCATCACGATCATCGAGTCGCTGCGCGCGTTCGACATCGTCTATGTCATCAACAAGGGGACGAACGGGCTGGAGCTGCTGAGCGTTCTCGTCATCCAGAACCTCGTCGGCGAGGGGCAGGTGATCGGTGTGGGGTCCGCGCTCGCCGTCGTGCTGCTGATCATCTCGCTGGTGCCGATCGTGTTCTATCTGGCCCGCACCTTCCGGAGGGAGAAGGAATGACCGCGACGACGACGTCGGTGCGGATCCCCCCGCACGATCCGACCCCGCTGCGCCGACGCGGGAAGCGGCGCTGGGGGACCGTGCTGTTCCTCACGGTCATGGCGGTGCTGTGGCTGCTGCCGCTGGTCTGGACCATCTACACGTCCCTGCGGCCGAAGGCGGACACCGACAAGTACGGGTACTTCTCGATCGCCGGGCACTTCGGCTTCCAGAACTTCGTCGACGCCTGGACGGAGGGCGGGTTCCTCACCTACTTCGGCAACTCGGTGATCATCACGGTCCCGGCCGTGCTGCTCACGCTGTTCTTCGCCTCGATGATGGCGTTCGCCGTGGCGAGGTTCAGCTGGCGGTTCAACGTCACGCTGCTCATCATGTTCACGGCCGGCAACCTGCTGCCGCCGCAGGTGCTCGCCGCGCCGCTGTTCGAGCTGTTCAAGCACACGAACCTGCCGTACTCCATCAGCGACTCCGGCACGCTGCTGAACACCTACGTGAGCGTGATCGCGGTGAACACCGCCTTCCAGATCGGATTCTGCACGTTCGTGCTCTCCAACTTCATGAAGGCGATCCCGCACGAGCTCACGGAGGCGGCCCGGGTCGACGGCGCGAGCGTGTGGCGGCAGTATTGGAACATCATCCTGCCGCTGACCCGGCCCGCCCTGGCCGCGCTGGGCACACTCGAGGTGATCTTCATCTACAACGACTACTTCTGGCCGCTGATCTTCATCCAGTCCGGCGACCGGCTGCCGGTGACCACCGCCATCAACAACCTGCAGGGCCAGTTCCTCTCCAACTACAACCTGCTCGCGGCGGGGGCGACCATCACCGTCATCCCGACCCTGGTCATCTACCTGGTGCTGCAGAGGCAGTTCGTCGCGGGGCTCACGCTGGGCGCGAGCAAGGGTTGAGCGCATGATGCTGGCAGCAGCGCGTCAGAGCGCCATCGTGGCCCGCGCCCGCGAGCGCGGCACCGTGCGCGTCACCGAGCTGGCCGCGCAGTTCGCGGTGAGCGAGATGACGGTGCGCCGGGACATCGATGTGCTGGTCGCCAACGGGCTGCTGGAGCGCGTGCACGGCGGCGCCACCCTCCCAGGCGGCGGACTGAGCACCGACGAGCCGGGGTTCGAGTCGAAGATCGTGCGGGAGGAGCAGGAGAAGCTCGCGATCGCGCGGGAGGCGGCATCCCTCGTCCGGCCCGGCAGCGCCATCGGCATCAGCGCCGGCACGACCACCTGGCGGCTCGCGTCGCTGCTGGCGAACTCGACGCTGGACTGCACGGTGGTCACCAACTCGGTGCAGGTGGCGAGCGCGCTGTTCCCGAAGGCGGGCGCCGGTCAGGGGCACGTCATCCTGACTGGCGGCGAGCGGACGCCGTCGGATGCGCTGGTCGGGCCCATCGCGATCTCCGCCCTGCGCCAGCTACACCTCGACTACCTGTTCCTGGGTGTGCACGGGATGGACGAGCGGGAGGGCTTCACGACGCCGAACCTGCTGGAGGCGGAGACCGATCGTGCGTTCGTCGCCGCGGCGCGACGGGTCGTCGTGCTCGCCGATCACACGAAGTGGGGGACCGTGGGCATGTCGACCATCGCCGGGCTGGACGAGGCCGCCGTGGTGATCAGCGACGACGGCCTGAGCCAGCACGCCCGCGAGGTGCTCGCGGCGCGCGCGGGCGAGCTGCGGGTCGCCGCGGCCCAGGAGAGCCGCTCACGGTCCGAGGCGGCATCGTGAACGACCTGCTGCATCTGCGGGGCGGCGGGGTGAGCGTGCTGCTCGACCTGCGCGACGCCGACGTTCGCGTCGTGCACTGGGGCGCGGACCTCGGCGAGGTCGCACCGGACCCGGCACTGTTCGTCGGCGCGGCTCCGCGTTCGGCGTTCGACGATCCGGCCCCGGTCTCGCTCATCCCGCAGCCGGCGCGCGCGTGGCGTGGAACACCCGGGATCGCCGGCGATCGCGACGGCAGTGCGTTCTCGCCAAGACTGGTGCTGCAGGACGCCTCGCTCGAGCAGGTGGCGGACGGGCACCGTGCGCGGCTGGTGCTGGCGGACGAGGCGTCCGCCCTTCGCGTCGAGGCCGTGCTGACGCTTCATCGCACCGGCCTGCTGTTGATCTACCAGACGCTCACGAACACCGGCGGCGCGGCGTATTCGCTCGCGGCGTTGGACGTGACGCTGCCGGTCCCCGGCCAGGCGACCGAGTCGCTCGACCTCACGGGCCGCTGGTCCAGGGAGCGGCATCCTCAGCGCCGCCGGATCGATCAGGGCACCTGGACGCGCACCGGCAGGCACGGCCGCACCGGCCACGACTCGCCTCTTGTCATCGCGGCCGGGACGCCCGCGTTCGGCTGGCGGCACGGTGAGGTGTGGGCCATGCATCTGGGCTGGAGCGGCGACCACACCAGCCGCGTCGAGCGCGCTGGGGACGGGCAGACTGTCCTCGCCGTCGGCGAGCTGCTGCGCTCAGGCGAGGTCGCGCTCGCACCGGGCGAGGCCTACGCCGCGCCCACCGCCTACGCGTCGTACTCGGACGACGGGCTGGACGGCGTGAGCGCCCGCTTCCACGACTGGCTGCGCGGCAGGGGCGGGCATCCGGCCTCGCCGCGGCCGGTCGTGCTGAACACGTGGGAGGCGGTGTACTTCGACCACGACCTCGCCGTGCTCACACGTCTGGCGGACGTCGCCTCCGAGCTCGGCGTGGAGCGCTTCGTGCTCGACGACGGGTGGTTCCTCGGCCGGCGCGACGACACGAGGGGCTTGGGGGACTGGTTCGTGGACCCCGACGTGTGGCCGCACGGCCTGACCCCGCTGGTGGATCACGTCAAGGGGCTCGGGCTGCAGTTCGGGCTCTGGGTCGAGCCGGAGATGATCAACGAGGACTCGCGCCTGGCTCGAGAGCATCCGGACTGGATCGCCCGCCCGGCGGGGACGCACGGGAGGCTGTCGCTGCCATGGCGGCATCAGCAGGTGCTCGACCTGGTCAACCCGGATGCCTGGTCGTTCGTCTTCGAACGCCTCGACACGCTGCTCAGCGAGTACCCGATCGACTACCTGAAGTGGGACCAGAACCGCGACCAGGTGGAGCTCGGACACCCGGACGATCGCGGGTCGCGGGCGTCTGTGCACGCGCAGACGCTCGCGGTGTACCGGATGCTCGACGAGCTGCGGGCCGCCCACCCGGGCGTGGAGATCGAGAGCTGCTCGTCGGGCGGAGCCCGGGTCGACCTCGGCATCCTGCAGCGCACCGACCGGGTCTGGGCCTCCGACACCAACGACGCGCTGGAGCGTCAGACGATCCAGCGATGGACCGGTCTCGTGCTGCCGCCGGAGCTGGTCGGCTCGCACGTGGGGCCGGCGACCTCGCACACCACTGCCCGAACGCACGATCTGTCGTTCCGGGCGATCACGGCGCTCTTCGGGCACTTCGGCATCGAGTGGGACGTGCGCGCCCTGTCGGAGCTCGAACGCGCACAGCTTCGGGCGGCGATCGAGCTCTACAAGGCCAACCGTGCTCTGATCCACACCGGGCGCGCCGTGCGCATCGATCGTCCCGACGGCACCGACGCCGCCTACGGAACCGTGTCCGGCGACCGCTCCCGCGCGCTGTTCGCCTACGTCCGGCTGACGACGTCGCCGGATGAGAGCCCGGGGAGGCTCCGCTTCGCCGGGCTGGACGCCGACCGCGACTATCGCGTCTCGCTGGGGCTGCCGCTGGATCCCCGCGCCCTCGCGGACCGCACGCTTCCGGCGTGGCTGGGTGCCCGCGTCGACGGGGGCGTGACCGTGCCAGGGCGCGTGCTGGAAACCATAGGCCTTCCGATGCCGGGCCTGCATCCCGAGCACGCGATGCTCATGACGCTGGAGGCCGTGCCGAGCGCCTGAGCCCGGAACGTGCCGTGCACCCGAGCCCGGGAGTCGCCGGGCCGCGATCGGGGCCCGAATTGCTGAGCCGGGAGCACACACCATCGAATCCCGGTGTCGGTGGTGGGGCGTAGATTCGATGCCATGATCGATTCCGCCGCGACGATCGGGATGGCCGCCGACGTGTGCCCGTTCGACGCGGACTCGTTCGGCGCCTGTGCCGACGCGGAGTGGTTCGACGCCTGGGCGGATGCGGAGTGGGTCGACGCCGCGAGACCCGGCGCCGACCGCACGGAGGCGGACGGGTCGGGCGGCAAGGCGTCGCCCGCCTCGATGGAGACGGTCATCGGGTTCGCCTTGGACGATGCCGTGGCGTCGCAGACGATGGCGAACCAGCAGGCGGCTCGGCAGATGTTCGCGATCCGCGAGGCATTCCAGATCGCGAGGGAGAGCCCTGGCATCTACGTCCCGGTCGGCGTGGCCCGGAACGTGCCCGATCTCGAGGAGGTCGACTTCGCGGAACGATCGGTGGCGTTCGACCTGGCGCAACGGCTGCATCTGAGCGAGAACACGGTGCGGTCGATGGCCCTCCAGGGCGAGATGCTCGCCGCCTCGCTGCCGCGGCTGCGGGAGCTCTTCGTCTCGGGGCGGATCGGCCCGCAGCACGTGCGGGCGGCGGTGGAGGCGGCGGTGGGCATGGCGGATCGGGCCGCCGCCGTGGCGTACGACGAGAAGCTGGCGGCCATCGCCGAGGGCCTTCCTCCGGGGGCGTTCGCCCGCCGCTGCCGTCTGATCCGGGAGCGGCTGTGCGTCGACACCCTGCCGGAACGGCACGAGGAGGCGCGGGCACGACGCCGGGTGAGCGTGGAGGCGGCCGAAGACGGCATGGCGTGGCTGAACGCCTACCTTCCGGTGATGGACGCGGCGCTCGTCCAGGCGAGGCTCGCCGGCACGGCCCGTCGCGTACGGCAGCAGCCCGGTGAGGACCGAACCCTGGACCAGGTCCAAGCCGATCTCCTGGTCGCCTGGTTGACCGGGGACACGACCACGGCGGCGTCGAGCGTGCGCCCGTTCGTGCTGATCGACGATGCCGGCCGGTTCGCCGAGCTCCTCGGCTACGGGCCGCTTCCGCCGAAGACTGCGGCACGCGCGCTACGAGACGCGCCGGCGTTCCGCAAGGTGCTCGCTGACCCGGTGGACCCTGCGCGCGGCTCACGCTGGATCGGACGCGTTACCGGCCGACCGCGGACCAGCGGACCTGGCTGACCCTGCGATACGGACTCGACGAGGATGCGGCACCCTATATCGCGCCCCACGCTGAGATCGACCACGTGGTCGAATGGCAGCACGGGGGCACCACCGATGTCGCCAACCTGCTGCCGATGAAGCCGCGGCTCCACCGTCTCAAGTCGGTCACGAGGATCCGCCTCGACCCGCGGCCCCACGGCGGGATCCGTGTTCGCACCCCCACCGGCTACGACAGTGATCCGCCGCCCTTCTAGACCCCTTCTAGACCCCGAGGCGGGTCTCGAGCTCGACCGATGACGACCGCGGCGCCGGAGCACGCACAGCCGACGCGGCGCACCGGCCGGTCTGCCGCCTGCCCTTGCCTGCGGGCGGCAATGCACCGACGATGAACAATTGCACAATGGAGGTCGAACGCGAGGAGGCGCAATGGCCGACGAGCCGGCCGTGACGACGGATCGACTCGGCGATCGCAACACGACGTGCGCCGCGGGATGCTCGCGACGCGCGAGCCGCTCGTCCCGAGCGAAGCTCGGGTCCGGCCCGCAGGACGGGGAGCGTGAGTGATCGACGAGGGACAGGTCGTCGTGTTCGAGGCGTCGTGGGCCGGGACGTTCCGGGGCCGCAGCGCGTTCACGCTCGTCGACGGCCTGCTCCGGCCGATCCGCTCGGACGCCCCCGCCGACATCGAGGTCCCCGGCACCCTGTTGCCGCGCCTGACCGACCACCACGTGCATCTGGGGCTCATCGATCCCGACGCCCTGCTGCGCGGCGGCATCACGCACGCGGTCGACCTCGGTGGCGACCCGTCGCTCACCGGTCGGCTGCGCAGGGATGCCGCCTTCCCCGGCTCGACGCTCCCGGCCATCCACATCGCCGGTGCGTTCCTCACCTGCGTCGGCGGCTATCCGAAGGGAAGGCCGTGGGCGCCGGATGCCGCCGTCGTGGAGCTGGCCGATCCGGCGGAGGCGGAGACCGCGGTGCGCACGCAGGCGGCGATGGGGGCCTCCGTCATCAAGGTCGCTCTCAACGGCGTCGCGGGTCCCGTGCCGTCGCCGGAGCTGCTGGCCGCGATCGTCACCGCCGCCCGTGCCGAGGGCATGCCGGTCGCGGCGCACGTCGAGGGGGAGGGGATGACGCGCCGCGCCCTCGACGCCGGCGTCAACGTGCTCGCCCACACGCCGTTCAGCGAGCGCCTCGATCCGCAGCTGGTGGCACGGATGTCCCGCGCCGGCACCGCCGTCATCTCCACCCTCGGCATCCACGCGGGAGGGGGAGATGACGCGCCGGCGGCGATCGCCCGCGACAATCTGCGGCACCTGGCCGCGGCAGGGGTGCGGGTGCTCTACGGCACCGACCTCGGCAACGGGCCGCTCCCCGTCGGCGTGAGCGAGGGGGAGCTCACAGCCCTCGCCGAGGCGGGGATGGGACGCGACGAGCTCGTGGCGTCCATAGCCGGGACGGCGCGCCCTGAGGCCGTCGGGCCGCGCCTGGCCTGGGCGCCGGGCACCCCGCCCGACACCGCGGTGGCGACCGCGGAATGGCTGGCGACGGCGCGCGCGACCACCATCGACTACCTGGAGGAGACCCTTGACCCCGGACCCGACTGAGCGCCCGACGCCCAGCGCGTCAGGCGAGCGGGCGCGTGCCGCCGACCAGGACGACCCCCACGCGTCCCTTCAGGCGCGGTTCATGCCGTCGGAGGGCCTCGTCGCGGTGCGGGACACCCTGCGCGAGGAGCCGCGGACGACCGGATCGACGCGACGACCGGCACGATCGGCCGGGCGTGCCCCGTAACGCGACCCGGCCTGCCACCGCTCGCCAATTAGGATGGAACGCATGTCCGACGGCTCGTCCTTCTACATCACCACGCCCATTTTCTACGTGAATGATGTTCCCCACATCGGGCATGCCTACACGGAGGTGGCCGCCGACGTGCTCGCGCGCTGGCACCGCCAGTCCGGCGACGACACCTGGCTGCTGACGGGCACGGACGAGCACGGGCAGAAGATCCTGCGAACGGCGACCGCGAACGGGCTGGAACCGCGCGAATGGGCCGACCGGCTGGTGGCGTCCGCCTGGAAGCCGCTCCTGGAGACCGTCGACATCTCCAACGACGACTTCATCCGCACCACCGACGAGCGCCACGAGGTGGCCGTCACGCTCTTCCTGCAGAAGCTCTACGACGAGGGCCACATCTACGCGGGTGAGTACGAGGGCTACTACTGCGTCGGATGCGAGGAATACAAGCAGCGCGACGAGCTCGACGAACCGCTCAGCGGGGAGTACCAGGGTCAGCTGGTGTGCAGCATCCATTCCCGGCCGGTGGAGATCCTGAAAGAGAAGAACTACTTCTTCCGCATGAGCGCGTTCCAGCAGCGGCTGCTCGACCTCTACGAGTCGCGCCCCGAGTTCGTGCAGCCGGAGAGCGTGCGCAACGAGATCGTGCAGTTCGTGCGCCAGGGCCTCTCAGACCTCTCGATCTCGCGCTCGAGCTTCGACTGGGGCATCAAGGTGCCCTGGGATCCGTCCCACGTCGTCTACGTCTGGTTCGACGCGCTGCTGAACTACACCACCGCCGTCGGCTACGGCACCGACCGCGAGCTGTTCGAGCGGCGTTGGCCCGCCTACCACCTGGTCGGCAAGGACATCGCCCGCTTCCACGCCGTGATCTGGCCGGCGATGCTGATGGCCGCCGGACTCGAGGTGCCGCACAAGGTCTTCGGGCACGGCTGGCTGCTCGTCGGCGGTGAGAAGATGAGCAAGTCCAAGCTCACCGGCATCGCCCCGTCGCAGATCACCGACACGTTCGGGTCGGACGCGTTCCGCTACTACTTCATGCGCGCGATCAGCTTCGGCCAGGACGGCTCGTTCAGCTGGGAGGACCTTTCGGCCCGCTACCAGGCCGAGCTGGCGAACGGGTTCGGCAACCTCGCATCGCGCGTGATCGCGATGCTGCAGCGCTACTTCGATGGGGTGGTCCCCTCGCCGACGACGGCCGCGTCGACGGAGGCCGAGATCGCCGTCCAGCGCAGCGTCGCCGACGCCGCGAGCGCGGCACACGCCGCGATCGACAGGTTCGCCATCCACGACGCGCTCGCCGCGGTGTGGTCCGTCGTGGACGAGCTCAACGGGTACATCACCGAACAGGAGCCGTGGGCGCTCGCCAAGGACGAGGCGGACCGCGAGCGGCTGCAGACCGTGCTCTACACCGCCGCGGAGGGGCTTCGCGCGCTCGCCGTGCTGTTGTCGCCCGTGATCCCGAAGGCCACGAGCAGGCTGTGGGCCGCGCTCGGGGTCGAGGCGGCGCTCGGCGGCGTCACGGCGCAGTCCCTGCGCGACGTGGCCCGCTGGGGGCAGCTTCCGGCGGGCGTCCGGGTGTCGCAGCTGGAGGCGCTGTTCCCCCGCATCGACGCCGCGGTCGCGAGCTGACTCCGAACGATGCCGAGCGACCCGACGTACCCGCCGCTTCCGACACCACTGGTGGTGCCGGTGTACGACAACCACACGCACGTCGATCCGTCGTCGCGTCCCGGCCGCATCGAGGACGGCCCCGCGCTCGACTACCGCGAGCACCTGGACCGGGCTTCCTCCGTGGGCGTGCGCGGCATCGTGCAGGTGGGCACCGACGTGGCGTCCTCGATCTGGGCCGCGGAGACGGCGGCCGTCGAGCCGCGCATGCTGGCGGCCGTCGCGATCCACCCGAACGACGCGCCGCACCTGGAGGCCGCGGGCGGCCTCGACGACGCCCTCGCCGTGATCGACGCCCTCGCGAGACGTCCCCGCGTGCGCGCCATCGGCGAGACGGGGCTCGACTTCTTCCGCACCGACGAGGGCGGACGGGCGGCGCAGTTCCGGTCGTTCGAGGCGCACATCGAGATGGCCAAGCGACACGGGCTCGCCCTTCAGATCCATGACCGCGATGCGCACGCCGAGGTGATAGCCACGCTGAAGCGCGTGGGCGCGCCGGAGCGGGTCGTCTTCCACTGCTTCTCCGGTGGCCGCGACCTCGCCGAGGTCTGCGCCGACAACGGCTGGTACATGTCGTTCGCCGGGACGGTCACGTTCAGGAACGCGCAGAACCTGCGCGACGCGCTCGAGGTGGTGCCGCGCGCGCTGCTGCTGGTGGAGACCGACGCCCCTTACCTGACGCCCACACCGTTCCGCGGCCGGCCGAACGCGCCCTATCTCATCCCGTACACGGTGCGGACGATGGCGGAGACGATCGGCACCGACGTCTCGGTGCTGGCGGCTCAGCTGGTCTCCAACACGGAGCTCGTGTACGGCAGGTGGGACTCGGAGCCCGTGCAGGCCCCGCCCACGGAACCGATCGGGATCATCGCCTGACTCGAAGGCAGGAGGCCGGCGTGCAGCTGCTGGGACCCGGGCACATCCGCGACCTCGCGGAGCTGCTCGACGTGACGCCGACGAAGCGACTCGGACAGAACTTCGTCATCGATCCCAACACGGTGCGACGCATCGTGCGCGTCGCCGGCGTCGGATCGGATGACGTCGTCCTCGAGGTCGGCCCAGGCCTCGGCTCGCTGACCCTCGGACTGCTGGAGGCCGGCGCGTGGGTCGTGGCGGTGGAGATCGATGGCCGCCTGGCCTCTCAGCTGCCGGTCACGGTCTCCGAGCTCGCCCCCGAGGCGGCAGGTCGGCTGAGCGTGGTGCATCAGGATGCCCTGACCCTCGAATCCTCGCCCGTCGCCCCGACCCGACTGGTGGCGAACCTGCCGTACAACGTCTCCGTTCCCGTGCTGCTGCACCTGCTCGCGGCGTTGCCGTCCGTGGCCTCCGGCGTGGTCATGGTCCAGGCCGAGGTCGGGCAGCGACTCGCCGCGGGCCCCGGATCGAAGGCGTACGGAGCCCCCAGCGTCAAGGCGGCGTGGTACGCGACGTGGCGTACCGCCGGTCAGGTGTCGCGCCACGTCTTCTGGCCGGTGCCCAATGTGGACTCGATCCTCGTCGGGTTCCAGCGGCACGGGCATCCGGGCGACGAGGCGTTGCGGCGTCGCGTGTTCGGGATCGTGGACGCCGCGTTCGGGCAACGGCGCAAGATGCTGCGGCAGTCGCTGGCCGGCGTGTTCGGCGACTCCGCATCCGCGTCCGCGGCGATCGAGGCCGCCGGTCTCTCCCCGACCGCCCGCGGGGAGGAGCTCACGCCGGACCAGTTCGTCGAGCTCGCGCGCCGCTGCCCGCACCCGACCCCGTAGGTTGGTAGACATGACCGTCGCAAGCCTCGGCCCGCCCGTGCACGCCCGTGCCCCGGGAAAGGTGAACCTCTATCTCGGGGTCGGTGCGGTCGGCGACGACGGATACCACCAGGTCGCGACGGTGTATCAGGCGGTCTCGCTCTACGAGGACGTGCGGGTGTGGCGCGCAGACGACTTCTCGGTGAGCTTCAGCGGCCCGATCGACTGTTCGGGCCTGCCGACCGACGAGCGGAACATCGCGATCCGGGCGGCCCGACTGATCGCCGAAGCCGCGGGGGTCGACGGCGGCGCGCGCATCGAGATCGAGAAGAACGTGCCGATCGCGGGAGGAATGGGCGGCGGGTCGGCGGACGCCGCGGCCACCCTCGTCGCCTGCGACGCGCTGTGGGAGTGCCGGCTGTCACGCGAGCGCATGCACGAGCTCGCGGCGCGACTGGGAGCGGATGTTCCGTTCGCGCTCGCCGGCGGCACTGCGATCGGCCTGGGACGTGGCGACGAGCTCAGCCCGGTGCTCACTCGGGGGCGCTTCGACTGGGTGCTGGTCCTGCCTCGTGGGGAGCTCTCCACACCGGCCGTGTACCGCGAGCTCGACGCGCACCGTGAGCGGCATGCCGGGGAGCTCGGGCCCCTGCAGGAGCGTCCCACGGTGAGCACCGAGTTGCTGCAGGCACTACGCGCGGGCGACCCCGCGCTGCTTTCCGAGCACCTGGCGAACGACCTGCAGGCGCCGGCGATCCACCTCTCAGACGAGCTCGCCGAGGTGCTCGAGCTGGGCGAGCGCAGCGGTGCGCTCGCCGGTCTGGTCTCCGGCTCCGGGCCCACCGTGGCGTTCCTCGCGGAGGACCGTGAGTCGGCGATCGATCTGCAGATCGCGCTCAGTGCGGCGCAGCTGCGTGCCGTGCGGGTCTCCGCGCCCGTGCACGGCGCGCGCGTGGTCCCTGCCGCCTGAGACCGTGAGCGGCACCGCGACGGGACCTGCCTGGCAGGGACACGAACGCGGCACGGCGGAATACAGGCGCATCCTCGTCGCACTCGGCTTCGCGGGGGTGGCCACGTTCGCGCAGCTGTATTCCCCGCAGGGAATACTTCCGATCGTCGCACGCGACCTGCACGTCACCGCAGCCCAGTCGGCACTGCTCATCTCGGCGACGACGGTCGGGCTCGCGGTCGGCGTGCTGCCGTGGTCGTGGCTGGCCGGTCGGATCGGATGCCTGCCCGCCATGCGCGTGGCACTGGCCGCCGCCGTGCTCCTCGGTGCGGTCGGCGCGGTGTGGCCGACGTTCGAGGGCATCCTGGTGCTGCGCGTGTTGCAGGGCCTGTCCCTCGGCGGCGTGCCGGCCCTGGCTATCACCTACCTGCACGAGGAGATCCGACCCGCGCACACCGCGGTCGCCGCGGCCACCTACGTGTCGGGCACCACGGTCGGCGGGCTCGCCGGGCGCATCCTCGCCGCGCCCTTCGCCGAGCTCCTCGGCTGGCGGGCGGGCGTCGGCGCCGTGATCGTGATGTGTGCGGCCGCCACGGTCGGCTTCGTGCTCATCACGCCGGCGCCACGCGGAAGCAGGCGGTCGCGGGCCACGCCGGCGTGGGTGGCGAGAGCCGCGTTGGCCAACCTGCGCTCGGCCGGGATGCTCGTGCTGTTCGCGCAGGCCTTCCTGCTCATGGGCGGCTTCGTCACGGTCTACAACTACCTGGCGTTCCGGCTGGAGCGAGCGCCCTTCGGTCTCGACCCGTTCGCGGTCTCGCTGCTGTTCCTCGCCTACCTGGCGGGCACGTACTCGTCCCGGCAGGCGGGCGGGGCGGCACGCCGGCTCGGCCGCACCCGGGTGCTGGTCGTCTCCATCGCGATCATGGTGGTAGGCGTTCTCCTCACCCTGGCCGACTCGATCCTCTGGGTTATCGTGGGCCTCGTTGTCTTCACCGCGGGGTTCTTCGGCGCGCACGCCATCGCATCCGGATGGGTGGGCACCCGGGCGAGTGTGGGACGGGCCCAGGCGGCGTCGCTGTACAATCTCTTCTACTACCTCGGGTCGAGCGTGGTCGGCTGGTGCGGCGGGCTCCTCTACGCCGCGTCGGGGTGGGATGCGACGGTGGCGCTGGTCGCCGGCCTCGCGGTGCTCGCCGCCGTGCTCGCGTGCGGCTATGCCCTGCGGGAGCGGTCGGCGGCGAACCGCTGAGCGATCCGCAGGCGCCGTTACGCGCCGTGAAGTCACACTTCGCAAAGCGGCGACGCGGATGCCGTGTGCTTTGACAATGTGGGTGTCGAGCTCGAGCCGCTTCCGCACACGACGCGGGCGGCGCAACCGACGATCCCTACCACGACAGAGGCACAGCATGTCCACGAACGATCCGCAGCCGCCCGGCACGAACCCGTCCGAGCCCCAGCTGCCGACGAAGAAGAAGTCCCGAACCGGCCTGATCACCGGCATCGCCATCGCCGCGGTGGTGGTGATCGTGGCCGCGGTGATCGTCATCGTCAACATCGCGGCGCCCAAGGCGTCCTCCAGCGCGGGTGCCGCCACCGCCAAGCCGGTGACGGTGTCGATCGGCGTGACGGATGCCGCCCAGCCGTACTGGCGCACGTTCTCCGCGTTGGCGAAGAAGAAGCTGAACGTCACGGTGAAGCTGGTGAACTTCAGCGACTACAGCAAGCCGAATCCGGCCCTCAGCCAGGGGCAGACCGATCTCAACGAGTTCCAGCACATCCAGTTCCTGGCCAACTACAACGTTACGAACCACGACGACCTCCAGCCGATCGGGTCGACCGCGGTGTATCCGCTGCCGTTGTACTCGTTGAAGTACAAGAAGGTCTCCGAGCTCCCGGCGAACGCGAAGGTGGCGATCCCGAACGACGCCATCAACGAGGCCCGCGGCCTGCTCGTCTTGAAGTCCGCCGGCCTGGTGGACCTGAAGGACGGGGGGACCGCGTTCTCGACCACCAGCGACGTCACATCGTCCAAGGTCCAGATCACCACCATCGACGCCTCGCAGACCGCTCAGGCGCTGCAGACCGGTTCGGTGGATGCCGCGATCATCAACAACAACTACGCGACCGCCGCGAAGATCCCCACCAGCGACGCGATCTACAAGGACGACCCGGCCAGCTCGAGCGCGGCGCCCTACGTGAACGTGTTCGTGGCCCGCAAGGCCGACGCCGGCAAGCCGCTCTACCTGAAGCTGGCCGCGCTGTACCACGACCCCACGGTCGAGAAGCAGGTGCAGGAGGCGAACGGCGGCACCGCGGTGTTCCGCGACGTGAGCGCGAAGGAGCTGCAGTCCAGCCTGAAGAAGGTCGAGGCCGACGCGAAGGCCGCGCAGAACAGGTGAGCGCGGCGACTGCGCCGCGTGAGGCATCCGCCGGCTCGACCGCGCCGCTCGTGCGCCTGCTGAACGTCTCCAAGACGTTCCCGGCGCCGAGCGGCGCCGTCACGGCCGTGGATGACGTGTCCCTCGAGGTGAGGCGCGGGGAGATCCTCGGCGTGATCGGATACTCCGGAGCGGGCAAGTCGACGCTCGTGCGGCTGATCAATGCGCTGGAGCGTCCGACCTCCGGCAGGGTCTTCGTGGGCGACGACGAGCTGACGGCGTTGTCCGAGAAGGAGCTGCGCCGGGTTCGCCGGGAGATCGGCATGATCTTCCAGCAGTTCAACCTGCTCCGCTCCCGCACCGTGGCGGGCAACGTCGCCTACCCGCTCGCCCTGGCCGGCGTCCGCCAGCCCGAGCGCGACCGCAGGGTCGCCCGGCTGCTGGACTTCGTGGGACTGCTGGAGAGGGCGCACAGCTATCCGGAACAGCTCTCGGGCGGGCAGAAGCAAAGGGTCGGCATCGCGCGGGCGCTCGCGGTCGACCCGCCGCTGCTGCTCGCCGACGAGGCGACCAGCGCCCTCGACCCGGAGACCACCGCCGACGTGCTGGCCCTGCTGAAGCGCGTGAACCGGGAGCTCGGAGTGACGATCGTCGTGATCACGCACGAGATGGAGGCGATCCGCTCGATCGCCGACCGGGTCGCGGTGATGGACGCGGGACGCATCGTGGAGCACGGCGAGCTCTACGACGTGTTCTCCCGCCCCCGCACACCGGCCGCTGCGCGCTTCGTGCGGACCGTGCTCAGGGATCGTCCCTCGCCGCAGACGATCGCGCGGCTGCGGGAGTCGCACGCCGGCCGTCTGGTGACCGTCCGGGTACAGGACGGCCGCGGCTTCACGGCGGCCGTGACCCGTGCGTTCGCCTCCCGCGGGGTCGAGAACGAAGTGGTGTTCGGCGGCATCAGCGAGCTGCAGAACCGTTCGGTCGGTGCGCTCACCTACGAGCTGCGCGGAGCGGACGCCGCCGTCGACGCCGCGCTGGCCGACCTGGCGGCGCAGGGCATCGAGGCGTTCGAGGAGACCGGGGAGCCCGGTGCCGGGGTCGTGGCATCGCCGGGGCATGGCTCGACCCGGGCGGGGGGAGAGGGCTGATGGACGAGTTCATCGCCAATCTGCCCACCTTCTGGGCCGCGATCGGGCAGACGCTCATCATGGTGTTCGTCTCGCTCGTCGTCGCCGGGGTCCTGGGCCTGGTGATCGGCGTCGGGCTGTGCGTGACCAGAGAGGGTGCGCTGCTGCCGAACCGGCCGGTGCACCTGGTGCTGAACGTCATCGTCAACATCGTGCGCCCCATCCCGTTCGTCATCTTCCTCGCCGCCATCACGCCGCTGACGCTCGCCGTCGTGCACACCACGATCGGCGTCGGCGCGGCGTCGTTCGGCATCTCGCTGGCCGCGGCGTTCGCCGTGGCGCGCATCGTGGAGCAGAACCTGGTGGCGGTCGATCCCGGCGTGATCGAGGCGGCCAGGGCGATGGGCGCGCCCCCGGTGCGCATCATCCTCACCGTCCTCATCCCGGAGGGCATCGGGCCGCTGATCCTGGGCTATTCGTTCGTCTTCGTGGGGCTCGTCGACATGTCGGCGCAGGCCGGCCTGATCGGTGGCGGAGGCCTGGGGGACTTCGCCATCACGTACGGCGTGCAGCGCTACAACTGGCCGATCGTCTACATCACCGTGGCGGTGATCATCGTGCTGGTGCAGCTCGGCCAGTTCGCCGGCAACGCGCTGGCACGCCGGGCGTTGCGTCGCTGAGCGCGCGGCTCGGGCCATGCCCGCACGGGGGGCGTAGGGTGGCCCCGAGCGGGTGGGACTCTCGCCTAGCCTTGAGACGACATGGCACATCTTCTCGGGGCCGAGGCCCTGCATCTCGAGTATCCGACCAAGGTGGTCTTCGGCTCCGTCTCCATGGGCGTGAACGAGGGCGACCGCATCGGCATCGTCGGCCGCAACGGTGACGGCAAGTCGAGCCTGCTCGGCATGCTGTCGGGTCGGATCGAGCCCGACTCCGGGCGCGTCACCAGACGCGGCGGCGTGCGGGTGGGCGTGCTCGATCAGGCCGACAGGCTCGAGGACGCGCTGACCGTGGAGCGGACGGTCGTCGGTGACGCCGCCGAGCACGAGTGGGCGGGAGACGCCGGCATCCGTGACGTGATCGCCGGGCTGCTCTCCGATCTGGACTGGCATGCGCCGGTCGGCATGCTCTCCGGCGGCCAGCGCCGGCGGGTCGCGCTCGCGCGTCTGCTGGTCGGCGACTGGGACGTGGTCATGCTGGACGAGCCGACCAACCATCTCGACGTGGAGGCGATCAGCTGGCTTGCCGGTCACCTCAAGCGTCGCTGGGCGACGAACGCCGGTGGTCTGCTGATGGTCACCCACGATCGATGGATCCTCGACGAGGTGTGTACGGCCACGTGGGAGGTGCACGACGGCACCGTCGAGTCCTTCGAGGGCGGATACGCGGCGTACATCCTTCAGCGCGCGGAGCGCGACCGGCAGGCGGTCGCCACCGAGGCACGTCGCCGGAATCTGGTCAGAAAGGAGCTCGCGTGGCTGCGCCGCGGCGCGCCGGCCCGCACCAGCAAGCCCAAGTTCCGCATCGATGCGGCCAATCAGCTCATCGAGGATGTGCCCGAGATCCGCGACAGAGCGCGGCTCCAGTCTCTCGCCGTCTCCCGGCTCGGCAAGGACGTGGTGGACCTGCTCGACGTCTCGGTCGGATACGAGGGCAGATCCGTGCTGCGCGACGTGGAGTGGCGGATCGCGCCGGGCGAGCGCACCGGCATCCTCGGCGTCAACGGGGCGGGGAAGTCGACCCTCCTCGGGCTCGTCGCCGGGAGCGTGACCCCTGTCTCGGGGCGCGTGAAGCGCGGCGCGTCAGTGCGCGTCGCGGTGCTCAGCCAGCGCCTCGACGAGCTCGCCGAACACCTCGACGAGCCGGTGCGAGCAGTGCTGGCACGGCTGCGCACGAATTACACGGTCGGCGTGGGTTCGAAGGCGCAGGAACTCACCCCGTCACAGCTGTTGGAGCGTCTCGGATTCTCCTCCGCCCAGTTGTCGACCCCGGTGAAGGACCTCTCCGGCGGTCAGAAACGTCGGCTGCAGCTGCTGCTCGTGCTGCTCGACCAGCCCAATGTCCTGATCCTGGACGAACCGACCAATGACCTGGACACCGACATGCTGGCGGCGATGGAGGACCTGCTGGACTCGTGGCCGGGAACGCTCCTGGTGGTCTCGCACGACCGGTATTTCCTTGAGCGCGTCACGGACCAGCAGTACGCGATCCTCGACGGGCGGCTTCGCCACTTGCCCGGCGGAGTGGACGAGTATCTGAAGCTGCGGGCCGCGTCGGATGCCGCGCCCGCATCACCGGCGAAAACTCCAGATCAGAAGCCATCTTCCGTGCTCTCCGGTGCCGAACTGCGCGCCGCTGAGAAGGAGCTCGCTTCGGTCGAACGCCGCATCGAGAAGCTGCAACAGCAGGCCGCCGATGCCCGCGCGAAACTCGCCGACCTCGACCAGGCCGACTACCAACTCCTCGGCACCGAGATGGCGAAGATCACCGCTCTTGACGACGAGGCTTCGGCTCTCGAAGAGCGGTGGCTGGACCTGTCTGCGCTATGGGAGTGATGGCGCCGCGGGCAGGGAAACCGCTCGCGTGAATGTCGGCGGCTCGCGCGCGTGCGGATCGCGGATCGAGATGCCTCATCGCGCGCACCCGACCTGACGGAGAGCTCGGCGCTCAGACCGTTCACTCGGTCGAGGAGCGTCCCTCCGCTCTCGGTTGCTGTGCCTCGTTGGTGAGCTAGTGCCGTTCCGGCACGCGCGTGTCGCGCCGGATGCTCGTCGGCTCGCCGACCATGAAAGTGCCATACCGGAATGTTGACAGACGGTATTACGATAATGCTCTAATAGCAGTACATGGACGGTGCGACGCTGTAGCCCGAACTCCCGCCACGGAGGGTCGCCGTCGCCAGCACGAGGCGACGGCGGCCCGTGGCCCAAATGCCGACCCGGCGAGGCGCACCACTTTCAATGACGAAAGGACTCAGACGGTGTCAACGACCATCGAAGCACCAGTCGCGGGGCTCCCCCTTCCGGTACAGCACTCGCCGCAGACCGCGTGGCGCAACGGCCTCGCGGGCGGCGTGGGCACCTTCCTGGAGTGGTTCGACTACGGACTGTTCGGAACGGCGTCCGCTCTCTATCTCGGTCCGCTGTTCTTCACAGGAGATGCCTTCGTCGCCACGCTCTCGGCCTTCGCCACCTTCGCGGTGGGCTTCGCGGTACGGCCGATCGGCGGCATCGTTCTCGGCAACCTCGGGGACATCTGGGGGCGCAAGCCCGTGCTCGTGCTCACGATCGTGCTCATGGGATCGGCGACCTTCCTCATGGGACTGCTGCCGACCCACGCCCAGATCGGGATCTGGGCACCGATCCTGCTGGTGTTCCTGCGCCTCGTCCAGGGATTCGGGGCCGGGGCGGAGTTCGCCGGCTCTCTCGCCTACGTGTCTGAGAGCTCACCGGAGAACAGGCGCGGCTTCCTCCTGTCGTTCACCTCGGCGGCCTCTGCCTTCGGACCCTTCGTGGGCGCCGGCCTCTTCGCCATCCTCAACGGCGCCATCCCCCATGACGGCATGGTTTCCTGGGGCTGGCGCATCCCGTTCCTCGCGAGCGTGCTCTTCGTCGTCATCGGCCTGGTGGTCCGCTCTCGCCTCCAGGACTCGGACGAGTACCAGGCCTACGTGAAGGCGCAGAAGGAGAACAAGGTGCAGCGGCCGAAGGTCCCGATCGCCGAGGTGTATCGTCATGATCCGCGCGCGTTCTGGGCAGCGTTGCTGGCTCCGGCGGCGATCGGCTACACGAACTACCTCGTGAGCGTCTTCGGGGTCAGCTACATCGTCAACACCCTGAAGCTGTCATCGCAGCTCAGCCTCACGACGCTGCTCTTCATGACCGGCGTCTCGACGGTCACCTGCATCATCGCGGGATGGATTGCTGACAAGCTAGGTGCCGTCAAGACCATGATCGTCGGCGCGATGCTGGCCCTGGCATTTTCGGTGCCGTTCTTCCTCCTCATGAACACGCGGATCCCCGTCCTCGTGGTGGTCGGCGGGGTCGTGGGCATGGTGTTCATCTGGAGCATCCTGGCACCGGCTCACGGTCTGCTGCTGCCCAAGCTGTTCGACGTTCAATACCGCTACTCGGGTCTCGGGCTCACGCGCGAGATCTCGACGTCCGTGCTCGGTGGCACGGCCCCGTTCCTCGGCACGGCGCTTGTCGGGCTGGGCGGCGGTCAGCCGTGGCTGGTGGTCCTCGCCACCTCTGCTGCCGTGCTCATGAGCGCAGCAGGCGCCTGGCTCGGGTCCCATCGGTCCAGCTAGCGTTGCGATGAGGGCAACGCGGCAGAGATCCCGAAAGCGACGACCCTCGGGGCCATATCCCGCGATGACGCAAGAAACGGCTCGAAAGGAGTCCCCATGACGAGTGATGCGGTGTCGGAGCCCAAGGTCCGGGGCGCAGGCGGGGATGATCGTGGGCTGCGCGTGCTGGCCCAGGGGCTGGGCTTCACCGAAGGCCCCGTCGTCCTCCACGATGGCGACTTCGCCGTGACCTCCATCACTCTCGGGGCGGTCTTCCGGGTGTTCCGAGACGGAGGCGCCGAGCCGATCGCCGATGTCGGAAGGGGTGCGAACGCGGCGACCGTCGATCGGGACGGCGTGCTCTACGTCGCCCAGAACGGGGGACGCTGGGCGGCGGAGGGGCCGGCGTGGCCGCCGAGCTCGATCGGAGGGGTGCAGCGTGTCCAGCCGGACGGCTCGGTGCAGTGGCTCGCCACAGATCCGATCTCCCCCAACGACCTGTGCTTCGGCCCCGACGGACTGCTGTACGTCACGGATCCGACGCGGTCCCCTCACATCCGCGACGGTCGGGTGTGGCGGATCCACCCCGAGACCGGGGCAGCCGAGCTGCTGCTTTCGATGCCATGGTTCTGCAACGGCATAGCCTTCGGCCCGGATGACCGGCTGTACCTGGCTTCGACCTACGACCAGCGGATCTATGCCGCCGAGGTGAGAGGCGGGACGCTCTCCGAGCCACGTGTGGCGATCCAGGTGCAGGGCGGGAGCCCGGACGGCATCGCCTTCGACTCTCGGGGCCGGTTGGTGGTGGGCGCCATAGTCCTGGATCGTTCTCGCCCCGGCACCATCCAGACCTACAGTGAGGCGGGCGAGCTCGTCGACGAGTACTCGCCCGGGGAGGACAGCCACTACACGAACATCGCCTTCGACGGGCTCGGCGGCCTCGTCATCACCTCGTCCGACGAGGGGAGCGTGCTGCTCGCCGCGAGCTGGGGCGACCCGGGCCTGCCGCTCCACCCCTTCCGTGGAGTCGCGACGACATCGACTGACCGGCCTTCTTGAGGAGCCGGGCCATGCGGCCCCGCTCCTGTGCACACGATCACGGACCTTGCCACGGCCGCGCGTCCTGGGCAGGTCGACGATGTCGGGAACTCGCTCAGCGCGCGGCCCAACTCGCCGAGTCGCGGGCGTTCTTCGTATTATCGTGTGACGGATGGCGTACGGCGCGGCCGACCGGCCGCCGGCGCCGGTCGCAAAAGGGGGTTGAGAGCGATGACATCCATGGTATCGAGTGGCCAGGGGGCTTCGTCGCGGATCACACGCGTCGCTGCCCCGCTCAGGCACGAGCTGATGGGAGAGCTGCGCGCCGCGATCGCATCCGGTGAGCACAAGCCCGGCGAACGACTCGTGGAACGCGTCCTCTGTGAGAAGTACGGCGTGAGCCGCACGGTGGTGCGCGAGGCGCTGCGACACCTCGAAGCCGAAGGGCTGGTCACCATCGTCCCCAACCGGGGCCCGGTGGTGACCGTGCTCAGTTACGAGGACGCCGCCGCCCTGTTCGATGTGCGCGCGGCGCTGGAGGCGCTGGCCGCCGAGCGTTTCGCCGAGCGCGCGACGCCTGAGGAGCGGGACGCTCTCCGGAGGTCCTGCGATCTCGTCGCGGACGCGTTCGAGACCGGCAGCGTGCAGCGGTGGCTGGAGGCGAAGGACGTCTATTACGACGCACTGCTCACGGGGGCGCACAATGAGATCATCCGGACGACGGTGCTGGGCCTGCACAGCAGGGTCCAGATCCTGCGCGGCATGTCTCTGTCGGAGCCGGGCCGCCTCGATCGCAGCCTTGCCGAGATCCGGAACATCACCGAGCTCGCCGTCTCGGGTCGTGCTGCGGAGGCGTTCGCCGCGGCACGGGCGCATGTCGAGGCGGCGGCCGAAGCGGCCTTCGCGCAGATGCACCAGACGTCCGATCACGCCGAGGCCGTGGGCTGACCCGACCTCGACGCCCGAGTCGGACTCTGCACCGAACGTCAGGGCGAGGTTCGTGCCGGCATCGGTGTCAGGGCGACCGCCGCCGTGCCGGTCCATCGGATTCGTCCCGGGGGAGACGTGGTCGTCCGCGCGATGGGGCCGGGGCTTGGGTCGGATGAACCGACGCCGCGCCGGTGATCAGACGCGGCGCTCGGCCCTGGCCCGGGCCACGACCCGTCCTCGGGCGGAATCGGGGAAGCTCGCCAGCAGGCTGCGCACTCGGTCCGCGTCGACGACCGCGCCGAAGAGCTCCGAGTTGGGCTCCATGCGGACGCCCTCGGCGAGGGGGCCGGCCACGACCGGATCGAACCCCAGTGCGTCCACCACGGCGGCCACGGCGTTCACGTCGTCCTCGCGGTCGCCCGCTATCGCGATCGCCGTGCGGTCGGCGGCCCCCCGGGGCTTCGCCTCATCCTCGAGGTCGTGGTACCCGACGTGGTTGAACGCCTTGACCACGCGTGACTGCGGCAGGAAGCGCTGCACGATCTCGCTGGTCGAGGTTCGGGGGTCGTCGAGGTCCTCGCGCATGCCGTCGACCTCCCACCAGTAGTTCATCGCGTCGATCACCAGCTTTCCCGCCAGAGCGTCGACGGGCAGCGAGCGGTGCTTGCCGAGCGGGAGCGCGAGGATCACGGCATCCGCGCGCCGCGCCGCCTCTTCGGCCGTCACGGCCTCGGCCCCCGGCACCAGGACCTGCACGATCAGCGCGATCCTTGCTGGATCGCCGGATCCGGCGATCAGCACGCGGTAGCCCGCGGCAACGGCCAGTCGCGCCAGCACGGTGCCGAGCTTTCCGGCACCGAGGATGCCGATGGTGCGGATGCCCCCGCCAGCGCCGGCGACGTGGTTCTCGGGTCCGCTCACGTCGGCTCCGGTGCTTCGCGCGCGGACGGCGCGACGGCATCGGGAAGCCGGCGCATCCTCGTCAGCGGCGAGAACACGACGATCGCGCACACGAGCAGCCCGAGCACGCAGCCGACCCACATCGTGGGGACGACGCCGATCCAGCCGCCGAGCACCCCGGAGACGACTCCGCCGATCGGGATGACGCCCCACACGACGAACCGGATGGACGCGTTCATGCGCCCCAGCAGGGGCGGCGGGCAGATGCGCTGCCGGAACGAGAGCTGGGCGATGTTGTAGACGACGACGGCGCACATGAAGAACGCCTCGCCGACGATGAGCAGCGCCACGGCGAACTCGGGAGCCAGCGTGGTGGCCGGGATCAGGAACACGGCGACCGCCGCGACCAGCGCCGCCACCACGATCACGGTCCCCTCGCCGATCCGCCTGGACAGCGCGGGCGCCGTGACGGCGCCGAGGATGCCGCCGATCGCGCCGACGGCACCCACGATGCCGTACACGGCGGGGGAGAGACCCAGCCGCCGCAGCACGAAGATCGACAGCAGCGTGGTGACCAGTCCCTCGCAGAGGTTCGAGGCCGCCGTCATCACCACGATGCGTCGCAGCAGCCGGTCGCCGAACACGAATCGCAGGCCCTCCCCGATCTCGCGCGCCAGCGAGTCGTGGGAGGTCTTCTCGTGGCGCGGCTCGGCATCCCGGATCGATGCGACGAAGCCGAACGAGCACAGGTAGCCGATCGCGGTCGCCAGGACCACGAGCGGAGGCGGGATGATCGCCAGCAGACCGCCGGATGCCGCGGGGCCGCCCACCCGGGCGACCTGCGCACTGGTCTCGAGCCCCGCGTTGGCGGAGGTCACCTGGCGCGGTCGGGCTATCCGCGGCACGTAGCTCTGATAGGTGACGTCGAAGAACACCGTGGCCCCGCCCACCAGGGCGCCCACGACGTACAGGTGCCAGATCTGCAGCACCCCCAGCCACCACAGCAGCGGAACAGATGCCAGCGTGAGCGCCCGCACGACATCGGCCGTCATCATGACGCGTCGCTTGCGCATCCGGTCCACCCAGGCGCCGACGGGCAGGCCGATCACGAGGAACGCCAGCGTCTCCGCCGCGCTGAGCAGTCCGACCTCCCTCGCGGTCGCGTCGAGCACCAGCACGGCCAGCACAGGGATAGCGAACGTGCCGATCTGCTCGCCCGCCTGGGCCAGCGTCTCGCCCAGCCACAGCCGCACGTACGACGGGTTGCGCCAGATCGACGCCCCCTCGTCCGGGCCGGGGCCATCAGACCCGCTGCGGAACGCCGCCGCGCCCCCGCCCGGATCGGTGGCATCGCGCATCCGATCACTCTAATCGCAGGCGATCGCGGTCATCCGCGCCGGCCTCGCGGCGGTCCCGGCGTCAGTGCGGGGTCGTGAGATATCGATAGGCCGCAACCGGCCGGAAGCCCAGGCCGTCGTACAGGCGCCGTGCCGTGTCGTTCGATGCCAGCACCTGAAGCCAGACCGCCCCAGCACCCCGGGCGACACCGGCCCTGACCAGCGCGGCGATCGCGGCGGTGGCGTGTCCCCTGCCGCGCGCATCCGCTCGTGTCGCCAGGGCGTGGAGTCCGCCCCAGGTGGTGCCTGCGTGGTCCACGAGCGCGAGCCGGCCGACGGACGCCGGGCCGCGGGAGTCCCGGACCGTGGCGTACAGCGCCGGTGCACCCTCGAGGATGCGGTGAGCGATCATCCGTTCGGCCGCTCCGCCACGGCCGTCGACCTCCCACCACGCTCGGAGCCAGTCCTCGTCCGGCGAGACGGCCATCCCCGCCGACGTGCCGTCGACAGCCGCCTCCGCCACCACGGTGCGGGCGGGCGCGGCCATGACGAGCGTCTCGTCGCTTGCGACGTAGCCACGGGCCTGAAGCGTGTCCCGCAGGGCGGCATCCCGGTCGGACAGCTGGAACTGCGGAGCAAGCCCGGGCTCGCGGTAGAGGCGCTCGACGAGTCGGATCGCCGCGTCCACGTCGCCGACCGGATGAAGCGGACGGACCGAGTTCGCGCGGCGCGTGACGCCACCGGAGAAGCGCGCCATCCATCCGGAGGCGGCCGACCCGTCTGGGACCCGCAGCCGCTCCAGGGCCGGCCAGCCCGAGTCCGCCAGAGCGCCGAAGTCCGCGGCGTGGGTCAAGTGACAAGGCATCGGATCAAACTACCGACACGGGCCGGCGAGAGCGCGCAGACGCGTGCGACGCGACAGTCTCGCCGACCGGTTCCCTGCGGTCTTGGCGCACCGTGGCCGCCGGTGCTAGCCTCGCCTCCATGGAGACCCGCTGGTATGCGAACGGCACGTTGGCTCTGGAGGAGCCGACGGTCGGAGCACACTGACCGCGCCTTCTCCTTCAGCCAACGGGCAGGATCGCGAGATCCTGCCTTTCGCCTTTAACCGGCGGGTTGGCTTGGGCCTCTCGCCGAGATCGGGAGGACCCTCCGATGAACAGCCAGTACCCGGCCGCGCCGGGCACGTCCAACACGCGCGTGACGTCGATCCAGGCGTTGCCGACGCCCGCCGAGGTCCGGGCCGAGCTGCCGCTCGGAGCACGCGCCGCCGAACTGGTCGCCGCCAGCCGGAGGGAGATCGACGCCGTGCTGCGCGGAGACGACCCGAGGCTGCTCGTCGTCGTCGGCCCGTGCTCGGTCCACGACCGGGATGCCGCGCTCGAGTACGCGCGACGCCTCGCCGCCGTCTCCCGTGATCGAGGCGACGACCTCCTCGTGGTGATGCGCGTGTACTTCGAGAAGCCGCGCTCCACCGGAGGCTGGAAGGGCCTCATCAACGACCCGCACCTGGACGGCACGCATCGCGTCGCGGAGGGCCTGCGAAGCGCCCGTCGGCTGCTGGTCGACATCCTGGAGCTGGGGCTGCCGGTCGGCTGCGAGTTCCTGGAGCCCACAAGCCCGCAGTACATCGCGGATGCCGTCAGCTGGGGAGCCATCGGCGCCCGCACCACCGAGAGCCAGATCCATCGGCAGCTCGCCAGCGGGCTGTCCATGCCGATCGGCTTCAAGAACGCGACCGACGGCGACGTGCAGGTGGCGGTCGACGGCTGCACCGTCGCGGCGCAACGGCACGTCTTCCTCGGCGTGGACGACGACGGCCGGGCCGCGCTGGTGTCCACCGGCGGCAACGACGCCGGCCACCTCATCCTGCGCGGTGGACGCGGAGCACCCAACTACGACTCCGCGAGCGTTGCGGAGGCTGCCGCCCTGCTGGCGCGAGCCGGGCTCGCGCCTCGGGTGGTCGTGGACGCCAGCCATGGCAACAGCGGCAAGGATCACGTGCGGCAGGCGTCCGTGCTGCGCCGTCTCGCCGAACAGGTGCGTGCGGGCGATCCGATCGCGGGCGTGATGGCCGAGAGCTTTCTCGTGCCGGGCAGCCAGGCGCTCACCGCCTCGGGCCGCGCCGGGCTGGTCTACGGCCAGAGCATCACGGATGCCTGCATCGGCTGGGACGACACGGAGGCGCTGCTCGGGGTGCTGGCCGAGGCCTCGCGAGAGCGGATGCGCCAGCCGGCCGTCGCCTGACGCGGCCGACGCTGCAGGGGTCAGATCGCGACGTCGGTCGACGACCGGTGCCCGCGCACCTCGTGGTGCAGCCGCTCCATCGTCGCGTCCAGGCTCGCCGCGGTCTCGGCGGCCTCGGTGAGCCCGTCGAGGAGGTGCTGCGGAACCTGCGCGTCGTACTTGTAGTAGGTCTTGTGCTCCAGGCTCGCCCAGAAGTCCATGGCGATCGTGCGGAGCTGCACCTCGACGCGCACCGGCTCCGGACCGCTGGAGAGGAAGACGGGCACCTCGAGGATCACGTGCAGGCTGCGGTACCCGTTCGGCTTCGGGGCCGCGATGTAGTCCTTGACCTGCAGCACGGTGATGTCGTCCTGCGAGGTGAGGAGATCCACGATGTGGTACACGTCGCTGACGAAGCTGCAGATCACCCGCACCCCGGCGATGTCGTGGAGCGAGTCCTTGATGGCGGCGAGGTCGAGGTCGACCCCTTTGCGCGCCGCCTTCTCGAGCACCCCCTCCATGGTCTTGACGCGGCAGGAGATGCTCTCGATCGGGTTGTAACCGGCGGTCAGATTGAACTCCTCGCGCAGGATGCTCAGCTTCGTCTCGACCTCGGAGACCCCGAACCGATACCGCATGAGGAAGCGGGACACCTCGTTTCGCAACGCGGTGAGATCCGCCAGCGTCGCGTTGTCAGCCTGCTCCAGCAGCTGCAGCGTCCGCCCGCTCAGGAGCGGCTGCGAGTGTGCGAAGTGCGCGGTGTCGGGGTCGGCAGGATCGGCAAAGGTCACGGTGCGACGCTACCTTCGGTGTCTTGGCGAACCGTGTGCGTCCGTGTCTCGTCCCGGTGCCCGCGTGGCGTCATCGGAGCGGTCGGGCAGGCGATCAGTCGAAGTCCAGGCTGAGCTTGCGCAGCAGAGCGGACAGCCTTGTCTGCTCTCCCGGTGCCAGTGTGCGAAGCAGCTCCGCCTCGGCGTCGACCAGACGCGTGATCGCGGCATCGACACGCGTGAGCCCCTGCGGGCTCATGCGAACCAGGATGCCCCGGCCGTCGTTCGGATCGGTCTGCCGCTCCACGAGTCCGCGTTCCACCAGCCTGTCGATGCGGTTCGTCATCGTCCCGCTGGACACGAGCGTCTGGGTGAGCAGCGCCTTGGGACTGAGCTGGAACGGCGGGCCCGCTCGGCGCAGCGCCGACAGCACGTCGAACTCCCAGAGCTGCAGGTCGGAGCGGCCGAAAGCTCCTCGGCGGGCACGGTCCAGGTGCTTGGAGAGCCGGTCGACGCGGGAGAGCACCTGGAGTGGCGCGAAGTCCAGATCGGGACGCTCGCGCTCCCAGGCGTCGACGATGCGGTCGACTTCGTCAGCGTGCCCCGGCATCCCACCATTATCGAGGAGAACGGGCCCAGAGGGACTGGTGCAGCGAGCATCCGGGACGACAGGATGAGGCATCCGGTGCGGATCGCGGTCTCGACGAGGTCGTGCGCCCCGGGCCTTTCAGCACGAGGGCCATCGGATCGAGAATCCCGGAAGGAACGACCGCCATGGCACAGGCCAAGAAGACGACGTCCAGCAAGCCGACCTTCACCGCGGAGGAACGCGAGGCGATGAAGGAGTACACCGAGGAGCTGAAGAGGACCGCCAAGCGCGGTGGTGCGACGACGAGGGAGGACGGCGAGCGCGACCTGCTGGAGAAGGTCGCCGCCATGAACGAGCCCGACCGGTCGATGGCGCAGCGCGTGCACGAGATCGTCAGCGAGGCCGCCCCCGAGCTTCAGCCCAAGACGTGGTACGGAATGCCCGCCTATGCGATCGGCAAGGACACGATCTGCTTTTTCCAGCCGGCGGGCAAGTTCAAGGCGCGCTACTCGACCCTGGGCTTCAACGACAAGGCCCGGCTGGACGACGGGGCGATGTGGCCGACGTCGTTCGCGCTGACGGAGCTGACGCCCGAGGTCGAGGGGCGCATCGCGGAGCTGGTGCGCAGGGCCGTGGGCTGAGCCCCCGCCCCTGCCGCCCCACCCCCGGATCCCCCCGTCCCCCGCCCCACCCCCGGATCCCCCCGTCCCCGTCCCCACCCCCGGGGTCCCCATCGCCCCCACCGTCCCCTCCCACACCCGAGAAGCCAGTTCGCGCAGGAACCGGCTGGCCGTTCCGACGCGAATCGGCTTCTCGGGGCAGGGCGGGGCAGGGCGGGGCTGGGGCGAGGCGGCACGAGGCGGCCTGGGGTGGGGCTGGAGCGCGGCGCATCGCGGCCCTCTGGCAGACTGGAGGACGCTATCCGCCGTGGTGTAATGGCAGCACGACAGCCTTTGGAGCTGTGAGGTCCAGGTTCGAGTCCTGGCGGCGGAGCTCGCGCGGCGCACATCCGGGTCGGGAATACTGTTACGGTGACCGATCCGAACCTCGCCATCGTCGTGCTCGCCGCTGGGCAGGGCACTCGCATGAAGTCCGCGACGCCGAAGCTGCTGCATCACCTCGCGGGGGTCCCCATCGTCAGCCATGTGCTGGCCACCGCACGTGAGCTGAATCCGGCCGTCGTGCTGGCGGTCGTGCGGCACGAGCGCGACCAGGTCGCCGACGTCATCAGCGCACACCTGCCTGCCGCCGTGATCGTCGAGCAGGATCACGTGCCCGGCACCGGTCGCGCCGTGGAGCAGGCCGTCGCCGATCTGCCGCCGGATTTCTCCGGTGACGTGCTCGTGCTCAACGGTGACGTCCCGCTGCTCGACGCCGACACGCTCCGCGAGCTGGTCGAGCGGCATCGCGACAGCGGCGCGGCGGCCACGGTGCTGAGCAGCATCGTCCCGGATGCGACGGGCTACGGCCGGATCGTCCGCACGCCAACTGGCGCCCTCGACCGCATCGTGGAACACCAGGACGCCACGGCGGCCGAGCTCTCCATCGACGAGATCAACGCAGGCGTCTACGTGTTCGGGGTGAACGCGCTGCGTGACCAGCTCGCGAACCTGAGCACCGACAACGCCCAGGGCGAGAAGTACCTCACCGACGTCATCGGACTGCTGCGTCGTGCCGGGAGCGAGGTGGCAGCGGTGCCTGTGGACGAGTCCTGGAAGGTCGAGGGCATCAACGACCGCGCGCAGCTCAGCGAGGCCGCAGCGCGGCTGAACGCCCTCATCGTGCGCGGCTGGCAGCTGAACGGCGTCACCGTGCACGATCCGGCGACCACCTGGATCGACCTGACCGTGACGCTGGCGAACGACGTGACCGTCCTGCCCGGCACACAGCTCAAGGGTGCCACGACCGTGGCGAGGGATGCCGTGATCGGCCCCGACACGACGCTGACCGACTGCGAGGTCGGTGAGGGCGCCTCCGTGAGGCGGGCGGACGCGACGCTCGCCGTGATCGGCGCGCGGGCGTCCGTCGGCCCCTTCGCATACCTGCGGCCGGGCACCGTGCTCGACGAGGACGGCAAGATCGGCACGTTCGTCGAGACGAAGAACTCCCGCATCGGCCCCGGGAGCAAGGTGCCGCACCTCAGCTACGTGGGCGACACGACCATCGGTCGTGGCGTGAACCTCGGCGCGGGCGCGATCGCGGCGAACTACGACGATCTGACCAAGCACCGCACCCAGATCGGCGACGAGGTGCACACCGGGGCGCACAACGTGTTCGTGGCTCCCGTTAGGATCGGAGACGGCGCGAAGACCGGAGCCGGCGCCGTCATCCGCAAGGACGTCCCGGCCGTAGCACTCGCATTGAGCGTCGCCCCGCAGCGCAACATCGAGGGGTGGGTCGAGAAGAACCGACCGGGCACGGCGGCCGCCGAGGTGGCGCGGCGGGCCCGGTCCGCACAGGAAGCGGACGATGGCTCGCAAAGACAAGACGGTTGATCTCGATCGCGAACGCGGCATAGCCCCCGGGATCGTCGCGAAGACCAAGAAGCGTCTGGTGGTCGCCTCGGGCAGATCGCACCAGGCGCTCGCGCGCGAGGTCGCCGAGGCGCTCGGGACCGAGCTGGTGCCGACGGAGTACCGCACGTTCGCGTCGGGGGAGATCCTCACCCGCTTCGAGGTCTCGATCCGCGGATGCGACGTGTTCCTGGTGCAGTCCTTCGGCCCCCCGGTCAACGAGTGGCTCATGGAGCTGCTGATCATGCTGGATGCCGCCAAGCGGGCGTCGGCCAAGCGCATCACCGTCGTTGCGCCGTACTATCCGTACTCGCGTCAGGACAAGAAGGGGCGCGGCCGCGAGCCGATCAGCGCTCGCCTGGTCGCGGATCTGCTGCACACGGCCGGGGCCGACCGGGTGATGAGCGTCGACCTGCACGCTGCGCAGATCCAGGGATTCTTCGACGGTCCCGTCGACCACCTGTTCGCCAAGCCGGTGCTGCTGCAGTACTTCACGCAGACCCTGTCGCCGGAGGACAGGGAGAAGCTCACTGTGGTCTCCCCGGACACCGGGCGGGTCCGCGTGGCCGACCAGTGGTCGGACAGTCTGGGGGCCCCGCTCGCGATCATCCACAAGCGCCGCGACCCGAAGGTCGCCAACCAGGTCACGGTGAACGAGATCGTCGGGCGTGTGCGCGGTCGGGTGTGCCTGCTCGTCGACGACATGATCGACACCGGCGGCACGATCGTCAAGGCGGCGCAGGCGCTCAAGGCGGCCGGGGCCGAGCGCGTGATCGTCGCGGCGACGCACCCGATCTTCAGCGATCCTGCACCGCGGCGCCTGCAGGACGACTCGATCGACGAGGTCGTCGTCACCGACACCGTGCCCGTGCCGGAGGAGAAGCGGTTCCCCGCGCTCACGATCCTGCCGATCGCGCCGTTGCTGGCGCGTGCCATCCACGAGGTCTTCGAGGACGGCTCCGTCACCTCGATGTTCGACGGCGCCGCCTAGGACGCCGTCGCGCCGAGTCCGCGGAAGAGCGCGCCCAACGTGAAGTCGAACCGCTCATGGCCCCCGCCGGCAGCCAGCTCGCTGGCGTGCGCCACCGTGTGGGGGAACCGGCTCGCCGGAAGCATCCTCAGCCGGGCGGCCATCTCGTCCGCGCGCAGGACCCGGTCGTCGCGTCCCGATCCGGGCTCGCGTCGGTAGGACGCCTCGAGGCAGTAGGCGCAGACGTAGAGATACGCGGCGTCGATCGCCCACGCCGCCGACTGCGCGGGCACGCCTCCAGTCACCAGGATCGCGAGCATGCCCTCGTTGATCGCCAGGGTGTCGATGCTGCGCGGAGCGGCGGCCAGCGCCGCGCGCGAGATGCCCGGGTAGCTCAGGAACCGGTCGCGCAGCTGAGCGCAGACGTCTCTGATCTGGTCACGCCAGCGGGCGGGGTCGGGCTCGGGCAGTCTCACCTGCGCGCACAGTCGCCCGATCAGCAGGTCATCGAGCTCCGACTTGTTGTGCACATGGGCGTACAGGGAGGCGGGTCCCGTCCGCAGCTGGCCGGCGACGCGTCGCATCGTGAGCGCCTCGAATCCCTCCTCCGCCACGATCGCGAGCGCCGCCTCGACGATCCGATCGAGGGTGATGGGGTCCTTTCGTCCGCGACCGGCGTGCCGGGGGTTCTCGAGGGCGGCGATCCGGGCCGCCCAGTCGTCATCGCCCCCTGAGCCTGTGCCCGCCCGTCCGCTCGTCACGGCCCCACCCTACCACTTGACACGAACGCTGTTCCGATATAGAACAGTGTTCGTAATGACGAACGGTGTTCGTATCGCGTGAATGAAAGGAACCGCACATGAGCGCACGCCCCGGCGATCCGACCAATGCGCCCGCCGCGACGGCCCGGCGGCCCGCGACGCTCCGGGAGGCGTGGATCGCGTTGGCCGGCCTCTCAGCGGTGTTCCTGTTCGAGATGCTGGACAACTCGATCCTGGGCGTCGCGCTGCCCACGATCGGGCGTGACCTGCACGCGTCCACCACCCAGCTGCAGTGGGTCACCAGCTCCTACGCGATCGTCTTCGGCGGGCTGATGCTCGTGTTCGGAGCGGTCGCGGACCGCTTCGGACGGCGACGCGTCATGCTCTTCGGACTGGTGCTGCTGGGCCTTGCGAGCCTGTCGACGGCGTTCGTCACGAGCGCGCAGGAACTGGTCGCGGTGCGGGCGGCCATGGGCGTCGCAGCCGCCATGACCACCCCGGGATCGATGGCGCTCGCGTTCCGCCTCTTCGCCGACGACGGGCTGCGCGTTCGAGCGATCACCCTCATCTCGACCGTCGGCCTCGTCGGTCTCGCCGTCGGCCCGACTGCGGGCGGGCTCGTGCTCGCGATCGCGCCGTGGCAGGTGCTGCTGCTGGTGAACGTGCCCGTCGCCGTGCTCGCGATCGCGGGGATACGGCTCGGCATCGGAGCTGATGACCCCGCAGAGCTCCACCGCGATCCTCTCGACGTGCCCGGCGGCCTGCTGGGCACGGCGACCATCGCGCTCGCGCTCGTCACGCCCACGCTGTTCGTGAACGGGGGCACCGGTTCCTGGGAGCCGTGGGTGGCGGCAGCGGGGGCGCTGCTCGCCGGCACGCTGTTCGTGATCCGCGAGCGCACGGCGCGCCATCCGCTCATCGATCTGCGGCTCGTCGCCCGCCCGCTGGTCTCCAGCGGCCTGGCCTTCAAGGCGGCGGCCGGGCTCGCGACCGCCGGGCTGAGCTACCTGGTCACCCTGCAGCTGCAGCTGGAGTGGGGATGGCCGCCCGCCCTGGCGTCCCTGGGAATGCTGCCGCAGGTCATCGTGCTCATCGCCGGAGGCGCACTCGTCGACCCGTTCGTGAGACGTGTCGGCCTGGAGCGCGCCGCGTGGATCAGCGCCGTGACCGTGGTCGCCGGGCTGGCCGTGTACGGCCTCCTGAACGAGCTCGGATACGTGTGGGTCGCGATCGCCCTCGCGCTCGTGGCGGCCGGGCTGCGCGTGGTCGGCGTCGTCGCCGCGACGAACGTGCTGCGCGGTCTGCCGTCGAACCGCACCACGATCGGCGCGGCGCTCACCGACACGGCGACCGAGGTGGCGAACGGCGTGGGCGTGGCGGTCGCCGGAACCATCCTCGCCGCCCTGTTCGCCGGGAGCATCGTCGCCTCCGACTGGGATGCGAGCCAGCGGGCGCAGTTCCAGAGCGGCGTCACGATCGGAGGCCTCGCGCTCACCGTCATCGCCGCCGGGCTCGTCGGCTGGGGGATCCTGCGCGCACGCGGCCGGGACCTCACGGTTCCGGACGCGGCGTCGGAGGCGCTCTCGCGCTAGCGCCGGCCGCTCCCGCTGCCGTGCGACACGCGGATGTCACACCCGCTCGCTACGCTGGCCCGATGACCCGACAGTCCGCGGCCGTCGACACGCCTCTCGATTCCGACGCCCGCGAAGGCCGAGTGCTGTGGCTCCTGCTCGTCGCGACGTTCGTGGTCATCCTGAACGAGACGATCATGTCGGTGGCGATCACGGACATCATGCGCGACTTCCACGTGGACGCCCGCGCGGGCCAGTGGCTGACGACCGCGTTCATGCTCACACTCGCTGTGGTGATCCCGGTCACGGGCATCCTGCTGCAGCGCTTCAGCACCCGGACCATGTTCATCACCGCGATGTCGCTCTTCAGCGCCGGGACCGCGATCGCCGCCACCGCTCCCGTGTTCGGCGTCCTGCTGGCGGCGAGGGTCGTGCAGGCCTCCGGCACCGCGATCATGATGCCGCTCCTGATGACCACCATCATGACCCTGGTCGATCCGAGCCGTCGCGGGCGAACGATGGGGAACGTGTCGATCGTGATCTCTGTCGCTCCCGCGATAGGACCGACCATCGCCGGCATCATCCTGAGCGCTCTGCCCTGGCGGTGGATCTTCTGGTTCGTGCTGCCGATCTCCCTCGCCATGCTGCTGGTCGGCGCGTGGCGGGTGCGGAACGTGTCCACGCCGGCACAGGTGCCGATCGACGTCCTCTCGGTGGTGCTCTCGGTGTTCGGCTTCGGCGGCGTGGTGTACGGCCTGAGTCAGATCGGTGCGACCGACGAGGCGACCTCGGGCGTTGGCGCGGCGCCGATGGTGGTGGCGTTCGTGGTGGGCGGCGCGGCGCTCATCGGGTTCGTCGTCCGCCAGCTCGCGCTGCAACGGCGCGACCGGGCGCTGCTTGATCTGCGGACGTTCGGCTCGTCGACGTTCTCGGTGGCGATCGTCCTGATGGCCGTCAGCATGGCGGCCCTGCTCGGCACCTTGATCCTGCTGCCGATCTTCATGCAGCAGGTGCTCGGCCTCGAACCGCTCGCCATCGGCCTGCTGCTGCTTCCGGGCGGCCTGATCATGGGGCTTCTGGCACCGGTCGTCGGCAGGCTCTACGACCGCTTCGGGGCCCGCACGCTCCTCGTGCCCGGCGCGCTGGCGATGAGCGCCGCGCTCTGGATGCTCGTCCTCGTCGGCGCGCACACCTCACCGTGGTACCTGCTCTCGGCGCACATCGTGTTGAGCGTCGGTCTGGCGTTCCTGTTCACGCCGCTGTTCACGGCCAGCCTGGGCGCGGTTCCCGAGCGGTTCTACTCACACGGCAGCGCGATCATCGGAACCGTGCAGCAGGTCGCGGGTGCGGCGGGAACGGCGCTGTTCGTGGCGGTGCTGTCGGTGCGAAGCGCGACGCTGGCGGAGGCGGGCTCGACCGTGCGGGATGCCACGGCATCCGGCATCGCGCTCGCCTTCACGGTCGGAGGCATCCTGTCGCTGGGTGCCGTCGTCGCCGCGTTCTTCGTGCGCACGCCGCCCGTCCCTGCCGAGGGGTCCGGGCGGCGTGCCGAGGTCGGCGCCGGCGGCTGAGCGCGCGAGGACGCGGACGGCACGCCTCGCACGGCGCTCGACAGGTGGCGCGTCAGTGTCCCGACGGCTCGGTCTCGATCTCGCTGCGATCGCCCGACCAGAGGGTGTGGAACACGCCGTCCTTGTCGACCCGCTTGTAGGTGTGCGCGCCGAAGAAGTCGCGCTGGCCCTGAACCAAGGCGGCGGGCAACCGGTCGGCGCGCAGGCCGTCGTAGTAGGCGAGGCTCGAGCTGAAGGCGGGGGAGGGGATGCCACCGCGCGCGGCCGCGACCACGACCCGGCGCCACGCCTCCTGCGTGCGTGCCAGGGCGTCCCGGAAGTACGGTGCGGTCAGCAGCGCGACCAGGCCGGGATCCTCGGCGTACGCCTCGGTGATCCGGTTGAGGAACTGCGCCCGGATGATGCATCCGCCGCGCCAGATGGCGGCGATGTCGCCCTTCTTGATGTCCCAGCCGTACTGCTCGGCGCCCGCGACGATCTCGTCGAAGCCCTGCGAGTAGGCGATGATCTTCGACGCGTACAGCGCCTGGCGGACATCCTCGACGAAGGCGTCAGGGTCCTGCACCCGCCACGCCTCACCGGGGCCGGGCAGGCCGGCCGCGGCGGCCCGCTGTCGCGGCTTGCTGGAGAGCGAGCGGGCGAACACGGCCTCGGCGATCCCGGAGACCGGGATGCCCAGATCCAGCGCGGTCTGCACCGTCCAGGCGCCCGTTCCCTTCGCACCGGCCTGGTCGAGGATGACGTCGACGAGCGGCTTGTCGGTGGTCGCGTCCACCTGGCGCAGCACCTCGGCGGTGATCTGGATGAGGTAGCTCTCGAGCTCGCCCTCGTTCCACCGTGCGAAGATGTCGGCGATCTCCGCGGGCGACTTGCCGGTGCCTCGGCGGATGAGATCGTAGGCCTCGGCGATGAGCTGCATGTCGGCGTACTCGATGCCGTTGTGCACCATCT
>JAATFB010000076.1 GCA_015655415.1 Actinomycetales bacterium
CGGCGCCTCGTCTCCTCCCCACAGCCGCTTGTACGAGTTCACGAACTGGTTCGTCACCGCCGAGATCTCGTTAGCGTGCCGCAGGAGACCGGCGATGAACTGCCGGCCGATGCGGGAGAGCTGATACTGGGCGCCCTCCTCGTAGAACGCGTTCACGTCGCCCTCGAACAGCGACATGTGGGTGTGCATGCCGCTTCCCGGCTTGCCGCTGAGGGGCTTGGGCATGAACGTCGCGTAGACGCCCTGCTCGATGGCGACCTCCTTCACGACCGTCCGGAACGTCATGATGTTGTCGGCCATGGCCAGCGCGTCGGCATAGCGCAGGTCGATCTCGTTCTGCCCGGGGCCGCCCTCGTGATGGCTGAACTCGACCGAGATGCCGAGGTCTTCCAGCATCCGCACCGAGCGGCGGCGGAAGTCGTGCGCGGTGCCGCCCGGCACGTTGTCGAAGTAGCCGGCGGAGTCGACGGGGACCGGTCCCTCCTCGCCGAACTTGGACGACTTCAAGAGGTAGAACTCGATCTCCGGGTGGGTGTAGAACGTGAACCCGCGCTCGGCCGCCTTCTCCAGGGTTCGCTTGAGCACGTTGCGGGGATCGGCGACCGCCGGCTCCCCGTCTGGTGTGGTGATGTCGCAGAACATGCGTGCCGTCGGGTCGATCTCGCCCCGCCAGGGAAGGATCTGAAAGGTCGTCGGATCGGGATGAGCGAGCAGGTCGGACTCGAATGTGCGCGTGAGGCCCTCGATCGCCGAGCCGTCGAATCCGAGCCCCTCGGTGAACGCGCCCTCCACCTCCGCCGGGGCGATCGCCACGGACTTCAGCGTGCCGACGACGTCGGTGAACCATAGGCGCACGAACTTGACGCCGCGTTCCTCGATGGTGCGGAGCACGAAGTCACGCTGCTTGTCCATCTGTACCCTTTCCTCGTGGTCTAAGGCTAACCGGTCCGGTCGCCGGATCAGGCGTCGCCGACGCGGCCACGCCGCATCCACCGGGGCGATGCGGCCGTAGACTTGTCGGCATGGCTGACCCGGCATACGAACCGCCCGCCGCCCCTGCCGAGGAACGGCCCTACGGCGGCCCGGCAGAGGGCCCGAGGCGGGTGCGCACCCGGCATTTCAGGAACGCCAAGGCCAACGGCATCAAGATCACCGGTCTGACGAGCTACGACATGCTGAGCGCCCAGATCTTCGACGAGGCGGGGATCGACTTCCTCCTCGTCGGCGACTCCGCCGGCAACAACGTGCTCGGCTATGACACCACCCTGCCGGTGCGGGTCGACGACCTGATCCCGTTGACGCGGGCGGTGGCGCACGCGGTGACCCGGACGTTCGTGGTGGCGGACATGCCGTTCGGCTCCTATGAGGCGGATGCGCAGGATGCGCTGCACACCGCGGTCCGCTTCATGAAGGAGACCGGAGCCCACGCGGTCAAGCTGGAGGGCGGGCGACGCAGCGTCGAGCAGATCCGGCGGGTCGTGGACGCCGGCATCCCCGTGATGGCGCACATCGGCTACACGCCGCAGAGCGAGCATCAGCTGGGCGGCCACATCATCCAGGGTCGCGGCGAGGACGGGGTCGAGAACCTGCTCGCCGACGCGCACGCCGTGGAGGATGCGGGTGCGTTCGCCGTGGTGCTGGAGATGGTGCCGGCGGATGCCGCCGCCCGGGTGACGCGGGAGCTCGCGATCCCGACGATCGGTGTGGGCGCTGGTCCGCACGTGGACGGGCAGCTGCTGGTGTGGACCGACTGGGCCGGCTTCACCACCGGTCGTGTGCCGCGGTTCGTGCGGCAGTATGCGGATCTGAAGGGCGTGCTCGGCGACGCGGCGCGACGCTACAAGGCGGACGTCGAGCAGGGCGAGTACCCGGGTCCAGAGCACAGCTACTGATCGGCCTACACCGAGCTCCGCCTCAGCGGTCCTCCTCGGCCCAGCGGGCGCTGTTCTCCCGCAGCTTCTCGAGGGCGTGCTCGGCCTCCTCGTGGGTGTCGAAGGGGCCGACTCGGTGCGGTGCGGGCGACTTGAACCCCTGCTCTACCTCGCCGGTATTCAGGTTGTACCAGTACTTGTGCTCGATGTCGTCCTCGTAGCGCTTCGCCATAGGCTTGATCCTATGCCGAAGGATTCCGCCGGGCACCTGACCCCGGGCCGCATCTCCCCGCCGAGACCCGTGCCGTCACGCATTCCACGACCGGAATACGTCGGCAGGCCCGGTCCGGCCCGCGACGAGCGCGGTGACGTGTACACGCCGGAGGAGATCGAGCTGATCCGCGAGTCAGGGCGCATCGCCGCCCAGGCCATCGCCCTCGTCGGAGGGCACGTCGCCCCCGGCGTGACGACCGACCAGTTGGATGCCGTAGCGCACGAGTTCCTCCTCGCGCATGAGGCCTATCCCTCCACTCTCGGGTACCGCGGTTACCCCAAGTCGGTCTGCACGTCGGTGAACGAGGTGATCTGCCACGGCATCCCGGACGACACCGTGCTGGACGAGGGCGACATCGTCAACGTGGACATCACCGCGTTCAAGAACGGCGTGCACGGAGACAGCAATCAGACGTTCGTCGTCGGCAGTGCGTCCGAGGATGTCGCACTTCTCGTGGAGCGCACCAGGGAGGCCCTGAATCGCGGGATCAAGGCGGTCGCTCCAGGACGGCAGGTCAACGTGATAGGGCGCGCCATCGAGTCGTACGCGAGGCGCTTCGGCTACGGCGTCGTGCGCGACTTCACCGGACACGGCGTGGGGCGCTCGTTCCACTCCGGCCTGATCATCCCGCATTACGACTCCGCACCCGCGTATAGCGACGAGATGGTGCCCGGCATGGTGTTCACGATCGAGCCGATGCTCACGCTGGGCGGGGCCGAGTGGGAGATCTGGCCAGACGAGTGGACCGTGACGACGAAGGACAAGTCGATGACGGCCCAGTTCGAGCACACGCTCGTCGTCACCGAGCGCGGTGCCGAGATCCTCACACTGCCCTGAGCGGGCGAAGGAGGTCGCGCGCCGAGCCCGTCACGGAGGCGTCGCCCGGTAGATTCGTGGTCATGACCTCCACGACGGCTATCGGGATCGACATCGGCGGCACAGGGATCAAGGGGGGTGTCGTCGACCTCACGACCGGGGAGCTGGTCAGCGATCGCGTCAAGCTCCCCACACCGCATGGCGGGGAGCCCGATGCGGTCGTCGAGGTCACCCGGGAGGTGCTGGACCGGCTGACCGGCGGCGACCCGGAGGACCCCGTCGGAGTGTGCTTCCCGGCCATCGTCAAGGGAGGTCGCACGCTCTCGGCGGCGAACGTCTCCAAGAAGTGGATCGGGCTGAAGGCCGAGAAGAAGTTCGAGAAGGCGCTAGGGCGCGACATCCACTTCGTCAACGACGCGGACGCCGCGGGCTTCGCCGAGACGACGTTCGGCGCCGCCAAGGGCGTGCAGGGCCTCGTGCTGCTCACCACGCTGGGCACCGGAATAGGCACGGCCCTGATCTACAACGGCGTTCTCGTGCCCAACGCGGAGCTGGGCCACATCGAGATCAACGGTCACGATGCGGAGAGCCGTGCGGCGTACTCCGCGAAAGAGCGGGAGGATCTGAGCTGGGAGAAGTGGGCCGACCGTCTCAACGTGCACTACTCCCGCCTGGAGTTCCTGCTCTCCCCCGACCTGTTCGTGATCGGGGGCGGCGTGTCGAAGCGATGGGACGAGTTCGCCGGGCTCCTGAAGTCGAACACCAAGACGGTCCCCGCGACGTTTCGCAACAATGCGGGCATCCTCGGCGCTGCCGCTCTGGCCGCCGACGACGCCCGGACCGACCGGGGCTGAGACGCCTCGACGGCGAGAAGAGGGAACGGGCCGGCTGATACGCCGGGTTCTGTTCGGACGCGTCATGCGCCCTGGACGGCCATCTATCTCGGAGCCGTGTTGCCACGACCCTCTAGCGGTCTACCCGGGAACGAGACGAGCAGCCTCATGGTTCCCTGTCTGACCTTGCTCCGGACGAGGTTTGCCGAGCCGACCGGGTCACCCCGGTCGCTGGTGGTCTCTTACACCGCCGTTTCACCCTTACCCTCGCCAGGCGAGGGCGGTCTGTTCTCTGTGGCACTGTCTCGCGGGTTGCCCCGGGTGGGCGTTACCCACCGTCCTGCTCTGCGGAGCCCGGACGTTCCTCGGCGGCATCCCTCAGACGGAGGATGCCGACGCGGCCGTCTCGCCGACCCGTTCCTGCTTCAGGATATCCGAAGAGCGCGACCGTCGGCCCGGCGCCACGTGCTCGCCCGGGTGCCCCGGCGGCTCAGGAGTCGTCGCCGCGGACCAGGATCGCCCCGCTGTCGGGGCACAGCACCACGTCGTCGGGCGCGGCCGCGCGCACCATCGCGAGATCAGAGGGCGAGAGCTTCATGTTCGAGGCGAGCGACACACCGCCCACCAGCCGTGCGGCTCCTATGCCGTAACGGTCGCGCTGCCTCTCGTACAGGGCCACCAGCTCGGCGGGCAGCGCGGAGGTGATCGTGGCACGCTCGTCCTCGGCCTCACTGCGCCGTTGCTCCCAGGCGGCCGTCTCCGACTCGAGCTCGGATTCCAGGCCGGCGGCCCTCGCCTCCAGGTCGGAGACCTCGGCATCGATGTCGCGGAGCCGGCTCTCCAGGGTTTCGATGCGCTCCATGATCGCCAACTCGATGTCCTCGAGATCGCTGCGTCGTCTGCGCAAGGCCTCCAGCTCCGACTCCAGGCCGGCGACGTCCTTGACCGAGGCGCTGTGCTGCATGCGTTCGCTGTCGCGCTGCATGCGCGTCTCCACCACGCTCACATCGGACTCGATCCTGGCCAGCTCGGCTCGGGCGTCCTCCAGCTCGCCGGTCACCGCGAGCCGCCGGCTCCTGACCTCGGCGGCCGCGGACCGCACCTCGGCGAGCGCCTTCGCCTGCGGCGGGGAGGCGATGGCGCGACGCGCACGGGCGATGGCGGTGTCCAGCTCCTGGACGCGCAACAGCTCGCGCTGGTCGCGTGGGTCGGCCTTCACAGCACTCATCTCCGAGCGGATCCCGTTTGCGATGTCTTGTGGTTCTGCTGGTCTACGTTATTGCACGGTCTCGGCCACCGGTGCGCCACGGCGGTCACTGGACCACCACGAAGTCCCAGGGATCGGTGCGCAGCTCGCTCACCACCACCTCGACACCCGGTAGCGCGCTCCGGAGCTGCTCGGCGGCGACATCGAGCCAGAGCCACTCCGCGGCCCAGTGCGCGATGTCCACCAGCGCCGGACCACCCGCCGTCCTGGCCTGCTCCAGAGCCTCCGAGGCCGGGTGATGGCGCAGGTCGGAGGTGATGTAGACATCCGCTCCGCGTACACCGGGCTCACCGAGCAAGGAGTCCCCCGCGCCGCCGCAGAGCGCGACGGTCTCCACCGCACGTGTGTACTCCCCGGCGACCCGGACGCCGGTTGCGGTCGGCGGGAGCAGGTCGGCGAGCGCACGCGCGAGCTGCCCGAGCGTGGTCGGGGTGCGAAGGCGTCCGGCTCGTCCTAGGCCGGTGCCCGCCTCGCGGCCGGGGACGAGAGGACGGATCTCGGCCAGACCCAGGCGACGGGCGAGGACGTCGGAGACCCCGTCCGGCACGACGTCGGCGTTCGTGTGCGCGGTGACCAGCGCACACCCCGCGCGGATGAGCCGGGAGACGAGCGCGCCCTTGTACCGGTCCTCGGCGAGGGTGGTCACCCCGCGCAGCAGCAGCGGGTGATGGGCGAGCAGAAGGTCGAATCCGCCGTCCGTCGCCTCCGCGACGGTGTCGGTCACGACGTCCACCGCCAGGAGTATGCGGTTCGCGGGCGCGGAGGGGGCTCCGGTGACGAGACCGGGGACGTCCCAGGGTTCGGCTCCGGAGGCGGGCCACAAGGTCTCGGCGGCGGAGAGGAGGTCCTCGGTGGTGGGCACCTCCCGAGCATATCGGCGGCACCGGCGTCGAACGCCTGCAAGCCGGATCCCTGCCGGGCACCCGCCATCCCCGCGAGGCGGGCTCGAGCGGGCGGGCGCGGGCCCGTCGTGGCCACCCAGCGGATGCGCACCGTGGCCGCGCTGCGGCGAGCCGGTCGTGAGTCGGCGGCGGGGCAGCCGCCGCGCGTGTCGATAACCCGTACCATCGGTAGTCATGGACGCGGCGATCCCCACCCCGTACGAAGACCTCCTGCGCGACGTGCTGGAGCACGGAACGGCGAAGTCAGACCGCACCGGAACCGGGACACGGAGCGTGTTCGGCCGCCAGCTGAGATTCGACCTCGCGAGCGGCTTCCCGCTGGTCACCACCAAGCGCGTGCACTTCCGCTCGGTCGCCTACGAGCTGCTGTGGTTCCTCCGGGGGGACTCCAACGTGAGATGGCTCCAGGAGCACGGCGTGACGATCTGGGACGAGTGGGCCGATGAGAACGGCGATCTCGGCCCGGTGTACGGCGTGCAATGGCGTTCCTGGCCCGCGGCCGACGGCCGCCATCTCGACCAGATCTCCGCCGTCCTGGATGCGCTGCGCAACGACCCGGACTCGCGGCGCATGATCGTCTCGGCCTGGAACGTGGCCGAGATCCCCCAGATGGCGCTGGCGCCGTGCCACGCGATGTTCCAGTTCTACGTCGCAGACGGTCGTCTCTCCTGCCAGCTCTATCAACGCAGCGCGGACATGTTCCTCGGAGTGCCGTTCAACATCGCCAGCTACGCCCTTCTCACCCACCTCGTCGCGGATCAGGTGGGGCTCGACGTCGGAGAGCTCATCTGGACCGGCGGCGACTGCCACATCTATGACAACCACCTGGATCAGGTGACCGAGCAGCTCCGGCGGCAACCGTTCTCGCCCCCGCGGCTGGTGATCGCGCGGCATCCGGACAGCATCTTCGACTATCGCTTCGAGGACTTCGAGATCGTTGGCTATCAGCACCATCCCGCCATCCGTGCCGCGGTGGCCGTGTGACCATCACCCTCATCTGGGCGCAGGCTCACGGCGGGGTGATCGGCGCTGACGGCGGCATCCCCTGGCATCTGCCGGAGGACAGTCGGCGCTTCCGCGCCCTCACGTCGGGGGGCGACGTCGTCATGGGGCGCAAGACCTGGGAGTCGCTGCCCGGGCGCTTCCGGCCGCTTCCTCAGCGGCGCAACATCGTCGTCACCCGTGACCCCGAATGGAGCGGCATGGGGGCAGAACGGGCCGAATCGATCGAAGGCGCCATCGAGCTCGCCGGCGACGATGTCTGGATCATCGGCGGGGGCAGCGTGTATCGCGGCGCGATGGCGTACGCCGACCGCCTCGAGGTCACTCAGATCGACGCCGACATCGACGGGGACGCCCGCGCACCCGAGGTCGGCCCCGAATGGCGGGTCACCGCTTCCGAACCGCCGACCGGATGGGCGGCGTCCGAGACCGGACTGCGCTACCGGTTCCTGAGCTACCGTCGGCGCACACCGGAGGCGCCGAGCGCGCATCAGCGCGATCGATAGGGCGAGCGAGCCATCGCGATCACCGCGGCGATCCCGAAGACGCCTCCGACGAGGCTGACCAGACCGATGAGGCTCCAGAGCACCGCTTCAACCATGCGTCCATTATCCCCGCCTCGGCAGGATGGTGAATCCCATCTGCACCGTTGCCACGCTCGGGGCACGGTGCCAGACTCGTGCACGGGGCACGGTGTCTGAGCACCGCGATGGAACACATGTATCGCAAGGACGCGACGGAAGAATCGTCGAGGCTTGGGGGGCTCGTGCGCCGCGTGAGCATGCGTGGCGCAGGCGTGTTGTGCGCCATCCTGGTGGCGGGCTCCTTGGCCGGCGTGGGGGCCGCCCGGGCGGATGACTGCTCGGGTTCCTGCACGACCGCCACGCCGGTGCCGGCACCGTCCGAGCCGGACGCCACCCCGACGCCGAATCCGAGCGGAACGCCCGATCCCGGCGACGGCACACCCGATCCAGGCACCCCTGCTCCGGATCCCGGTGGCACAGACACACCGACACCCGCACCGGAAACACCGGCTCCGGGGTCGGCGGACTCCGCGCCGGGGACGGCCGGGGACGCCGACAGCGCCGCCACCGGAAGCGTGGGCTCCGGGGTCGACGCGAGCGCGATGGAGGAGCTCCAGACCGCGCTCGACAAGGCACAGGACGGGCTCGACTCGGCGCAGGCCGCTCTGGACTCCGCCACCGACCAGTACCACGCCGCCAGGAACGCGTACCGCGACGCGAAGGCGCTGGCCGACTCCGCGGCCGGCATCGCCGCGCGGGCGCGCTCGGCCGCGACCTCGGCGGCGGCGAAGCTCATGGTGGCTGTGCGCCAGGCACGCTCCGAGGGGCCTGCCACCACACTCGGCGCCGTCGTGGGCGGCTCCGACGGTTCGGGAACACTGCTCCAACGCCTCACCGCCGCCCACCAGCTCGGCGGCATGCACGCGCCGCTGTCCACCCTGACCAAGCGCGCCGAGTCGGCGGCCAAGCACGCCGCCGAGACCAAGGCAGCGGCAGCGGACGCCCGCCGCGCCCTGGCGGCAGTACCCCTGACCCAGAAGAGGGCGGAGGAGAAGGCGGCCGAGTCGGCGGTGGACGCCGCGCAATCGGCGCTGGACGCCGCACTCGACGCGATGGTGTCGGCATCCGGAGGCGGCGCGGACGCCGACTTCGTCGACGACTTCCGTCTCGCATCCGGCAGCTGGGTCGATCCGGTCACGGGGCCCATCACCGACGTGTTCGGCCCTCGCCCCTCGCAGCCGGCCGGGTCCGCAGTCTTCCACCCCGGTGTGGACATCGGGGCGGCATGCATGACCGTGATCGTCGCCGCCGCTGACGGGACGGTCAGCTATGCCGGACCGTACAGCGGCTACGGGAACTTCGTGCTCATCGACCATGGCGGCGGCTTGCAGACCGCGTACGGGCACATCTCGGACGGCACCATCATGGTCTCCCCCGGTCAGAGCGTCACGGCCGGGCAGCCGATCGCAAGGGTGGGGAGCACCGGCGAGTCCACCGGATGTCATCTGCACGTCGAGGTTCGCGTGAACGGCACCGCGATCGATCCGATGCCGTTCTTCCTCAACCGCGGAGTCGCTCTGGGACGGTGAGCGGAGCGGTCTCCCCGCCGCAGCGCGGTGACACGCATCCGGCGATCGTCACGCCGTCCCAAAGGTTCGAGCATCCGCGTGCTCCCCGGATGCGCGACGGCTGGGCGAATCGACTCATCGCACGACGTCGTAGACCAGGCGGGCGAACTGCCCGTATGCCGAAACGGAGACGAGCCGCAGGCGGTGCGCCTCGATCCGTCGCGGAAGCAGGGGCGCGCCGCCGGTGAGGGCCACCGGCGCGACCGTGAGCGCGATCCGGTCCAGCGCGCCGGCGTCGAGGAACTGACCGGCGAGGTCGCCGCCGCCCGTCACCCAGATGTCCCCGTCACCCGCGGCCTCTCGTAACTGCGGCAGCAGATCCGAGATCGGGCCTGACACGAGGCGCACGTCCGCTCCCTCCGGCACCGGCAGGGAACGATGCGTGAGGACGAACGTCGGCTTGTGACCATAGAACTCCTGCCACCTCTGGGGATCTTCCAGCAGCCCCTCGGCGCGAAGGACCCACTCGTACGTCGAGGCGCCTTCGACGAGTGCCGTCGCACCCTCGGGCACGAGGCCGCCCTCCGGCAGTCCGCGGTGATCGACGGCGAACAACCAGTCCAGCGATCCGGACTCGTCCGCGATCCATCCGTTCATGCTCGTCGCCGTGTCGTAGATGATCCGCCCCATGTTCACGAACCATGCGGTCGGCCACCGACATACTGACGGCGGGCCGGACGACCGCGCAGGACCGCTCAAGGGGCCGGGTCACGTCGATGACCGAGCCACATGCTTTCGCATCGACCGTTCAGCCCGTCGGCGTCCCGATTCCGTCGTGCTCGAGCGAGGCTCGCAGCGCGGCGAACACGTCGGCCACGCTGCTCAGCGAGTCGGCGCGGAGGGTCCTGCCCAGCAGTCCCTCCACCAGGGACTCGGCCTCCCGACGTGCGGCCTCGGCCAGCCGCTCACCCTGATCCGTCAGCCTCAGGAGGGACGACCGCCCGTCGTCCGGATCGGGCACGCGTCGAGCCCACCCGGATGTCACGAGACGATCCACCCCCTTGCTCGCCGCGCCGACGCCGATCGCGTGGTAGCGCGCGAGATCGCCCACACGTGCCCCGGGATTCCGCCGCAGGTAGTCCACGAACTCGAACTGTGATCCCGTGATCCCCTGAGCGGCTCGCAATCGCTCGTTCAGGGCGTTGTACAGCCGGGTCTCCACTCGCACGACGTCGTCGAACAGCCGCAGCCAATCGGCCTCGGATGGGGATTTATATGCCCCGGCATGTATTCTGCCTTCCACGGCATTTAGTTTAGAGCGAGAGGGCACGATGAGCAGGACACAACGCAGGGTGATCGCCGAGATGCTGCGGTCCACACAGCGCGACTCTGAGGCGCTTCCGATCGAGCGGATGCGCGAACGGTTCGCCGCGATGATGAGCACGTTCCCGGTTCCCGCGGAGGTGCGCCGGACGCCGACCGCGTTGGCGGGTCGCCGTGCGATCCTGGTGGAGCCCATGGGCGAGGCCCTCCCGGGCACGATCCTCTACTTCCATGGTGGCTCGTTCGTGCTGGGATCGCCGGAGACGGCGATGGCACTCACCGCGGACCTCGTGACTCGCACCCGTACGCGCGCGATCTCACTGGACTACCGTCTCGCCCCGGAGCACCCGTTCCCCGCCGCCATCGACGACTGCGTCGCCGCCTACGAGGAACTTCTCGACGGCGTGTCGGCCGCCGGCCCGATCGCATTCGCGGGCGATTCCGCGGGAGGCGGTCTGACGGTGACGGCCACCCTGCGCGCGCGAGACGCCTGCCTGCCTCTGCCGCGCGCCATCGTCGCGTTCTCGCCCGGCCTCGATCACACCCGCTCGGGTCGAACGATGCGGACAAAGGCGGAGGCCGATCCCTTCCTGACGGCGGAGGGCATGGCCCACACCGGCGCCATGTACCTGGCCGGCCACGATCCCGCCCAACCGCTTCTCGCGCCGGCCGTGCATGCCGACCTGACCGGCTTTCCGCCGATGCTCCTCCAGGTGGGCACGAACGAGGTTCTCCTCGACGACTCGGTACGGCTGGCCGCTCGTGCCCGCGACGCGGAGGTGGACGTCATCCTGGACGTCACCGCGGACGTGCCGCACGTGTTCCAGGCGTTCGCCGGCTCACTGGAGGAGGCGGATGCCGCACTCGATCGCGCGGCGCTGTTCCTCCGCCAGCAGCTGGCTTCCCCCTGATCGGCGTTGCGGCAGAACGCGTCTGGGCTTTTGGCAAGGCGGCGGCAAGGCGGTATGTCCCGAGCTCGCCACGGAGGCAAGAGCTCCACCGTCCCGCCCGCGCCCTAGAATCCGGAGTCCGGGTGACGGTCAGCAACGCGCTGGGCACCGCGCCCGCGCTGAGCTCGGCTACCTCTCGACCCTGCGATCCTCCTACCCGCCCATTCAGAGGGTCGCCGGGCGCGCCCGACGGACAGACGCGGCGACCATGACCGCCGGGCCAGCCTGATATCGATGCCGCCGGCGTCTTCAGGTGCGACACGGACGCATCCTGCCCATGACGCGAGGTCTATGCTGTCGTACCGTGCGCGTCGACCGTGTGCTCGGCACGGAATCGCTCGGCGCGGCTTGATGGAAGGAGACCCGGTGGCTCTGGAGAACGACACCCAGGCACCCGACTTCGAGCTGCCCGATCAGTTCGGTCAGACCGTTCGGCTGAGCGACTTCCGGGGAAGGAGCGCCGTCGCCCTGGTGTTCTTCCCCCTGGCATTCTCCGGAACCTGCACGGGCGAGCTCTGCGAGCTGCGAGACAATCTCGAGCTGTTCCAGGCCGAGGGCGTCGAACTCGTCGGCGTCTCCGTGGACTCGAAGTACACGCTCAGGGCGTGGGCCGAGCAGGAGAACTACCGGTTCACCCTGCTCAGCGACTTCTGGCCGCATGGCGACACCGCGAAGCAGTACGGGGTGTTCCTCGAGGAGAAGGGGTTCGCGAACCGCGCGACCTTCCTCATCGACGCGAGCGGCATCATCCGGGAGAGCTTCATCACCGCACCCGGCGAGGCGCGCACACTGGAGGCGTACCGCATCGCGATCGAGGAGCTCAAGGCCGCCTGAGTCGTGCTCGTGCGTGCCGCTGTCAGGCGTGCGGCCATCCGATCGCCCAGGGCCTTTAGCTCAGTCGGTAGAGCGCCACGTTTACACCGTGGATGTCGTCGGTTCGATCCCGGCAGGGCCCACCCAAGATGAGAGCTGTTCGCGACCCCCGATTGGGATGAGCCGCCTAACACAAGCGTGGACGGCTCGCTGCACTGGCAGCGGCGGCGTTTCGCGGCACCTTGGCCTCGGCTTCTCGCGGCGGTTCAGGGCCGTCAGCCTCAGCTGCGCAGGCGCGCTTGCCCACTCCATACTGATTCCTTCTCAGTGGGGTGCTGCTGCTTAGCGGAGTAGGTCCACGCCAGGCCTGCGGACATCCAATCCCATCGGGAGCGACCATGACCCAGATACGTCAGCGCTCGAAGCTGGGCGAATGTTTGCCCAGTCGTCGGTAGAGGCAACGCGACCTTGTCCGCGCTCAACACGCCGACACCTCTCAGCGGTCCCGCCCCGAGGCTTGCTATCCCGTAGAGAGCCAGAGGCGCCAGGGCGGACCGACTCAGACGGGTCACGGGATCTCCGAGACCGTTCACACCCGGTGCATTCCCCAGGTCTCGATCCATGCCTCCGTCACACTTGTCGTACGAGAATCCTGCCGACGCGGTCGTCAGCGCGTTGACCGCGTCGTCAACGACACCAGCGGCCAGACCCTTCCCGCAGTCCACTCGGTCGAAAGCAACCTTCACGTATGACGCCATGTTGGCGAAAGGAGCCACGGCGAGCGGAACCTTCGACGAGGCCTCGGCAGGCGCCATGTCGTTCACGAGCCCCAAGAGCAACCAATCCTGTTGCTCGTCAGCGCGCCTTAGCAGGCGGTGCAGGGCCGACGCCGGTCCCACCTTCTGGTATTTGGCAACAAGACCGGGTTTCGTCAACAGCTCGTTGGTGAGGTTCAGCGCTGATTGCCAGGACGCCGACTCGAGGATCCGTCGGACCAACTTCTCCGGTTTCTCCGATGTCGTCAGTACCGCGACCAAGGGTGTTCCCGTTGCATCCGACGGCAGCGGCTCCCAGTGCAGACGGGCTCCGGCATCGGTGCTTGACGCCGCCGCGAGCAGCCCCACTGCGGTGAACCAGCCCGTCATCGGATGCGTACGGAGACCCGGAAGAGCGTGCGCGCTCCGAGAAGCTACCGACGAGTCCATCGTCGATACGCTCGCGGACGCGATCTCCGGCGCTGGAACCTTCACCTGAGATGAGTCCCACGGGCGGGCCGAAGCCCGCCAATCGGCCATTCTGACGAGCGACTCCAGATACGCAAGACCCCAGACGCCGAAGCGCTCGTTGAGCAGATTGAAGTCGTCGGCATGTTCGACGGGCACAGGATACCCGTCGACACAGGATGCGTAGGCGGTTGGCGGTATGACCGGCCGGAACCATCCGTGATGGGAGCCGACCAGATGCCGCACCAGCGCGGGACTGTCGAACAAGCGGCAGACCGACTCGGCCTCGTGACGCCAGCCGACCGGGACTCCAGCGTCCGCTCGCCGCTTCCGCTCGGCCGGAATAGATCCAGGTGTCCGCGACGACTTGGCCAAGGCGTTCGTTGCGGGAGGGTCACCGCCGAGGAGGTAGCGCTGGAACGCTTCATTGCTCTTGCCGTCATCGTGGTGTGCCCCGGCGTAGGCGATCTCCGCCACCAGTTCGTCATCGAGGCCCAGCGTGGTCGCGTCGGCGCCAGCCCAGGCCCCGACCTGAGCCTGGTGCTCCGCCAGAGGGACGGCGCCGCCGTGGCGGACGGGCCTTATCTGCACGCGAGCGATGACAGCTTCAGGGCCGCTTTCCGGCAGGATCTTGATGATGGTGTCCAACGGCGGCGAAGCGGCTTGCGGCTGCTGGGCGGCGTCCCGATCCGAAGCCCCCTTCGCTGCCGAGATCTGCTCTGACACATAGCGCGGCGCGGCTTCCACAACGGCGGCGCTATCGACGTCGTCCACGGGGATGCCGCTGGACAGTTGGTCCTGCACGCCGTCGAAGGCCTCGATGAGCGTTTCGACAGCCTCCGAGGAACCGGGCGGTGCCGTCTTGGGCAGTTGGTCGCGGCGGATGACCAGGTCGGTCCTCCGACCGGGGGACTGCCGGCCGATATCGACGAGCGCCGCGTCCCAGGAGATGTCGAGATCGGGTTGCTCGGCGTGCAGGCCAGTCCAGCCGAGTTCAGACGTATAGCCCCCCAGCACGGAACTCATAATCACCCGATTCGAGTGCTCAAGCTGGCGCGCGTTCGAGGGAACTACCCACTTCTCGTCTCTGTGATCCCATACCCGGTATTGCCGGACGTCTTTGACCTCAGAGACGGTGCGGGGCAGATCGGAGGCGGACTCGACGTCGGGTAAGTTTGCCGCCGACAACTTGTCCTCGGCGATGAAGGCTGCCCAGGATGTGCGCGAGACGGACACAACCTCCTCGGTCGAGACAGACGGCGTGAGACCCGGGATGTCGAAAACCTCCAGGTGATCTCGCCAGGCGACTTCCACCTCGTTGGAAGCATCTGTGTCCGGCCCTGAGATCAGGGCGGCCACGGGAACGTCCGCCTCCGGCGTCGGCATCGTCTGTGCCATAAGCGGGAGCATGGCCGAGGTCAGGGTGCCTACCCGGGGTTGTTCTGGATCCAGCGCGCCTTGATCGACGCCAAGGCTCTTGAGGTGGGAAGGGCTCATGTCGACGACACCACCGTCGCTCTGCCCGGTCAGATCCCGCAGCAGCCGAGCACTCATATCCAGGGAGTCGGCGCCGTAGACGCTCACCGAGGCCTTGCGTGAGGCCGGCTCGCCGCGCTCAGCATCCCAGCCCGCGACGACCACCGCCTTCCTCCGTTCGAAGCTCTCGTCTCCGTTGCACTCCCCGTATCTGTTGAACCTCCCGATGCGTTGCAGCAGCGAACTCCATGGGCACAGTTCGGTGACGAGTGCGTCGAAGCTCAGGTCGACGCCGACCTCCAGGGTCTGGGTCGTCACGGCCACACCCGGCCCTTCCAAGTCCTTCTTCTGCGGCTTGTCCCACGGACGGAAGCGAGAGGTGACCAGCCGCACCGAGACTGGGAGCCCGGATGATTCAAGGGTGCCGCTGAGCGCCTTGAACACCTCTTGCGCCGTTCCCACTGTGTTGGCGAAGACGACCGTCCTCTGTGCGCCGGACCTCACCAGATCGCGTGCGGCGGATATGAGTGCCGTGGACTGGGCAGCATCGTTCCCGGCGACCCAGTTCACTGTGGTGGGACGCCGCGCATGCAGACGCTGTTTCGCTCCGTCGCTCTCGCCCTCGGCCTGGACACGAATCGCAGTCGTGCCGAGTTCCTTGAGGTACGCAGGAACCGTGGCGCCGAGCAGGACCGTGGCAGAACGCGGAAGCCCCAGATTCTCCTGGGCACGTTCTTGCAGTCGTTCGGCGGCCAAGATGGTGTGGATCGCCTGGCTCGACAGGTGGGGTTCGTCGAACAGCACCAACCGGTCGATGGCGCATGCGGCCGCAGCCACAGGGCGGTTGCCGGGCGAGACCCCGTAGCCACGCAGGAGCAGACGCGAGACGAACTGGTGGCTGGTCAGAGACACGATGGTGCATCCCGTGACGCGCTGCATCCACTGGAGATCGTCCGCATCCTGCCCATGGACGCCGGTCACGTGGATGACGCCGTCCGACCCTGCTCCCTCCAGAGTGGCCAGCGCTTCTCGGATCGTGAACAAGGGCCCTGACGAGGCTTGGACGATGCGTTGTGCGAGGCGGGCGGTGTGCTCGACGGTGCTGTCGATGATCGTCCGGCGATCTACCACGTGGAAGATGCGTTGCGGTGCCGTGCGGCGGCGGCCGAGATGGGCTTGGCGAGCCAGGTCATAGACCGCGATGTCGATACACGAGGTCTTGCCGAGGCCGGTAGGGACGTCAACGTGCCACGGCCAGTGCCCGTGCTCCTGCAGATGGTCGGTGAGGCGTTGTTGCCATGCATAGGGCGTGCGACCCGTCGCTGACGTGAAGAACTCGAGGAAGGACGGGAAGCTCATGCTTCCTGCTCCCGCATGCTCGGTAGAAAGGCGCCGAACCCGTCCTCGGTGGAGGCGCCCAACTGTAAGGGACCGGTGATCGGCTGCGCGAACTCCAAGGTGACCCACCACAACCCAAGACCATCGGTGTAGGCAGAGTTCGGCCACCGGTGCTCCCGCGAGGTCCTTGTGTGCGTTGACGCTTCGGTGACCCCGACGTCGACGCTGAAGCGTCGTTGCGCCTCTTGTCTGAGGGCGTATTCGAGGACCATCAGTTGGGGAAACCCGCGCAGGGGCGTGGTTGACGTCCAACGCCGTGCCGGACCGGTCCAGGTGTCGGGCTTCAACGAGGCCAGCTCCCGCTGGTCATCTGGAGGTACACCGACAATTTCACGAAGCTCTGCCAGCATGGACTGGGTTCTGCCCATGCCCGCGTCTCCGCCCGAGTACACGCCCAAACCGACCAAGCGGCCGTCGGAGTTCGGGTGGGAGCTGGCGGTGAGCGGAAGAATTCTGAACTCAGAGGGCACGTGCGGCCGCACTCGGCGCAGGAGGCTCGGTGTCTGGCGCTGTTGCCTGGACGAAGGCAGCCGCAGGACGGTCAGAACGAACTGCTCCGCAGGCGGGGTGTCCGTGCTGTAGGTGAGGGGGCGGACGTATCCGGTGGGCGGGAGGGAGGGGAGCGACGACGTCGTGGGATCGTCGGAGAACACCCGAGCGTGGTTCTCGTTCATCCATGCGATGGTGTTGGCCTGCCACCCCCTGGAGTTGCCGCGGGGGTTGAACGACGGATACCACCTCAGGCGAGTGTTGTCGTCAGCCGTTGTTGTGCGTGGCTGAGAAAGCACCTCGATGACGGCGGCATCCTCCGATCGGCCGAAGTAGGCAATGTGACGTGCCGCCGCGTCCAGTGCGTGTACCTCGCCCGGCGTCAGATCGACATCGATCTCGAACTCCAGGATGCGATCAGCCAGCGCAACGCCGTCGCGTGGCTTGGCGTCCCGGTTTGATGAGTCCATGGCGAAGGGTGCCAGTGTCAGTAGCCGCGAGGCCTTTTCCTCGTAGATGGAGGAGAGCTTGTCGGGTAGTCCAGTGCGGTCGGTGTAGGTGTCGGGATGGTCCAGCGGGACATGGAGGGGCGCCGTGATGATCGGCGGCGGTGCGTCAAGCAGTCGGTTGAGGGCATCGTGCGCGATCACCGAGACCGCGGGGTCGTCCACTGTATGAGCCCCGCTCTTGAGGGCGCCGAGCAGCCGGACCGGGTCGGGGGGCCACTGCACGTCCCCGTCGCGCGTCAGTCCGTGGAAGGCAGGCCGGACCAGAGTGACCCTGATGACGATGGCCACTAGTCCTCCGAGGTCTGCTTGGCGGCCTCGATGGTGATCCGATCCTTGATGAGCGTGGTCTCCGCCTCGGAGAACCGCAGCCGAATGGGTTCCGCGAACGAGAGGCCCAGAGTTTCGGCGTTCCCAATAGCTTCCAGAAGCGCGTCCTTCAGTTCGTCGAGCCCACCCACAGCCAGCGGTTCGAGCTGGGGCTGGCCTCGGCGCATCCACCCCCAGCGCTCGGTGACCGCGACCAAGGAGCAACTGCTGCGCAGGAAGCCGTCTCTGCCGGCGAGGAAGTGCCCCAGCATGCCGAGCAAGGTGAGCACGGTCAGCGCGGCGTACTTGACGTTCTGGTCTTGAAACGTGAGGGAGCGGAGTACCGCCAGGGAGAGACTGGACTGCTGGAGGATCAGCTCGCAGACGTAGCCGGTGGTGACGGGATGGCTGGGTACCTGGCCGAACCCTGCGTTCGCCGGCTTGCTTCCTGAGCCGCTGGTCAGCTCCCCATCGGGTCCGACCTTGACCTTGGACTTGTCCGAGGCGCCACCGGCGGCATCGAGCTTGGTGGTCCCGGTGGTGACCGGTTGGGCGCCATAGCCGACCACCTCTGACGAGTAGGCGCGTGGCAGCTTATGCCGCGCGGCCGTTCCCGTCGACAGCCAGTATCCGAACAGGGCGGAGTTCGGGAAGTTGCTGTACAGACGTTCGCCGGTGGCGGCGCTGGTGGAGGTGATGAGGTTCCTCACCGACTCCGGCGCGTGCTCCTGCCAGACCTGCTGACCAGTCTCGGTCTGAGCGAAGCGGACCCATGCGTCGGCTTGACGGTGCGGTGCCGTCCAAGTGGAGATCGTGGTCTTGAGGGTCTCGGCGAGCTGGCGTTCCACCTCGGTGACCGGATCGCCGTCGTACTCCCCGGCGATGGTGATGCCGGGCAGCACGAGTCCGAGGGCCTCCTGGAAGTCCCACAGCGCCGTCTCCGCACGGCCGCTCTGAGAGGCTACGCTGTCGAGGAGGACACGCTTTGCCAGGACGGGGCCCTGGCCATCGCGGCGAATCTCGCGGTGCCAGCCCTCGACATCTTTGACGGGGACGAACGCATTCTCGGTCTCCGCGAAATTCGGGTTCTTGCTCCGGTCCCCGCTCTCGCGGGCGTAGGTAGGGGGTGCCACGGCGGCGCTGCGCCCGCCGAGGGGGATCAGTTCGGTCTCGATCACCAGGCCGGCGGCATCCGGTTCGATGATATGCCGATACACGGCTTCTTTCAGTTCAGACGACACGATCGAGTCCTTTCGGAGGCTGCTCAGTTCTGGTGGCTCAGTGGCGATCGATGGGGTCGAGGCGGAGCAGGCCGAGCCCATAGTTCTTGCCCTTGCCGACGCCGCTACCGATGGCTTTCGCAAGCAGCGTGGCGTCGTAGACGGTTGCGTGGGCGACGAGTTCGGCCACGGGGATGTTGTGGTCGCGTCTTCCGAGCCGGGCCGAACTCACACGACCGACCGCAACCGTGGTGGGGTCAGATCGGAGTCCCGCTCGTTCGAGGCGGCGTATGGCCCAGTCCAGACGTTCCTCCTCGGGAACGATCACCAGACGCGAGCGATACGCCTTACCGGTATGCTCCCTCACGAGTCGGCCCAGTTCTGGTGGAACGCGCGAAGGAGGCGTCTTCTGGACGTTGCAGAACAGTCGCACATGCACCTGTGCCCCCTCGCCGAGCGCGGGGACCCCGGAGGTGTCCCTGACATCGCCGAGCAGCCCGGGATGCAGGGCCTGCACCCGTGACTGCACAGTGAGGATCGCCGCAGCGGGATCTATATACCAGAGGACGCCGAGCTCTGATCGCGGCGATTCGTCGCTGACGGCGCGCTGAAATGCGGACATGACATGGCTGTGAGCGCGCTGGCGGTCCTCTACGAGCATGTCGCGGAGGTATGGGCTGACAGCCGCGATCAGTCGGCGCGGCGTGACGTAGGGCCGTTCCATTGAGGGTTCCCAACTAAGGATTGGTTAGGTTCGAGGCATAAGCTACCGCTCGCGACCCCGTGCCCGATATACCTCGCGGGGGTGGGCCGTAAAGATTGGTCTCCAGAAGCGAATCCCGATTCTGAACCCCGCGTGGGCGGGGGTGCGACAACAGCCGAGTTCATCTGGGTTGGCAAGACCGGGGGCCGCTACGACGAGCGGCGCTTCTCGGTGCGGGCGGTGCATCGTGACCCGCCCGATCTGCACAAGCTCTGCGAAGCCCTCATCTCCGGCTGGCTCTACAAGAGACGGGCTGAAGCCGTATGGAGCACCGCCGTGAGGAGCCGCCCGAGACCTATCGCAGCGACGCGGCCACTCCCGAGGAAAAGACTGAGCCCCGGCGACTTGACCAACGTCAGAGGTCCACCGGGGCTTTCTGACATCCATCTTACGCGATACTGAGGGACCATGCCAGCAACCGACGCCGCCGACTCCCCGGAGGAGTGGGTCGAGCGCTGGCTGAGCCCGCCACGGTTCGGCGTCTACCTCAACGCTACCGGCCCCAACGAGGCGGCCGCGCTCAGTCTGTACGAGTGGAATGCCCGGCTCGGCGCCGCGTTCGGGCACGACCTCGCCCATCTGGAAGTCGGGCTTCGCAACGCCTACGACCGCGCACTGACCGAGCACCTGAACCTGCCGGCCCACTGGACCGCCGCCGGGCCCCAGGTATTCGCGCCCGTCCTCCGCACGCGCAAGCGTGGCCCACACAGCAAGGTCAGCGTGGACATCAACGCCAAGCCTCGCGCCTCACTGGAACGCGCGATCCGCGAGGCAGGCGGACGTAAGGCGCCACCGGGCAAGGTGATCGCGCAGCTCACCTTCGGCTTCTGGCGCTACCTGACCTCCGCGGCACACGAGGTGACGCTATGGCGTCCCGCGCTTCACCATGCCTTCCCGACCGGCACCAGCCGGCCCGACGTCGATACCCGCGTCGGACGGCTCCACGAACTGCGGAACAGGGTCGCGCACCACGAACCTCTGCTCGGCATCGACGTCTCCGCCCGCCACGGCGACCTGCTCCACGTTGCCGCCCTGCTCGACCCACGGCTCTGCGACTACATCCAGGCGCACTCGACCATTGCCGAGCTGCTTGCCGCCCGACCCGGCACCGGGCCGTAGCCCGGCCCGTCACCGCTCAGACGGGACACCCGTCCCTCCGGACGGATGGCGCCGCCCTCTGCGAGCACCGCGGCCGCACGGTCTCCACGCTTGCCGCCACCTCGTCGGCGACCTGGGCGAGCGTGAGCCCCGACTCGTACAGCGCCGCCGCGCGAGCGCGGACAGCAGCGTCCAGGCCGTGCTCGCGAGCGGCAACGCCGGCCTGCCGGACGAACTCCGACATGGTGGCGCGATGCACTCCGAACCTTGCGGCGATGGTCAGCACCGGCTCACCTGCCTGGTAGGCGGCGACCAGTTCGGCGCGCTTCTCCGGGCTCAACCCAGTTTGAGACTTCGCAGGATCTTTCACCACCGGCCCGCGAGTATCGCGCCTGTCGGGGGCTCGCGACCTCGGCCCACGGCCCTCGGAGCCCTTGAGAACACGGGAAATCAGGGTCCTCAGTGCCGGTCGGGTGTTTGAGAATCGCCCAGGAAGGTCCACCCAAGATGAGATGTTCAGACCCTCGACATGGGCGATTTGAACATCCTCTCCCCCCTGCACTCGCGCTTCGTAGGCCAGCGCCCCCACGTGAAGTGCAGGGTCGAACAGCACGTCGAAGGGCTCGCCCTCGTCGGCCCCCACGATGTCGGCGTCCTCGACCTCGTAGACGTTGACACGCTCGAAGAACGCCTGATTGGCGATGCGGCGCAGGGAGTCATCCAGCTTCATGTAGATGACGTGGGCGTTGCCGGCCACGGTCATCGCCTGTCGAGTGCAGTTCGTCCGCTTGGAGTGCCGGGCGGCGCAGATGAAGAGCCGAGTTGATCTTGCTGCGAGCACTTGTGGTTCGGGGCGTGTGAAGCTCGTCCAGGTTGGACCGGCGTTGAATGGCTTTGCGTGCGACTTCGGCGCCGGTGACCTTGGCCCTGGACGTGATGGTGCCGAGCGCGCGAGGAGAGTTCCTCCTCGTTACCGGCGTGGTCTTTGAGGATGCGGTCACCGGCGGTGAAAATGCCGGCGGCAGTGCTGCCGGAGACGATCCCTGAGAGCACTAGGACTGGTTCGGCCGGGGTGAGCGGTCGGAGCGTTCCTCGGAAGAGCTAAACAGTGGTGGCAGGCTGCTTTTGGATGGCCTCGACCGCCTGAGCTGACATGATGTCGAGCCTCGCGTTCGCCTCGTCTTCCACGGCGGTGAGCGCTTTCACCTCGTCGTCGGTGAGCTGTGGGGCGAGTGCCGCGGCGCGGAGGTTCTCCGTGAGGTGGGTCGGGGATGTGGTGCCCGGAATGGGGATGATGACGGGAGAACGCCGCAGCAGCCATGCCAGAGCAATGGTGGTCGTGGGGGCGCCGAGTCTGCGGGCGGGCGCGACGAGCGCCTCGAGGTCTGCGAGGGCTCCGGTGGCGAGGGGGAAGTAGGGGACGAAGGCGATCCCGTCACGTTCGCAGGCAGACAGGACGCCGACGCCGCTGCGGTCGAGCAGGTTGAAACGGTTCTGCACGGCGGCGATCGGGGTGAGGCGTTGGGCGCGTTCAAGCATGGCTGGGGAGGCGCCGGAGATGCCGATGTGCCGGATCTTGCCCTCCTCGCGGAGCTCGACGAGGGCGCCGAGAGAGTCCTCCAGCGGAACGTCCCCCGCGATGGCTCCGGCACGATCGGTGCTGTCACCCCAAAGCCGCAGGTAAGTGAGCGGACTGATGTCGGTACGCAGGTCCAGCAGCGCGTCCTCAACTTGGGTGCGGATGGTCTCTGGGCGACTGTCGGTGAGCCATTCGCCATGGGGCCCGCGCGATGCGCCGACCTTGTTGCCGATCACGATCTCGTCGTCGAAGGGCGCCAGGGCCCGTCCGATCAGCTGGTTGACGGTCCGCGGGCCATAGGCGTTGGCGGTGTCGAAGAACCGCACGCCGAGGTCGACGGCTTGTCGGAGGATCGCGATCGCCCCGGTCACGTCTTCCGGCAAGCCGATCACGCCGCGCCCGCTCAGCCGCATCGTCCCGTAGCCGATGCGTGGTACGCGGTACTGGCCGCCGAGCAGATGGATCGTGCCGACAGGGGAGGTTGTGGTGTTGGTCATCGTGTGGGGCCTTTCCGTGGGGTTTGGGGAGCAGGTTCGATCTGCTCGGTGCCGGGCTCGTTGGCGAGCACGGCCAGCCACTGGCGCAACAGTGCTGCCTCCGCGGGAGTGAACGACTTGCCTTGTAAGGTCAGTCGAGACAGAAGCACTCGCGCGGCCTGCTCCTGGCTGATCTCGTCGCGCGGCTGTCCGGTGATCTGCGCGATCAGGCCGGCGCGCACATCGCGAGCCCACGATGTCGTCGGGCTCGCGTGCAGGCGGTTCAGCATCGTGACGCAGCCGATGGCCGTGGCGGTCGTCATGGCTGTGGCATCCTCGACGGGAACCCGTAGCAGACCTTCAGCGGCGAGGCGCTCAAGACCGCGACGGAGCTCGGCGTCGGCCGTGGCGGCAGCCCTCGACGGGCGCGGACCGTACATGAGGGCGTAGAGCACCGGATTGGCCACCCCGAATTCGACGTGCAAGTCCCAGCCGGCCGCGAAGTCCGCCAGGAGATCTCCGGTACGGGGCATCCCGTGTTTCCGCTCCAGGTAGTCGGCGAACACGTGCTCGACGACGGCGTCGAGCAAGCCCTCCTTGGTGCCGAAGTGGTGATAGAGCGTCGGCGCGGCGACACCAGCGGCCTGATACAGCTCGCGCGTGCTCGGTTCGCGCTCGGGGTGCAGCGACAGGAGCGTCATCGCGGCGCTCAGTAGACGCTCTCGACCAGATTCCATGTGTACCAACGATACATCTTCCGGCCGATTGTATCTATCGCCGATCTACGGAGCGCGCTCGTTCGATTCGGACACGAGGACTCCGACAGATGGGTGGTCTCCTGATCGTCCCGTCGTCTGTCACGACGGTTCTCGGCGCAGCCAGTTCGCGTCCGTCAACGACTCGAACGTTGGTGATCGCAGTCTTTCGTCTCCTGTTGTCTCTTCCTCGCGTTCGATTTCTGCTGTTGAGGCTGGCTTCGAGTAGGTGCCCGCTCTCATGCGGGCTCGCTGTGTCGATGGCGGCACACGAATGAGTCCTCTTCGACGCCTCGTGGGGGCGTGCTCAGGCGGCGTGGAGCCAGTGCAGGAGTTCGTCGTAGAACTCGGTGACGGCCTCGGGTTGGTCGTCGCCGAGGAGGTCGTCGGCGACGACGTAGCCCTTGCTGCGCAGATAGAAGGTCAGCAGTGCGTAGCTGAGCCGGTATCCGCTGACCGCGGCGCCGTCGATGTCGACGCGGTCGCCAGGGAAAGCCGGGGTGTGGGTGTCGCGTTCATAGATGGCGTCCAGCTGCACCACCGCCCATCGGTCGTCCCGTTTCTGGAGCCGGTAGTTCAGCCGGGTGTAGGAGACCAGATGGGCGGGAACGTCGTGGATGCGGACCTGGAATTCGACGCCGCAGGACATCTCGGCGATCGCACGGTCCGCGTCGAGGTGGATAACCGGTGGGGAGAGCCGGTGGACGGCCTTGTCGCCGCTGCCACTCATCCGCTCCGATCCGTCGACGAAACCTGCTCCGTCGCCCCGGTACCAGGAGAGCCGGACGATGGAGTCGGGGGCGAAGGCGTCCTGCATCTGCTGCCACCAGCCTCGATCCCGGCCCTGTCTCTCGCGCAGGATGAGCTGGGTGATTTGGATCAGGTCGTCGGCGTCGCTCACCGGATGCGCTCTCCGGCGATCCACACGCCGACGATGTTGCGGGTCGCGGTGATGTCAGTCGTCGGATCGCCGTCGACGAGCAGCAGATCCGCACGCTTGCCAGGCTCGATCACAGCGCGATCCTCCAGCGCGAACGTGTTGGCGGTGAGCGACGTCGCCCCAGCTAGCACCTCGACGGGCGAAAGCCCGGCCTGGGTCAGGAGCTCGAATTCGTGGTGCAGCGATTCGCCGTGCTTGGGCCCGAACGGGGCGCCCGGCGCGGAGTTCGCGTCCGTACCGGTGAGGATCCGGATCCCCGCAGCGTGGAGCTTGGCAACGCTTTCGCGGGCGTTCTCGTAGCGGAGTCCGCGGGCGGCGAACAGCTGCGCGGTGCCCTCCATCATCGTCAGCGTCGGAACCGACACCATCCCCATCTCCCGCATCCGGGAGACGGTCGCATCGTCGAGAACCGCATCCAGGGGTGCGTGGGTGCTGACATCCACGCCGGCCTCGACGGCGACACGGAACGCGCCCGTCGTGATGGAGTGGGCGACGACCAGTAGGCCGTGCTCGTGGGCGACCTGGACGATCGCGTCCACCGTCGGCTGATCCATCCCCGCAGGCGGGGCGGCCTCGGTGACGATCTTGATGTAGTCCGCGCCATCGAGGACGCGTTGCTCAACGAACGCACGCGCCTGCTCCGGGGTCGTCACGATCCCGTCCGCAGGGAATCCCGGCATCTTCGCGTGGTTGCCGCCGGGCCCGACGGCGGGGATCGTGGCGCTGAAGATCTGCGCCACACCGTTCTCGTGCCGCATCGCATTCAGGAATTCGAGCGGCCACGCGGCCATGTCCAGACCCGTCGTGACACCCCAGTGAGCGAGGTTCTCCAGGTCGACACGGCCGAGCACCGTGTGCATGTGCGCGTCGATCAGGCCGGGCAGCAGCGTCGCGCCGCCACCATCGATCACCTCGTCGGTCGGGATCGCTGCGTCCGCGAGCACCACGCCCTCGAACACCACCCGACGCGGCTCGCTCAGCCCCGTACCGTCGAACACCCGAACGTTCTCGATCGCCGTTGTCATCACGCCCTCCTAGGTATCTTTCATGAAAGATATCACAAAAGGGAGTCGGGTAGGCTGGGCTCATGGATGACGAACACCAGGATGCGGCCCTCTCTCTCGCCCAGCACGCCGTGCGCCTGCAGACGCTCCTCGAGCGCCGCATCATGAGCGTGCTGAGCGAGCGCGGGCTCTCGCGAAGCGAATTGGACGTGCTCGGAGCGCTCGCAGAGCGCGGCGACGAAGGTGCCCGCCCTCGGGAGCTCTCGTCACGGCTGCTGCTCACCACGGGAGGTCTCAGCAACATCCTGCGCCGGCTGCAGGATGACGAACTGATCGAACGCGAAGCGGATACCTCAGATGCGCGCAGCCACATCGTCCGGCTCACGGCGAAGGGAACGGTCACAGCCCACGAGACGGGAGTCGCCGCGATCGCCGCCATCGATCGGGCCCTCGACCCTGCCAACGCTGCCGTGTTGCAGCAGGCTGCGGAGATCCTCCACCAAGTCCTGGTCGTCATGGGCGAAGACGCACCCGTGCACCGCGACCCGCTCCGATGAAGCGCTCAGCCGGTAGGGGACGTGCGCTGCCGAGCATCCCCTCGCCGCGGGGGCTGTGCCAAGCAGACAGTAGTGAACCCTCAAGCAATGATCGCTAGCAGGCCGCGGTTCCGCCAGCCTGGCCAAGTCCACATGGTCCGCCAGCGGGGATCGCTACGACCGCGACCGCGGACGACGCCTCGGGGTCGGACCTGACCGACCTATTCCAACACCGCTTGGCGTACGGCTTCGTCACCGATACCCATGCGCCGGGCGACTTGCGCGAGCGTCACCCCGCTCTGGTAGAGGGGTGACGCTCGCGCTCGTTCGTCGGCGTCCAAACCCGCGACTCGTACCGCGACACCCGCGCGTCTGACGACATCCGGGATCATGGCGCGGTGCGCGCCGTACTTCTCGCCGATCGCAGTGACGGGCACCCCTGCCACATGGTCCGCGATCGGCTCAGCCTCCCGCGACAGCAGCAGTCGTGTTTGAGACTGAACCCGATTTTCGCCACCGGACCTCGCATATCGTGCCGCTCAGACGACCGCAAGCGTTGCCGTTGCCCCTCGGGCCCCCGGAGAGTGCGGGATATCAAGGTTCTCAGCGCCGGACGGGGGTTTGAGAAGCGCCCAGGAAGGTCCATCTCCGCAGACCCGGACAACGACCTTCGCACACCCGGCAGGCTTTGCTACGCCGGAGAGCTGGCGCCTGCGAGAAGGCGGAGCGCGCTTGCGGATCCGCTGCCAGCAGGTGCGGTGTGGGCCAGGAGACGCTGGCCCTCGGCGTCGGGAAGGTGGAGCGCCTGGTAGTGGGGGTCGAGATCACCGACCTCGGGGTGGTGCAGGTGCTTGGTGCCGCTGGAGCAGAGCTTGACGACGTGCTTGGCCCAGAGGGCGGCGAACTCGGGGCTGTTCATGCTCAGCTCGCCGACTAGCTCGGCCAGGGCACGGTCATCGGGGTAATGCGCTGCCACGAAACGGAGTGAGGCGACGACGAGTGCGGCTTCGTCGTCCCAGTTACGGTAGAGCTCGCGGGTATGCCGGTCGAGGAACAGCATCCGGATCACGTTCGGGCGTTGGGCAGGGTCCTGTGGTGCGTCGAAGGACAGGTGTCCGGCGAGCAGGGCGTGACCGAGGCGGTTCCAGGCGAGGACGTCGTTGCGGCGTCCCAGGATGAGCGCGGGGACGTCGGTCATGGCGTCGAGGAGCTGGAGCCCGCCGGCAGTGGCATGCTCGGGTCGCGGCGGGCGCCGCCGGCGGGCAGGCCGGGGTCGGGCGAGCTCGAACAGGTGGGTGCGCTCGTCGTCGCGGAGCCGGAGTGCGCGGGCGAGCGCATCGAGGATCGAGTCAGAAGCTGCGATCGACTGGCCCTGTTCGAGCCGGGTGTAGTAGGCCACGGACACCCCGGCGAGCTGGGCGAGCTCCTCGCGGCGCAGGCCGGGCACGCGGCGCACGCCGTGGCTGGCGATGCCGGATTCCTCGGGTAAGAGCGCGTCGCGCCGGGTGCGCAGGAACTCACCGAGCTCGCTGGCCGGGACGGTGCCGGTGACGGTGGACATGACTTGATTCTCCACGGCCGCAGCCAGTGCTGCCTGACCCTGTGGTTGGTAGGAACGAGCGGTGTCTGGCTGTGCGCGTGAGACGTAGCCAACGTGGGATTCGACCGATCTGCTCAACCGATCCGCGAAGGATTCCATGCCTGCCACGCTTTCGACCACCGCGCAGCCATCCCGCTTGTCCTGGCGGGGGCGATTTGCACTCGTCGTCCTGCTCACCGCGGGCTTCACCCTCGCGGTCGACTTCTCGATCCTGGGCGTCGCCTTGCCGCGCATCGGAAACGACCTCGGCATCGCCACGGGCTACCTGCAATGGGTCTCTACCAGCTATGCGCTGTGCGCGGCGGGCTTCACGCTGCTGTTCGGCCGTGTCTCGGACCTGGTAGGTCGCAAGCGCCTGTTCCTCGTCGGCATGATCGTCCTCGGCATCTCCTCGCTGTGCGGAGGGCTTGCCATCGACCCGGTCATGCTGCTGGCGGCTCGTGCCGTGCAGGGAACCGCGACCGCGATGGTCGCCCCGGCGGCGCTCTCACTGCTGACCACGAGCTTCCCCGAAGGGCCGTCCCGCGCCCGGGCGCTCGGCCTGAACGGCGCGCTCATGGCCGCCGGGTTCACCACCGGCGCGATCCTCGGCGGGGTCTTGACCGGCGTGCTGAGCTGGCGGTGGGCGTTCTTCATCAACGTCATCGTCGCCCTCGCCGTGATGTGCATCGCCCCGGCCGTGCTGCCGGAGAACCGCGCCGAGCGGCGGCCTCGGCTCGACTTGCCCGGTGCACTGACGGTCACGCTCGGCCTGGTCGCGATCGTCTACGGCGCCACGAGCGCCGGACAGCGCGGTTGGAGCAGCCCGATCGTGTGGGTGAGCTTCGGCGCCGCGATCGTGTTCCTCATCCTGTTCGCATGCCTGGAGCGGCGCGTCGATCAGCCGCTGATCGCGCTGCCGGCGCTGGCGAGGCGGCGCGTCGCCTGGGGCAACGTGGCCGGATTCCTTGCCTTCGCCACCGAGACCTCCCTGGTCTTCGTACTTACCCTCTATCTCCAAGACGTGCTCGGGCTTTCGCCGCTCATGGCCGGCCTGTCGTTCGGGGTCCTGGGCGTCGGCACTGTCCTCGGCGGTCTGCTCGGCCCGCGGCTGATCGGGCGAAACGGCGCCAAGCGCACCATCACCATCGGATTTCTCATGCAGGCCGCCGCGACCATCCCGCTCGCCTTCGCCGGCACCGAC
>JAATFB010000001.1 GCA_015655415.1 Actinomycetales bacterium
AGATGTCGTGGTGCGGCGGCGGGGAGATCAGCCCGACGCCAGCGGTCGCGTGGCGGGTGCGCGCCACCCACGGGTACACCTTGGCCGGCGGCAGCTGACCGCCCTCACCCGGCTTCGCCCCCTGGGCGAGCTTGATCTGGATGTCGTCCGCGTGCGTCAGATACATGCTGGTGACGCCGAAGCGCCCCGACGCCACCTGCTTGATGGCACTGCGCCGCTCGGGGTCGAGCAGGCGGTCGGTGTCCTCGCCGCCCTCTCCGGTGTTGGACTTGCCGCCCAGCCGGTTCATCGCGATCGCGAGCGTCTCATGCGCCTCCCGCGAGATGGATCCGTAGCTCATGGCGCCCGTCGAGAACCGCTTCACGATGGCCGAGACCGGCTCGACCTCCTCGATCGGCACCGGAGGCCGCACGCCCGTGCGCAGCGCGAACATCCCGCGCAGCGTCATCAGCTGCTCCGACTGGTCGTCGACGAGCTTCGTGTACTGGCGGAAGACGTCGTAGCGGCGGGTTCTGGTGGAGTGCTGCAGCCGGAACACCGTCTCGGGGTTGAAGAGGTGCGGGGCGCCGTCGCGCCGCCACTGGTACTCGCCGCCGGTGGCGAGGCGCTCGTGCGCCAGCACGGCGCTCTCCTCGGGGTACGCGGAGCGGTGGCGGGCGAGGTTCTCAGCGGAGATCACGTCGATGCCCACGCCGCCGAGCTTGGAGGTCGTGCCGGTGAAGTACTCGTCGACGAAGTCCTGCGAGAGCCCGACCGCCTCGAACGCCTGCGCGCCTGCGTACGAGGACACGGTGGATATCCCCATCTTCGACATGATCTTCAGCACGCCCTTGCCGAGGGCCTTGATCACGTTCTTCACGGCCTTGTCACCCGGGATCCCGGTGATCATGCCGCTGCGGACGAGGTCCTCGCACGTCTCCATGGCGAGGTAGGGGTTCACTGCGCTTGCGCCGTACCCGATCAGGAGCGCCACGTGGTGCACCTCGCGCACGTCGCCGGCCTCGACGACGATGCCCACCTTGAGACGATCCTCCGTGCGGATCAGGTGGTGGTGCACGGCGGAGAGCATGAGAAGCGACGGGATGGGTGCCAGATCTTTGGTGGAGTCGCGGTCGCTGAGCACGATGAACCGCGCCCCGTCGGCGATGGCCTGGCTGACCTCCTGGCACATCTCGCCCAGGCGCCGCTCCATGGCGTCCGTCCCGGCATCCGACCGGTACAGTCCGCGGATCGTCACGGTCGTGCGCTGCCCGGGCGACGGGTCGATGTGCTGGATCTTCGCCAGCTCGTCGTTGTCGATGACCGGGAAGTCGAGCACAACCTGACGGGTGTGCTCCGGTCCGGGCTCCAGCAGGTTCCGCTCCGGACCCAGGCCAAGGCTGAGCGAGGTCACGACCTCCTCGCGGATGGAGTCGAGGGGCGGGTTCGTCACCTGAGCGAACTGCTGCGTGAAGTAGTCGAAGAGCAGCCGCGGGCGCTGGGACAGCACGGCGACCGGGGTGTCGGAGCCCATGGCACCGAGCGGCTCCGCCCCGGTCTTCGCCATCGGCGTGAGGAGGATCCGCACCTCCTCCTCGGTGTAGCCGAACGTGCGCTGGCGACGGGTCACCGAGGCGGGGGTGTGCACGATGTGCTCCCGCTCGGGGAGGTCCTTCAGGTTGATGCGACCGGCATCCAGCCATTCCCCGTACGGCTCCGCGGCCGCCAGGGACGATTTGATCTCGTCGTCCTCGATGAGACGGCCCTCGACGGTGTCGACCAGGAACATCTTGCCCGGGCGCAGCCGGCCCTTGCGCACGACGCGGCTGGGTTCGATGTCGAGCACGCCGGTCTCGCTGCCGAGCACGACCAGTCCGTCGTCGGTGATCAGGTAGCGTCCCGGGCGCAGGCCGTTGCGGTCCAGGGTCGCCCCGACGAGCGACCCGTCGGTGAACACGAGGGCCGCCGGACCGTCCCAGGGCTCCATGAGCATCGAGTGGTACTCGTAGAACGCCCGGCGCGCGGGGTCGATCTCGGTCTGCTTCTCCCACGCCTCCGGGATCATCATCATCACGGCGTGCGGAAGCGAGCGGCCGCCGAGGGTCAGCAGCTCCACCACCTCGTCGAAGGATGCCGAGTCGCTCGCCCCCGGCGTCACGATCGGATAGAGCGGGCGCAGGTCGCCCAGCAGGTCACTGTGCAGCTGCGACTGACGGGCCCGCATCCAGTTGCGGTTGCCCTGCACCGTGTTGATCTCGCCGTTGTGCGCGATCATACGGAACGGCTGGGCGAGGGGCCACGACGGGAACGTGTTCGTGGAGTACCGGGAGTGCACCAGCGCGAGCCGGGACGCGAAGCGCTCGTCCGACAGGTCCGGGTAGAACGGCTCCAACT
>JAATFB010000034.1 GCA_015655415.1 Actinomycetales bacterium
TCGCCGTCATGGCCGTGAACGAGCCGCCGGGCGAGTTGATGTACATGACGATGTCGCGGTCGGGGTCCTGGCTCTCCAAGACGAGGAGCTGGGCCATGATGTCGTCCGCCGACGCGTCGTCCACCTGCACGCCGAGGAAGATGATGCGGTCCTCGAAGAGCTTCGCGTAGGGGTCCTGCCGCTTGTAGCCGTAGGCGGTGCGCTCCTCGAAGCTCGGGAGGATGTAGCGGGAGTCCGGCATGGCGACGCGCGGGGCGCCGCCGACAAGGCCGGAGAAGTTCGGGGTTTCCATCTGTGTCGTGTCCTTCGCTCTCTCTCGCCTACTCCTGGGTTCCGCCGCCGCCGACCACGTCGGAGGCGGATTCGCGGATGTGGTCGACGAATCCGTACTCCAGTGCCTCGTGCGCGTTGAACCAGCGGTCGCGGTCGCCGTCCGCGTTGATCTGCTCGACGGTCTTTCCCGTCTGGGCCGCGGTGATCTCGGCGAGGCGGCGCTTCATGTCGAGGATGAGCTGCGCCTGCGTCTGGATGTCGCTGGCCGTGCCGCCGAAACCGCCGTGCGGCTGATGCAGCAGCACGCGGGCGTTCGGGGTGATGTAGCGCTTGCCCTTGGTCCCCGCGGTGAGCAGCAACTGGCCCATCGACGCCGCCATGCCGATGCCGACCGTCACGATGTCGTTGGGAACGAACTGCATGGTGTCGTAGATGGCCATGCCCGCGGTGATCGAGCCCCCGGGCGAGTTGATGTACAGGTAGATGTCACGCTTGGGGTCCTCGGCGGCCAGGAGCAGCAGCTTCGCCGCGATCTCGTTGGCGTTGTCGTCGCGCACCTCCGAGCCGAGCCAGATGATGCGGTCCTTCAGCAGTCGGTCAAAAACACTGGGTTGCAGTGTCGGTTCCGCCATGAACGTGCTCCTTCTTCGTACGTGCTCTCGAATCTATCGAAGGGGTCGCCCGCCCATGCCGCTGTTCGCCGTCGGCAGAGCCGAGGCGGCCAGCACGCCGCGCACCTCGTCAGGGCGCGGCTGCCACCGGGCGCGCCATCGCATCGGCTCGAGCCACCGACTCGAGTCTCAGGCGTCCCCAGACGCGGTGAGGGGCGGGTGCCGCGCACCCGCCCCTCACCGCAGCAGCGGGCACCCCGCGCTAGGCCTTCGCGCTCTTGGACGCCTTCTTCTTGGGCTTCTTGCCGGCGGTCTCGCCTGAATCCTGGGCCGGCTCGTCCGCATCCGCTCCGGGGACCTCCGCGTGCTCCTCGGCAGGCGACTCCTCGGCGGCAGACGCCTCCGCGGACTCCGGCACAGCGGCGAACTCGGAGAGGTCGACCGGCTGACCGTTGCTGTCCTTGACCACCGCGCGGCCCAGCAGCACGGCGATCGTCTTGTTGCGAGCGACCTCGCCGAACATCTGGGGCAGCTGGCCGTTCTCTCCCAGCACCTGCACGAACTCGTTCGGGTCCATGCCGTACTGGGCGGCGGCCTGCACCAGGTAGCTGCTCAGCTCCTCCTGGCTGACCTGCACGTTCTCCTTCTGGGCGATCTCGTCGAAGAGCACCTGGGTGCGGAACGCCTTCTCGCTGGCCTCCTTCACCTCGGCACGGTGCACGTCGTCGTCGAGCCTGTTCTCGGCCTCCAGGTGGCGGTGCACCTCGTCTTCGACCAGGCCCTCGGGGACCGGGATCTCGGTGAGCTCGAGCAGTCGGTCGACCAGCAGGTTGCGGGCCTCGTTCCCCTGGGCGAAAGTCTTGCTGCGAGCGGCCTCGCCGCGCAGGCTCTCCCTCAGCTCCTGGATGGTGTCGAACTCGCTGGCGATCTGCGCGAAGTCGTCGTCGGCATCCGGGAGCTCCCGCTCCTTCACCGCGTTCAGCGTGACGGTGATCTCGGCGTCCTCGCCCTCGTGGTCGCCTCCGAGCAGCCTGGAGGTGAACGTCGTGGTCTCTCCGGCCGACAGGGAGTCGAGGGCCTCGTCGATGCCGTCGACGAGCTCTCCGGAGCCGATCTCGTACGACACGTTGCTCGCGGTGTCCACCTGCTCGCCGTCGATCGTGGCGACCAGGTCAAGCTGTGCGAAGTCGCCCTTCGTCGCCGGGCGGTCGACGGTGACCAGCGTGCCGAACCGGCTGCGCAGCCGGTCGAGCTCGGCCTCGACGTCGTCGTCGGTGACCTCGGCCGCCTCGACGGTCAACTCGATGCCGTCGTAGTCGGGAAGAGTGATCTCGGGGCGCACATCCACCTCGATCGCGACGACGAGGTCGCCGGAGTAGTCCTTGTCGCTGGGCCACTCCTGGATGTCCGCCTCGGGACGCCCGACGGGCTTGACGTCGTTCTCCTCCACCGCGCTGCGGTAGAACGCCTCGAGCCCCTCGTTCACGGCGTGCTCGAGGACAGCCGCCTTGCCGACGCGTTGGTCGATGATCGGTGGCGGCACCTTGCCCTTGCGGAACCCCGGCACGTTCACCTCTTGCGCGATGTGCTCGTAGGCGTGCTTGATGCTGGGCTGCAGCTCCTCGGGGGTCACTGCGATGGTGAGCTTCGCGCGCGTGGGGCTCAGCTTCTCGACCGTGGTCTTCACGTGAGAGATCTCCTGTGTTCGAAATGGTTCGGTCAGAGTCGACCTTGTCGGGGCGACAGGATTCGAACCTGCGGCCTCCCGCTCCCAAAGCGGGCGCTCTAGCCAAGCTGAGCTACGCCCCGGATCGTGGTGGACCCGCGAGGTCCGACCGGCCAGGCACGCACCAGGGCGTTCAGCAAGCCGAAATGACCTCGGACAGTCTAGCGAATGACAGGCGATGCCCGTCCCGGCTGGTTCCGAGCCTCCAGCGGCCATGCACTACACTTGCTGGCGCGGCTCAACCGCCGCGATCCGGGGATGTAGCTCAATGGTAGAGCCTCAGTCTTCCAAACTGATGGTGCGGGTTCGATTCCCGTCATCCCCTCTCACGATCGGCCTCATCCAGCGGCCTTCGCCGGGTGCCATCGACGAACCGATGGCCGTACTCGCGTGCCTCGTTCCCCACGGACCGGGGCGACTACCCAGGTGATCAGCGTCGGCGGTCCCCCACTTTGCGGGTGGCCGAGCTTGGACGCCGCGGCATGGTCATCTGTCAGGATGGGCGGGTGCCGTCGCGCAAGTCAGCAGTTCTCCGCGCCGCGACCGCCCTGCTCGCCGGAGCTCTTGCCGTCGGCATGGCCGGCTGCGTGAGCGCGGAGCGTCCGACGGATGACGCGACCCGCTACGCTGCCGGCCATCATCGCTGCGTGCCCGGCGCATCCGTCGAGCTGGACAAGCCATCGCACACGTTCCACCTCTCCGGTTCGTGCGGAGAGGTGGTGGTCAGGGGCGACGGGGTCACGGCGCGACTGCAACGCGCGGTCTCGCTCGACGTACAGGGACAGTCCAGCACCGTCGCCGTTGCCGACCGGGTGGGATCGGCCGTGGTCCGGGGCGACGGCGTGTCGCTGTCGGCCGACTCCGTGGGATCCGTGCTGATCACAGGGCAGAGCAACTCGGTCACTGCCCCGGCGCTCGGCTCCGTGATGGTTCAGGGCGACCACAACGTGATCACCACCCACGTCCACCCCAGCGACTACCGCGTGAGCGGGCAGGACGACAGGCTCCTCCTGCAGTGACCCTTCCCGTATCCGTCCTCGGCCCGGCAGCTCCGAAGGACATGTCGACGGTCGGGCCCATATGACGTTCGAGACCGCCTCTGTCCTTCCGAACGGCGCGTCCTTCGGGTAGCTGAGGGACTCCCTTGGGTTTGGGAGAATGTCCGGGACGCACGTCCGCCAAGCACCCAGGAAGCCGCTCATGACGCCCGACGAAGCCGCCGACATCCTCGAGGTCGGCAAGGATGCCCCCGCCGCCGACATCCTCGCCGCCTACTCCGCCAAGGCCAAGGCAGCCGGCGGCACGTACGCGGGCAACCTCGAGGCGGAACGGGCCGAGGTGCAGCTGCTCGGCGAGGCCAGAGTGACGCTGATGACGCATCGCCAGAGGGCACAGGGGGCGCAGCAGCGCACCGCGGCGGCGCAGCGAACGGACCGCGGGCCGACGTACGGGGAACGCGGCGAGGCCGTCATCGGCTGGCCCGACGAGACGAAGGGCAGGCCGCGCACCGCCGAGGAGGAGCTCATGCGCAAGCGCCGGTCGTTCGCGATCGCGATCGTCGGGCTGGTGCTCTCGCTCACCGCGTGGGTCTGGTGGCTGCTGGAGCCCCTGTCGCTGTTCGGCATCGGTCTGAACATCTGGGCCCTGGTGAGGGTGCGCGGCTACGGGAGCGGTCTGTACACCGGCACGCGGATCGTGGCATGGGTCTCTGTCGTGCTCGGTGCGCTGGGGCTGCTGGGCAACATCCTGCTGGTCGTCAACGGACTCTCGGCCGCCCACTGACGACCGCGAAACTTAGCACAGCCTGTGCTTCCTTGCGGAATGCACGGGGCCGCGTAGCGTTGAACATGACAACGAGCGAAGGGATCAGCATTCCATGAGCACAACCGACACCACCCCCCAGGCCACCACCAACCCGGACGTCGCCGCGGGCACGGCGCAGTTCCTCACGCCGGTGGTCATCGAGCTCGAGGCCCTCGTGGTCAACGGCAAGAATGCGCACTGGAACCTGCGTGGCTCGAACTTCATCGGCGTGCACGAGCTGTTGGACACGTTCGTCTCCCACGCCCAGGAGTGGGCCGACCTCGCCGCAGAGCGCATCGTCGCACTCGGCCTTCCGATCGACTCGCGGATCGCCACCGTGGCGGCGAACACGAAGGCCGCTCCGCTCAGCGACGGATTCGTGCAGTCCGACAAGTCCATCGCTGAACTGATCGGTCAGATCGACGTCGCGCTCGACGCGGTGAACACCGCCGTGCGCGAGCTGGAGGAGCTCGACCAGACCAGCCAGGACGTCGCCATCGAGATCGCTCGCGGGCTCGACAAGGACCGCTGGCTGCTGTTCGCGCACATCGCCAAGTAGCGATCCGATCGCGAGGGGTCACGGCCGACGGCCGTGGCCCCTCTGCCATGTGAGTGCACGTCGCCGCGGCGCGTCGGCCCGTCGCCTCCTCGAGCGCCCGGTCAGGGGGCGGGCGGCAGCTCCCGTCCCAGCCGCGCGTGCGTGCGACGCATCTCGGCCGCGAGCCGGGCATCCGCATACGGCCCGTCGCCTTCGAGCTCGGCGATGATCGTGCCGACGATCTCGGGCGCCCGGTTCTGGCTCATCTTGTTCTTCGCCACGATCCGCGTGGGGGTGAGCCGCACACCGACCGTGCCGCTCAGCAGGCGTGCGGCGTACGCCTCGTTCTCGGGGGTGTCCGCCATGCGCCGCGGCGCGGCCATCCGCTCCTCGAAACGATCGACGAGGCGTCCGAGCACCTCCCAGTTCTCCTCGTCGCTGAGGAGAACCGGCACTCCCGTCAGATGCGCCGCGACGAAGTTCCACGTCGGCACCGCGGGTCGCTCGTCGTACCACCCCGGCGAGACGTAGCCGTGCGGTCCCTGCACGACCACGAGCAGCTCATGCCGGCCGAGCTCATGCACCTGATCGTCCGGCCTGCCCAGGTGGGTGAGGATCGAGATCTCCTCGCAGGACTCGTCCAGCAGCACCGGGTAGTGCGACGCGACGAGCCCGTTCGATGTCTGACTGACCAGGAGGGCCCACGGGTTCTCGCGAATCAGCCGCTTGATCTCCTCGACGTCGCCCAGAGCGAAACTCGGGTTCTGTCTCATCGTTCCTCCCGTGGCGGCCAGCGGGACGGCGCGTCCTCGCCGGCCGGGGCGGCCGCCGGCATCCGGTGACGCGGACCGAGCACCAGGATGCCTACGCCTGACATCTCGGACACCAGTACAGCTTTCGCCCCGCCATCATCTCCATCACGATGTGCGTTCCGCACACCCGGCACGGGAGACCCTCGCGCTTGTACACCCAGTGCCGGTCCTCCCGGCTCGCCATGGCGCGGGCCCAGTCCTCCGGGCTGAGGTCGTCCATCGTCATCATCTGACCCGTTCGGACCCCGACCTCCAGCAGGTGCGCCAAGTCGCGCCACAGCCGACGCGCCGTGTCGAACGGCACCCTCGTGCCGGGCGTGTGCGGGTTCAACCGGGCTCGGAACAGCAGCTCGGCGCGGTACACGTTGCCGATGCCGCTGATCACGGACTGGTCCATCAGCAGCACGCCGATCGGCGTCTGCTTCGCCGTGAGGTCCCGTGCGACGCTCTCCTCCACCTCGGGTCCGTCGTCCACGAGCGGGTCCGGTCCCAGTCCGGCGATGATCTCCGACACGGCATGCTCATCCAGCACCTCGCACACGGTCGGACCGCGGAGGTCGGCCACAGCGGTGTCGGTGAGCAGCCGGGCGCGCACGGCGCCGACCGGCTCCGGGGGGAAGACGAAGTCCGAGTCGTCCTCCTTCTCCGACTCGGACATCCGCAGCCGCGCCCGGCGGGGAGCCCCCATGCTCGCGATCGAGTCCTCGCCCCGCGAGTCCAGGACCGTGCCGTGCTGGTTCGTCTGCCCGATGCGGCCGCCCGAGGAGCGGATCGTGTCGTCGACCGTGATCTCGCCGGCGAAGTCCCACGCCCCGTAGATGCCGAGGTGCACGCGCAGCCAGAGGCCGTTGTCGAACTCGAGGAACATCTGCTTGCCGACGGCGCGGGCATCCACCATCGTCGCGCCGTCGATGAGGGCCGCGCCGGAGCTGAACCGCCCCTGCGGCGAGCTGACGGCGACCCTCTTGCCCACGAAGTTGCGAGAGAACTGCAGGGCGATGCGATGAACGGAGTGACCCTCGGGCATGGCGGCGGCTACTCGATGTTCCTGTCGGCCCTGTCGGCGATGTCGCACGTCGCCTCGAACTCGGCGATCTGCGCGATGCGGCGCACGTGCCGCTCCTCGAACGAGAACGGCTCGGCGATGAACGTGTCGATGAAGGAGATCGCCTCCTCCACGGTGTGCTGCCTGGCGCCGATGGCGATCACGTTCGCGTCGTTGTGCTGCCGCGCCAGCAGCGCCGTGCTCTTGTTCCACACCAGAGCGGCGCGTATGCCGCGGACCTTGTTCGCGGCGATCTGCTCACCGTTGCCGGATCCGCCGAACACGACGCCGAGCGACTGCCGCCCGGCCTGCTGATCAGCCACCACACCCTTGGCAGCGTTGATGCAGAACGCCGGATAGTCGTCCAGCGGATCGAAATCCCTCGGCCCGTGATCGACGATCTCGTGCCCTGCCTCGCGGAGGTGCCGTTGCAGCGTCTGGGAGAACTCGAGCCCGGCATGGTCCGTGCCGATGTGGATGCGCATGGCCATCAGTCTAGGGACGTCGGGAAACGCGCCGGCCGTCGTTCCTCAGTCGAAGATGGGGTCCCGGGTGCGGGTGCGCTTGAGCTCGAAGAAGCCGTCATACGACGCCGCAGCGACGATGCCGTCCCAGAGCGTGAGCGCCTGCTCGCCGCGGGGGGCGGGCGAGATGACGGGTCCGAAGAAGGCGGTGCCGTCGACCGCGATCACCGGCGTGCCCACCTCCTGCCCCACTCTGTCGATCCCGTCCGCGTGGCTGGCGCGCAGCTGGGCGTCGAACTCGTCCGAGTCCGCGTATCGTGCGTAGTCTTCGGGCAGGCCGACCTCCGCCAGGGCCTCCGCGACGATCGCCTCGACATCCTTGCGACCGCCCGGATGGATGCGGGTGCCCAGCGCGTCATACAGCGGCTTCACCGCCGCCTGCCCCTCGAGCTCGCCGACGGCGGTGACCAGACGTGCGTACCTCAGGGTGCGCGGCAGTATCGCGCGGTAGGACTCCGGCACGTCCTTGTCCTCGTTGAGCACGTAGAGGCTCATGATGTGCCACGTCACGTTCAGGTCGCGATGCGGTGCGACCTCGTCCACCCAGCGCGAGGTCATCCACGCCCACGGACACGACGGATCGAACCAGAAATCGACATCGGTCATGCGGTCCATCTAAGCCGCTGCGCCCCGGCACCGCAGCGCGTCGAGAAGGGACGCGAGGCGAGCTCTCGAAGCGGCGGTGACGCCCTAGGCTTGAGGATCGGACGCGCTGCCGAAGGCGCCGCGCGCAGCGGCCCGCAGCGGAACACGCCCGGGCACGGACACGCGGCACAGAGTCACCGGGGCACGAGAGCACCGGGACACAGAACAAGGAGAGCCATGCCAGGAGAGAATCTCACCCGCACCGAGGCGCAGGAGCGCCGCGCCGTCGTCGACACGCACAGCTACGACGTCGCTCTCAATCTCACGACCGGCGACGAGACCTTCCTCAGCGTCACCACGGTGCGGTTCTCCGGCCGGGCGGGCGCGTCGACCTTCATCGACGCGATCACCGAGTCCGTGGAATCGGTGGTGCTCAACGGCGAGCAGCTCGATGTGGCCGAGGTTAGCGACGGGGTGCGCATCCGGCTGCCGCGCCTGGCTGCGGAGAACGAGCTCACCGTCGTCGCACGGGCGAGATACACGAACACCGGCGAGGGGCTCCACCGCTTCGTCGATCCCGTCGATGGCGAGGTCTACCTTTACACGCAGTTCGAGGTGCCCGACTCCCGCCGCATGTTCGCGGTGTTCGAGCAGCCCGATCTCAAGGCACGGTTCACCTTCACCGTGACGACCCCGCAGCACTGGGCGGTGGTGAGCAACTCTCCGGTGGCGTCCGTCGAGGAGGCCGGTCCCGTCAAGACCACCGTCTTCGACGAGACACCGCGCATCTCCTCCTACATCACAGCGCTCATCGCCGGACCCTACCGGAGCTGGCACTCGGAGCTCACCAGCAGTGACGGCCGCACCATCCCGCTCGGCGTGTATGCGCGTGCGTCACTCGCCGAGCACATGGACGCCGACTACATCTTCGAGAAGACCCGCCAGGGCTTCGCGTTCTACGAGGACCGGTTCGGCGTTCCCTACCCCTTCGCCAAGTACGACCAGCTCTTCGTGCCCGAGTTCAACGCGGGCGCGATGGAGAACGCCGGCGCGGTGACCTTCACCGAGACGTACGTGTTCCGCTCGAAGGTGACCGACGCGATCAAGGAGCGCCGGGTCGTGACGATCCTGCACGAGCTCGCGCACATGTGGTTCGGCGACCTCGTGACCATGAAGTGGTGGAACGACCTGTGGCTGAACGAGTCGTTCGCCGAATACGCCTCGACCCTGGCCACCGCCGAGGCGACCGAATGGCGCGAGGCGTGGACCACCTTCGCCGCCATGGAGAAGAGCTGGGCGTACCGGCAGGATCAGCTGCCCTCCACCCACCCCATCGTCGCGACGATCAACGACCTCGAAGACGTCCAGGTGAACTTCGACGGCATCACCTACGCGAAGGGTGCGTCGGTGCTGAAGCAGCTCGTCGCGTGGGTGGGTCGCGACGACTTCCTCGCCGGCGTCTCGAACTATTTCACGAAGCACGCGCACGGCAACACCGAGCTCCGTGACCTGCTCGTGGAGCTGGAGGCCACCAGCGGCCGGGACCTCACGACGTGGTCGAGGCTCTGGCTCGAGACGGCCGGTGTGAACACCCTGCGACCCGAGCTCTCGACCGATGCCGCCGGCACGATCACCGCGTTCGCCGTGCGACAGAGCGCGCACCCGGATCACCCCACCCTGCGCCCGCACCGGTTGGCGATCGGCCTCTACGACTTCCGCGGAGGCAGACTGGTGCGCGACGGAAGGCTCGAGCTCGACATCGACGGCGAGCTCACCGAGGTTCCGGAGCTCGTCGGCAAGAGGCGTCCCGACCTGATCCTCGTCAACGACGACGATCTGGCCTACGCGAAGATCCGGCTCGACGACGCCTCGCTGGCGGCGGCGATCGAGCATCTCTCCGAGATCGAGTCGCCGCTGGCGCGCTCCCTCGTGTGGGGCTCGGTGTGGGACGCGACACGGGACGCGGAGGTGCCAGCGAGCGACTACGTGCGCCTGGTTCTCGGCAACATCGGCGCCGAGACCGAGTCGACGACGCTGCGCACCACGCTGAACCAGCTGGTGCTCAGCGTCACGGCGTACGTGGCCCCGCAGCGCCGCGCCGAATCCCGGCAGCGGGCCGCGGACGCGCTCTGGGAGCTCGCCACGTCGGCCGAGCCCGGCAGCGACAGGCAGTTCCAGTTCGTCAAGTTCTTCGCCGTCCTCGCCTCCACACCCCAGCAGCTGGCGAACGTCGCCGGACTTCGCAACGGGTCGATCGCACTGGACGGTCTCACGATCGACACCGACCTGTCGTGGGAGCTGCTGACGTCGCTGGTCGCCGGTGGTGCTGCGGGTAACGCGGAGGTCGACGAGGCGCTCGCGGCGGACAACACGGCCAATGGCGCACAGGCCGCGGCACTCGCACGCGCCGCCATTCCGACGGCGGAGGGCAAGGCGGCCGCATGGTCCAGCGTGTTCGATGCGGACGACCTTCCCAACACGATCGTGCGGATGACGACATTGGGCTTCCAGCGCGTGCACGACGCCGCGCTCCTGGAGCCCTACGTGGCCAGGTACTTCGACGCACTGCAGTCGGTGTGGGCGTCGCGCAGCTACAAGATCGCGGAATACCTCGTCGAGGGCATGTATCCGTTCCCGCTGGCCGACGAGCGGCTGGCCGAGGCCACCCGTGCGTGGCTCGACGCCAACCCCGAGCCGGCAGCGCTGCGCCGCCTGGTGTCCGAGCATCTCGCGTCGGTGGATCGGGCGTTGGCGGCGCAGGCGCGGGACGCGAGCGCCTGATCCGCCGACGCGAGCTCATCCTCTGGGTGGATGCCGCGCGCGCACGTCGCCACGTAGGTTGAAGTCATGATCGAGATCGAAGGCCTCTCCAAGAGGTACGGGACGAAGCTGGCGGTGGATGACGTGAGCTTCACGGTGCGCCCCGGCATCGTCACCGGCTTCCTGGGGCCCAACGGCGCGGGGAAGTCAACGACCATGCGGATGATCATGGGGCTCGACAGTCCGAGCGCCGGCCGGGCGCTCGTGGCGGGCCAGCCGTATGCACGGCTCCGCTCCCCCCTGCACGAGGTCGGCGCCCTGCTGGAGGCCAAGGCCGTGCACACCGGCCGGACCGCCTTCAATCATCTGCTCGCCCTCGCCGCCACCCACGGCATCCCGCGCAGCCGCGTGCACGAGGTCATCGCCATGACCGGCCTCGAGTCTGTGGCGAGCAAACGGGTCGGGGGCTTCTCGCTCGGCATGGGCCAGCGGCTGGGAATCGCCGCCGCACTTCTCGGGGACCCCCACACCCTCATCCTCGACGAGCCCGTGAACGGGCTCGACCCCGAGGGCGTGCGATGGGTGCGCGAGTTCTGCCGTTACCTCGCCTCCCAGGGGCGCACGGTGTTCATCTCCTCGCACCTGATGAGCGAGATGTCCCAGACCGCGGACCATCTCATCGTGCTGGGCCGCGGCCGCGTTCTCGCCGACGCGCCGATCGCCCAGGTCATCTCCGGGGCGACGCGACGGGTCGTTCGCGTGCGCACCCCTCGGGCGCGGGCACTCACGGCCGCTCTCACCGGTCCCGGCGTCACCATCACCTCGTTCGACGACGGAGCGCTGGAGGTGTCCGGCCTCGAGGCGGCGCAGGTCGGCGACGCCGCCGCGGCGGCGGGCATCGCGCTGCACGAGCTGACGCCCGTGGACGCCTCGCTCGAGGAGGCCTACCTCGAGCTCACCCGGGACGACGTCGAATACCACTCGGAGGTGACCCGATGACCGCGACCAGCGATGCACGCACCCCGGGAACGTTGCCCGGCAGCCCCCTCGACGGAATCCGAGTCACGTTCCCCGGTGTGCTGCGCTCGGAATGGATCAAGCTGCGCAGCCTGCGCTCCACGTTGTGGTGCTTGGGGCTGGTCGTTTTCATCTCGGTCGGCTTCTCGGCCCTGGTCGCGGGCGTCTACCACGTGGAGAACGTGGCGGCGGTGCCGGTGGAAAGCGGCAGGCAGCTCCAGGTGCTGGCCGCCACCGTCGGCGTCAGCTTCAGCCAGCTCGTGGCAGCCGTGCTCGGCGTGCTCGTCATCACCGGCGAGTACTCCACCGGAATGATCCGGTCCACCTTCTCGGCCGTGCCGGGCCGCCTCGCGGCGTATTTCGCGAAGCTGATAGTCCTCGCGCTCGTCGTGTTCCTCGTCTCGGCGGTCTCGCTCGCCCTCTCCGCGCTCGTCGCCACCGCCATCTTCTCCTCGCGCGGCCTGCACACTGACCTCTTCTCCGGCCAGGTGCTGCTTCCCCTGCTCGGCGGCGCGTGCTACCTCGCCATGATCTCGATGCTGGCGTTCTCGACCGGCGCGATCGTCCGCAGCTCCGCCGGTGGCATCGCCACCGTCCTCGGCGTGCTTCTGGTCCTTCCCGTGGTGCTGAGCCTGACCGCGAGCCTGACACAGGCGAAGTGGGTGGACAACATGACCCAGTTCCTGCCGTCTCAGGCCGGGGCGAAGCTGTACGCGTTCCAGCCGACGCATGAGGCCCAGGTGCCATCGGGAACCGTGTCGCTGGACGTGTGGCAGGGCCTGCTCGTGCTGGCGGCGTGGGTCGTGGTCCCGCTCGTCGTGGGGGCGGTGCTCGTGAAGCGACGCGACGTCTGACCGGGCCTCGCCGCCCGGCATCCGGTGCCCAGCCCACGCATAGCGTCCGCCCAGGTCGGCTCATGCCGTCTCACTAGACTCGTCTGCGATGATCCTTCTCGCCGACCTCCCGACCGCGACCGACATCGCCGATCCGACCTTCTGGGAGACGGTGCTGCACGGTCTGGCCACTCTGGGCTGGAAACTCGTCTGGACCGCCGTCATCATCGCGCTCGCGTTCCTGGCCTCATGGCTGCTGCGGTTCGTGATTCGCCGCGTGGTGCGCCGGATCGTCACCGGCGTGAAGAACAAGCAGAACGTCGAGGACACGCAGGCCCTCGCGGCCTCGCCGATCGCCGCGGTGCGGCTGGTGCAACGCACGCGAACGCTCGGCACCGTGCTGAGCAACATCGTGAACGTCGTCATCGCGATCATCGCGATCGTGCTCATCGTCTACACCATCAACAAGGACATCCTCGGCTCCTTCGCCCTCCTCAGCGCCGCGCTCGGAGCCGGCCTGGGATTCGGCGCCCAGAACATCGTCAAGGACGTCTTGAACGGCCTGTTCATGGTCATGGAGGACCAGCTCGGGGTCGGGGACGTGGTCGACCTGGGGCCCGCGACCGGGATCGTCGAGGCCGTCGGCATCCGCGTCACCCAGATCCGCGACGTCAACGGCACGCTGTGGTTCGTGCGCAACGGCGAGATCCTGCGCGTCGGCAACACGTCGCAGGGATGGGCCCGGGTCATCACCGACCTGGCCGTGCCGTACGACAGCGATGTGGACGCCATCCAGGAGCGCATGCTGCAGGTCGCCAACGAGCTCGCGACTGCGCCGCGCTGGCGCGCCCGGATCGTGGAGAAACCGGAGTCCTGGGGCATCGAATCCGTCTCGAGCGACGCCGTCGTTCTGCGCATCGTGATCAAGACCCGCACCACCGCGAAAGACGACGTGGCACGCGAGCTGCGCAGGCGCATCAAGGCGGCGCTGGACGAGATGGGTGTCGCGCTGCCGTCACTGTCGAGCGTGGTTCTGACGGGTTTCGACGGAGCGGCGAGCATCACCGGCTCCCATCCGCCCCGCACCCGTCCCGAGCCCGTCGTCTCCACGCAGGAGCAGAAGCCCAGGAGGCGAGGATGGAAGCGAGAGGCGGCGGCCGACGAGAAGTCGAGCCCGAGCGGTGCGGCATCCACCCCGGCGCGCACCACCACACCGACGCGGAGCACGTCGGCCCCCCGGAATCCGTCTCCGGGGGAGCACGGCCTGCAGAGCGACCACCACTCCGGCGAGGATGGGCGATGACTCAGGAGCACTCCCCCGGCGACACGCCAGCCGCGACTCCGGCGGCGAACGGCGCTCCGCTGATGCTTCGAGTGTCGCCGGGTGGGGAGGCGGCCGGTGGAAGCCTCTATGACCAGGTCGGCGGGCATGAGACGTTCCGCCGGCTCGTCGACGCGTTCTATCGCGGCGTCGCCGACGACCCGGTGCTGCGTCCGATGTATCCCGAGGAGGACCTGGGCCCCGCATCCGATCGGCTGCGGATGTTCCTGGAGCAGTATTGGGGCGGGCCGACCACGTATAGCGAGCGCCGCGGCCATCCGCGCCTGCGCATGAGGCACGCCCCGTTCGCCGTGACCCCGGACGCCCGCGACCGATGGCTGACCCACATGCGCGCCGCACTCGACGAGGTCGCCCTGCCGCCGCTGCAGGATGCGACGCTGTGGGCGTACCTCGAACGCGCCGCGCACGCGATGGTGAACACGTTCGACCAGTAGGGCCGCGCCGCGACGACAGGCTGGATGCGACGGCGCGCGGGCAGCGATACTGAGACATCGCCGCGATGACACCGAGGCGGTGAGATCCGTTTCGAAGGAGACCCGGATGCCCCCAACGCCCGCAGCCTCGCCCGCACCCGCCACCGCCACCCCCGCGGATCCGACCAGCGCCGACGCGATCGTCGTCGGGGCGGGGCTCGCCGGCCTGGTCGCCGCCGCGGAGCTGCTGGACCACGGCAGACGCGTCCTGCTCCTCGAGCAGGAGCCTCCGCAGTCGCTCGGCGGGCAGGCGTTCTGGTCGTTCGGCGGTCTGTTCCTGGTGGACTCGCCGGAGCAGCGTCGCCTGGGCATCCACGATTCGCTCGACCTCGCCAGGCAGGACTGGTTCGGCACGGCCGGCTTCGACCGGGAGGAGGACCGGTGGCCGCGGCGCTGGGCGGAGGCCTACCTGGAGTTCGCGGCCGGCGAGAAACGGCGCTGGCTCCGGGCCCGGGGCGTGCGGCTGTTCCCCGTCGTGGGGTGGGCCGAGCGCGGCAGCGGAACGGCGGGCGGTCATGGCAACTCGGTGCCGCGCTTCCACATCACCTGGGGCACCGGTCCCGGCCTGCTCCGACCGTTCATCGAGCGGGTGCGGCGAGGGCAGGACGAGGACGGGGCGGTGCTCGCGCACCGGCATCGGGTGGACGAGCTGATCGTCGAGCACGGATCCGTGGTCGGCGTGCGCGGGAGCATCCTCGCCCCTGACGACGCGGAGCGCGGAGTCGCCAGCACTCGCGACGTCGTGGGCGAGTTCGAGTTCCGTGCGCCCGCCGTGATCGTCACCTCGGGCGGCATAGGCGGCAACCACGAGCTGGTGCGGGAGAACTGGCCGGGGCGTCTCGGAGCACCGCCCGCGCACATGCTCGCCGGCGTTCCGGCCCACGTCGACGGACGGATGATCGCGATCGCGGGGCGGGCCGGGGCCCGTGTGATCAACACTGACCGCATGTGGCACTACACGGAGGGGATCCGGAACTGGGCACCGGTGTGGCAGAACCATGGCATCCGGATCCTGCCCGGTCCCTCGTCGCTCTGGTTCGACGCGAACGGCGTTCGTCTGCCCGCTCCCCTGTTCCCCGGCTTCGACACGCTCGGCACCCTCGAGCACCTCCAGAGGACCGGACACGACTACAGCTGGTTCGTGCTGACGCAGAAGGTGCTCGAGAAGGAGTTCACCCTCTCGGGGAGCGAGCAGAACCCCGACCTGACCGAGAAGGACGTGCGCCTGCTGCTGCAGCGCGTACGCCCGGGGGCGCCCGCTCCGATCGAGGCCTTCACGCGCAACGGCGCCGACTTCGTGGTCGCCGCGACCCTTCCGGAGCTCGTCGCGGGCATGCGCGCCATCGCCGACACACCGTTCGATGAGACTGCCATCGAGCGCGCCGTGCTGGAGCACGACCGGGAGCTCGACAACCGGTTCTCCAAGGATGCCCAGCTCGCCGCGATCACCTCTGCCCGCCGCTATCGCGGTGACAGGCTGCTGCGCGTGGCCGCACCGCACAAGTTCCTCGACCCGAAGGCCGGCCCGCTCATCGCGGTGAAGCTGCACATCCTCACCCGCAAGACGCTCGGCGGCATCGAGACCGACCTGCAGGGGCGTGCCCAGGACGCGAATGGGGGGAGCGTTCGCGGGCTGTATGCCGCGGGCGAGGTGAGCGGGTTTGGCGGCGGCGGCGTGCACGGCTATCGGTCGCTGGAGGGCACGTTCCTCGGCGGATGCCTGTTCTCCGGCAGGCAGGCCGCCCGCGGGGTGCTCGCCGACCTCGCCTGAGGCGCCTCTGTCAGCCGCGAAGGGACCAGGCAGGACGCTTCAGGAGCACATGCCCGCGAAGCAGGGTGAGACGCGTCCACGGCCCGGTCTCGTGCACGGTCACCGGTTCCTCCGGCTCCCCGAGGAAGCCCAGCGAGCGGGCGGCGAACGCGGCTCCGGCCGCGACGTATTCCAGTTCCGGCATGGGTCTGCTCCAGACCTCCGCGCGCACGCGTTGCACGAGCTGCTCCCCCGCCTCGTGCGGAATCGCGGACGCCACCTCGGCGATCCCCTCGTCCGCGGACCGCGCCAGCACCGCGGCGGTGGTCTCGCCGACGCGACGCCAGCCGCCGCGCGGCGGCGTTATCCCGGCCCAGGTGACGGTGCTCACCTGCAACGGCAGCCGGATGCCGATCGGGTTGGCCTCCTCGTCCGCCTGGCGCGGGGCGTCCGCCGCGCGTGCCAGGCGGTCGAGCAGCGACCGGGTGGGGACGACGGCGTCGAAGACAGCACCGGGGTCGGTCACGAACGTGCGCAGGCCGAGCACGGTGGGTATGCGATCGAGCAGGCCGCGTGGGTACAGCACGGCCGTGTATGCCGCCAGCACGCCGGAGCCGGCGATCAGTCGCACGGACCCGTCTTCGACGCGGCCCGCGCGCGACAGGTACACCTGGAGGTCGGAGACGGCGAGCGCATCGACCAGGGAGAAGGACTCACTCATGTGCTGTCTAAACTAACGGAATGCGACCCACGCCACGGTCGCGCTGCGCGCCCAGACGCGGCATCCCGCACACGATTCCAGAGGCACCATGACGCTTCCCCTCGACGGCCTGCTCGCCGCTCTCGACCTGACCGACACCGGCGCCCGCACCGACGAGGACATCTTCACGGGACCGAGCCTGTGGATGCCGCACGGCCGAGTGTTCGGCGGCCAGGTCCTGGCCCAGTCTCTGGTCGCGGCGATGCGCACGATGCCGGAGGGCCGCGCCGTGCACTCGATGCACGGCTACTTCCTTCGACCCGGCGACGTCAACGAGCACATCACGTTCTCCGTCGACCGCATCCACGACGGCCGGTCGTTCTCGACGCGCCGGACCCAGGCATACCAGCACGGACTGCCGATCCTGTCCATGATCGCCTCCTTCCAGGACCCGAGCGAGGGTCTCGAACACCAGGCCGAGATGCCCTCCGGCTTTCCGGGGCCCGACGAGCTACCCAGCGACGCGGACATCCTGGCCGGCTTCGAGCATCCGATCGGCGTCTACTGGCGCACCGAGCGGCCGTTCGACCTGCGGCACGTCCCCTCCCCGGTATATCTCACGGTCGAGGGCGAACGGGTCGCGCACCAAGCCGTGTGGTTCAAGACGCTCGGACCGCTCCCGGACGATCCGGACCTGCACCGTGCCGCGCTCGCCTACGCCAGCGACTACTCGATCCTGGAACCGGTGATGCGACGCCACGGGATCAGCTGGTCCACCCCCGGCCTGAAGATGGCCAGCCTGGATCACGCGATGTGGTGGCACCGGTTCAGCCGGGTGGACGAATGGCTGCTCTACGTACAGGAGTCGCCGAGCGCGACCGGCGGCCGCGGTCTGGCCACCGCCAACATCTTCACACGCGAGGGCACGCTGGTGGCCACGGTCGCCCAGGAGGGGATGATCCGACTGGCGCATGGCTGAGCCGACGGCCGTCCGGTCACCGGCTCGCACGGATCACCGGCCGCCTCCACCGTGCGTGGCGGGTGCGGGAGCGCGCCTCGTCTCAGCGCCGCCACAGCATCGCACGTCATGGTGATAGTGCTGCGGCCTCGGCGCGGCCGCCATCGGCGACGCGAGCGCGCAGACGTCGCGTCGCCCTAGGCGGGGCGAGCGTCGCCATGGCCGCCGTCGCTCTTGCCGGCTGTTCCGCCGACGGGGACCAGAGCGGCGGATCCTCCGGCGAGCACACCCGGGCCGGCTCCGCCACGGTCGAGCTGGCGAAGGTGCCGGTCGGCGGCGCGCTTGCGGCGACGATCGACGATCAGCCCGTCGTGATCGCCCAGCCGACGGAAGGACGGGTCGTGGCGTTCTCCGCGGTCTGCCCGCACCAGGGATGCGTCGTGAAGCCGTCGGGCGACGAGTTCGACTGCCCGTGTCACGGCTCGCGCTTCGACGCAGCGACAGGGAAGGTGCTGCACGGGCCGGCCACACGCGGATTGACACGGCTCACGGCATCCGTCGACGGCGGCACCGTGAACGTAAGACCCTGAGGACGGCGCGACCGTGACGGAGCGAGCATGAGGACGGCGCGACCATCGAACCCCGGCGCTCGAACGTGGGCTCCGAGGGCGCCGGCGCGTGACGTCGGCGCCGCGGTGATGGCGGCGCCGGAGCTCACCGACGGTGGAACTCGATCGCCGGCTCCTGATAGGGCGACCAGGCAACGCGTTCCCGATCGTTGACGCGGCGCGGACGGCCGGTGGCCGCATCGACGAGCACGATCGTCGTCGCGGCGCGCGAATACAGGGTCGCCGGCTCGAGCCCGGCAGGCGACCAGACCTCATAGCACAGTTCGAGGCTCGCTCCGCCGATCGCTGCGACCCAGATCTGGATGTCCAGGGGCTTGCGCATGTAGGGGATCGGAGCGAGGTACTCGATCTCCTGGCGCGCGATGAGGCTCAGGGTGTCCGCACCCGGACGGCTGTCCAGCACGGCGGTCGAGGCGCCCAGCGCCTCGCCCCGATCGACGTCGTCCTCGGAGTCATCCGTCCACAGGGCCACGATCCTGGCCTCCTCGAGAAGCCGCAGCATCTCGGCGTTGTTCACATGGCCGTAGGCATCCAGGTCGCTCCAGCGCAGCCGGATCGGCACCCTCATCCGCACGGATTCAGTCTCTCGTGAGCTTGCGGTACGCGGATCGATGCGGCTTCGCGGCGTCCGGACCCAGGCGCTCCACCTTGTTCTGCTCATATGCCTCGAAGTTGCCCTCGAACCAGTACCAGTTCGCCGGGTCGTCGCTGGTCCCCTCGTAGGCGAGGATGTGCGTGGCGATGCGGTCGAGGAACCATCGATCGTGGGTGATGACCACGGCGCAGCCGGGGAACTCGAGCAGAGCGTTCTCCAGGCTGGAGAGGGTCTCGACGTCGAGGTCGTTCGTCGGCTCGTCGAGCAGGAGCAGGTTGCCGCCCTGCTTGAGGGTGAGGGCGAGGTTGAGCCGGTTCCGTTCGCCGCCGGAGAGCACGCCCGCCTTCTTCTGCTGATCCGGGCCCTTGAACCCGAAGGTCGACACATAGGCTCGGCTGGGCACTTCGGTCTTGCCGACCTGGATGTAGTCCAGGCCGTCTGAGACCACCTCCCACAGCGTCTTGTTGGGGTCGATCCCGCCACGCGACTGGTCGACGTAGGAGATCTCGACGGTCTCGCCGATCTTCAGCTCACCGCCGTCGAGCGGCTCGAGTCCCACGATCGTCTTGAACAGCGTCGTCTTTCCCACGCCGTTCGGACCGATGACGCCGACGATTCCGTTGCGCGGCAGCGTGAAGCTCAGCCCGTCGATGAGCGTGCGATCGTCGAAGCCCTTCCGCAGGTTCTTCGCCTCGATCACCAGCTGGCCGAGCCGCGGCCCGGGCGGAATCTGGATCTCCTCGAAATCGAGCTTGCGGCTGCGCTCCGCCTCCGCGGCCATCTCCTCATACCGTGCGAGTCGTGCCTTCGACTTGGCTTGCCGTCCCTTCGCCCCGCTGCGCACCCACTCGAGCTCGTCGGCGAGGCGTTTGGCCAGCTTGGCATCCTTCTTTCCCTGCACCTGCAGGCGTTCGCGCTTCTTCTCCAGGTAGGTGGAGTAGTTGCCCTCGTAGGGGTACAGGTGCCCACGGTCGACCTCGGCGATCCACTCCGCGACGTGGTCCAGGAAGTATCGGTCGTGCGTCACGGCGAGCACCGCACCCGGGTACTTCTGCAGATGCTGCTCCAGCCAGAGCACGCTCTCGGCGTCGAGGTGGTTCGTCGGCTCGTCCAGCAGGAGCAGGTCGGGCTTCTGCAGCAGCAGCCTGCACAGCGCAACACGGCGCCGCTCGCCGCCGGAGAGCACGGAGACCGGGGTGTCCGAGGGCGGGCAGCGGAGGGCGTCCATCGCCTGTTCCAGCTGGGAGTCGAGATCCCATGCGTCTGCGGCGTCGATCTGCTCCTGAAGGGTGCCCATCTCCGCCAGCAGGGTGTCGAAGTCCGCGTCGGGCTCTGCCATGGCCGCCGAGATCTCATTGAACCGGTCGACCTTCGCCTTGATCTCGCCGACGCCCTCCTGCACGTTCTCCAAGACGGTCCTCGACTCGTCGAGCTCCGGCTCCTGGAGGAGGATGCCGACGCTGTAACCGGGTGACAGCTTCGCCTCGCCGTTGGAGGGGGTGTCGAGCCCGGCCATGATCTTCAGGATGGTGGACTTTCCGGCACCGTTGGGACCGACCACGCCGATCTTCGCACCGGGCAGGAACGCCATGGTGACGTCGTCGAGGATGAGCTTGTCGCCCACCGCCTTCCGGGCGCGCACCATCGAATAGATATATTCGGCCATGCGTTCCAGTCTATGGTCGCGGGCGCCGTGGCCTCGCCGTTGCGGCGGAGCAGGCCGGGGCGTCCGATCGCGTCCTACTGAATGGGCACGGTGTCTCCGATGAGGCACTTGCCGGTGGCCAGCACGGGCGCGACGGTGCTGTGGTAGCCGCCGATGTCCGCGCCGAACTGGCCGATCAGGCATCCGCCGTTGATCAACACGGAGAACTGCACGGAGCCGGGGCTGAGGTTCACCGTCGTCTTGTCGGCGGTCATCTGCATGGCGGATTTCGAGAAGCCGGCCGCGGCGAGGCCATCGACGAACTGCTGCGCCGAGGGGTTCTTCAGCGCGGTGATCGTGCGATTGTTGACGTAGTCGAAGAAGTCACGGTTCTGCTGTGCCGTGCCGTTCGGGTTCAGCGTGGGCAACGCGCTCGGGACGGGCGCGGACGACTGCGTGGTCGTCGGCGTAGCCGACCGCGTCGGAGCGGGCGTGGGCGCGTTCGCTCCGCACGCGGACAGCCAGACGACGAGTGCCACGGTTCCTGCGACCGCCGCAAGGCCGGCCGACAGGCGCCCCCGCGGTTGCCGGGCATCGGTCACGGATCCGACTCCCTTCCCGTCGCCGGACGCGGTCCGAGTCGACGCGTGAGCAGTCTAGGGCGCGGAATCCGGTATGGCATGGGGGCCGGCGTCGCCTCGTCGCCCTGTCGCCCGGCGGCCACGCACCGGTCGGGTCGGAGCACGGGCGTCAGAACGGCGGCTCCACCGCGGTCTCCAGGTGTCGCACCTCCGCGTCATTCGGCGCCTGCTCCAGCGCGCCGCCATCCGTGTCGCGTGCGAGCTGCGGCCGCGCCCCTGGCGCGCTCCCTCCGGGAACGGCCCAGCCATCGGCGTCCACGGCACCGCGCTCCGTCCGCTCCGGCGTCGAGCCGCCGGCCGTCTCGTCCGGACCCGTGCGCGCCGGACCGCTCGCCGCCTTCGCGAGGGTGCTGGTGCCGAACGTGAGGTCATGGCCGATGGCGTCCGCGATGAGCTGCACCGTGGTGCCGTGCCGCCCGTCCTTCTCCCATTCGTTCACCCGCAGCCGGCCGCTCACCACAACCCGGTCTCCCTTGTTCAGGGATTGCGAGCCGTGTTCGGCGAGACGGCGGAAGGCGACGACGGTGTACCAGTTCGTCTCACCGTTCTCCCATCCGCTCGCCTCCCGATTGAACTTGCGCTGCGTCGACCCGAGCCGGAAGGTGAGCCGGGCGAGCCCGTCGCCCACGATGGCGAGCGCGGGCGGGGTACCAACGACCCCCGTTGCAGAGATGGTGTCAGGCATTCTCGTGTCTCCTTCGATCGCGTGTTCCGAGATCGACTCCGCGCGCGCGGGCCGTGACTCCACTGTGGCCGCGCCGGCGAGGGCGCTGGAGGCGCGCGGCCGATGTGGTGGATGAGAAGCCCGGTGCGATGGCTGTGGACGACGAGTCTGTGGGCGCCGGCCACGCTCGTGATCACAGGAACACGGCATGGCTGCGCGAAGATCGACACCGACACGGGTAGTCTCCGGCCCATGCAGTGGTGGAATGACTTCTCTCAGTGGCTCACGTCCCAGGACGCGCGGCCGGTGATCTTCACCGCGATCGTGCTCCTGGTCTCCATCGTCGTCGCCGGGCTGCTGTCGGCCTGGATCGCGCGCGGCGCGATCCGAGGGCTGCTCTCGCGCGCGGAGCGCGAGCAGAAGGCCGCCGCCGTCGCCGCCCTGGTGGACGCCGCCGTGGAGGCGTCCGTCTGGAACTCGTTGACGCCTGCTGAGCAGTTGCTCTCCGATCGCTCGGTGGGTCAGGCGGACATCCAGGTTCGCCTGCTTCCGCTGAAGGGCGCGGCCGTCGCCGCCGACTGGGCCGCGCACCAGCTCGCGGAGCTCAAGCGCAACTCGGCCACGTACGGCTACAGCCTCGAACCGGCGATCGTCGAGTTCCGCGACCGGCTCGTGGAGTGGCAGAACAAGCCGCGCCGCTCACGTCGCCTCTTCCTCGAAGATCTCGAGAGGTGGCGCTTCGAGCGCACCACCACCGGCGATGCGGAGTCCGCGTATGCGGAACAGGACGACTGGGTCGCCAAGCAGCACCACGAGCGCTTCGTCGCGGGCTCCGCGGCCGACGCGACCACCGCCTCATCTGGGCTCCCGGCACGGGACTCCGCGCAAGAGTCTGCGCCTGCGGCAGCCGACGACACCGCCCTGCTCGAGGACTACAGCGCCATCGCCAGCCCGGTCGGCGCCTACGCGGCGCGCAAGCCCACCGGGCTCGAGGAGAGCTGAGCGAGCGGTCCCGCGCGATGCGCTGAGCGTTCGTCCGCCGCAGTCGTTCACCATCGCTTGCGCGGCAGCCGTCCGTCGCGCCTCATACGGCCGCGGTCAGGAACGCCACCACGTGTCGAACGGAGTCACGGGGGTGCGCCGCTTGTGCTCCGTGGACAGGTACTTCGCCTCGATGGCTTCGGCGATGGCATCCGGCACGTCCATGCCCTCGAGATACGCGTCGATGTCCCGATACCGGATGCCGAGGTTGTCCTCGTCGGCCTGCCCGGGGGTCTCGTCGAGCAGATCCGCGGTGGGCGACTTCTCGTACAGTCGCGAGGGCGCTCCGAGGTGCTCGAGGATCTGCCGGCCCTGGCTCTTGGTCAGCCCGGTGAGGGGCGTGATGTCCACGCCGCCGTCGCCGAACTTCGTGAAGAAGCCCGTGACGGCCTCGGCCGCGTGATCGGTGCCCACCACCAGAAGGCGGCGCTGGCAGGCGAGCGCGTACTGGGCGACCATGCGCATCCTCGCCTTCACATTCCCCTTGGTGAAGTCGTGGATCGGCTCGCCGGTCGCATCGGCGAACTCCGCGGCGACCCCGTCCACGCCGCGCTGCACATTGAAGGTGACGGCCCGTTGCGGCCGGATGAACTGGATCGCCAGCTTCGCGTCCTCCTCGTCTGCCTGCACCGCGTAGGGCAGACGCATCGCGATGAACTCGGCCTCGGCTCCGGACGCCAGCATCCGCTCGGCCGCGAGCTGACAAAGCCGCCCGGTGAGCGTCGAGTCCTGACCGCCGCTGATGCCGAGGACGAAACCGCGTGAGCCCGACGACCGGGCGTAGTCCACGAGGAACGAGACACGGGCCTCCACCTCTACGGCGGGGTCGATCGATGGCTTCACATTGAGCTGGCGGATGATCTCCGCCTGGATTTCGCGCATGGTGTGCACTTTATTCCGGTCGTGTTTCGGGCGCGCTACGTCGGATCCGCCGGGTCGCGTCGGCGCATGGCGGTCTCCGCCCGCGGAACGGCCGGTCGCATCGGAACGCCGAGCGCGCGGCGTCCGGATGGCTGCTGATGGGCCATGTCAGACGGTGGATGTTCGTTCCCGTGGCGACGACCACGTCAAGCCGGGCGAGCACGCCGTCCGAGAGCACGATCATCTCCGTCCGACCGAAGCTCCCGCACGGTCGTCTCGATCGGTCTGAGCGCCGAGGCGGGCGGTGGGCGAGCCCGCCGAGGGCGCACCACTCACGCCAGCGTCCCCTCGACCGGCACGAAGATCCGCATGGCGGACGGGCCGCGGTTAGCCCAGAGGGCGTAGGGAATCGCCACGAGGCGAAGTTCCTGTCCGCAGCTCGGGGGCACGTCTTCGCGACGCTTCCAGCCTGCACCCCTCCACCCCGCATCGTCGCGGGCACGCCCCGGAACAGTGAGCACGACGGCGCGCTGACCCAGGAAGTCTTCGCGGACCTCCTCGACCAGCTCGCCATCGCGGAGCAGCTCGACATGATTCAGATCGACACCGTCGGCTTGGTCTATGCCCTCGAACGCGTACACGACCGGGCCGCGCTCGATGGCGACTGTGCCGCGCACCGCGTCGACCGAAGGATGCGCGACCGTCAGTCGCGGCTTCACGGGAAGTCGCAGTATGACCACGTCGCCAGGCATCCAGGCGCGGTTCACACTCGCGTATCCGAGCTCGTTCACGGTGAACGTGCTCAAGACGCCGTTGACCAGCAGGCTTGCGTCCTCCGCCCAGTCCGGAATGCGGAACTCCATCGCCCAGTCCGTGCCTGGTGCTGCGGCGACGGTCACCGTGACCGTCCCGTCGATGGGATAGTCGGTGACGACGTCCAGGCGAGTCGCGCCGCCGGACACGGCCGCCTGGATGGTCGTCGGCATGTACTGGTGGATCTGGATTGCCTCGCCGGTGCGGGTCGCAACGTACGCGGCCAGCGATGCAATGGTGCGCATGACGTTGGACGGGCAGCACGCGCACTCAAACCATGCCGGGCGGGTCCCGGGCGCATCGGCGCGGTTCGGTCTGGTGTCGGTGGGAGCTGCAGGCAGCGCTGTCCTTCGCTGCGCGGGGTTGTTGTAGAAGAAGCCCCGCCGGTCGACGGCAGTGGATGCGGCGAACAGGTTGTACAGCGCCCGCTCGATCGCGTCGGCGAAGCGCGACTCTCCCGTGGCGAGCAGCAGACGCCAGCTGACCATGATGTTGCCGATCGTCGCACAGGTCTCGCCGTAGGCGAGATCGGGCGGGAGCTCGTAGCTGTCGCCGAACGCCTCGCCGACGAATCGGGAGCCCAGCGCGCCCGTGATATACGTCTTGGTCGCTGTCATGGACTCCCACTGTGTGAGTGCAGCGGTCAGCAGGGCCTCCTCCCCCGTCTCGATATAGAGGTCGACGACGCCGGCGAGAAGATAGACGGCACGTACCGCATGTCCGACGACCGTTGTCTCCTCGCGCACGGGTGTCGCGTCCTGGTAATAGGGGCTGTCGCCGAAGTTCGTGGTGTCCAGGGTCTTGTGCCCACGCACGTCGATGAACTGCTCGGCGAGCTCGAGGTAATCACGCTTGCCGGTCTCGCGGTACAGCTCGACGAGGGCCATCTCTATCTCCTCGTGGCCATCGGTGTCTGTGCGGCGACGGCCACGTCGAACAGGACTGTACGGTAATTGGTGTAACTCCGTTTCAGGAGTGACACATGAGTATGGAAGGCTCCGGGCCTGCCGTGGCTGCGACCGAGAATCGTTGAGAATCCGCGTGTTTTCGCGGTTCTCATGGGGTTCAGTGTACCTATGAGTACCGGCTCGTAACGGCCAATCTGGTCACTTCTGAGGGCAATCTGGTCACCAAAGTGGTCACCAATTTCAACGGCACCGGTTCTTCACACGACCGGCATCTGAATGTAGTTTTCCTGCCTCCAGACCCAACCCACGGTCAGGGAACGTCCTGGAAAAGTGGTGGCTCGGGCGCCACGCCGCAAGGCTGGCGATCGCGGACGGCACAGGATTGTCGGAAGTGCCGGATAGCGTGTGCGCAGCAGACCTGCCTCGGATGGGCAGGCAGACAGGAACCGATGGCGACCCGAGTCTTCGTGAGCTTCGACTATGACAACGATGCGCGACTGAAAGACCTGCTGATCGGGCAGGCAAAGAATCCGGGCTCGCCCTTCGAGGTGCAGGACTGGTCCGTCAAGACCGCCAGGCCCGGATGGCGTACAGATGCGAAGAATCGCATCGCGCGCAGTTCCCAGGTCGTCGTCCTTTGCGGGCGTCATATGGGTACGGCCTCCGGTGTGAATGTCGAGATCGAGCTCGCGCGCGAGGCCGGCAAGCCGTACTTTCTGCTTGCCGGCTACGACAATTCAACTCGACCCACTGCCGCCGCTGGCGACAAGCTGTACAAGTGGACTTGGGAGAACCTGAAGATTCTGATCGCCGGGGGGCGGTAACACTGATGCTGCCTCTCGAAGCGTTTGACATGTACAAAATGGCTGTCGAGATGGCCGACCGTGTATCGGCGCGACGCGGCCAGGCGAACCAGTTCTATCTGGCGGTCGAAACGCTTCTGCTCGGCATACCTGCATCGATCACGCTCCTGCTGTCCGCAAGCGCATCTGCGGGTCTCGATCCGTGGGTTACGTTGGTGCTCGGCATCTGCGGTCTTGCGGTCAGCACAATCTGGTGGATGCAGCTTCGCAGCTACCGCGACCTGAACACCGCGAAGTTCAAGGTCATCAACAAGATTGAAGCTGACTATTTCGAGGTCCGTCCGTTTTCAGACGAGTGGGCACACCTGAAGCACGATGAGAACATCAAGCGGTGGCGTGGCCGGTACGCAGAACTCGGTACGGTGGAACGCGTCATGCCCGCGGTGTTCGCCGTGCTGTATCTGGCGCTGATTGTGATTGGGTTCCTATGAACTATCTCGACCAGGTCGCCAGCGAAATCAAGCAGGCGATTCCAGCGGAGTTACGCCCGGACAACGACGCACAAGTCCTGTATCGCTTATACGCGCTCCTTGTCCTCACACGAGGAGTCGAGACCACCCTCGCTAATGTCCACGATGCATGGTCGGTGTGGATGCTCGGGCGTGAGCCCAGCCACGAGTCGCTGGTTCCCTTCGAGAGTCTTCCCGAAAAAGTGCGACAGGAAGACGAGCCATATCAGCGTGCGATAGTTGTCGTTGCGCGGGCTAGAACGGTCAGAACATAGAAGTTCTGAGGGCTCCGGGCTCGCCGCGGCTGCGGCCGAGAATCGTTGAAAATCCGCGTGATTTCACGGTTCTCATGAAGTTGAGTGTACTGACGCGTATCGGCCGATGACGGCCAATCTGGTCGCTCCTAAGGTCGATCTGGTCACCAAGGTGGTCACCGATTCCAGCGTCCCTGATTCTTGAAGTACGCCGCACTCGGATGCGGTTTTCCGGCGTCCGGGTCCCGATAGCGATCAGGGAGGCTATGAATCCACTCGACAGCTTCCCTCGGGAGGAAGCGAGGATCGACTTGGTTGACGTACCCCCATAGCGACTCACGTGACCAGTAAGGATCATTCCGAGATGGACCGCCGACCTCGGCGATCTCCTCAAGTACAGGCTCAGCGAGCGCCGCATACGGATGACTCTCGATCCACCGACGGTATGCCTTGTTCAGCAACGGGAGCCACTCTTGAATTTCCATCGAGCCCCCTTATCCGAGCCCGGAGAATCGCTCGAAGTAGGCCAGGAGCGCGTCGAGGACGGCCGTGCGTTTCTCGACGTAGTGTGCGGCCGCACCGGCGCCGAAGCGCGGCATCGGGGGCAGGAGGCGGCCGATGGCCGTCCCTCCCGTCTGCACGCTACCGTCGCGGAACGCGGCGGCCATGAACGCTCGTGTCTCCTCAGGCTTGAGGGACTCTCGCTCGATGATCTCGGCGAGTTCCTCGGCCTTGCGCTCCGCGATGAATCGCCGCCACTCTTCGTCGACATCCGCGCTCACCGCGATGGACGCGACGAAGGCTTCAATGAGGTCCTTCTTGGAACGCAGCGTGATCGAGGAGTCGAGGGCGCGGGTGATCGAGGCCGTGATCTCCTTGCCGGCCTTCAGGTCCTTGCCGCGGCCGTCGTTGTAGGAGCGCACCAGCATGAGCACGTAGTCGACGCCGACCTCGACGGACTTGACCAGCTCGATCTCGAAGACGACGTCCTCGGTGATCGCCTCCTTGTCAACCTTCGTCCGCTCGCGGCGCTCGGCGTAGAGGTCAACGTAGCGGCTCTGGTAGTCCTGGAGCACGCCTTCCGGAACGATCTCGTTGCCGGCGAACTCGTCGAACGCGGTGAGGATGTTCCGCAGCCGCAGGATGTCGCCGTAGAGGGCGATGAAGGCGTTCTCGGCCTGCTCACCGAACAGCGCCTCGCCGGGCGGGAACTCGGTGAGCAGACGGTCGACGAGCGCCTGGTAGTCGCCGTAGTAGTCGGCGAAGGGCTTCAGCACGACGATACCGCGCGCGTCCTTGTCGCCGAAGAGCGCGATGGCGTCGTTCGTCGCCTCTTCCAGGTTCCGGAACGAGACGATGTTCCCGTATGCCTTGACGGAGTTCAGGATGCGGTTGGTACGCGAGAACGCCTGGATGAGGCCGTGCTGCCGGAGGTTCTTGTCGACGAAGAGCGTGTTCAGCGTCGTCGCATCGAAGCCGGTGAGCAGCATGTCGACCACGATCACGAGGTCGATCTCGCGGTTCTTGATCCGCTGGGTGAGGTCGACGTAGTACCGCTGGAAGCCGTCCCCGCTAGTCGAGAAGTTCGTGCGGAACAGCTCGTTGTAGTCGTTGATGGCGTCTTCGAGGAAGTCCCGTGAGACCTTGTCGAGGCGGTCGGTGTCCATCGCCTCGTCGGGCAGCAGGTCGCTGTCCGACTCGGCCTCGTTGGCCTCGTAGCTGTAGACGATCGCGACCTTGAGACGCTGCGCCTCGGGGATGCTCTGCTGCTGCCAGGAGAACTGGTTGTAGTAGCGGCGGCCCGCATCGATGGAAGCCGTCGCGAAGATCGCGTTGAAGCCCGCGACGCGACGGCCGCGGAAGTCATAGGTGTCGTGCCGCTGGGTCTTCTGGTCGAAGTGCTCGCGAATGTACTCGACGACCCCCGCGATCCGCTCCGGGGCGAGCAACGCCTGCTCGGTGTCGATCGCCCGCACCTGCTTGTCGGTGATCACCGGCGGCGCCTTGATCGTGTCGATGTAGTCGATGCGGAACGGCAGCACGTTCCGGTCGCGGATCGCGTCGACAATCGTGTAGGTGTGCAGCTTCTCGCCGAACGCCTGCTCCGTCGTGCGCAGATGCACCTTGCCACCGCTGGCGGCGTTCACCGCGAAGATCGGCGTACCCGTGAAGCCGAAGAGGTGATACTGACGGAACGCCTTCGTGATCTCCGCGTGCATGTCGCCGAACTGTGAGCGATGGCATTCGTCGAAGATGACGACAACGTGCTGCCCGTAGATCGGGTGCTGCCTGTGCCGCTCGACGAAGACCGAGAGCTTCTGGATCGTCGTGACGATGATCCGTTTCGTCGGATCGCCGAGCTGCCGGGTGAGCACCGCGGTCGAGGTGTTGCCATTCGCGGCGCCCTCTTCGAAGCGGTTGTACTCCTTCATCGTCTGGTAGTCGAGATCCTTGCGATCGACGACGAAGAGTACCTTGTCGACCTCCGGCATCCGGGAGGCGAGCTGCGCGGTCTTGAACGAGGTGAGCGTCTTGCCCGAGCCAGTCGTGTGCCAGATGTAGCCGCCGGCCTCGACCTTGCCGAGCTGCTTCGCGTTCGTGGCCGTGACGATGCGCTGGAGGATCTTCTCCGTGGCGACGATCTGGTACGGCCGCATCACCAGCAACATCCGGTCGGTGTCGAAGACGCAGTACTTCGTCAGGATGTTGAGGAGCGTGTGCTTCGCGAAGAACGTCTTGGTGAAACCGACTAGGTCCTCGATCGGCTGGTTGTTCTCCGCGGCCCACCACGACGTGAACTCGAAGCTGTTCGAGGTCTGCTTGCCCCGGCCACCCCTGGTGCGCGCGGACTCGTCGATGTGCCGCTCGCGGGTCGTGTTCGAGTAGTACTTCGTCTGCGTGCCGTTGGAGATCACAAAGAGCTGCACATATTGGAACAGCCCGCTCCCCGCCCAGAAGCTGTCGCGCTGGTAACGGCCGATCTGATTGAACGCCTCGCGGATTGGCACTCCGCGGCGCTTCAGCTCAACGTGGACGAGCGGCAGGCCGTTCACGAGGATCGTCACGTCGTAGCGGGTGGACCTGCTTGCCGCCTCCGCGCCATCGACCTCGTACTGGTTCAGCACCTGGAGCACGTTGTTGTGGATGTTTCGCTTGTCCAGCAACGCGATGTTCTTCGTCGTCCGGTTGTCACGCCGGAACGCGATGATGTGGTTCTCCTGGATGCGCGCCGTCTTCTCGACGATGCCGTCCGAGTCGCGGGCCAGCTCATCGCGATAGAACCGCGCCCACTCCTCATCAGTGAAGGTGAAAGCGTTCAGCGCCTCGAGCCGCGCCCGCAGGTTCGCCACCAACTCGGCCTCGGACGTGATGCGGAGCCGCTCATACGCCTGCGCGACGAGCTGCCCGATGAACGCCTCTTCGAGCTGCGCCTCCGACTGGTAGGCGGCGACCACGGCCGGCTCCGGCGTGAATTCCGCGACGACCGTCGACTCGCTGGAGACCGCGATTGGCTCATACCGCAGGGCTGGAAGATCAGTCACCGAGACCCCGATCCTCCCAGGCGCCGTAAGAGATGCCTGCGTCGCTGACCCATTCCTTGCGACCGTTGCAAGACCGGCCGAGCGCCACCGCTCCCGCAGCGGACGGCGATCGGAACGGGATGTCGCGGGTCAGCGTTCCGACCTTCCCCTGCACCGCGATCGAGCCATCGGCCACGAGCTTTTGATGCTGGCTGCGGTACGCGCTGTACGCACGTCTCGTGCTGTCCGCGGTGCCGGTGGCGTTCCAGGACGCCACCACTCTCGAACCTTCGAGCACCAGGAACTCGTCGCCCACCTGCTGCGCGAGTGCACTCACCCCAGACTTCTTAAGTTCGAGGCGGAAGATCGGCGATTCGATCGAGGCCGCCTTCGGACTGTCAGGAGCGGGCCTGACCTTGATGGCGTCGACCCCGAGAACGGGGAGGATCACTTCGAGCTGCCCGATGAACGCCTCCATATCTGACGCCTGTGCCTCGGAGAGCTTGCGGCCCTGTGGGGTCTGGATGTTGCTCAGGTCGACGCGCTTCGCCTGGCGCGCCAGCTCGACGAGCCGGGCTTCCAGGTAGCCCCAGTGCCCCTCCGTGAGCGCGTCGTCCTTCGCCGACACGAGCACAGCTCGATCGAAGAACTCCTTCGACGGCTTCGCCTTGTGGTCCGCGAATCGCCTCGCGAAGCTCTCGGTCCGCCCGATGTAGCAGCGCACTCCGCCGAGCGCCTCATCATCATCGCCGAGCAGGAGGTAGACGCCGTTCCGCTGTGCCTCCGGACGCTTGAGCAGGTCACCGAGGTCCGAGCGCGGGCCGAAGAGCACATGGCCGGTCCAGCCGACGATCTCCGCCGTCGTGATCCCGCCCGGCACCCCCTCGACGAGGAAGACCTCAATGTGCTTCCCCATCATGCCACCTCCTGGAACGTCAGCAGCCGATCCCGGTAGTACCCGTACTGCTGCCGCCTGGCCTCCAGTTCGGCGGGCAAGCCGATTGAGAGGTCGTTCACGAGGGCATCGAACTTGTCGAGGATCGAGACGATCCGCCGCTGCTCGTCAAGCGGCGGGAGCGGGATGCGCAGCCCTAGGAGAATTTCGTCATTAAGGCTGACACGCGTTGACAGAATCGCCTTCTTCGCGATCTGCCGTCTGAGTAGAGACGACCGGAAGCAGTAAGCGGCAAATTGCGCATCAATAGCACCAACCCGCTTGGGGCGAAGCCGCTTCGTGAAGCCGTTGAACGTTGCCTTGGGGTAGTCCACAAGCGCAGCACACGCCATGCCCAGTCCGTCAATGTCCTCGCTGGTCCTCGTGACGAATACATCACCAGCTCTGACCGAATAACGACCCTGTTCCGCCAGGGTCGAATTAACCAGACTCTGAAGTTCAGAGGGAACGGCCAGATTGTTGAACACTGTCTTGAAGGACAGGAACGGCTGGCCAAAGCCGAACTGATCGGCGTTCTTCGAAAGTCCGGAAGAGGACTCGTATAGCTCACCCATCGAAACCCATCGGACCCTCTGGGGAGCCTCTGCGAAGCTCAGAAGCTGGTTCCGATAGTAGGCATACTGACGCCGCCGAGCCTCCAGCTCCGCCTCCAGCTCCGCCTCCAGCGTCTGGAACAAGTCGAGCACCCGAACGATCTCCCGCTGCACTTCGACAGGAGGAACGGGGATCTTGTACTTGAGGATCATCGCCTTGTCTCCGCGAGGCATCGCGGCGCCCTTGGCGAACTTTGTGTCGTACGCAAAGAACAGGTCCGACGCGAGCAACTGGTAAAGAAACCGCGGTTCGATCAACCCTACGTTCTCAAAGCGAATCCGCACCGAAAGCACATCGCCGGAGTGACCGCCGGACCCCGCAGCAAGCCAGATCTTCTTCAGGTATGGTCGGATATTCCCGATCAGGACGTCTCCGGGCAGGTATTGCGACACCTGACCTGATGACGGAACGAAGGATGATTCAACTCGTCCCCCGCGGTTCGGTCGGAGGTTGTCGACGCCGACGAACGAATGCTCGTCCAATAGCGCACCGTCGACGCGCGTCCGCGAATAGTCGGCGACCTCACCGAGGGTCTTGAATGGCACCCCATCCGGGCACAGCTCGCGGATGAGATCATCGATGCGGCTCATTCGTCAGCCTCCAGCTCGGCGACGATCGCGTCGATCTGCGTGCGCAGCTCGACCTGGCGGGTGACGATCCCGGCGATCCGGGCGTTCAGCTCGGTAATGTCGATCGCCTCGGTCGTATCCTCCTTGTCGACGTAGGCATCGACGGAGAGTCGGTAGTCGTTCTCGGCGAGATCGGCGGAGGAGACGAGCTTCACGAGGTAGTCGGCATCCGCCCGCTCGGTGAAAACCTCCATGATGCGGTCGCGGTGCGCAGCGAGCAGCTTGTTCTTGTTGCCGACGCGGGTGAAGAGCTTCGAGGCATCGATGAAGCACACGTCGTTGGTCTTCTTCGACCTCTTGAGCACGATGATGCAGGTCGCGATGCCGGTGCCGAAGAACAGATCGGGCGGGAGCTGGATGACCGTGTCGATGTAGTTGTTGTCGATCAGGTACTTGCGGATCTTCTGCTCCGCGCCACCGCGATACAGCACACCGGGGAACTCGACGATCGCCGCGGTGCCATCGACCGCGAGGTACGACAAGATGTGCATCGTGAAGGCGAGGTCGGCCGCCGATTTCGGGGCGAGCACGCCGGCCGGGGCGAAGCGCGGGTCGCTGATGAGCACCGGGTCGCTGTCGCCGGGCCACTTGATCGAGTAGGGCGGGTTGGAGACGATTGCCTCGAAGGGCTCGAAGTCATCGTGGCGCGGATCGAGAAGCGTGTCCCCGTGGGCGATGTCGAACTTCTCGTAGGGGATGTCGTGCAGGAACATGTTGATCCTGGCGAGGTTGTACGGGGTCAGGTTGATCTCCTGACCGTAGAAGCCCTGCCGGACCTTCTCCTTGCCGAGCACCTTGGCGAACTGGAGCAGCAGGCCACCGGAGCCGCACGCCGGGTCATAGACCTTGTTGACCTCGGACTTGCCCGCCACCGTGATGCGCGCGAGCAGCTCGGAGACCTCCTGAGGTGTGTAGTACTCTCCACCGGACTTGCCCGCGCTCGATGCGTACATCTGCATGAGGTACTCGTAGGCGTCGCCGAAGGCGTCGATCGTGTTGTCCTCGAAGCTTCCGAGCGGCAGGTCGCCGATCGCCTCCAGCAGCTTGACGAGCTTTTCGTTGATCCGCTGCACGGTGGGGCCGAGCTTCGGGGAGTTCACGTCGAGGTCGGCGAAGAGCCCCTTGAAGTCTTTTTCGCTCGCGGCTCCCGCCGCGGAGCCCTCGATGTGCTTGAAGACCGCGTCGAGCCTCTCGTTGAGGTTCTCGTCGTGCCGCGCGTGGGCACGAACGTTCACGAACAGCTCGGAGGGCAGGATGAAGAAGCCCTTCTCCTCGACGGTCACCTCCCGCGCCGGCTCCGCCTCTGCATCAGGCAGCCTCGCGTAGGAGAAGGTCGCGTCGCCAGTCGCGTACTGGGCACGGTCGAAGTGGGCGGCGAGGTTCTCGCTGATGTAGCGGTAGAACAGCATCCCCAGAACGTAGGACTTGAAGTCCCAACCGTCGACGGAGCCCCGCAGATCGTTCGCGATCCGCCAGATCGTCTTGTGCAGCTCGGCGCGCTGCGCTTCCTTTGTCGTCGGTGTCATCAGAACTTGGCCTTCATCCTCAATACCGACACAAGGTTGATCCTATTGACTCGCTCGCGGCGTCCCGGACCACAGCTCGCCCCGGAAGTACCACGCTTCTTGCAGATCAGGTGCTCCGCATATGCTGCGGGGCGCAGACGCGTACTCGGATTGAATGAAATAACGCTGCGTTGCCGGAAGGTCAAGAGCGGCGTACCTCGACCCACAAGGAGCTTCAAGGACTGTTTCGACGCGTCCCATCAAGCCCCAGCGGTCCTCGGTCGGGCACAACGAGATCCCGGCCGCACTCTCGTTGATTGAGACGTCCAGACGCTAAACGGCTATTGAAAAGTCGAACCTTGAGCTCTAAACGATCGGAGCCCAAGGTAACTTTCCTCACCACAGGACTTCTACCGGGGCTCTCGATCTCGATAGAACTGGACGCCGCTCATCGCCTCGGCGAGGACGAACGTGGTCACGCGCTCCTCGGCCGAGTCGAACAACTCATTCCACGCGCGCATCGCTGCTTCCAGAGCATCGAGTGCCCGCCCGGCCTCGGCGATGAGAAGACGGTGGTCGTCAGGTTGAAGCGTTTCACCCTGATACACGGTGAGCACGCTGAATCTCTCGCCGTCGGCCTCGGCCTCAATCCACGGGCTGGCAGGTTCTACTCCACCGGCAACCGACTGCGGGCGCCAACGGTGGAAGTCAGTGTTTCGGCGCTCAACGAGTCTGGTCCATCGGTCGTCCTCCACGAGCGTCCGCAGAAGTCCGACGATCTCTCGGACTTCATCCCTGTGATGGTCGACGGCCTGCTCCAGCCCAGTCACGGATCCCGCGTTGAAAGCCAGCCAGTGGTCGGTCTTCTCATCGAAAGGAGGGAACCCCTTGCTCGCTTTGAATCGCTGCGTGAGCACCGCTCGGCTACGGTTATCGAACGCGAGCAAGCGCGCAGTCACGTTGACCAGCCCATGGGCTGCGGCCAAGGCATAGTAGCTGGCGATCTCGGCGAGCGCGCGTGCAGGAGGACGAACCTCGTTATCGGAGTGAACGCTGCTGAGCCATGCGCATGCGTCGCGGTAAGCAGCACCCGCTAGACCGAGTTGCTCCCCCGCCGAAGCGATGCGACCGTAGAGCACATAGGCGCGGTTGGGCTGAACTCGAAGGCTAATCGCGCGCATCTCCTGAAACGTCGCCTGCTCGCCACGGACTTGCCAAGCGAGCGCCGTCTGAATGACGCGCTGATCGAACGCACTGTAGTCCTCGACCCGGCCAGAGAACAGCGTGGGCACGATGATCCCAATGGGAGCCCCAACGGAGTCTGCGTCTGTCATAGGGCGAGGCTATATCGGGATCGTTATCCTCGATCTGCAAGAGGCGTGGTAGCTCAGGAAGGTCCTCGCGGCGAAATTCTTGAAGCTCCGACCGCGGCAAGAGGCTCGTCACGGATTCGCTCTATGCCGCACCGCCGGCATTCGCCCGATTCGACAGGCTGGCCGGTACAGCGCGTGCACCTTGGCTGATGAACTACCGATGACCTTGAAGCACAGCTGAAGGAGACATGACACCACCGAGCTTTCGCGCGACACGCGCGGAGTCGACATAGATCTCACGGTGCCGCCACCGTGGCGGGGCCGTCCATGCCTAGGGCGGGGCAACCGCCGACGGCGGTGCCACGGTGGCCCCACCGGCCCTCTTACGGTGGTGCCAACTTGGCACCACCGCCATTTCCAGAGAAATGGACGATCTTCGCGATGAGGAACGCCCCACGCTCGCCCCGGCCTCAGCGCCAACTACTTCGACACAATAGGCACGCGCTCGTTCGTCTCGCAATAGCACGCCTCCGGAATCTCCCGATCTCTCAGCAGCCATTCACCTCCGATCTCGCCGCAATGAGGGCTCACGTACTCACAGCTTGACAGGCACGCGCGCTGAGAGGGGTGAAGCGCTCAACTAGTGCTACCGCCACTCCCTCGCTTCCGGATCCCAGCGTACGGAGCCCGCGCCGCCCAGCGCCGGATCGGCGAACGCCGTGCACTCCGCGAGAAGCTCCTCGAACTGCTCGGGCGTCGAGTCGATCAACCACTGATTTTTCCGCCAGGTCGCCCACTTGCGCTGGGCTAGGACTGGCATCCCCGCAAGCAAAGGCGCGAGCGGTTCGAGCGTGACACCGCGGTAAGCAGCGACGCTATTGAGCGCCTCGCGCAGGTCACGGGCGGCTATCTGACGCGTCCGGGTGATCGCGGCGATGTCAACGAAGTCACGCCATCGGGTGTTCTGCTCGCCACGATCGATCGCCGTCACGATCTTCTCTGCGAGCACCATATGGTCGGGATAGCCGCGCAGTCGGAGCACGCCGCCGAGCAGCAGCGGGAGCTCGGCTTCGGTGGGCGCCGGCCAGATCGGATCGCCGAAGTTCACGTCAACGTGCAGAGCGATGACTGCCGAGACCAGTCGTGCGACCACGCGGACGCGCACACCGCTGTAGGCAGCGTCCTCCCGGATCTCCGCAGCCGACACCGATTCAAGGTCGAAGGAGAGCCCGTCCTCCACTGGGTTCGCCAGCACATCGCGGATCCGCCGCTCGACCTCGGCGACCTCGTTGGCGAAACCGAGGGCGGCGAGATCGATGTCGCGAGTCGGACGACGAACGGCGAAGGCGGCCATGAGCACGCCGCCCTTGAGCACGAAGTCTTCCGCGTTCGGTGAGGCCGCGAGACGGGTGAGGAAGCCTTCCAACGCGTAGAGCGTGAAGTACTCGGACGGCTCCCGGCCATGGCGCTTCGCAAGGTTGCGAAGGTCGTTGTAGGCGCGGCCTTCCGGAGTGTCTCGCCTCGGCGCAGGCGGCGTCACAGGAGCACCTCCAACGCCACCCGCAACCGGGGCGATGCCTTCGGGAATGAGCGCGCCATCTTCAGCAGAGCTGCCGGAGAGTTCCCGCGGCGCCGCAGCCAGCGCCGCAGCGCCTCGTGGGCCACGTCGCTGCCTTCCTGGTGCATGAGGCGGAACGCGTCGATGATCGTCCGCTCCGCCGAATAGATCGACACCTTGATTCCTTCTCCTGCGTCGATCTGCTCGCGGCCGATGTCGAAGGTCGCGGCATCGAAGCTGTGCCAGCTCGCGTGCGCGAAGCCCGCCGGGTGACGGGTCCCCCGAGGCAGTGCGATGTCCGTGGCGAAGGGGATGGCGTCGCTCAGCTCGTTGTGCACGAGCGCGCTCGTCAGACACAGCGTTGCGGCGGCGTTCACAGCCGTTGCGGCCGTAA
>JAATFB010000011.1 GCA_015655415.1 Actinomycetales bacterium
ACAAGCTCAACCCGCGACAACCAGACGGGCTCAACCCGCGACAACCAGACGGGCTCAACCCGCGACAACCAGACGGGCTCAACCCTCGGAAGACGATGGGGGAGCGAGGCGGGCCCGCACCACCTCGGCGAGCTCGTGGGCGAGACGATCGGCGGTCGCCTGGTCGGCGGCCTCCACCATCACGCGCACCATGGGCTCCGTGCCGGACGGGCGCAGCAGCACGCGTCCCGTCTCGCCGAGCCTCGCCTCGGCGGACGCGATCGCCTCCGCGATCACGTCGTCCTCGGCGAGACGGTGGTGGTCGACCCCGCGCACGTTCACCAGGATCTGCGGATACACCGTCATGCACGACGCCAGCTCGGCCAGGGACTTGCCCTTGCGCGCCATCTCGCTCACCAGGTGCAGACCGGTGAGGATCCCGTCCCCGGTGGTCGCGAACTCCCGCATGATCACGTGTCCCGACTGCTCCCCGCCGAGGGCGTAGTCGTGCTCGTTCATCTTCTCGAGCACATACCGGTCGCCCACGCCCGTCTGCACCACCTGGATGCCGTGCTCCGCCATCGCCAGCCGCAGCCCCAGGTTGCTCATCACCGTGGTGACGAGCGTGTTCTTCTTGAGCACGCCGCGCTCGGCCATGCTCAGGGCGAGGATGGCCATGATCTGGTCGCCGTCGACGATCCCGCCGTTCGCGTCGACCGCGAGGCACCGGTCCGCGTCGCCGTCGTGAGCGATGCCGACATCGGCACCATGCTCCATGACGGCCACGGCGAGCCGGTCGATGTGCGTGGATCCCACGCCGTCGTTGATGTTGATGCCGTCGGGATCGTCGCCGATCACCGTGACGCGCGCGCCGGCATCGGTGAACGCCTCCGGGGATATCCCAGCGGCCGCGCCGTTCGCGCAGTCGATGAGCACGTGGATGCCATCCAGCCGGTGCGGCAGGCTCGCCAGGAGGTGCAGCACGTAGCGGTCCTCGGCATCGGCGAACCGGCGGATCCGTCCCACCTCGGCGCCAGTCGGCGTCAGCTTCGGCCGCCCGAGCGCGGCCTCGATGCGATCCTCGACGACGTCGGGCAGCTTGGTGCCGCCACGCGCGAAGATCTTGATGCCGTTGTCGGGAGCGGGATTATGCGACGCCGAGATCATGACACCGAAATCGGCCCCGATGTCGGCGATCAGGAACGCCGCAGCCGGGGTGGGTATGACTCCGGCGTCGAGCACGTCGACGCCGGAGCTCGCCAGGCCCGCCGCCACCGCCGCCAGGAGGAACTCACCGGAGACCCGCGGGTCGCGGCCCACCACGGCCACCGGCCGTTTTCCCTCGGCTCGACGCGCCTCCGCGCTGCGTCCCTGCCCGAGCACGACGGCGGTCGCCTGAGCGATGCCCAATGCCAAGTCCGCCGTCAACTCGCCGTTCGCGAGGCCGCGAACGCCGTCCGTACCGAAAAGCCGCGCCATCTCAGCTGCGAGCCTGCGACGACGGGATCAGCGCTTCGAGTACTGCGGGGCCTTGCGCGCCTTCTTGAGGCCGGCCTTCTTCCGCTCCTTGACCCGGGCGTCACGGCTCAGGAAGCCCGCCTTCTTCAGGCTGGGACGGTTGTTCTCCGCATCGATCCCGTTGAGGGCGCGGGCGATGCCCAGACGCAGCGCTCCGGCCTGCCCCGAGGGGCCGCCGCCGGTGATGCGGGCGACGACGTCGTAGCTGCCGAGGAGGTCGAGCACGGTGAAGGGGTCGGTGATCAGCTGCTGGTGCAGCTTGTTCGGAAAGTAGTCGGCGAGCTCACGGCCGTTGACCGTGATGGTGCCCGAGCCGGGAACGAGGCGCACGCGGGCAATCGCCTGCTTGCGCCGGCCAACGGCCGCGCCCGGAACGTTGAGCACGGGTCGGGGCGCCGAGGGCGCCTCGGTCGCCGGGCTCTCGGTCGTGAAGCTCTGCGGCACGTCCTGGGCCTCGAGCTGGTCGGAGATCTTCGCCACGATGGTTTCAGTCCTTGTCTTGAGTCGAGAAGAGTTCTGTGGGACCGGCGCCTACTGGGCGACCTGGTCGAAGGTGTACGGCTTCGGCTGCTGAGCGGCGTGCGGATGCTCGCTGCCCGTGTAGACCTTGAGCTTGCGCAGCTGCGCTCGCCCGATGGAGTTCTTCGGCAGCATGCCGCGGACGGCCTTCTCGACGGCGCGAACCGGGTTCTTCTCGAGAAGCTCGGAATAGGTGACGGCCTTCAGGCCCCCCGGGTAGCCGGAGTGCCGGTACGCCTTCTTCTGCAGGGCCTTCTGCCCGGTCAGCGCGACCTTGTCGGCGTTGACGATGATGACGAAGTCGCCGGTGTCGACATGCGGGGCGAACGTCGGCTTGTTCTTGCCGCGCAGGATGGCGGCGGTGTGGCTCGCCAGGCGACCGAGCACGACGTCGGTGGCGTCGATGACGACCCACTCGCGCTGGAGCTCGGATGCCTTGGGGCTGAAAGTGCGCGTCACGGTAGTGGCTGCTTTCTTGTGTCGTGGTTGGGTTGGTCGTGAATCCCGCTCCGGTCGGGTGTTGCCGGCTCGACGAACCGGGAACGCCGCGGGTGGAGGGCTCAACTACGATGCGCCGCCAGCAGTCGGCGGACACCAAAAAACAAGCCTACCCGATGCGAGAGTCCGGGTCCAGTCACGATCGGCCACGCACCCGTCGCCGGGCGTTCACCCGCCCGCCACCGGCGGGCCGAACGTCCGGCCTAGCGTGACGGCATGCCGAGCATGGAGCGTGTCGTCGCGGTGATCCCCGCCAGGGCGGGCTCCGTCGGAGTGCCGCGCAAGAACCTGCGCACGGTGGGCGGGGTGCCCCTGGTGGCGCGGGCTGTGGCTTCCGCACGGGCGGCCAGCCGCGTGGACCGCGTGGTGGTCTCCACGGACGGCGCCGAGATCGCCTCCGCCGCCTCAGCGGCCGGGGCGGACGTCGTGATGCGGCCGCCGGAGCTCTCGACCGGGACGGCATCCAGCGAGAGCGCCGTGCTGCACGCGCTCGACGTGCTCGCCGAGCGCGGCGTCGACCCGGCGGTCGTCGTGCTGGTGCAGGCGACGAGTCCGTTCACGCGCCCCGACGACATCGATCTCGCCGTCGAGCGGGTGTGCTCGGGCGAGTGCGACACCGTGTTCGCCGCGGTCCGCACGCACGCGTTCCTCTGGGGCGCCGACGCCGCCGGGAGGGTCCGGGGACTGAACCACGACCCGGCGTTCCGGCCCATGCGCCAGGACCGCGAACCCCAGTACCAGGAGACCGGTGCCTTCTACGTCATGGACGCCGCCGGGCTACGCCGCTTCGGCCTCCGCTTCTTCGGACGGATCGGGGTGGCGCTGATCGCCGACCCGATGGACATCGACACCGAGCACGACCTGCTGGTCGCGGATGCCCTCGCCCGCGTTCACGAGGCGGATCCCGCCTCGACGCCCGACCACCGGCTCGCCGCCTCGGCGCCGGCGCGCCACGCCGTCGCATCCGCCCGCTCCGCGGCGCCCGTGAGCGCCGTGGCCGCGACGAGGACTCTGCCTCCTCACGACCTCGACCCCGTGCCGGCCATCGACGGCGCCCATGTCGAGGCATCCGGCATCGCGCGCATCGAGGCGGTCGTCACCGACTTCGACGGCGTGCACACCGACGACACCGTGCGCGTGGACCAGAACGGTGTCGAGTCGGTTCGGGTGAGCCGTAGGGACGGTCTCGGCGTGCGGATGCTGCGCGGGGCCGGCGTGCCGGTGCTCATCCTGTCGACGGAGACGAACCCGGTCGTCGCGGCGCGTGCGGCGAAGCTCGGCGTCCCCGTGCTGCAGGGCATCGACGACAAGGCGGCGGCGCTGGTGCGGTGGGCCGCGGATGCCGGGGTGCAGCTGGAGCACGTCGCCTACCTGGGCAACGACGTGAACGATCTCGGCGCGCTGGGCTCGGTCGGCTGGCCGTTCGCGGTCGCCGACGCACACCCCCGAACGCTAGCCGCCGCAAGGCGCGTGCTCCGCTCACCGGGCGGCGCCGGAGCGGTCCGCGAGCTCGCGGAGATCATCCTGGAACAGAAGAGGACGATGCCATGACCGACATGATCAGCACCAGCACCGTACGCATCGGCTCGAATCACGTCGGCGTCGGAGAGCCGGTGTACGTGGTCGGCGAGATCGGGCTCAACCACAACGGCGACGTCGAGATCGCCAAGCGCCTGATCGATGTGGCCGCGGACGCCGGAGCGCAGGCCGTGAAGCTGCAGAAGCGCACACCCGCGATCTCGACGCCCGAGCACATGAAGCACACGCTCCGCCAGACGCCGTGGGGCGAGATGACCTATCTCGAGTACCGGCACCGGGTGGAGCTCGACCGCGACCAGTACGTGGAGCTCGGCGACCACGCCACCCTGCGCGGTCTGGACTGGTTCGCCTCGCCGTGGGACGTGCCGTCCGTCGAGTTCCTCGAGGACCTCAACGTCTGCGCCTACAAGATCGCCTCCGCATCGGTGACGGACCTGGAGCTGCTCGCGGCGGTTCGCGCCACGGGAAAGCCCGTCGTGCTCTCCACCGGCATGTCGACCATGGAGCAGATCGACCGCGCGGTGGCCGCCCTCCAGGGCTCGCCGATCGTGGTGCTGCACGCCACCTCCACCTATCCGCTGCCGGCCGAGGAGGCCAACCTGCGCATGATCGCGACCCTCCGCGACCACCTCCCGGGCATCCCGATCGGCTACTCCGGTCACGAGCCCGGCCTGCAGATCTCGCTCGCCGCCGTCGCGCTCGGCGCGGTCGCGGTCGAACGCCACATCACGCTCGACCGCACGATGTGGGGCAGCGATCACGCGGCGTCCCTGGAGCCCCAGGGGCTGCAGCACCTGGTGCGCGACATCCGGGTCATCGAGCAGGCGATGGGCGACGGGGTGAAGCGGATCTTCCCGGGCGAGCTCGCCCCGCTGGCGAGGCTTCGGCGCGTGGAGGTGTGAGAAGGTGACCCGACGCATCCTCGGCATCGTCGACTCCGACTCCTTCGTCAAGTGGGGCGCCAGCCTGCTGGCGACGCTCCCCGCGGACTGGGAGCCGTCGATGGTGGCCGTCAACACGGCCGTGACGGCGAGCGACGCCCAGCTGGCCAGCGCCCTGGGCATGACGGGAGAGCGAGACGCCGGCGCCCCGATCGAGCGACTCCCCTGGGGAGAGATCGTCGACCGCGTGCGCCGACAGCAGCCGGATGCCGTGCTGGTCGCCACCCGGGGACCGATCGCGGAGGTGCTCATCGGCGAGATCATCCGCCGGGTGCCCCGTCGCCCCGTCATCGTCACCGGCCTGCCGGGCATCTCCACTCCGGCGAAGTGGAAGGGCCTGTTCCTGCGCGCGCAGGCCGACCTGTTCGTCCTGCACAGCCACCGGGAGATCCGCGAATACCGCTCGCTCGCGGCGGCGCACGAGATGACCCACCGGTTCGGGCTGTCCACTCTGCCCTTCCTGCATGCGGCACGACAGGCCCGTTCCCCCGTTGCCAGGGACAGCATCGTCTTCGCCGCGCAGCCCACGGTCCCGGCCGGGGCGGAGGCGCGGCGCATGCTGCTGGGCTGGCTGGCCGAGACCGCACGGGCGCATCCCGGCCTCCGCGTCGTGGTCAAGGTGCGCGCCCGCCAGGGCGAGGGGCAGACCCACGTGGAGCGGCATCCGTTCTCCACGCTGATGCCCGCGGACGCCCCGGCCAACCTGGTCGTCGAGGGCGGCGCCATGAGCCACCACCTCGCCCGTGCGGTGGGATTCGTGACCGTGAGCTCGACGGCGACGCTCGAGGCGATCGCGCACGATGTGCCATCGCTCGTGCTCGCCGACTTCGGCGTGAACGGCAGGCTCATCAACGAGGTCTTCATGGGCAGCGGGCTGCTGGGCACCTCCCGCGATCTCGTCGCCGGCCGGTTCAAGCGGGTGGTCGACGGCTGGCGTGAGGACAACTACTTCCACCGGGCCGAGGACGACGACTGGGCACAGCAGCTGGAGATGCTCGTGACCCTGCGCGAGGCGTCCCGCATCCCGGCGCGACCGACGATGCGCGTCAGCCGCGGCGGCCCCCTGCGCCGCGCGTGGGAGCGCAAACGAGCCTTCGGAGAGCACGATCGCAGTGCCATCGGGTTCCTCGCTCTGGCCGTCGGCACGCCGCTGCGCCTGGCCCGCAACGCCGCGTACGCGGCGCGCCCAGGCGGCCAGCCCGAACCGGGCGACACGCTCGCGGTCGCGGGGGACGCGGTGGCGGCCGGGGAGCGTGGCCGCCCGGCGGCGAGGTCCCGGCTCATCGGTTGATCGGCGGGAGCCTTGGGCGGGCCTCAGAGCACGCGCCGGGCGCGCGTCCGCTCGGCTCGCGCGGCCAGCTCGGCACCGTGCGGGTATCCGACCTCCATCAGCACCAGGCCCTTGGCCGGCATCACCCGGAAGGCGCTCGTGCGAACCCCGGCGTCGCGCACGAGAGCGAGGTCGTCCCGCCCCAGCCGTCCCTCGCCGACCGCCACGCACGCGCCGACCAGCGCGCGCACCATGCTGTGGCAGAACGCATCCGCACGAACCGTCGCCACCAGGACGCCGTCGGCGTCGCGTCTCCACGAGAACTCCTGCAGGGTGCGGATCGTCGTGGCGCCCTCCCGAGGCTTGCAGTACGCCGCGAAGTCGTGCAGCCCGAGCAGGGTGGCGGCGGCGGCGTCCATGGCTCCCACCTCGAGCACTCCGGGATGCCACACGACGCTGCCACGCGTCAGCGGGTTCCTCGGCGACACGGCGTCCGCGATCCGGTACTCGTAGCGACGCCACAGCGCGGAGAAGCGCGCGTCGAAGCCCGGCTCGGCCGGGGCCGCGTCGGTGATCACCACGTCGGAGTCGGCCGTGCCCAGGATGCCCGTCATCCGCCGGCGCAGAGCGGTAGCGGCATCCGTCTCCCCGGCGGGGCTCCGAGCCCTGCGCGGGCGCAGCAGGGCGGCGGTCTGGTCGCCGGTGAGGTCGAGGTGGGCCACCTGGCCGAGGGCGTGCACGCCGGCATCCGTGCGGCCCGCGACGGTGAGCGCGGGGACCGGCTCGTGGCGGCGGAACAGCGTCCACAGGGCCTCTTCGAGCACGCCCTGGACCGTGCGCAGCCCCGGCTGGCGGGTCCAGCCGCTGAATCCCGCGCCGTCGTACGCGATCCCGAGACGGATGCGGGTGCGCGGCTCGCTCTCGCCCTGTCCCGCCGCGGAACCGGCCGCATCGGGTCGGTCCATCGCCTCCGCCACCGGCCCATTCTACGAACCGCCACGCGCTGTCCCCGCATCGGCCCTTCGCCCGGAGCGGGCCGGGACAGCACGAGGCCCCCGGCTTTCACCGGGGGCCTCGTGTGCCGTCCTGCTACTTCTCGTCGCCTGCGGCGTCGACGCTCTCGTCGTCGGTGTCGCTGTCCTCGACCGCCTCGGCAGCCTGCTCGTCGGCCTGCGCCTCCGCGGAGGCCTCGTCGGTCGCCTCGGACGGCGCATCCTCGACCGCGGCGGCATCCCCCGTCGTCTCCTCGACCGCCTCGGCGGCCTCGGCCGCGACCCGCGCCGCCGGCGACGGCGGTGCCGCTGGCGTCTTGCGCTTCGGCGTCACCGGCTCAAGCACGAGCTCGATCACGGCCATGGGAGCGTTGTCGCCCTTGCGGGGGCCGATCTTGGTGATGCGCGTGTACCCGCCCTCGCGGTCGGCCACCTGCGGCGCGATCACGTCGAACAGCTCGTACACCACGCCCTTGTCGCGAATGACCGAGAGCACCCGGCGACGCGCATGCAGGTCGCCGCGCTTGGCGAACGTGATCAGACGCTCGGCGAGCGGCCGAAGACGCTTGGCCTTCGTCTCGGTCGTCGTGATGCGCTTGTGGGTGAACAGTGCGGAGGCGAGATTCGCCAGCAGGAGGCGCTCGTGCGCAGGGCCTCCCCCGAGGCGGGGACCCTTGGTCGGCTTAGGCATTGGCAGTGTCTTTCGTTGTTCAGGCCGTGACCGGCCGTTGTCGGTTCAGATGTGTCGGGCCGGAACGCGGGATCAGCGGTACTCGTCGTCGCCGGCGCTGTAGAAGTGGGTGCCGTCGAACCCGGGGACCGAGTCCTTCAGCGACAGGCCCATCTCGGTCAGCTTCTCCTTCACCTCGTCGACCGACTTCTGGCCGAAGTTGCGGATGTTCATGAGCTGCGTCTCTGAGAGGGAGACCAGCTCGCTGACGTTGTTGATGCCCTCGCGCTTGAGGCAGTTGTACGAGCGAACCGACAGCTCGAGGTCCTCGATCGGCATGGACAGCTCGGAGCTGAGCACGGCGTCCACCGGAGCGGGGCCGATCTCGATGCCCTCGGCCTGCGTGTTGAGCTCGCGGGCCAGGCCGAACAGCTCGACCAGCGTGCGACCGGCGGAGGCGATGGCGTCCCGGGGGCTGATCGCCGGCTTCGTCTCCACGTCGACCACGAGACGGTCGAAGTCGGTTCGCTCGCCGGCGCGCGTGGCCTCCACTCGGTAGGTGACCTTGAGCACCGGCGAGTAGATGGAGTCGATCGGGATCTGGCCGGCCTCGCCGTACTCGTTGCGGTTCTGCTGTGCCGAGACGTAGCCGCGACCGCGCTCGATGGTCAGCTCGACCTCGAAGCGGGCGTTCTCGTTGAGGGTGGCGATGACGAGCTCGGGGTTGTGGATCTCCACGCCGGCCGGAGCCGAGATGTCCGCCGCGGTGACCTCACCCGCACCGGTCTTGCGCAGATACGCGGTGATCGGCTCGTCGTGCTCGCTGGAGACGACCAGATCCTTGATGTTCAGGATGATCTCGGTCACGTCCTCCTTCACGCCCGGAATGGTCGTGAACTCGTGCAGCACTCCGTCGATGCGGATGCTGGTGACCGCCGCGCCGGGGATGGACGACAGCAGCGTGCGGCGGAGCGAGTTCCCGAGCGTGTATCCGAAGCCCGGCTCGAGCGGCTCGATCACGAACCGCGAGCGGAATTCCGAGATGTTCTCCTCGGTGAGCGTGGGGCGCTGTGCGATGAGCACTGTTGATTCCTTTCGGCTAAGCGTCCGCTATATGA
>JAATFB010000013.1 GCA_015655415.1 Actinomycetales bacterium
GCGGTTGAACGGGAGGCCCATGTTCTCGAGGTCGATGACCGCGTCGATGGCCTCCTTCGCGAGGATCTCGGCGGCATCCTGGTCGACGAGGTAGTCACCGCCCTTGACGGTGTCGTAGGTGTGCCACTCCCAGTTGTCCTCCTCCACGTTGGAGAGCGCAGCAGCCATTCCCCCCTGCGCCGCGCCGGTGTGCGAGCGGGTCGGATAGAGCTTGGAGATGACGGCCGTCTTCGCGTGCGGGCCGGCCTCGATGGCCGCGCGCATGCCTCCGCCGCCGGCGCCGACGATGACGATGTCGAACCGGTGGTAGTGCACGCCGTCGATCACGGCTCCGTCTGCGATCTGGTCAGTCACGTGGATATCCGTTGCTTTCGGTTGTCTCGGCGATGGTCGCGGCTTACTTGGTGATGGTCGAGCAGAAGTCGGGAAGCAGGTTCGACGGCGCACCGCTGGGGCACGGGTCGAAGAACGTCACCGTGTAGGTGCCCAACAGGATCAGCACCACGACGGCCGCCGCGATCAGCACCTTCAGCGTGCGGTTGATCGTCCGGTTGTGCGCATAGTCGTTGACGATCGTGCGCATGCCGTTGCCGCCGTGGATCAGCGCGAGCCACAGCATGAGCCCGTCCCAGACCCGCCAGAACGGGTCGGCCCATTTTCCGGCGACGAACCCGAAGTCCACCGCCTTGATGCCCTCCCCGAGCACGAGGTTCACGATGAGATGGCCGAAGATCAGCACGATGAGCACCACACCGGAGGCGCGCATGTACAGCCATCCCCACTTCTCCCAGTTCACGCCCTTGGCGCGCGGGGGACGGGCCGGTGTGCGGGGCGCCTCGATGGTGGTCACGAGGTCGCCCCCTCGGTGAAGACGTTGTGCAGGTGCACCGGGGCGAAGCCGAGCATCAGCACCACCCACACCACGATCACGATCCAGAACATGGCCTTCTGGTGCTTGGCGCCCTTGCTCCAGAAGTCGATCAGGATGATGCGGATGCCGTTCAGCGCGTGGAACGCGATCGCCGCCACGAGCGCGGTCTCGCCGAGTCCCATGATCGGGTTCTTGTAGGTGCCGATCACCGCGTTGTACGCCTGGGGGCTCACGCCGAGCACGACGGAGTCGAGGATGTGCACGAGGAGGAAGAAGAAGATCGCCACGCCCGTGATGCGGTGCAGCACCCACGACCACATGCCCTCCCGACCCCGGTACAGCGTTCCCCCGGGCCGATTCCTGGTCGGCTCGAGAGTGTCTGCCGTTTCTGCTGGCACGGACAACCCTCCCTGCTAGGTACCTTGCGCGAGCGCCTCGCGCGGCGCGAAGGCACGCGGGATCGGCGCGGTTTCAGTCTACGTCCCGGCCGGGAGGCTCGCTTCCACGGTCAGCCTAACTGTCTTGACGTCGAGACATCTCGTCTGCGCGAGCGGGGCGCGGCGGAGCATCCTTGAGACATGGCTCTTGCGGATGTCTCCATCGGTGTCGCCGGCACGCTCGGTGCCGGCGCGATCGCGCGCCTCGCTCCCGCCGTGGAGGGCCACGGCTTCAGATCCATCTGGGTCAACGACACGCCGGGAGGCGACTCGCTGGCCGCGCTGGCCGCCGCCGCGGGTGCCACGCGGCGCCTCGTGCTGGCGACCGGCGTCATCCCGGTCGACCGCCGACGGCCGGACGAGATCGTGCGGGCGGTGGAGGAGAGCGGCATCCCCGAGGATCGCCTGGTGCTCGGCATCGGCGCTGGGGCGGCACGAAGGGGCGCGTTGTCGCTCGTCGGCGACGCCGTAGGAGCGCTCCGCGATGGCACCGAGGCGAGGGTGCTGGTCGGAGCCCTCGGGCCGCGGATGCGCCGGCTGGGGGCGGAGCGCGCGCACGGCCTGCTGCTGAGCTGGCTGACCCCCGACCTCGCCGGCGACCAGGCCGGGCAGGCGCACGCCGTCTCGCCCGATGCGCACGTCGCCCTGTACGTGCGCACCGCCGTGGAGCACGACGCCGGCTCACGGCTTGCCGAGGAGGCGCGACGGTACGGCGGCTACCCGGCGTACGCGGCGAACTTCGACCGTCTGGGCATCCGTGCGGAGCAGACCGTGCTGGACGGCGAGGCCTTCGAGGAGCGCGTCCGCGGTTACCGCGACGCCGTCGACGAGGTGGTGCTGCGAGTGATCGCGTCGGGCGACTCCGTCGACGACCACCTGCGCGCGATCGAGCGCATCGCCGAGCGCATCGGGTGAGCGCATCGCCCCGTTCCCGTCGCCGCCGACCGGCCGCGGCTTCGGATCTCATCACGTCGAGCGTCGCCGGCGGCTTCGGATTTCACCCTGCGCTTGAAGCAGAGCGTGTTCCGCTTCAAGCGCAGGGCGAAAAGTGAAGCGCAGAGCGAAAAGCCCGTCGGCGGCGGCGCGAGGCAACGCCCATCGGCGTCACAGCCAGTTCCGTCGCTTGAAGACCCAGTAGAGGATGAGACTGGTCAGCGCCATGAGCAGCAGCGCGAACGGATATCCGAACAACCAGTGCAGCTCGGGCATGTACCTGAAGTTCATGCCGTAGATGCCCGCGATGAGCGTGGGGCCGAACAGGATCGCCGCCCACGAGGAGATCTTCTTCACCTCCTCGCCCTGCCGGTTGGAGTTCTCGGAGAGCTCCGTCATGCGGGCGTTCTGCCGTTCGCTCACCAGGGTGGCGTTCACGGCGAGGATGTCCCGGAGCATCCTCCTGAAGTCGTCCACCCGCTCGTTCACCTGAGTGAGGTGGTCGGCCACGTCACGCAGGTTGCGCTGCAGCTCCTGGGTGACGCCGTACTTCTCGCTGCCCAGCTCGAGCGCGTCCATCACGGCGGTGAGCGGATGCGTCGCCCGCTGGAAGTCGATCACCTCGGTGGAGAGCTTGTAGATGCGACGCGACACGTTCGCGTCGCCGCCGAACACCTGGGTCTCGATCTCGTCGATGTCGTTCGCGAGACCGGCCACGACCGGCGCGTACCCGTCGACGATGGCGTCGATGATCGCGTACAGGATGCTCTGCGTGCCCAGGGCGAGCAGCTCGGGGTCGTGCTCCATGCGGTGTCGCACCTGAGAGAGATCCGGGGACTCGCTGTGACGCACCGTGATCACGAAGTTGGCCCCGACGAAGACGTGCACCTCGCCGAACGAGACCTCCTCGGGCACGTCCAGATAGTTGGCCGCGCGCAGCACCACGAACAGCACGTCGTCGTAGCGTTCCAGCTTGGGGCGCTGGTGCGCGCTGATCGCGTCCTCGACCGCGAGCTCGTGCAGGTTGAACTCGCGGGCCAGCGAGTGCAGCTCGGACTCGCTGGGACGGTACAGCCCGATCCAGGCCACGCCGCCCGGCGTCTCGTCCAGTGCGCGGTAGGTCTCGGCCAGGCTGGTCGGAGAGGCGACCCGGCGGCCGTCGGCGTAGATCGCCGCGTCGACGATGGTGGTTCGCGGCGCCAGCGGCGACGGGGGCCGCGGCGCCGGCACGGGCGACGGCGACCCCGCGCGTGTCCGCTGCATGAACGGGATCGGGATGACACGTCGTCTGCGATCGGCCATGGTTCGCCTCCGTTCGACTGCAGCGGGATGTGCGTCGCAGGCGCGACGGAGAAGCCGCCACCCTGACGATAGAAGCCTCTCACGCACCGTCCGTCGTTCGCGATCTGTGTCACTCGCGCTGCGCCGCGCTGCATGGGCGGTGCAGGTGAACCGGAACCGTGGCACGCCCGCACCCGTCGGAGCCTTGGGCCCAGTCTGCGGACCGTGCGACCGACGGAGCCCGCCTCACTGCTTCTGCCGGAACGTGCCGCAGTCCAGCTTGCCGGTCGTTACTGCGGTCGGCGTGGCCGCAGGCGTGACCGTCGCGGACAGCCGGTGTGCGCCCTTGTGGTTCGCCATGAGGTCGAACGCCACCGTCCGCGACTGCCCGGGAAGCAGCGAGACCATGGCCCCCGGCACGACGTAATCCCCGTCCGCCCCGGTCGCCACATTGGCGAGGGAGACGCCGGCCACGGTGAAATCCGCTGGGGCGTAGACCAGGACGCGCACTCGGATGTGGTTGTCGGCGGGAGCGACGTAGTGCGGCAGCAAGACGTTTGCCGGGGCCGTGTTCGTGAGCGTGACTGCGACACGGATGTCTGCGTCGCCGCCGGCCCTGCAGGTCGCCTGAGAGAGCTTCACACTCTGCTTCAGGTACACGCCAAGCTTCGAGGGGGTGTAGTCCTGGAAGTAGACGCCGAACGCATCCGTCGTCGACGTGCTGCGCGGGGGAGCGCCATAGAAGGGCGAGTCACGGATCGCCTTCTGCTCCGCCGCCTCGCCGCTCCACAGCAGAATGCGGTGCTGCTTGGAGGCGGTCGTCACGAACGAGAGGAGTTTCTCGGGGTCTATGTCGCCGGCCAGCAGCTTTCCGAAGATGGCCGATGTCAGCGCCTGGTCGATCTCGTCCACCTGGGCGGGCGTGTATTTCTGATACAGGCCGATCAGGAGGGTCCGGGCGGCGTTCGCGGCGGTGATCTGTGTTCCATCGGGAAGGTCCACCGGGCCGGTGACCACCAAGAACTGGCTCAGAGCGACGATGTCGACAGCGACCATGCCGTCGATCTGGACCCCCTTGACCTTCGCCCACATCGTCTTCGCGATCGTGTAGGAGAGCGAGAACCGGGGCGTCATCGTGAGATCTTGCACATACGCACCGAGGCCCGGCGTGTAGAGATCTCTCACGGCCGGCTCGAGGGGAACGACCGGGTCGTTGTACATCGGGAATTCGGCCGGGGAAGCGGACGACTGCGCCGTGATCTGGATCGCGCCGTTGTCGACATGGATCACAGCCATCGATCCGATGGTGCCTCCGGCGGCCATGAGCTCGCCGTTGTTCTGGAACGCCAGGAGGTAGTTGCGTGGCTTGTCGACTCCCAGAATGCTCGGCACGAGCGACAAGAGTGAGTCGGCCCGCCGGAGCTGGCCGGCGGCCGAAGCGAGGGAGACGACCAGCCCGTTCTTGGCACGTGCCACGGCTCCGATCGTGTGTGACGTGTCGACCGCCTTGAGCCGCCTGAGCGCGGAGTCGACGGCGGCGGAGGACCGCTTGACAGTCGGCTGGACGGCCAGGAGTGCGGCGACGTCGATTCTTCCGTCCTTCGGCTTCAACGATTCGAGCGTCGAGGACCCGCTGACGCGCACCAGCGGCTCGATGGCACCGGTCGCCACGGCATCCGTCTGGATCGCGATCGCTCGCGTCGCACTGAGGTTCGCCCCGACCCATGGCGCATTCTCGGCCGCGCGCCAGATGGGGTCGCCGGTGAGGTCGCGGGCCTTGGCGGTGTGGCTGGCCAACTGGTCGTAGGTGGCTCTGGCGCTCGTGCCGTCCTGCGCGAGAATCTCCGCCTTGAGTCGGGCGACAAGGGGCATAGCGGCCTCAAGCTGCTGCTTCGCCTGAATGCCCCGCACGCCGATCCACGCGACGGCGAAGACGGCGATGAGGACGAGCGCGATGATGAGCCAGACCCACCAACGCTTGTACCAGCGGGAACGCGAGGCGGCGGCGCGGCGCGAGCGGCGCGTTTCGGCGGTGGCGGACACGAGCACATTCAATCAGAGGAGGTCGAGGTGCCCTCCGCATGCCGTGACCAGGCGGGAGGTGTTCTCGGCTTCGTGTTTGAGGGGCCGGCGCGCAGGCCGATCGAGATCGCGCTGGTCTCGGTGGACGTCGCGGTGGCGCCGACGGACCATGACGAGCCCGATCTAGCGCCACCCTCGCCACCCTCGAGCCCCGCGCCCGACGTTCCCGCTCGTCTCTCCGGGGCGAGCATCGTCCGGCTCTGCGAACCGATCGGTCATGGTCGGATCCACCCGGTGACGACTCTGTAGGACTTCGGCACGGCTCTTCCTTCGCCCATGCGGGACGAGGGCGATCGCAAAGCCCAGCGCAACCCACAACATGCGGTTGCCGACGATGTCGCTGGACACCTGCGCGTTGACGAGGCTGTACACAACGAGACCGAAGAGGATGAGATGCCACACCGACTCAGATCTCCTGGCGAGGTTCCACGTGCTGACCAGTACCACGACGACGAGGATCGTGATGGCGAGAAAGGCAAGCCAGCCGCCTTCGACTGCCACCTCGAGGAAGAGATTGTGCGGGTACAAGACATCGGCGTCTCCGAGATTGTCGCCTGGCAGGTAGCCCGGAAGGTTCCCCCACCCGATGCCCATCGGGTGAGCCCAGATCAAGGCGAGCGTGTCGGCATAGAGGGTGCCGCGGCCAGAATCGTTGCCTTCGAGGATCCGGTCCAAGCCCAGACTGCCGTCGCCGCTCAGCAGTTGGAAGCCGAGTACGACGGCAAGGCCGAGCGCGACCAACCACCACACGTTCAGTCGCCGCCCGGCGACCAGGGCGATCAGCATGAGGGCACACGCGATGACAACGGCGAGGACGGGTCCGCGGCTACCCGTTGAGATGCTGGCGATCATGCAAAGGGCGATGACGGCGAGAGCGAGCACATTCGTCCACCAGGTGCCCAGGCGCCTGGTCATCAAAGCGGCAAACGCCGCTACTGCCCCGACGGCGGTGAGTCGTGCGAGGCCGATCGGATTGAGCCCGAACGCCGAAAGGCGGCCGGTGTCCGATTCGACGCCGAGCCTGGGAAGGAGCACGCTATAGAGGACCGACACCACCACCATGCCGATCGCCAACACGGCGAAAGTGCGACTTCCCGCGGACCCGAGGCATAACGGCGTGAGAATGACGATGGCCGCGATGAGCAGTCCCTGCAATTTCGACGCGTTGTAGGCGGTGCCGGTCGTGAGCAGGGCACCGGGAACGAGCGTTGTGAAGAAGAAGAGCAGCGCCAGGACTCTGCCCGTGTTGTCGATCATGGAGCCCAGATGGAAGACGGCGAAGATCAGCAGGATGCCGAGCGCGACGAGGAGATAATCGGCCAGCAACGCCGATCGTAGAGTCTCTGGAAGGGCAAGATTGCCCGTTGCCACTGCGAGGTAACTGATCCCCAGCACAAAGGGAACAACTCGGCGCTCACCGCCGGCCTCAGGCGTGGATCGTCTGATCCTAGAGACGGCCAAGAACCGCATCCTTGATCAGTGCGGCCTGACGAGATGCCGTCCATCGCTGTTCGACTTCCTCCGTGCAAGCAGCAGCCACTGAGGGCGCATCCTGCTCCAGACGTCGCAGCCAGCGTTCGATCGCCTCGGCGAGAGCGGCGGCGTCCCCGGCGGGATAGACGTCCCCGGTGTCTCCCGGGCGAATCGCCTCCCATTCCGGGGCCTGGGAGTACTCGTCGTCGTCGCTGATCACGGGTACACCGTGCGCCAGGCTCTGCACTGCGGTCAACCCGATCGCGGATGGTACGACCGTTATCTTCAGAAGCGAATACACGACGGCGAGATCGCGATCACTGTATGCCGCGCCCGGCAGAAGCAGGCGTACGCCGAGAGCGCTCGCGTCATCGAGCAGCTGGTGGCGGGCCGGCCCCTCTCCGACGAGAAGAACTGTCACATCGCGATTCGTTCTCGCCTTGAGATCTGCCACGGCGCGAAGCAGAAGACCGAAGTCCTTCTTGGGGTTGAGCCGCGCGACTGCTCCGACCACATCTTGTCCGGCCAGGCTGCCGGAGAGGCTGGCGATCGACGGCGTCAGGTCGCCCGGAGATGGCTGCGTGCTGTTGAACACGATGTGCATGCGGTCCGCGGCGTAGCCGTGCGCGATACCCAGCCGGCGCCCCAGGTTGCCGTAGAGCAGCAATCCATTCGCGAGGTGATAGAACCCGAGTCTGATGAGTCGGCGTACGCCGCGCTCGGGTCTATGCCAGCCGATCGTCCAGAACAGGACGGGGATTCGGCGCAGTCTGAGCATCGCGGCGGCGACCCACGTGCTGAGAGAGGCCCAGTCGCCGAGAAAGATCGCGGCGTCGAACTTCCCTCTCGCCGCGATGCGGACCATTCCGCGCTGCCACTGGAAGCCTCGCCACCGCGTGACCGGGGTGTCGATGAGATTCCGCACCTCAGTGGGCGCCATCGCCTCTATTCCATCGATGCCCGAGTGGGAGGCCGCGAACGTGACGTCAAGCTCTGGTGACCGGTCCAGTTCCAGGAACACCGCCCGTCGATAGTGCATCAGGAACGGGTAAGCAACAAGCAGGCGTGTTCGTCTGTCAGGGGAATTCACGTTACCTTCGTTTCTTGATGGGCGCGGCCGGGATTCCCACGCAGATGGAATTCTCGGGCAGATCGCGGGTCACGACGGAACCGGCTCCGACTATCGTGCCTCGACCGATTTTCACGTCTCCGATGACAATGGTTCCGAAGCCGATCAGGTTGTCGCCCTCGAGCTTCGCGCATGACGCGGGAAGCCGATCCTGATCCTGGATCGTCTTGGCGGGGTCGTCGAACGAGTGGTCATTCCCTATGAAGGCGACCCGCGAGGAGATCATCACGTCGTCCCCTATCGTGAGGTTCACGTGCATGACGAACTCCCCGGCGATGTTGACCCGATCGCCCGCATGGAACCGCACACCCCGAGCTATCACGGGACGAGGCCCGATGATGAAGTCCCTGCCGACTCGGATGCGCCCGGGCGCATGCAGCAAGAAGCGTGCAAAACGCACACGACGCACGCATCGCCTCGCGAGGCCGATCAGACTATTCGCCAGGAGACCCCCTCTGTTCCGGATGCGAGCCTTTCTGTTCATCTCAACGCCTCCCGGTGCTGGGTGAGTTGCCAGACGAGACGTGCGGTCAGTGCCAGCGCAAACGCGGCGGAGAGCATGCCGGTCGACAGATCGAGAGCTGATCCCCCGGGGGCGATCGCGCCCGCGACGGAGAGCACGAACGTGACGCCCGCGGCGAAGGCCGCGAGGCGGCTGAGTCTGGTTCCGATGCGCAGGACGAGAAAATATGCAAGGAACCCGAGCGCCACACCGATCGAAGCTCCCACGATCCCGTAGCACCAGGCTCCGACTGCTGTGACCGCGATGCCGAACACGGCGCTCAGCCAGGTCCTGCGGCTCACGGTCGGCGCCTCGAGCCTGAATTGGTGATACCAACTCGCAAGCTGCCCCATCGACGCGAAACCGGTGCTCAAGACGAGCAGGGGGAGGATGTCGGCGTCGAGATAGTTCTCGCCGACTGCCCGCGCGGGGAGCCAGTAGGAGCCGGCGCTGAAGACCCCTATGGTTGCCAGGCAAACCACGAGACAGACCGTGGTCAACCACTCGATTCGGGCTGACGATGCGTCGTGGGCGCCCCCGTCCCACACGCGTCGCAATGCCGGATACGCCACGGTGAGAACCAGTCCGAGAACGCTGCCGCACGTCAAGGTGGCGAGCTGGTTCATTGCCGCGAACCTACCGACCGCCGTGCCGTCGACGAATAGCGGGAGCATCAGAAGGCCGGCGCTCGTCAGGATGGTCCCGGCCAGCGAGGCGAGCGCGAGATGCACACCGAATCTCCACGACCACGGGGCTTTTGGCAAACGACTGACGCGGGGAAACCTCGGGCTGACGACAAGGGCGGCGACGGCGGACGCGAACCCCGCGATTCCGACCGCCAACGCCCCTTCCACGCCCGCGTGGACGAGCCACACCACGGCAGCCGTTCTGACGCCGGTCGAGAGGATCAGATTGGCCGAGTATTTCCACGGCTCCGCCCACATCAGCCAGGCCATCGAGATAAGCCGTGTCGTGGCGAGGCCAGCTCCCCACCCCACAACGGCGATCGCCACTTGCCATAGGCCGAGAATGAGGGAGATCGCAATGGTGAGAAGTCCCAGTGCTCCCAGCGAGACCGCGACGCGCACGAGGGCGTAGCGGTAAGCGCCGCGATCCGTTCTCTCGCCCGGGAAACGTTGAAATGCAAGCGTGATGGGGTCTGCGGCGATGAGGCTGAAATACGTCGAACCCGCGATTGTCAGTGCCACTAGCGAGTACTCGGCAGGCGTCAGCACGCTTGTGAGCAAGGGGAGCTGGATCACCGCGCAGACCAGCGAGGCTATTCGCGCCACCCCGACCGCGGCGCCCGCGCCGACGACCGCAGTCATCGACCCTGGACGCGAGGTTCGGGAACTCATTGCCTGGTGGCCTCGATCATCGGCGGACCCCCGCCCTGGCGTGGTGTCGGGTCGCCGTCGAGAGAATGAAGGCCACTGCGCGGGACGAGGCGTCATCGACCTCGTAGCCCGATGGCAGGTGGGGGATCTGTCCGTGCTCCCATTGGCCCAGGGCGTAACGAACAGTGCGCAGGATGTCGTGGGGCGCGACTCCTGCCATCAGGATGGCCCCCGCGTCCAACGCCTCCGGTCGCTCGATCGCGTCGCGCAGGGTGACGGCGGGGAAGCCCAGGATGCTTGACTCTTCGCTGATGGTGCCGCTGTCGGAGAGGACGAGCTTGGCCGACTTTTGGAGCTTGACGTAGTCGTTGAAGCCGAACGGCGGATGAAAGCGCAGCTTTGCCTTCAGATCCTCGGGCTGGGATTCGAGGCGCCTCCGAGTCCGAGGATGTGTCGAGACCAGCACGGGCAGTGCGTACTCGTCGACTAACCGGCCCAGGGCTTCCAGTACGGAGGCGAGGCGCTGCGGGTTGTCGACGTTCTCCTCGCGGTGGAGGCTGACCAGGAAGTATTCGCCCGCGGTGAGGCCTAGGCGCCCGACCACGTCGCTGGCGTCGATCGCCTCCGCGCTGGCGGCCAGCACCTCCCGCATGGGGGAGCCGGTCAACAGGATGCGCGACGGGTGTATGCCCTCGGCGAGCAGATTGCGGCGGGCGTGCTCGGTGTAGACAAGGTTGTAGTCCGAGACATGGTCGACCATGCGGCGGTTGACCTCCTCCGGGACGTTCTCGTCGAAGCTCCGGTTCCCCGCCTCCATGTGATACGTGGGGATCTTCATGCGGCGGGCCATGAGGGCGGCGATGCAGCTGTTCGTATCGCCGAGCACGATCACTGCGTCAGGCTTCTCCTCGAGGAGGACCGGCTCCACCTTGGTCAGCACGGAACCCAATACGGCTCCGAGCGAGCTGGTATCGGCCTCCAGGAAGTGGTCGGGGCGACGCAGGCCGAGATCGTCGAAGAAGACCTCATTGAGCTCGTGGTCGTAGTTCTGACCGGTGTGCACGAGCACATGGTCCGCATATGCGTCCAGTCGCTTGATGGTCGACGCGAGCCGGATGATCTCCGGGCGCGTGCCCACGACGGTGAGGACCTTCAGGCGGTGCGTGGTCATACGGGCTCCGAGATGGTGTCGGGACGTTCGGGGTCGAACAGCTCGTTGGACCAGAACGACATGTACAGCGGGGAACGGCCGACGTTCGTGACGTTGTGTGCCCACATCGTCGGCATGTCGATACTGACAGGAGAGTCGCCGCTCACGTGGAACTCATGCACCTCGGTGCTGAAGAGGCGGCGGAGCGACACTACGCCGTCGCCGGAGAGAACTGTGAAACGCTCGACCTTGCGGCGGTGGTAGTGCTGACCTCGGGTGATGCCCGGGGTCGTCGTAGAGAATGAGCTCTGACCTCCGCCACCGTGGACCCGCGCGATCTCGAAGAAGGAACCCCGTTCGTCCGCGTGCCGGTCCAGTCGGATCGGTGTCGTTGCTTCGAAGGCAGCGGCACGGTATGTGTTGAAGAGGTCGCGTTCGAATGCCGTTGACAGATCGGGAAGCTCACCGCGTGAGTATGTCGCGGCCATGGCGGTCAGCCGGGCGAGGACGCCAGCGACCGTCTCGCGTACCTGCAGGCGCTCGATCTCTTCGGGGGCGCGAAAGCCGAGCAGCAGGTCCGCCGCGTTCTGCGCGTGCAGGAGGGTGAGCTCCCCGGCATCGACGCGGGGCGGCTGCCCGGTGACCACCTGATGACTGAAGGTGGCGACAACCGAGTTGTAGAAGGGTCGTCCGTGTTCGCCGAACAGGTTGGGGAGCCGCGCGTCAATGAACTCGGCGCCAACGCGTTCCGAGGTGTCCTGAAGGATGTCCGCTGCTCTCGCCTTCGCCTCCCCGTACACGGTTCCGTTGCCAGCCTGAATCGAGTCGGCGAAGACGACGGTGGGCGGCGGCTCATCGGCTCTGATGAGTGCGTCCGCCAGTTGCCGGGCGAACTCCACATTGCCGCCCAGGATGTCGTCGTCGGCCGCGCGGTTCACGCCAGCAAGATGCACGACGCGGGAGACCCCTGAGACGGCCGCCGCCGCGTGCTCGATGTTGAAGGCGCCGCCGAGGGCCACCGCCCGGATCCGCACGCCCTCCGCATGCGCGGCGCTTCGCGCATGCCAGCCAAGGAAGCCGCCCGCGCCGGTGAGTGCGATGCTCACGCGGCGGTCCGTTCGGGCTCTATACCGGCCGCCTTCAGCTCGGATCGGACCTCCGGAAGCCCGAGGAGAAGCGTCTCGACCTCGGAGACCGAAAGACGCGTCGCCGTGTGCGAGTCGTAGTCGAAGTACTCGGTCTGGCTCGTGTCCCCCTCCTCGACATAGACGCTGTAGTTCAGGTTGCGCTTGTCGGCGGAGATCTTGAAGTAGTCGCCATGGTCGCTCGCTCGCGACAGCTCTTCACGGCTGGCGAGCACCTCAGACACCTTCTCGGCGTGCCGCGTGCCGATCACTTCGATCTGCGGGCGCACGTGGAAGAGATTCGCCACCGCGGTCGCGAGATCGCCGATCGTGCATGCCGGCGCCTTACGGATGAAGAGGTCTCCCTGCTCGGCATGCTGGAACGCGAACTCGACCAGATCAACCGACTCGGCCAGCGACATCATGAACCGCGTCATCTCTGGATTGGTCACCGTCAACGGCTTGCCCGACCTGAGCTGGCGGATGAAGAGCGGGATGACGGAGCCGCGTGAGTACATGACGTTCCCGTACCGCACACACGAGACGGTGGTGACGGCCTTCGGATTGTTGAGCCCGTGTGACTGCGCCACCTTCTCCATCATGGCCTTGCTCATCCCCATCGCATTCACCGGGTAGACAGCCTTGTCGGTGCTCAGGCACACGAGCGAGCGCACGCCGGCCGCCTCGGCCGCGCGGATGACGTTCTCGCTGCCGAGAACGTTCGTCTTGACGGCCTCCATGGGGAAGAACTCGCATGAAGGCACCTGCTTGAGGGCGGCGGCGTGGAAGACGTAGTCCACGTCACGACTTGCGCGCTCAACGCTGCCGTAGTCCCGTACGTCGCCTACGTAGAACCGGACACGGGAGTCGTTCAACTCGTGACGCATCAGGTCCTGCTTCGCTTCGTCACGGCTCAGGATCCGGACCTCGCCCACATCGCGGCCGAGCAGCTTCTTGGCGACGGTGTGCCCGAACGAGCCTGTGCCGCCCGTGATGAGGACCCGCTTGCGGCCGTAGATCTCCGTCATGTGTTGCCTTTCGTGTGCGGCGATCGTGCTGCGCCGAGAAGAACGGCTTCGATCCGTGAAACACCGGCTTCTCGCGACATGGTGCTGTAGTAGAGGTCTCGTGCGCGGGTGCTCATCTCCGATTGCCGCTCAGCCGGCATCTCCAGTGCCTCGCGGAACGCGTCGGCGAGCGCGTCGGCGTCTTCCGGCGGCGCCGTGAACCCGATTCGGTTCTCTTCGACGATGCCCTGAACATCGCCCCGAACGGTCGTGATCACGGGGACGCCGAAGGCAAGGCTTGCCTGGAACTTGGAGGGCACGGTCCCGCGGAAGACGGGCAGATCCTTCAGGGTGATGAGTTGGAAGTCGGACTGCTCGTACAGCTCGGAGAGGTGGTGCCGTCCGACCGGCTCCCAGAACTCCACGTTGCGCGCACCGAGCTCTGACACGAGCCCCCTCAGCCGTGGCAGGGCCACGCCCGTGCCGCAGAGCACCAATCGCAAGCCGGAGTCCGCCCCAATCATGTGTGCGGCACGAACTGCCGTCTCCAGGTCCTGCAGCTCTCCGATGTTGCCCGCGTACATGACCGTCCGAAGTGCCTGGGGCGTGCGTTTCGACGACGCGGTTCTTCCCGCAGGCTCGTTTCCCCAGTTGAACACCGTGTGGCTCTTGTGCTGTGGCAGCCCACGACTCTCGAGCATCTTCGACATCGTCGGCGCGATTGCCATCGTCGCCGCGGACGAACGGTAGAGCCGCCGCAGCCAGGGGTCGAGAACGGCCGAGATGAGTCGATTCACTCGACCTTCGCCGACAAGACTCGATCCCGTGACGGACTCCGGCCAGACATCCTGCACATGGAGGACGAAGGGTATCCCAAGGGTCCGGCGCCAGATCCAAGGTGCGATAGCGGCGGTCATCGGAGTGGCGTAGACGTAGACGACATCCGCCCCGCGGACATGCCTGACGGCGGTGAGCGCGCTGAGCCCGAAGCTGAGGTAGTTGGTGATCCGGCCGATGGCGCTCTCGGAATGGCTGATGAAGGAGGGGACGCGCCTGACCTTGACGGGACCGTCGTCCTCCACATGACGCAGGCGCTGACGGTATCCGTTGAAGACCTCGCCCGTCGGGTAGTGGGGGAAGCCCGTCACGACGCGCACCTGGTGGCCGCGGTCCGCCAGAGCGTGCGCGAGATCGGCCGGTATCGGAACGGCCTCTGGGGCGTAGTACTGCGAGACGATCGCGACCTTCATCGCGCGGGCACCCCCTTGACGGTCGCTCCCGTGGCGACGCTGCGCGTGACACACGCGCTGGCGCCGACCAGCGCTCGCGCTCCGATCGAAAGCCCCTGGAGCACGACAGCTCCGGCCCCGATCAGCACCTCTCGCTCGATGAGAACGTCACCCGAGACGATCGCCCCGGGATTGACCGAGACGAGGTCGGCGATCACGGTGTCGTGGCCGACCGTGGCCGAGGGGTTGAGGTGAACGTGGCGTCCGATGCTGACGTTCGTCGAGACCTCGACACCCGAGCAGACCACGCTTCCCGCGCCGATGGTGACGACCGAGCCGATCCCCGCCCGCGGGTGGATGAGCGTGGCGGCTCGCCGACCGGCGGCGTCCACGAGATCAACGACCGAGCGACGGACCGACGGGTTGCCGATGCCGACCACGTACAGGGCGTCATCCGACGACGCGAGCCACGCCCGCACGCTGCCGAGCCACGGCACGCCGCGGTGTTCGAGAAGTGCGCGTATGCGCTCGGATGGGGCGTCGTCGACGACGCCTCGGATGTCGAATGTGCCCGGACGCGACCGGTTGATCGCCTCAGCGACGTCGAGGGTCTCGCGGCCGAAGCCTCCACCGCCGATGACCACGAGGGGCTGCGTCATGCGTCGGCCTCGCTTCCGCGGGAGCCCCGGAATTCATGCGCCGTCACATGGCCGTCCGCCGAGACGCCCTCGCGCCGGAGCACCGCGAGCACGGTCCTCCGTAGGATGCACGCGTCGAGGCGAAGGCTGCGGTTGTCCACGTACTCGACATCGATCCGGAGCTTCTCATCCCAACCGATGGCGTTTCGTCCGCTGACCTGCGCGAGTCCCGTGATTCCCGGCCGCACCTCGTGCCGTCTGGCCTGCTCGGGGGAGTACCGCTCGAGATACGAGACCAACAGCGGACGCGGGCCGACGATGCTCATGTCACCGCGCAGCACGTTGAGGAGCGTCGGGAGCTCGTCGAGGCTCGTCGAGCGCAGAGCCCGTCCGAACCGGGTGATCCTCTCCTCGTCGGTGACGAGGTGACGGGATGGATCCGCGTCGCGCATGGACCGGAACTTCACGAGCGTGAACACCCTGCCGCCTCGTCCGGGTCGCACCTGCCGGAACAGCACGGGACGGCCGAGGCTCGCCGCGACGGCGATGGCCACCGCCAGCTGGACCGGCGAGGTGGCGACGAGCAGGATGGCGGCGCCGAGGACATCCAGGGCGCGCTTCACGCGATCGTATGGCCGCACCTTGAGCTCAGACACCGGCGTCCACGAAATCCTCGATCGCTGCGGCCACGCGCTCGACCTGTGCATCGGTCAGAGCGGAACCGCTAGGCAGCGTGAGCCCGGTCTCGAACAGTCTCTGGGCGTTCCCGTTCAGGGTGGCGGCCGCGTTCGCGAACACGCGTTGCAGGTGCATCGGCTTCCAGAGGGGGCGGCTCTCGATGTTCGCGGCCTCGAGCGCCGCGCGCAGATCCTTGGCTGTCCAGGCAGCCTCTCCTGGATCGATGATCACCGACGTGAGCCAGCAATTGTCCTCGGCGTCGTCGTCCCCTCCGAAGATGCTCGCACCGGGCACCTCGGCGAAGAGGGCGCGGTACACGTCCCTCACCTGTCGACGCCGGGCCATCATGCTGTCGAGGCGCGTGAGCTGGGCGCGTCCCAATGCCGCGAGCAGATTGCTCAGGCGGTAGTTGTAGCCGATCTCCGTGTGTTCGTAGTGCACGGCCGGCTGCCGGGCCTGCGTCGACAGGTAGCGCACCCGTGAGGCAAGGTCGCTGTCGTCGGTCAGCAGCATGCCACCGCCCGAGGTGGTCATGATCTTGTTGCCGTTGAACGAGATGGCGGATGCCGCGCCGAAGGAGCCCGCCGGCCTGCCGCGATGGGTCGCGCCGAGCGACTCCGCTGCGTCGGCCAGCATGGGCACGCCGAAGCGCTCGGCGATCGGGAGGATGCGTGTGTAGTCGGCGGCCTTGCCCAGCAGGTCGACCGGCACGATCGCCGCGACACGAGTGCCCGCATCGTGCAGCTCGGTCAGCGCGTGCTCGAGCAGCTCGGGGTCGATGTTGCCGGACTCGAGCTCGGAGTCGATGAAGTGCGGTCGCGCGCCTGTGTAGACGATGGCATTCGCGGTCGCGGCGAACGTCAGCGTCGACGTCAGCACCACGTCGCCCGGGCGTACACCCAGTGTGAGCAGGCCGAGGTGGAGCGCGGCCGTGCCCGAGGCCAGAGCTGCGGCATGAGCAACGCCCACTCGGTCGGCGATCTCACGCTCGAACGCGTCGACATCTGGCCCGAGGGGCGCGATCCACCCCGAACGAAAGGCGTCGAGCAGGTAGCGCTCCTCCACCTCCCCTACGTCGGGCGAGGACATCAGGATGCGATCGTTCACCGGGTGGCCTTGTCGTTCGGGGACTGGATCACGGCGGCGCCTGCACCGCTTGCACGCAGCCAGCGCATCCACGCATCGTGGTTGACCTGATCCGGGCCGATCGGACTGATGCGCGTGTGCGAGATCTTCGGATGCCGTGGCCGCACATCCGTCTCGCCGGCACCGACCAGCTCCTCGTGCAGCTTCTCGCCTGGGCGCAGGCCGGTGAACCGGATCTCGATCTCCTTGCCGCTGTACACGATCATGCGCTTCGCGATGTCGAGGATGGACACGGGCTCGCCCATGTCGAGGATGAGCACCTCGCCGGGCTCGCCGATTCCGCCGGCCTGGACCACCAGCTGGCAGGCCTCGGGAATCGTCATGAAGTAGCGGGTGACGGCAGGATGCGTCACAGTCAGCGGGCCTCCCGCCTCGATGAGTCGCTGGAACGTCGGGAGCATGGATCCACGGCTTCCGATGACGTTGCCGAACCGAACGGAGAGGTAGCGTTCCGATGTCTCCTCGGCGGCTCCGGCCGTGAGCTTCTCGGCCAGCCGCTTGGAATGGCCCAGCACGCTCGTCGGGTTCGCGGCCTTGTCGGTCGAGATGTTGACGAAGGTCTTGACGCCGACCTCCCGCGCGGCGTGCAGCACGTTGAGGGTGCCGAGCACGTTGGTCTTCCATGCCTCGTCCGGGTACTGCTCGAGCATCGGGAGGTGCTTCAGCGCCGCGGCATGGAAGACGACTTCGGGGCGACGCGCGCGGAAGATCTCCAGGAGCGCGCCGCGGTCGCGGATGTCGGCGAGCACGACGTCCTTCGTGTTCAGGAGCCCGTGTCCGTCGATGGCGAGCTGAGCGGTCTGGAGGTTCGTCTCGTCACGGTCGAGCATGATGAGCTCGGCGGGGCCGAACCTGACGATCTGGCGGCACAGCTCGGAGCCGATGGAGCCGCCGGCGCCTGTCACGAGTACCCGTCTTCCCATCAGATAGCTGGCGATGGACTCCACATCCGTGTCCACCGGTTGTCGACCGATGAGGTCCTCGATGCTGATGTCGCGCACGTCCGCAGGTCCCACATCGCCGGCGAGGATCTCCTCAAGGGTCGGAAGCACTTTCACCTTCAGCCCGGCCTGCCTGGCGATGTCGTGCACCTCGCGGAGAAGCGAGGCGTTCACGCGGGCGATCGCCACGATGAGCACCGTCGCACCGCTGACCTCGGCGGCGGCCGGGACGTCGCCCAAGCGGCCGAGCACGCGCACGCCGCGGACCTGGCGCTTGGCGGCTTGCGGGTCGTTGTCGATCAAGCCGACCGGGAGATACGGGGAGCGCCGGTCGGTCAGCATGCGCTGCACGAGCGACCGGCCTACATGGCCCGCGCCGAAGATCAGCGCGGGTTCCGCGTTGTCGTCTGGCCGGGACCTTGCCTCGAAATAGAGGCGCTTGAGGTACCGCGCCCCGCCCATGAGCACGAAGGCAAAGGGGAGAGCGCCGACGACGGTGCTCCGCGCGACATGGAGGGTGGTGCCCAGGACGATGACGGGGATCCCCACGGCGGCGGCCACGAGGCATACCGAGAACAGCAGGGCGCGCACCTCGTCGAAGCTGCCGTATGTGAACTGTCCGCGGTAGAGGGACAGGGCCGCTCCGATGACGAGTTGCGCGAGCATGGTCGCCGCCGCGATCGCGAGGAGCGTGCGGAACGGCATGTGGCCGAGGTTGAAGTCGTAGGCCAGCATCGCCGCGATCAACACGGCAATGAGCCAGGCCAGAGCGTCGAGCAGGAACTGTGACCCGAAGCGTCGGAGCAAGGTCTCGCCGCGGCGAACGGTCTCCGCCCGTACGCGGTCGCTGAAGAGGCGGCGTCTCAACGCCATGTCTTGCCCCCATCGGTCGATCTGGCCAAGGCATCTCCCGCCCACAGCCATTCCGAACCCGAGCCGGCGCCGATGGCCGTCGTCCCTGGCGCGGGCCGGGCCGTGCCGACGCACGCTATCGTCGTCGGCGGTCCTGCACCTGGGTCAAGCGTGGCGACCGCTGTCCCAGCACACCCGGGTGCTCCGACGGATGCGACGACATAGCCGGAGTCCGTGGCGGCGATGGCGACCGCAGCGGAGACCGGCTGTGCCTCGCCCCAGTTCTCCCCGTTGTCCGACGTGCGATACACCTCGTGGCCGGCGCACAGGACGGCGGCATTCGAGCCGGAGCCGACGGCGAGACCGACGACCGCCGGGCACGGGGCGGGCACGTCCCCGCCGGGGCGGTGCACGGTGCCGCCTCTGCCGGGCTCGGCGTACCACGCGGAGGCCAGCTGATCGGGGTAGTCGGCCCAGCTGTCGCCCGCGACATAGGTGCGGATGAATTCTGGTGTGCAATCGTGGCCGGAGAGCGCGACGGCGCTCGCCTGCTGTCCCGACTGCACCGTCAACCGCACCAACGATGACGCGCCGGTGGGAGCGGATGCATCGGACCGCTTCCAGGTGGCACCGCCGTCCGTCGTCAGCTCGGCGGCAGCGGCCGTGGCGGGGCACGGCCCCGTCGTGGCGCGCCACGCGGTCGAGTCATCGAGGACTGCGAGGAGGCGAGCCGGTGCCACGGCATCGGCTACCGGGGTCGCCGTTGCGCTCGGCGCGGGCCGCCCGGAGTCCGTAGCGCTCGGCGCCGTCGTCGAGCCGGGGCGCGTGGGCACACCCGAATCCTCGCGAGGAGCATGGGAGGCCCTGGCGGCCCAGCCGACGAGGAACACGTCGACGCAGAGGAATGCGATCAGGCCGGCGACGGCCAGTCGACGACGGCCGGTGGCCGTGGCGTCTACCCGGGCTTTCTTGACGGTTCGAGCCATGTCTACGCGAAACCGGTGCCAGCGCGGCGCAGCATGGAGCCGATGGACCGGATCGGCGGCACCAGCTGCTCGATGGATGCCGCGAAGACTGAGTCGTCCTGGCGGTAGGGATCGAGCACGTCATCGTCGGCCGCGTCCTCAGGCGATCGGGCCACTCCGCGATTCGAGGCGGCGATGTCGACGAGAGCGGCCAGCTGCTCGTCCACGCCTCTCTGCGCCGCCACTTCGGCACGGTCGTCGGCGTTGAGCGTGTGAAGCAACCTGGCGAACTCTCGGATGGTGAAGGCGCTGCGCGACGCCCTCGGAGAGAGTTGCACGACGACCTTGCGGTGTCGACGTGCGGCCGCCAGCACGAGATCGCTTTCACGGACCAGCTGCGCCGTCAGCTGTCGGCCCACGTGTGCGTCTGGACGACCTCCCAGCTCGCGCGAGCACGCCGCGGCGCGCTCGTCCATCGGATGCCCCACCAACGCGCCGGTGCCCGCGCTGGAGACCACTACGGTCTCCAGTCCCGACAACTCGTTGCGCAGCAGCTGTTCGGCAAGGGGGGAGCGGCAGATGTTGCCGGTGCACACCGTGAGGATGCGGAACGTCATGCCTGGGCCGTCCGGCGGAGCCGATACCCGGTCGGCGGCTCCTGCTCCGCGTAGGCGTCGTCCTGCACCCCGTATCCGTAGACGCCATAACCGTAGGAGTCCGGACCTTTGAGCGGCAGCATCGTCACCACCAAGCCGACGAGGCGACTGCCGATGTGCTCGAGAGCACGGACCGAGGCCGAGAGCTCGTTCTTCTTGGTGCGACCGGACGCGATGGTCAGGATGGCGCCGCCGGTGAGCCTCGAGATCACGGCGGCGTCCGTGACAAGCAGCAGCGGCGGAGCGTCGACGAGCACATAGTCGAACTCGGCGGCGAGGTCCTCCAGCAACGCCGCCATGGAGGCCGAGCCGAGCAGTTCGCTGGGATTCGGCGGAATGCGGCCGGCCGGCAGCACGTACAGCTGCCTCCTGCCCCATTTCTGGAGCACGTCGACGAGGTGTGCGCGGCCGATCAGCACGTCGGTGAGACCGACCGCGCCTTCGATTCCCATGTACTCGGCGATCCTGGGCAGCCGCAGGTCCCCATCGATCAGGGCTACTCGTGCGCCGGTCTCGGCGAGGCTGATCGCCAGGTTCGCGGCCGTGGTGCTCTTGCCCTCGCCCGGTATCGAACTGCTGATCATGTAGCTGCGGGGCCTGTTGTCGACGTTGACGAACTGGAGGTTCGTGCGCAGGCTGCGAAACGACTCGGCCCGCGGGTTCCGCGGGTCGGCGTGCACGATGAGCGGTCGCCTCTTCGCGGCGGGGTCGTAGTTGACGGCACCGAGGATGGGGCGGTCGGTCACCTGCTCGATGTCACGGACTCCGTGAATGCGGGTGTCCAGGATGTTTCTGAGGAATGCCGCGACGATGCCCGCGCCGAGACCGAGCACGAGTCCGAGCACGATGTTCAACGGCACGTTCGGGCTGGAGGGCCGCGTCGGCGTCGTGGCCGGCTGGATGGTTTGGACATTCACCAGGCTCGCCCCGCCGGCGGAGTTCCTCTCGAGCTGGTTCGTGATCACATACGACGTGTTCTTGCCGATGGAGTTGGCGAGCCGGGCTGCACGCTGGGGATTGTCGTCCGTCACGGTGATGTCGATGAGCACGGTGTTGAGAGGGGAATCGGCCGACACCTTGCTGGCGAGTGCCGAAGCCGACGAGTGAAGGTGCAATTCGTCGATCACCCTGTCGAGCACGCTGGCGCTGGTCACGACACTGACGTAGCTAGTCACCGCCTGTCGTGCGAAGTTGGTCCCCTGTACGAGGTCGTTCGTCGCAGTGGAGTCCCCGGCGCGCACCGAGACGTAGAGCTCGGTCGTCGCCTGGTATTTGGGCGTCACGACGATCGAATACGCGGCGGCGGCGGCCACTCCCAGCAGGGCGCACGACACGATCAGTATCCAGTTCTTGTGAAAGACCCTTAGGTAGTCACGAAGCTCCACAAGGGTCTCCCGAATTCGCTGTAAACGATTCTCTTCTCGCGTTTCCCGGCCGTGATTCGGTCGCGCTCCGCGCTAGTTCATCACCGGCAGGAGGCGCCATCCGGTGGTCTCTGAGGCTGCCGCCACGAGCGTATCAGCGGTCCCGTGAACCGCTCAGTCTAGGTTCCCAGCACCCACGGTGTTCCCGGTCGCACTGTGTCGGTGTGTTACGTGTTACGTCCGCGCCTGTCCATGGAGGCCGGGGGTCCGCGGCAGCCGCGTGCCGGATGCCGCGCGGTGCTCGATCGCGGTGCGATAGTGCTCGACGAGCCGGTCGCAGAGCGCCGCCCACGATGAGTGCAGCACGGCGCGACGTCCCGCCTCGCCCATGCGCCTGCGCAGTGCGCCGTCGTCGACCAGCGCCTGCACCGCGCCGCGCAGCTGCGCGTCGGTGTCCACCAGGAATCCGTCAATGCCGTGGCGCACGAGGTCGATCGGTCCCCCCGCGTTCGGCGCGACGACCGGCAGGCCCGCCGCGTGCGCCTCCTGCACGGTCTGCCCGAACGTCTCCTCGGTGCCCGTGTGCACGAACACGTCCATCGCCGCATACGCGGCGGCGAGGTCGGTGCCGCCGCGCCTGCCGAGCCACGCGACAGACATGCGCCTCATGGTCCTGCGCACGGCGACCTCACTCGGGCCGTCGCCGACCACGGCGATCCGGATGCCGCTCATGCCGCGCAGCACCGCCAGCCGTTCCACCTGCTTCTCCGGGGCGATGCGGCCGACGTAGCCGACGACCACCTCGCCATCGGGAGAGAGGAGCTCCCGCAACGCGACGACGTCGGGATGGCGTCGGTTGTTCGGGTGATACAGATCCAGGTCGACACCCCGTCCCCAGCGGCGCACCCGCACGATGCCGGCCTTCGCCAGGTCGCGCGCGGATGCAGTCGACGGCGCGAGCGTGAGGTCGGCTCCGTTGTGCACCCAGCGCACGTAGTGCCAGGCGAGCGCCGACGTCGCCCCCAGGTGGTTGCGTCTGGCGTAGCCCGCGACGTCGGTCTGGTACACGGCGACCGTGGCGACACCGAGCCTGCGAGCCGCGGCGATCGCCTGCGCCCCCACGAGGAACGGGGACGCCGCGTGCAGCACGTCGGGGGCGAAGTCGGCGAGCATGCTCTGCACGTTCCCGCTCGGCATGCCGAGCGGGAACTGCCGGTAGGCGATCGACGGGACCTGCCGCACCGGAAATCCGCTGTAGTGCGCGGGAGCGTGCGGGCCGGGGCAGATCACGATCGCCTCGTGGCCGCGCTCGTGGAGCTCCTCGAGCACGCGGCACACGCTGGTGGTGACGCCGTTCACGGTGGGGAGGAAGCTCTCGCTCACTATGGCGACCCGCATGTGAGCGACGGTACGCAGCCCCCGTGTCCGCCCGGTGAACCGGGACTGAACCGCGCCGGTCGGCCTTCCCTCGACAACGAGGCCGGTGCCGAAGCGCCCGGCCCGCCTATCCTGGGAGGCATGAGCGCGCTGCCCCTGCAGGACTTCTACTGCATCATCCCGGCCGGCGGCGTCGGATCCCGGCTATGGCCGCTGTCCCGTGCCGACGCGCCGAAGTTCCTGCACGACCTCACCGGCTCCGGCTCGACGCTGTTGCGCGCCACATGGGACAGGCTCGTCCCGCTGGCCGGCCCGCAGCGCGTCATGGTGGTGACCGGGCGGGCGCATCGGGCCGCGGTGGAGTCGCAGATTCCCGCGCTCGCCGACCACAACGTCGTCCTGGAGAGCGAGCCCCGGGACTCGACCACGGCCATCGGGCTGGCGGCGGCGATCCTCGAGCGCCGCGAACCCGGCGTGATCGTCGGCTCGTTCGCCGCCGACCATGTGATCGGCAACGAGCCCCTGTTCCGGGCGGCGGTCGCCGAGGCGGTCGCCGCGGCACGTGCCGGCTACATCACGACGATCGGCATCACGCCGACCGAGCCGGCAGTCGGATTCGGCTACATCCGTGCCGGCGACCCCCTGACGATCGACGGAGCGGCCTCCGCCCGCAAGGCGGTGTCGTTCGTGGAGAAGCCGAACCTGAAGACCGCCAAGAGGTATCTGGCCAGTGGCGACTACCTGTGGAACGCGAGCATGTTCATCGCGAAGGCGTCCGTGCTCCTGGACGAGATCGGTCGGTCGCAGCCCGAGCTTTTGAGCGGCCTGCTGGAGCTCGCCGAGGCGTGGGACGATCCGGCGGCGCGCGGTCCCGCCGTTGACCGGATCTGGCCCACCCTCTCCAAGGTGGCCATCGACTACTCGGTGGCCGAGCCGGCCGCCGCGGCGGGTCGGCTCGCCGTCGTGCCCGGGGCGTTCAGCTGGGACGACGTGGGCGACTTCGCCTCCCTCGCGAAGCTCAACAGCGGGGGACGCGCGACCGACCTGGCGATCCTCGGCGAGAACGCGCGTGTGCTGTCGGATGCCTCCAGCGGCATCGTCGTGAGCCAGACGGGGCGCGTGATCAGCCTGATCGGCATCCAGAACGTGGTGATCGTCGACACCCCCGACGCTCTTCTGGTGACGACGAGCGAGAACGCCCAGCGGGTCAAGTCCGTCGTCGAGGCGCTGCGACTGACCGGCTCGACCGAGGTGCTCTAGCCCCGGAGGTGCTCGAGCCGCGGAGGTGCTCGAGCCGCTGCGCGGCGAGGGTTCGGCGACCGGCGCTGCGAGCCGAACGTCGCATCTCGCCGCCGCGCGAGTGCGCGGCCGCAGCGGCGCCTTTGCACTTTTGAGCACGCTACTGTCGCAGGATGCTCGAAAGAAACAAGATGATAACGGCGATGTTCCGAACTCATGACGCCGAGCGAAGCCGTTCGTAACGTTGGGTAACGTCGCTTGCCGACGCCCGGCGCGCCGCGCGCAGACACTCGACCTGGAGGACAACGTGACATCCAAAGTTCGCAAGCTGGCGCTGGCGGGTCTCGCCGCGGCCAGCGCGCTCGCCCTGCTGGCCGGCTGTGGCCAGGCCCCGTCCGAGAGCGGCTCGACGAAGGCCGCGGCATCCAAGTTCCTGCCGTGCATGGTGTCGGACAACGGCGGCTTCGACGACCATTCCTTCAACCAGCTCGGCTACGAGGGACTCGTCGACAGCGCGAAGAAGCTCGGCACCACGTACAAGAAGGCGGAGTCGAAGACCGCCAGCGACTACGCGCCCAACATCAACAGCATGGTCGACCAGAACTGCAATCTGATCATCACGGTCGGCTTCAACCTCTCCGACGCCACGAAGAAGGCCGCGGCTGCGAACCGCGACACCGACTTCGCGATCATCGACGACAACGAGTTCACCGCGCCGAACGTGAAGTCGATCATCTTCGACACCGCGCAGGCCGCGTTCCTGGGCGGCTACGCCGCGGCGAGCTATTCGAAGACCGGCGTGGTCGGCACCTTCGGCGGCATGCAGATCCCGACCGTCACCATCTTCATGGACGGCTTCGTAGACGGCGTGAAGTACTACAACCAGCAGAAGGGCAAGAACGTCCAGGTCGTGGGCTGGAACGTCGACAGCCAGAAGGGATCCTTCACCGGCGGGTTCGACGCGAACGACACGGCCAAGCAGGTGGCCCAGGGCATCATCGACCAGAACGCCGACGTGATCATGCCGGTCGGCGGCCCGATCTACCAGTCGGCGGCCCCGGCGATCGACGACGCCAACGGCTCGGGCAAGAGCATCGCGATGATCGGCGTGGACGCGGATGTCTACAACACCGATCCGAGCGTGCGTTCCATCCTGCTCACCTCGGTGATGAAGGGCATCAAGCCGTCGACCTCCGCGGTCATCGAGCAGACGGCGAAGGGCAAGTTCTCCAACGCGCCGTACGTCGGGACGCTGAAGAACGACGGCGTCGGCCTCGCCCCGTTCCACGACTTCGCGTCGAAGGTCGACGGGAGCCTGAAGTCGGAGCTCGACACCATCAAGTCCGGCATCGTCAACGGTTCGATCAAGGTCACGTCCCCGGCGTCGCCGAAGTCCTGATCGGCTCGGTCCCGGCTCCCCGGGCAGGCGCTGCGCGCGCGTCGCGGGCGGCTCGAACGCCGCGGCTGCGCACGTGCGTGGCGCCTCGCCCGAGGCAGGATCACCCCGTCCTCAGCGTCGAGGACGGCGAAAGGTAGGTTGACCCCATGAAGCTCGAACTCCGCGGCATCACGAAGCGGTTCGGCACCCTCACCGCGAACGACCACATCTCCCTCACCGTCGAGCCGGGAGAGATCCACTGCATCCTCGGCGAGAACGGCGCAGGCAAGTCCACGCTGATGAACGTGCTGTACGGGCTCCTGCAGGCGGACGAGGGCGAGATCCTGCTCGATGACGTCGTCCAGCGCTTCGACGGGCCGGGCGACGCCATGAAGGCCGGCATCGGCATGGTGCACCAGCACTTCATGCTCATCCCCGTGTTCACCGTCGCCGAGAACGTGATGCTCGGCCACGAGAGCACCGGATTCGCGGGCTTCCTCGACCACCGTGCCGCGCGTGAGCGCGTGCGGGAGATCTCCTCGCGGTTCGGCTTCGATGTCGATCCCGACTCCGTCGTCGAGAATCTGCCGGTGGGGGTGCAGCAGCGCGTCGAGATCATCAAGGCACTCTCGCGCGACGCGAAGGTGCTCGTGTTCGACGAGCCGACCGCGGTGCTGACGCCGCAGGAGACCGACGAGCTGATGGCGATCA
>JAATFB010000096.1 GCA_015655415.1 Actinomycetales bacterium
CGCACCCTGGAATGGGCGTCCGTGATCGCCTCGTTCGACGGCTTCATCATCACCACCCCGGAGTACAACCACGGCATTCCCGGCGTCCTCAAGAACGCCCTCGACCACCTCTACGTGGAATGGAACGACAAGCCTGTCGGGTTCGTCGGCTACGGTCTCGTTGGCGGGGCCAGGGCGCTCGATCAGCTCCGCGTCCTCGTCGGCGTGCTCGGCATGATCGCCGCGCGGCCCCAACTCGAGCTCCCTCTCTCCGCCGTCGGCGGCTTGGCTGAGGGGGAGGGTCAATACGATGAGGCTCTCGTGCAGCTCCTCGGCGTGGTCGAGTCGGGTCTGAGCGAGGACAACTCCCCAACACGCCGTTCCAGATGAGGATGGCGCGGAGGACGAGGCCTGCCGCGGCAGACTCACGCGAGGCCCGGGCACGAGATCGTATCCGATCGACTGGAGCGTCGCCTAGCATGAGAGACGTGACGATCAGTCCTCAGCGAGCCCGCGCATCCACGGCCGAGCGCGTCGTCCGGGACGAGGCATACGCGGAGCTGACGGCGATGATCCTTCGCAACGACATCCCGCCGGCGAGTCGGATCAACATCGACGCGCTCGCCGTGCGCCTCGGGGTCTCCGCGACACCCGTCCGAGAGGCGCTCGCGCGGCTGGAGTCCGACGGGCTCGTCGTCAAGACGCACCTCCGCGGCTATCGCACGACGGACCTCCTCACCCAGCGCGAGGTGGCCGATCTCTGGGACTTCCGGTTGCGCATCGAGCCTTATGCCGCCGCACGGGTGGCCGAGTCGGTCACGAGCGAGCAGGCGCGGGCGCTCCGGGACGAGATCGACTCGCTGCCGGCTGCGCCGAGCGGAACCGGCTTCGACTCGTACAAGGAGTTCAGCGCCCACGACGAACGGCTGCACACGGCCATCCTCGCGATGGCGGGCAACGCCGTGACGCTCCGCGCGTTCGAGCGCACCCACTGTCATCTGCACGCGTTCCGGCTGGCCTACGACGCCCAGGCCGGGCACGAGACGATCGAAGAGCATCGGCTCGTCGTGGACGCGATCGCCCGCGGAGACGCCGTCGAGGCCTCGCACCGCATGGCAGCCCACCTCGAGGCCTCGCGCGACCGGCTGCTCCCGCTCGCGCGACCTTCCGAGGAGGGGGCCGCCCCGGTCGAGTGACGTCCTCCGCCCCGAGCGCACATCCCGCGCGTTAGGCGCGCATCCCCGCCCCGGGCGCGCATCCCTCGGCCGGCGTCCGTCATCCCTGGGACAGAGCGCGCTGAGCGGCGAGGATCCAGACTCCCGGCAGCGCAGCGGGAGCGCCATCGGGCAGGAACGTCTGCACGTGCGTGCCGATGCGCGCCTGCCAGCGCACGTTCGCCGGGTCGTCGGCGAGCGCCGCCATGGCCGCCTCGAAGTCCTCGCAGTCCACGAGGTGGAAGAGGTCCTCGCCGCTGCGCCAGATGGACCAGTCACGGATGCCGACGCGCGTGAACGCCGCGCCGAGCTCGTCCGGGATCGCCTGATGGTCGCGCTCGTAGGCCTCGGCGTGCCCGGGTCGCAGACGGGAGTGCAGGGCGACGATCACCTGAACGCTCCGAGCGTCACGCCCTTCGTGATGGAGCGCTGGAAGATCACGAACAGGATCACCACGGGTGCCGTCGCGATCACGAGGCCGGCGTAGAACGCGCCCTGGTCGCTGACGAACTGCCCCTGGAACGACAACAGGCCGACCGCAAGGGTCTTCACCTGCGGACGCGAGAGCAGCACGACCGCGAACTGCACCTCTCCCCACACGAAGATGAGCCCGAGCAGCGACACGGACACGAGACCGCCGCGGACGACGGGGAGGATGATCCGCCACAGCGCCGTCAGCTCGTTGCAGCCGTCGAGCCTGGCCGCCTCGAGGAGCTCCGCCGGCACGGCGCCGAAGACCGACCGCATGATCAGCCCGACGGTCGGGGTCATGAACGCCGCGTAGACGAGCGCGATGCCGACGACGCTGTTGAGCAGCACGAGACTGCCGAGCAGCTTGAAGATCGGGATGAGCGTGACGACGAGGGGGATGCTCAGTGCCAGCACGAACACGCGGCTGACGGCGGTGCCGAGGCGGGCGCCGACCCTCGCGAGGCCGTACCCGGCGAGCGTGCCGAACGTCACGCCGATCGCGAGCGCGATGACAGCGACGAGGAAGCTGTTGAGCAGGTAGACGGCGATGGGCGCCCCACCCGCGGCCCCGACCCAGGCAGAGACGTAGTTGTCCAGACGCCAGGAGCCGGTGAACCCGAGAGGGTGGGCGTAGATGTCGGGCGTCGAGTGAAACGACAGCAGGAACATCGACACGAACGGCAGAAGCGTGATGACCGTCCAGGCGACGAGGAGGAGGTAGCCGATCCACCAGAGCGGGCCGTGTGCGCGTCGGCGCCGACGCACGGTCCGACGCGCTGGGCCCGCGTCGACGTCGTCGCGCCTCGCGGTCGCGGATGGGCTGAGGACGGCCATCACGCCTCCATGGCCTGGCGGCGGAAGAGGCGCAGCACCGCGATGCCGATCGCGCCGACGACGAGACAGGTGACGACCGCGGTCGCGGATCCGTAGCCGTAGTCCTGCTGCAGGAACGACTCCTTGTAGACGAGGACGGGGAGGATCGCCGAGGCGTTCCCCGGGCCGCCCTGCGTCATGGCGTAGACGATGCCGAAGGCGTTGAACGAGAAGACCGCCATGAGCACGGTGACGGTCCCGAGCATCGGGAGGATGATCGGGAGGGTGATCCGGAAGAGGCGCGCGACCGGACCGACGCCGTCGAGCTCGGCGGCCTCGTGGACCTCAGGCGGGATGGTCTCCATGGCCCCGAGCAGCAGGAGCATTGCGTAGCCGGCCTGCGTCCAGATCGCGGCGAACGCGACGCAGTACAGCACCGTCGACCCCTCGGCCAGCCACGCATGAGCCGAGCCGAGCCCGACGGCGCCGAGAAGCGTGTTGACGATGCCGGTGGTCGGCTGGAATGCGCTCGCCCAGAACACGCCCGAGACCGTCGTGGGCACGATCACGGGCAGGAACCAGACGACGCGGAAGAACCCGCCGCCCGGCACGCCGCGGCTGATCGCGTTCGCGAGAAGCACCGCGATCGCGACGGTGAACGCCGTGACGAGGAGGAAGAACTCGAGGCTCGTCACGAGCGAGGATCCGAACACGCCGTCGCTGACGAGCCGGACGTAGTTCTGCACGCCCCGGAACACCACCGCGCCGACGCCGTCCCAGCTGCCGAAGCTGACGTGGACGGACTCGAGCACCGGGTAGGCGACGAAGACGGCGACGAGCACGAGGCCGGGGATGAGGCACAGCACGGGGAACACGACCCCTGGCCGAGAGCGGCGACGTGCGCGCGGGGCAGCCTCCGCGGCCTCAGTCGGTGTCACTGGGAGCCTTGCCCGACCGCAGCGCCTCGAGGGCGTCCTGGAACTTCTGCGCGCCCTGCTCGGGGGTGATCGTGCCCGCGACCACCTGCTGCAGCACCGGCACGGAGAACGCCTGACCGAGAGAGGTCGGCACCGTCGAGTCCCAGATGTTCACGACGCCGTCCCGCGCCGACGCCTCGAGCATCTGCCGCACCGGCTTTCCGAGGCCCGTGAGCTTCGACGCGTCGAGGTTCTGGAAGACGGGGAGCGAGCCGGACTCGGGGATCACGGTGGACTGGTACTTGTCCGTCATGAAGAACTCGATGAACTTCTTGGCGAGCTCGGGGTGGGTCGCGTGCTTGGGGACGACGAGGGTGTCGCCGTTGAAGGCGTCGAACGGCGTCGTCCGTCCCGGCGTCAAGGACGGCATGAGCGCCCAGTCGATCGCGAACGACGGCTTCGCGGCGGAGATGTTCGCCCACGAGTAGGTGCCGCCCTGCACCATCCCGATGCTGCCTCCGGTGAACAGCGCGGCCGCCTTGCTGTCGTCCATGCCGAGCATGCCGTCCTGATAGAGGCCCTTCGTCTCCCAGTCCCGCATGAGCTGGAGCATCTTCACCACGCCGGGCTGCGTATAGGTGACGTCCCCGCCGGGGGCGCCAGGCCGGAAGTTCGTGAGCATCGTGGCGTAGTCGTCGGCGCTCACGGCGGTGGGAAGGAGGGCGTCCAGGGTGTGGCCGAGGCCGAAGGGGCTCGACCCGCCCACGCCGAGCCCGCCCATGCCGATGGACTTGAGCTTGGCCGCGGCCTCCTCGAGCTCGGCGACCGAGGCGAACCGATGGTCCTTCGGCCGTGCGATGCCCGCCTTCGTGAACGCGTCGACGTTGTAGTAGACCGGGTTGATGAGCAACTCGTCGTAGAGGACGCCGTAGTGGTGCCCGTCGGTCGTGTAGTAGTCGACCTGGCTCTGGGCGTACTTGTCGGCGAGCTTGCTCGCCTTCCACACGTCGTCGAGCGAGAGCAGCTCGTGGTTCTTGATGAGCGTCGACCAGACGCCGGTAGAGCGCTGCAGGTAGCCGACGTCCGGCGCGGTCGACGACGACAGGAGCGCTGCGTTCGGGGAGCGGCTCGCGTTCGCGTCGAGCGACTCGAGCTCGACCGTGACCCCCGGGTTGGCCTTCTCGAAGTCGTCGGCAACCCTCTTCATGGCGTCCGCGGTCGGGCCGGTCGCGGTCTGGACGCGGACCGTGCCCTCCGTCGCGGAGCCGGTGCCCTGGGTGCCCGTGCCGCACGCGGCGAGGCCGCACGCGACCGTGACGGCGAGAGCACCGACGAGCGCCGCTCTCCTATATCGGATAGTGGGCATGACGTTCCTTCGTGTAGAGGAATGCAGAGGTGCGCGCCGTGAGGCGGCTCAGTCGAGCTCGATCTCGATCACATCGACGAGGGCGCCGCTCGGCGCGGGCGCGTCGATGCGCAGGGTGCCGCGCGGCTCGCCGCCACGAGCGTCGTGGTCGTGGACCTCGCGGTCGACCCCGAACGAGAGCTCCCTGGCGTCTGCGAGCAGCCGGACCGCACGAACCCGGTCCACGGGCGCATTGCGCACGAGGACCGACTCGACGGGCTGCGCGAGCAGGTGCAGGTAGATCCGGTCGCCGTTCCGGGTGACGGGACCGTAGAACCGGGTCTCGGTGTCCGGTCGTGCGCCGATGACGCTCGTCCCGTGCATCGCGAGCCACGCGCCGATCGCGCCGAGTCTCGTGACCTCGGGCTCGGGGATCGAGCCGTCGCCGCGCGGTCCGACGTTGAGCAGCAGGTTCCCACCGCGGCTCGCGCTCTCGATGAGCGCTTCGACGAGCGCACGCGGCGACTTGTACGCCGTGTCGGAGGGGCGCCACGCCCACGACTCGCTCATCGTGAGGCAGAGCTCCCACGGGCCGTCGGGGACCTCGTTCGGCAGCGCCTGCTCCGGCGTCGCGTAGTCGCCCGCGCCGGTGAGCCGGTCGTTGATGACGATCTCCGGCTGCAGCCTCTTGATGAGCGCGCGAAGCTCTGCCGTGTGCCACTCCTCGGCGGACCGCTCCCATTCGCCGTCGAACCAGAGCAGGTCGATGCGGCCGTAGTCCGTGAGAAGCTCGGTGAGCTGGTCGCGCAGGTACTGCACGTACCGTTCCCACGCCTCGGGTGCGGGCCGACGGTGGCGTTGCGCCGGATCGTCCGGGACATACTGCGGGTGATGCTCCGTCGGATAGGGCAGGTCCGCGTCGGTGAACGCCGGATAGTCGGGATGATGCCAGTCGGGCAGGCTGTAGTAGATCCCGACGCGCATCCCCTCGGCGCGCACGGCCTCGACGAGCTCCCGCGTGACGTCGCGGCCGAACGGGGAGTGCTCGATCGAGAAGTCCGAGTACCGGGTGTGGTACATCGAGTACCCGGCATGGTGTCGCGCCGTGAAGACGACGTACCGTGCTCCCGCGTCGCGGCAGAGGCGGGCGAGGCGGCGGACATCCCATCGCCTGGGGTCGAAGGTCGCCGCACTCGCGTGGTACTGCTCGACGCTGATCGCGTCCTCCGCGGCATCGCGTCCGGGGATGATCGAGCGGCCCACGAGGGGCCAGGAGATCTCGATCCCCTGCTGGCTCGCATGATCCCAGTGGACGAAGACACCGAAGCCGGCGTCTCGGAACCAGGCCAGACCGGCACGGGTCGCCTCGTCAGCGTCTGTGGTCGGACTCTGGACGATGGTGGACATGCGTTCCTCTCCCGTCGGACGCTGCGCTGCGGTCCCCGTTGATAGGCCGAGGCCGACGGGACAAGAATCGTATCCGATACGACGATTGTCAAGCATCCAGCCGAAAGGAACCGCTGTGATCATCGACGCCCACCACCACCTCTGGGATCCGACGGCCCGTCGCTACCCCTGGATGACGGACGATGTCGCGGCCCTCCGCCGCCGGTTCGATGTCGCGGACCTGCGCGCGGCCGTCCGCGGGACCGGTGTGAGCGCGACGATCGTCGTGCAGGCGACGCACGACGTGAGCGAGACGCTGTCGCTTCTCGACAGCGAAGAGCCCGTCGCCGGTGTCGTCGGCTGGGTGGACCTCACCGCGCCCGACGTCGCGGACGCGCTCGCCGCGCTCACCAGCCGTCCGAGCCTCTCCCGACTGGTCGGGATCCGTCATCAGGCGCACGACGAGCCGGATCCGGGCTGGCTCTCCCGTCCGGAGGTCGTCGCGGGCGTGCGAGCCTTGTCCACGGCGCGGATGCCGTTCGACCTGCTGATCCGGGCACGGGAGCACGCCGCCGCGCTCGCCCTCGTCGACGCCCTGCCCGAGGTCCGCTTCGTGCTCGACCATGCGGCGAAGCCGCCCATCGTCGACGACGCGGAGGGCTCGGTCGCGATCGGATGACGCAAGCGCATGCGGGGTCTGGCGAGTCGGCCGAACGTCGTCTGCAAGGTCTCCGGCCTGCTCACCGAGGCCGGTCCGGGGTGGCGGGAACGGCGCGTCGCGGACTATGTGCGCGACACAGTCGAGATCTTCGGGCCGGACAGGACGATGTTCGGCTCGGACTGGCCCGTCTCGACGCTCGCCGCAAGGTACGCCGAGGTGCTCGCGATCACGCAGCGCGCGCTCGCCGACCTCTCGCCTGACGAGGTCGACGCGGTCTTCCGCGGGACGGCCGAGCGCGTCTACGGGGTCCGCGCACGACGAGACGCGCCGTCCGCTGCCCGCGACGACGCATAGGCAGGTACGCTCGTCGATATCGGATACGATCCGATGAAGGGGTGCGAAGACGTGCCGGGACGGAGACGACGATGACGACGATCACCTCGGCGACCGCACAGCTCATCGACGTGGCCGTCGAGACCGTCCGCACGGACGCCAAGCAACGCTTCGTGAAGCAGGAGACGATCGTCGTCGACCTCGTCGCGAGCGACGGGCTCACCGGCACGGGCTACGCCTACACGATCGGCACCGGCGGCCACTCGGTGCTGGCCCTGCTCCGGCACTCGCTCCTGCCGGTGCTCGTCGGCCGCGACTCGAGGGACATCGAGGCGCTCTGGCGGCTTGCCTACGACAGCACCCGTGCGACGGCGGTCGGGGCGATCACGAGTCTCGCGCTTGCCGCGATCGACACCGCGCTCTGGGATCTCCGGTGCCTGCGCGCGGGACTGCCGCTATGGCGCGCCGCGGGCGGCGCGCGGCGCGAGGTGCCGCTCTACGACACCGAGCACGGCTGGCTGCAGCTCTCCACGGAGGAGCTGGTCGCGGGGGCGCGCGCGGCGCAGGGGCGGGGCTGGGGCGGCACGAAGATCAAGATCGGCCGGCCCGACATCGCGGACGACGTGGAGCGGCTTCGCGCCGTCCGCGAGGCGGCGGGACCCGCGTTCGCCATCATGGTCGACGCGAACCAGGCGTTCACGGGCGCCGAGGCCGTTCGCCGGGCCGCCGCGTTCGCCCCGCTCGATCTGTTCTGGTTCGAGGAGCCGCTGCCCGCCGACGACGTGGCAGGGCACGAACGGCTGGCAGCGACGACGAGCATCCCCGTGGCCGTCGGCGAGTCGATCTACTCGATCGGGCAGTTCGCCGAGTACCTGCGGCGCGGGGCGGCGTCGATCGTGCAGCCCGACGTCGCGCGGATCGGCGGCATCACCCCCTGGCTCAAGGTGGCCCATCTCGCGGAGGCCTGCAACGTCGAGGTGTGCCCGCACTTCCTCATGGAGCTCCACGTCAGCCTCGTCGCAGCCGTCCCGAACGGCCGCTTTGTGGAGCACATCCCCCAGCTGCGCGCGATCACGAGGGATGAGATGACGATCGCCGACGGCTGCGCGATCGCGCCGGGCACCCCCGGCCTCGGCATCGCGTGGGACCGCGACGCGATGGAGGACAGGCGCGTCGCCTGAGACGATGTCCCGCCTCCCCCGGCGCGCTCTCGACTGCGAACCAGACCGATCCGGGGTGCACCCGCTCGGGAGATCCCTCGGGGTCCGGTGGCGGCCTCCTAGGCGCGTGTGCGCCGCGCGGCGAGGAAGGCGGCGAGGCCGATGCCCGCGAGCAGGAGCGCGATGACGATCCAGGGGACGATGTCGACGCCGGTGCTGGGCAGTCCGGCCGGCCCGGTGCTGGGCAGTCCGGCCGGCCCGGTGCTGGGCAGTCCGGCCGGCCCGGTGCTGGACGATCCGGCCGGCCCGGTGCTGGACGGTCCGGCCGGCGCGGCGGCGACGGCGAACGGGGTGCTGGCGGCGTGGATCGGGGTGGGCAGGCTCGTGCTGTCGGCTTCTATGGTGTGCTCGCCCACGGTCGTGTCAGCGGGCAGATGCAGGGTGACGTGGAAGCCGTGGGTGGTCGGGTCGGGGGCGGCGGTGCCGAGCGTGACGGGTTCGGAGTGCAGGGTGAGAGCGTAGTCGTCGGTCGCGAAGCCGCTCCCGTCGATGGTGATGGTGTCGCCGGCGCGAGCGCCTCCCGTGATGGTGAGAGCTGGTGGGGTCACCTGGACGGGCTCGGCGGTGAGGGCGAGGGGGGCGTAGCCGGCCTTGTGGGCGGTGATGGCGAGGGTGATCGTGCCGTTCGCACCGTCGGTCACGGTCCAGTCGGGATCGGTGCTCACCGGGGTGCCGTTCAGGGACCAGGCGTAGTCGAGCTCGTCCTCCTCGACGTCGGGGGCCAGACCGCTCGTGTGGGCGCGCAGGGTCGCGCCGTCGAGCGGATCGCCGAGGATCGCCGCGCTCGCGCCGGGAGCGAAGTCACGCAGCGTGACGGAGACCGTGATGGGCACGGTCGCCGCCGTCCCGGCGGTGTTCGTCGCCGTGACGATGATGGTGGAGGTCCCTGCGGTGAGCGGCGCGGTGCCGTGGAGCAGACCGTCCGGGTCGAGGGTGAGCCAGGAGGGCAGCCCGGTGGCGGTGAAGCCGGCGGCCGGGTAGGCGTCCGCGGTGAAGCGGTAGCTGAGGTCGTCGCCGGCGGTGACGGTGAGCGCGGTGTCGGTGGTCGTGAACACCGGCTGCTGGGTGAAGGTGTAGCCGGCCGGGATCGTCCAGGTCAGCGGGGCGTCGTAGTTCGCGCCGGTCGTCACCGTGACATCGACCGGGCCGGGATCATGGGCCGGTGTGACGGCATGGAGCACGCCGTCCGCATCAATCGAGGTGCTCACCGCCGGCGTGTCGCCGAAGGCGACCTTGACAGACGGCGCGACGATCGGGCCGGGCTTGTCGCGCCCAGTCGTGGTGCCGTCGCCGAGCTGCCCGGAGCCGTTGTCACCCCACGTGTAGACCCTGTCATCATCGGCGACCGCGATCGTGTGCTGGTCCCCGGCGGCGATCGCGGTGATGGGGACCCCGGACAGAGACTCGACCGGGGTGGGATTGACACGGTCGGTGGTGGTGGTGTCGCCGAGCTGCCCGTGGGCGTTGTCGCCCCACGCCCAGACTGCGCCATCACCCTCAAGCGCGACCGTGTGCAAGCCCCTCGCGGCGATCGCGGTGATACGGGCCCGGGACGAGAAATTGACCGGGACGGGGGTGTCATGGCTCCTGTGGGTGCCGATGCCGAGCTCCCCGTCGATGTTGTCTCCCCAGGCGTAGAGCCTGCCACCATCGGCAAGCGCGACCGTGTGATAGACCCCGGCAGCGATCGCGGTGACACGGACCCCGGACGGGAGATCGGCACCGACAGGAGCAGTACGGATGGTGACAGTGGTGCCGTCGCCGAGCTGCCCGTAGCCGTTGTAACCCCAGGCGTAGACGCTGCCGTCATCGGCAAGCGCAACAGTATGAGCCTCGCCGGCGGCGATCGCGGTGACACGGACCCCGGACGGAAGATCGACCCGGGCAGGAGCAGCACGGGGGGTGGTCGTGGTGCCGTCGCCGAGCTGTCCGTAGGTGTTGTCGCCCCAGGCGTAGACGCTGCCATCATCGGCAAGCGCCACCGTGTGGTAGGCCCCGGCGGCGATCGCGGTGATACGAACCCCAGGAGGAAGCGCCACCGCGACAGGGGTGTCGGCGTTCGTCACGGTGCCGTCGCCGAGCTGCCTGTAGGTGTTGTCGCCCCAAGCGTAGACGCTGCCGTCATCGGCAAGCGCAACAGTATGAACCTTGCCGGCGGCGATCGCGGTGACACGGACCCCGGACGGAAGATCGACCCGGGTAGGAGCAGCACGGGTGGTGGCGCTCGTGCCATCGCCGAGCTCCCCTTCGGTGTTGCGACCCCAGGCGTAGACACTGCCATCATCGGCAAGCGCAACAGTGTGAGCCTCGCCGGCGGCTATCTGACTGAACGAGAACCGCCTCGGCAGCGGCACCGGAATCGGGCTCGTTCGGCTCTGGGTGGTGCCGTCGCCGAGCTGCCCGTGGGTGTTGTCGCCCCAGGCGTAGACACTGCCCTCATCGGCAAGCGCGACCGTGTGCTGGTCCCCGGCGGCGATCGCGCTGACACGAGCCCCAGACAGAGAACCGACAGGGACGGGGGCGTCATGGCTCTCGGTGGTGCCGTCGCCGAGCTGCCCGTGGGTGTTGTCGCCCCAGGCGTAGACACTGCCCTCATCGGCAAGCGCCACCGTGTACTGGTCCCCGGCGGCGATCGCGGTGACACGGACCCCGGACGGAAGATCGACCCGGGTCGGAGTAGCGCTCGGGGCGGTGGTGCCGTCGCCGAGCTCC
>JAATFB010000037.1 GCA_015655415.1 Actinomycetales bacterium
AGGCGATCGACCTGATCGACGAGGCCGGCGCCCGCCTGCGCCTGTCGATCCTGTCCGCGCCGCCGGAGCTGCGCGAGTTCGACGACAAGATCGCCAAGGTGCGCGAGCGCAAGGAGGGCGCCATCGAGGAGCAGGACTTCGAGAAGGCCGCGTCGTTGCGCGACGAGGAGAAGAACCTGCTCGGCGAGCGGCTGCGCCTCGAGAAGCAGTGGCGATCCGGCGACGTCAAGACGACCGCCGAGGTGGATGAGGGACTCATCGCGGAGGTGCTGGCACAGGCCACGGGCATCCCGGTGTTCAAGCTCACCGAGGAGGAGTCCAGCCGCCTCGTCTTCATGGAGAAGGCGCTGCACCAGCGGGTCATCGGGCAGGAGGAGGCCATCTCGGCGCTCTCCCGCACGATCCGACGTCAGCGCGCCGGCCTGAAGGACCCGCACCGCCCCTCCGGCTCGTTCATCTTCGCCGGCCCGACCGGTGTGGGGAAGACGGAGCTGGCCAAGGCGCTGGCGGAGTTCCTGTTCGACGACGAGTCGGCGATGATCTCGCTCGACATGTCGGAGTACGGCGAGAAGCACACGGTCTCGCGACTGTTCGGCGCCCCTCCCGGGTTCGTCGGCTTCGAGGAGGGCGGCCAGCTCACCGAGAAGGTGCGCCGCAAGCCGTTCAGCGTCGTGCTCTTCGACGAGATCGAGAAGGCGCACCCCGACATCTTCAACTCGCTGCTCCAGATCCTGGAGGAGGGGCGACTGACCGATGGTCAGGGGCGGGTCGTCGACTTCAAGAACACCGTCATCATCATGACGACGAACCTGGGGACGGCGGCGATCTCCGGCGGCCCCGTGGGCTTCCAGGCGGAGGGCGACGCCGGCACCCAGTCCGGCTACGACCGCATGCGCGCCAAGGTGAACGAGGAGCTGAAGAAGAACTTCAAGCCGGAGTTCCTCAACCGTGTCGATGAGATCATCGTGTTCCCGCAACTGGACAGGAGCGAGCTGCTGCAGATCGTCGACCTGTTCGCCAAGCGGCTCGGCGAGCGGATGCTCGACCGCGACATGACGATCGAGCTCACCGACGCAGCCAAGGGGCGTCTCATCGAGGTGGGCTTCGACCCGGCGCTCGGTGCCCGACCGTTGCGTCGCGCGGTGCAGCACGAGGTGGAGGACCGGCTCAGCGAGAAGATCCTGCACGGAGAGCTGAACGCGGGCGACCACGTCACGGTCGACTTCGTCGACGGCGAGTTCGTGTTCACCACGGCGCCCCGCAAGGACCCGGTGGGCGCGCTGGCGGCGGGCCCCGTGGGCACCGGCGCGGCCACACCGGACCTCGCGGCCGGCGTGTAGCACGGAGCTCCACAAGGCGGGGCCACCCCTTCACGGGGTGGTCCCGCCTTTGCGTCGTCCCCGGGTGCTCGTGTCCTCGCGGCGCCCGCAGTCTCGGCGCGGCGCTGCGGGCGTCGAATCGAACGTGCCGTGCGTGATCGCCCCTAGGCTGGTCACGTGGCAGACCTCCTGACCGAGCCGATCTCGACGACAGAGCTGCGCGGATTCCGGGTGCGCCGCGCCCGCACCGGGGACGTTCCGGGCATCCAGAGGCTGGTGCAGCCGCTGGTCGAACGCCGGATCCTGCTCGGCAAGGAACGCGTCGCGCTGTACGAGTCGCTTCAGGAGTTCCGTGTGGCGGAGGACCTCGGAGGCGAGCTGATCGGCTGCGGCGCGCTGCACGTGATCTGGGAGGACCTCGGCGAGGTTCGCACGCTCGCCGTCGCGGACGAGTGGCGTGGTCGTGGTGTGGGGCACGCCATACTGGAGCGCCTGGAGCACGACGCCGTCGGCCTGGGCCTCAGCCGCCTGTTCTGCCTGACGTTCGAGGTGCGGTTCTTCGCCCGCCACGGCTTCGAGGACATGGGGCAGGAGACCGTGGACCCCGCGGTCTACAACGAGCTGGTGCGCAGCCACGACGAGGGTGTCGCGGAGTTCCTCGATCTGGCGCGGGTGAAGCCGAACACGCTCGGCAACACGCGCATGATCAAGCACCTGTAGGCCCGTAGCACGGTTGAGCCCGGTATTGCGGCACAGACGCGGCGAGTTGTCACAGGTGCCGCAGTGGCGCCGCTTAGCCTGAGGGCATGTCGAGCCTGAAGCATCCGGTCGGCCCGCAGCCGAGCAGGGTGTATTGGCGCCGCCGGCTGGCGGTGGGCCTGGCGCTGCTGGCGATCATCGTGGTGATCCTGCTCATCGTCTTCGCGCCCCGTGGCAAGTCGGATGCCTCGGCGCCGGTCGCGACGCACACTTCGGTCGCCAGCACACCGAAGGCCGCCACGAACCCCACGAGCGTGCCGACCGCGAAGGCCACGGCGAGCGGCAAGGCGTGCGCGCCGGCCGCGGTGGACGTGGAGGCCATCACCGACTCGAACAGCTACGGCGCCGGGGCGCAGCCGCTTCTCTCGTTCTCGATCACGAACACCGGCACGAAGCCCTGCACGTTCGACGTGGGCACGGCGAAGCAGGTGTTCACGATCACGAGCGGCGCCGAGGTCTACTGGAAGTCCACGGACTGCCAGACCGATCCGGTCGACACGGTCATCGTCTTGGAGCCCGGAAAGACCCTCACCTCGAATCCGATCGCATGGGACCGCACTCGTTCCGATCCGTCTACCTGTGATCAGAAGCAGCGTCAGCCGGTGCCTGCGGCCGGGGCTGCGTATCACCTCCAGGTGCAGGTGAACGGAGTCACGTCGAGGTCCACGAAGCAGTTCCTGCTGAACGGATGAGCGGCCCGGGACCCCGGAAGCATGGCTCCTCCACGTCGTGATGGCTGTCTATCCGGCCGCGTGCCATCGGGCGCGGTCGGGGCTGGCTGCGGTGGTGCCGCAGATCATGGGCGTGCCCGCGGAGGTGACACCGATTGCCCCGGCGGGGGAGCAGAACGCCCCTGGGTGGACGACGCCGGCGGCCGGCGGCGCCGCTGGCGGGGCAGGTGCGGCGGGAGCCGGCGCGGCAGGTGCGGGCGCTGCCGGCGCTGGAGCGGGTGCTGCGGCCTGCGCCGGGGAAGGCTGCGGCGTGGGTGCGATGACCGTGGGGCCGGAGGCGAATGCGGAGATCGGCATCGTTTCGTTGGGGCAGCTGCCGAGGATGCTGGCCATCTTGTCGTGCTCGGCCTGTGACACCCACAGGTGGTAGGTCGCCTTCACCGCGACTTGACGGGCGACGTAGTCGCAGTCGTAGGAGGCGTTCGGCGGCAGCCATTGCGAGGCGTCCTTGTCGCCCTTGGACTCGTTCGCGGGCCCGTCAACGGCCAGCAGGTTCAAGGGGTCGTTCGCGAGGGAGATGCGTTGGTCCTCGGTGAGGAGCGAGCCGCCGGTGACCCACGCATCACCGAGCGGCACGACGTGGTCGATCTGGACCGCGCGCGATGTCTCAACGCCTCGGGTGAAGTCGATCGTCGTCGCGGTGTAGGGGTCGTGCAGGATGCCGGACCCGACGGTGCAGGATCCCTGCTTCGCGATGCTCGTCAGGTCGCGGGCGAGGATGTCGTCGCGCGTGTCGCACCCGTTGTGGTCGACGTCGAGCCATGCCTCTCCGAAGTCGACGACCCGGTCGTAGCCTGCGCTGGCGGAAGGTGTTTGAACAGCGAGCGTGGCCAGCACGTTGATGGCCGCCTGATCCGACGCCGGATTCGCCGCGGTGGTCGGTGAGGTCGTTGGCTCCGGCAACGAGGATGGTGCATGCGTCGCGGGATTCGCGGTGGCGCCCGTGCGGGCGTGGCTTCCGGTCCCCCGTTGGGCGATGTTGCTGGCGGTCGTCGAGGCGGGGCTGGCGACCGCAGTGATCAGCAAGACCGCGGACATCACGCTCGTCGCCACGATGAGGCCGCCACGACCCAGGTTCAACCATGTGCGGCGATGCCTCGCCAGACCGATGATCGCGGTGATCAGGGCCGGCAGGGTCAGACCGATGATGAATCCCGTCCAACCCGTTGATGCCGCCCCAATGATCGCTGCGAGGCCGCTGCCCACGATCCCGAGCACGAGGTGGGCGCGAGACCTGCCGTCCTTCGCGCTCCGGGCCGATGGCGGTGCAGGTGCAATATGCCCCGACCATCGTGTGCCGTCCCACCACCGTAGATTGCCCTGACCGTCGTCGTACCAGCCCGCAGGCGGTAGAGGGGCACCATTGCTCACCGCGCGAGTCTACGAAGCCGCCGACAGGCGGCGCTGACCCCAGAACAGGGCCAGCCGGCCGCTCACCATGCCCACTGTGAACCCCGACGAGGGCTCCATCGGAGCCCGTCGACCGTGTCGAAAGGCGACCCCCGCGGCTCTCGACGAACCGTCACGCCCGATGCCGGTCATCTCCGATGACGGTCACGCCCGGCGCCGAGGAGGTTCCCGGCGCTCAGAACGCGGCGTCGAGCTCGCGCTCGAAGTCGCTGATCCCGCTGGCGAACGCTGTCCTGAGGGCCGCCTGGATGTTTCCGACGTCGCCGTCGATGCGCTCGCTGAAACCCATGCGGGTCGCCTCGGCGGCGCGTTGCCGGGAGCCGGTCACCGCGCGGACCTCGCCGGCCAGGCTGATCTCGCCGAATGCCACGGTGGTGTGCCCGATCGCTCTGTCGCGCACCGCGGATGCCACGGCGATCGCGATCGCGAGGTCGGCCGCCGGCTCGGCGAGACGCACCCCGCCGACGGTGGACACGTAGACGTCCTTGTCGGAGACCCGGATGCCCGCGCGCCTCTCGAGCACCGCCAGCAGCATGGCGAGCCGTGCCGCGTCCACGCCGCTCGTGACCCGGCGCGGGTTCGGGGCCGAGGTGTCGATGACCAGCGCCTGAACCTCGACGGGAATGGCCCGTCTCCCCTCCATCGCGACCGTCACGCAGGTTCCCGAGACCGGGGTCGATGACCGGCTGAGGAACATCCCGCTCGGATCCGGGACCTCGACGATGCCGTCGCCGTTCATCTGGAAGCAGCCCACCTCGTCGGTGGGTCCGAAGCGATTCTTGAGTGCTCGCAGGAATCGCAGCGCGGTCTGCCGGTCGCCCTCGAACTGGCAGACGACGTCAACGAGGTGCTCGAGCACGCGCGGCCCGGCGACCTGGCCGTCCTTGGTGACGTGCCCCACCAGCAGAACGGGCAGGTTGCGCTCCTTGGCGACGCGGATGAGCGTGCCGGCCACCTCGCGCACCTGACTGGGTCCGCCGGCGATGCCGTCCACCGCGGAGCTCGCGATGGTCTGCACGGAGTCCACGACCACCAGCTGCGGATCGATCGCATCGATCTGGCCCACCACCGCGGCGAGGTCGGTCTCCGCCGCCAGGAACAGTGTGTCCTGGAGGGCGCCGGTGCGCTCGGCTCGCAGGCGCACCTGGCCGGCGGACTCCTCGGCGGATACGTACAGCACGCGTGAGCCCGCCGCGGCTGCGCGCGAGGCGACCTCGAGCAGGAGCGTCGACTTGCCGACGCCGGGCTCGCCGGACAGCAATATGGCGGCTCCGGGGACCACGCCGCCGCCGAGCACCCGGTCGAGCTCGGCGATCCCGCTGGGCCAATGGTGGACGGCGCCCATCGCGATCTCGGTGATCGGGGTCGCCATCCGCTCGCCGTGGATGCGTTCCGGAACGACGCGGGTGGATGCCTGCGTCTCGGCCATGGTGTCCCACGCCTGGCAGTCGCCGCAGCGTCCCACCCACTTGGTCGTTGTCCAGCCGCACACCGTGCAGCGATACCCGCCCTGCGATCTCGCCATGAACCCTCCGACCGATTGCGATCGCACTCAGGCTATGTGCTGCCTCAGACACGACCGTGCGGCACGGGGAAGGCTGTGGAATCGTGCGGGCTGGGGACGACCTCCCTGAGAGCCACGGCGTGATCCGGCTCACCCGGCATCCGAGGGACGCGACCGAGGGCCGGTGCGGCTTGTCACACGCGGGAGGCGAGCACCTCGTCGACGCGCCGATCGACGAGAGGAGCGAACGCGCAGGCCCACACCGCGTACCCCCGATCGTTGGGGTGGAAGCGGTCGCCGGCGAACATGGTGAGCACGCCGAGTAATCCGGCTCGTCGCGTGAGGTCGTGCAGGGGTGCCACCGCGAGGCCGTGCTCGGCCGCGAGCCGCCGGACGATGCGGTTCGCCGAGGCGACCTTGCGCTCGTTGTGCGGCAGGTAGAAGCAGGGAAGGTCGGCGACGACGGCGTGCGGCGGCAGGGCGGCGAAGACGATGCCGAGGTCGCGGGCGAAGGCGGGCGCATCCCAGTGCGCGATGTCGTTCGCCCCGATCGAGACGGTGACCACGTCCGGATCGAGCTTCGCGAGCCGGGGGAGCTGGTAGCCGACGGCCTGCGCTGCCGTGGCACCGGAGATGCTCAGGTTCACGGTGCGCACCGAGAACCCGGCGCGGCGTGCGATGCGCTCGGCGAGGATCCCGACGTAGCCGTGATCCGGGGTGCTCGCGCCGATGCCCTGCGCCGCGCTGTCCCCGAGCGCGACGTAGAGCAGCTCGCCTTCGGCTCTTCCCCGCGCGCGCCACCATGCCGAGTTGACGGGCAGGGTGTCGTTCAGCTCCGCGGCCGCGAGCCGGCTGCGGCGAACGGCGGAGCGGACGAACGCGGCCGCTGCCAGGGCCAGCGCGACGGAGGCCGCCGTCAGCACTCCCGTGGCGGACACGCGCGTCCCGCGTTCCCGTGGCATGTCACACACCCTACGGCCGTTCCCCGATCCGAGGCGGCGCCGCACGGCCGCTGCCGGGACGTCCCGGCCGCGCCCCGTCCGTCGTCGGCATCGAGTTGGCCGGCCGCTGAGCGCTCGCGTACAGTAGACGGCGGTACCGTGTCCGAGCGGCCGAAGGAGCATGTCTCGAAAACATGTGTGGGGGCAACTCCACCGTGGGTTCAAATCCCACCGGTACCGCGCATCGAGAGCCCCGGAATCCCCGCGATTTCGGGGTTTTTCGATGCTCGGTCCCTCCCCCGGATCCCTCACAACTGTGTGGGATCGAGTGCGATCGAGGCTGATCGAGACGGCGTCCAGGTCATGGTTGGACACGTCCGCGTAGGCACCGCGGCGACGATGACGCATATGTCAACGTTGACACAGATTGACAACGTTGACAGACTGACCGCGAGCCGAGCAGGGGGCCCGGGCACTCAGAGAGGAGTGACGATCACGATGGCACGACGACGTACATTGATCAGCGCGGTGGGAGCGTTGAGCGCTGCCCTGGCGCTTTCTGTGGCCTCGCCGGCCATGGCGGCGGCGCCGTCCTCCGCGGCCGCAGAGCGGCCGGGGCAGTCGAACGGCGGGCTCTCGGTCAAGGATTTCCAGATTCTCGGTCCCGTCGACCAGAACGCCCATGTCGCCGCACGCGACAACGGTCAGAGCGTCGAGTATCACGGGAAGTCCTACTGGTTCTTCGACGACACCATGCTGCAGGACCCGACCGGCTTCCTCTCCAGCACGGCCGCTGTCACCACGGACCTCGACGCGAGTGACGGGATCAGCCTCCAGTCGGCGAACCCCTTCGATCTCACCGATACGAGCTCGCCGACCGAGTTCGTCCCGTACTCCGCCGCGGAGACGCAGTTCCAGGACGCGCACGCTTCGAGCGACTGCACCGGGTCGACCGACGTCTACTGCGGTACGCAGTTCGCGTTCTGGCCAGGCTCCGTGGTGGCCGACCCCGCCCGCCAGCGCATCCTCGTCTTCTACGGCAAGCTCTGCCGCGGGGGGCTCGACAACGGACCGTGTGCGTCCGGATTCGTCGGACAGGCGCTGGGCAGCGGCATCGTCTCTGTGGACATGCGCACCCACCAGATCGCCCGGATGGACGTTGAACACCAGGATCCGTCTCTGACGAGCCCGGAGGGCGACGATCACACTCTCCTCTTCTCGCCGTCGCAGAACTTCGGCAACGGTGGAACGGTGCTCGTCGGAAACGAGTTGTACGCCTACGGCAACTGCTCGAGTACGAACGCGTGCGGTGTGGCGCGGGTGCGGATCGACCAGGTGCAGGACCGGGCCGCCTGGAGCTTCTATGCGGGAACGGCCGGCGGCCGGCCGGTGTGGTCCGATGACCCGGCAGCGACGGTCCCGGTAATGAACGGCGGCGCGGCAGGGGAGACGGTGCACTACGACCCTGCGACGAAGCTCTATATGAACAGCTACATGCCATTCCTGAGCCACCAGGTCTACTTCCAGACCTCGCCGACCCCGTGGGGGCCCTGGAGCACCCCGGACGTCTTGTACACGGCTCCGACGACGTCGGGGGTGGAGTATGCCGCCTTCGCGCACCCGGAATACACCACGAACCACGGGCTCACCCGTTACTACACGTACTACACGTCTTCGACCGGTCAGCAGATCCTCGTCAGGGTCGACTTCGCCAAAGACTGAGCCATGCGCTCACGGTGAGTGCATGGCCATTGCGCAGGCCGGCAGCACCCTCTGCCCGCCGTCGCCGCACCGGCGAAGGCGGGCAGTGACGCGTCGTGCGGGTGCTCGGCGGGTCCGGGCGCACGCGCCGGTCGAAGGCCTCCTATTCTGTGATCCAGCAGTGCACCGAACCGGAGGAAGGGGCAGCGGTGAGCGAACACGGAGCGAGGGCGCCTGCGACCCGGCCGCGAATGCAGGATGTGGCCGACGCGGCGGGCGTGAGCGTCAAGACCGTGTCGCGCGCCTTGATGGGCGGTGTCGTGCGCGAGTCGACCCGCCAGCGCATCCTGCTCGAAGCCGAGAAGATCGGGTTCCAGCGCAACGACATCGCCGCGGGCCTGCGCCGCTCCGGCCAGGCGATGCGCACGATCGGGGTCATGCTGGGCGATCTGGCGAATCCGTTCTTCCCTCCTCTGCTGCGTGGCATCCATGAGGTCGCCGCCGCGCACGACTTCCTCGTGCTGAGCGCCGATGCCCAAGGCGACCCCGCGATCGAGCGGCGTTCCATCGAGTCGTTCCTCGCGAACCGGGTGTCGGGGCTCATCGTCGCGCCGACCGGAACGGATTTCTCCTATCTCGCTGCGCAGACGCGCTTCGGGTCCGCGCTCGTATTCGTGGACTCCGACCCTCTCGGGACCGGGGCGGACTCGGTGGTGACGACGAACACTGCGAGTTCGCGCGAAGGCGTGGAGCATCTCCTCTCCCTCGGTCATCGGCGGATCGGCTACCTGGGCCATCCTGCCGCGGGACACGGCGTGCCGAAGCGGTGGGACGGCTACGCCGAGGCGCTTGCGGCTGCCGGCATCCCGATCGACCCATCGATCGTGCGGCGCGGACTGCGCACGGAGGCCGAAAGCGCCGCGGCGACCACGGAGCTGCTCGAGTCGGACGAGCCGCCGACGGCTCTGTTCTCTGACAACAACCGCCTCACGATCGGCGTTCTCCAATCCAGAGCGTTCGCTCGCAACCCCATCGCCGTCGTCGGCTTCGACTCGTTCGAGCTGGCCGAGCAGTTCGGCGTGACGGTGATCGACAGCGATCCCTTCGGTGTGGGACAGGCGGGTGCGGAGCTGCTCTTCGAACGCCTCGCGAACCCGAGCGACGAGCCGAGGCGCCGGACCATCCGGGCCCGGCTGCAGGTGCACTCGGACCCCATCTACGCCGCCGGTCGCTGAGACCGCCGGAAGGCGGCTTGCGTTGGCACGTGCTTCTATGTCAACGTTGACACTAATGCCAACGTTGACATTTGCGGCTGCTCCGCAGATCAGGAGAACCTCGTGCACGACACCACAGCGCTGACCCTCGCCCGGGCTCGGCGGCTTTCCGCTGAGCGGCTGACGCCGGCGATCGAGCTGGGCACCTCGAGCTTGGAGATCACCAGCCGCACACTGCCGGGAGAGCCGGTGCCGTTCGACGCAGCCGTGGCAGGGGAGTTCACTCCCTTCGTGGTCAGCGCCCCGTGGGGCCCGGCATGGTCCACGACCTGGTTCCGGCTGCGCGGAGTCGTCCCGCACGAGTGGCGCGGCCGTCGCGTCGAGGTCGCCGTCGACCTCGGGTTCGATCCCGGGGCCGGTCCCGGGTTCCAGGCGGAGGGACTCGCCTTCGCCGCGGACGGTCGCTATCTCAAGGGCATCGAGCCGCGGAATCAGTACGCGACCGTGGTGGACGATGCCGAAGGCGGCGAGGCGGTGGACATCTACGTCGAAGCCGCTGCGAACCCGGACATCATCGCCAACGCCTTCCTGCCCACCGACCTGGGCGACAGGCTGACCGCCCCCGACCGGCCCCTGTACGTCCTGAAGCGCGCGGTCCTGACCACGCGCGACCCGGAGGTCGGGGCGCTCGTCGTCGACATCGACGTCGTCGCCGGGCTCATCGAGCAGCTGGCAGCCACGGACCCGCGGCGGGCACGCCTGACCGCTGCGCTCTCCCGGGCGTGCGACGCCATCCGTCTCGATGACGTGCGCGGCAGCGCAGGAGCGGCCCGCGCGCAGCTCGCGCCGGCGCTGGAAGGCCCGGCCGCCCCGAGCGCGCACCGGGTGTCCGCGATCGGGCACGCGCACATCGACTCGGCGTGGCTGTGGCCGACGCGCGAGACGGTGCGCAAGGTCTCCCGCACCTTCTCCAACGTCCTGGCGCTCATGGAGGAGTACCCAGAGCTGCTCTTCGTCGCATCCTCGGCGCAGCAGTACGTCTGGCTGCAGAATCACCATCCCGTGCTCTTCGAGCGCGTGCGCGAGCGCGTGGCAGAGGGGCGTTTCCAGCCGATCGGCGGGATGTGGGTCGAATCAGACACCAATCTGCCTGGGGGCGAGGGGCTGGTCCGCCAGTTCACACAGGGCACGCGCTTCTTCCGTGAGGCGTTCGGGGTCGACTCCGACGTGCTCTGGCTGCCGGACTCGTTCGGCTACACGGCCGCGCTGCCGCAGATCGCCCGGTTGGCAGGGATGCGCTACTTCGTCACCCAGAAGCTGGCGTGGCAGCCGGTGAACCGATTCCCGCACCACACGTTCGTCTGGGAGGGGATCGACGGATCGCGTCTGCTCGCGCACATGCCGCCGGTCGACTCCTACCTCTCCGAGCTCACGCCGGCCGAGCTGGCCCACGCGTCGCGGAATCACCGCGACCACCACGACACCAGCGCGTCGATCGTGCCGTTCGGGCACGGTGACGGAGGCGGCGGCCCGACCGCTCTCATGATGGAGAGGGCACGCCGCCAGGCCGACCTCGAAGGCTCCCCCGTCGTGACGGTGGAGGCGCCCGCCGAGTTCTTCCGCACGCAGGTCGAGCCTCAGCCGGACCTGCCCGTGTGGGTCGGCGAGCTCTACATGGAGGGACACCGCGGGACCTACACGTCGCAGGCCGCGATGAAGCGGGGCAATCGGCGCAGCGAGCACCTGCTCCGCGAGGCCGAGCTGTGGAGCGCGCTCGCGAGCGTCCGCACCGGCGCGAGCTATCCCTACGACGAACTGGACGACCTGTGGCAGCGCGTGCTGCTGAACCAGTTCCACGACATCCTGCCCGGGAGCTCGATCGCGTGGGTGCACCGCGAGGCGCGTGAGCAGTACGACGCGATCCTCGCGGACGGGCAGGCGATCGTCGAGCGGGCGATGCGATCGCTCGCCGGCGAGGGCGATCGGACGATCGTCTTCGACGCCGTGATCGGCGCGGCCTCGGCCGTCGACGGCGGCCAGGCCGGCGGCACCCTGGCGCCGACCGTCACCGAGACGGAGGCGGGAACGCTCGTCGACAACGGGCCGCTCCGGCTGAGCATCGACCGCGATGGTCGGATCGTGAGCGTGCGCGATGTGGCTGCCGGTCGCGACATCGTTCCCGCGGGGGAGGAACTCGGCCGTCTCGTCGTGCACACCGACCTGCCGAACGCGTTCGACGCGTGGGATCTCGACGAGTTCTACCGTTCGTCGCGACGCCCCGTCGGCGCTCCCTCCTCGGTGAGGATCTGCACGGAGGGCAGCGCGGTCGTCGTCGACACCGAGTACGCGGTCGGCGCATCGCGCATCCGCCGGCGGGCGACGATCACCCAGGGGGAGTGCGCCATCGACTTCCGCCTCTCCCTGGACTGGCAGGAGCGGGAGACGATCCTCAAGGCCGAGTTCCCCCTGCACGTCAAGGCCGAGAGCGCACGATCGGAGATCCAGTTCGGCTACATCGACCGGCCGATCACGACCAACACCACATGGGAGGCGCAGAAGTTCGAGGTGAGTGCGCACCGCTGGGTCCACGTCGGCGAACCCGGCTACGGTGTCGCGATCGTCAACGACTCCACCTACGGGCACGACTTCCGCCGACAGGTGTTCGGAGACCGGGAGCGACCGGGAGTCGTCGCCCGGCTGTCCATTCTTCGGTCGCCGAGCTTTCCCGACCCCGCTGCCGACCGCGGCGAGCACGCGTTGCGCTACCGCGTCGTGTTCGGGGCGAGCCCACTGGACGCGACCGATGAGGGTCTGCGCCTCAACCTCCCGTCGCGGGAGGTCGCAGGCTCGGGCGCCGAGGTCCCGCCTCTGGCCGTCGCCTCCGGCACTGCGCGGATCTCCGCCGTCAAGCTCGCTGACGATCGCAGTGGCGACCTCATCGTGCGGCTCTACGAGGCGGCGGGGGAGCGCTGCCGCGTCGTCGTCGACCTCGACGAATCGGTGGGCGGGGTCGGTCGCGTCGATCTGCATGAGTCGCCGCTCGACCAGGAGCCCACGCTCACCCTCGAGGGGCACTCGGTCGAACTGGACCTCGGGCCGTTCGAGATCGTCACCCTGCGAGCCACCAGGAACGCGTGACTCCCGCGCACGGCGGACTACGCCTCCGCCGGGGTGCTGGTCCCCTGGCGGCTCCAGCCGACCGGGCGGGTGTCGCGTTCGACCGAGGACCGTGCCTGGCGTACTCGGCGGGTCCTGGGGCCGGAGATGACGGCGTCGTCACACTCGCCCTCGTCGACCACCTGATTCGCGAGGGCGACGAGGTGCGCGTGGCCGTCTTCCCCGAGTGGGGAGACCCCGTGGGGGACGAGCTCGACGTCGCCGGGTCGTACGTCGGCATCCGGGTGCGGCTGGCCGATGGCACGACGGCGGGCGACGGCCTGCAAGACCAGTACGGTGTCGCCGCTTCGCCGCAGGCGCAGGGCGACTCGGGAACGCTTCCGCCGTTCCAGTGGACTCTCAAGCGGTTCGCGTTGTCGCCGTGGGCGGGCACGCGGGCCACAACCATCGAGCTTGTCTGGGTCGCCCCCGATGCGTCGCGGTCGCTGTCGCGGTCGCCCACGGCACCCCGGGCGACCGGGTGGGTCGAGTTCGTCGGGATCGGCCCGGCACTCCGGCACGGCCCCGATCCGATCGACTGGGCCGACACGCGCCGGGGGACGCGCTCGACGATGGAGCTGTCGCGGGGGAACACCGTCCCCATCGCATCCCATCCGCACGGATCCGTCTTCGCTGTCCCGGTGACGGATGCATCCAGGGACGACTGGATCTACTCGTGGTCCGCGCACGCCGACGAGCACGGGCAGAGCGGGCTCGAGGCGCTTTCCATCTCGAGCATCCCGAGTCCGTGGGTCGGGGAGCGCGGCGCCCTCCAGGTCTTCCCCGTCGCCAGGAGCGGCGCCTCTGGGCGACGGGACCGCCGACGAACCTTCCGGCACGATGCCGAGTCGGCACGCCCGCACGAATACACCGTGACGTTCGACGACGGGTCGAGTGCGGCGGCGCGGGCGGGCAGGCACTCGGTGGAATTCGCCTTCGCCGACCCGGCTGGGATCTCGGCCCTGGTGATCGACCAGCTCACCGACGACGGCGTCATCGCCGAGGAGCGCGACGGTGACGGCCGTCTCGCCGTGGTCGCGCGGGTGGATGGGACCTCCCGGGCTTCCGTCGGCGCACCGGCGCGTTTCGTCTGGATCACGTGCGACGCTGAGGTTCGAGGCATTCGTGCGGAGAGGGAGAGGCCGCGCCCCCGCACGCGCAGGATGCTGGAGCTCGCGACGCCGGCGGTCGCCCTCCGAATGCGCATCGGCGTCTCGTACGTGGGAGTCGCGGAGGCGCGGTCCCATGCGGAGCGCGAGATGCCGTGGTCGGTGAGCTCCGCGGAGATCGCCGATCGCGGGCGGCGGGCTTGGGAGCCGTACGTCACAGCCGTCGACTTCGACGACGCGTCCGACGAGCAGCGACTGAGTCTGATCTCTTCGCTTGCACGGATGCACGTCTACCCGAACGATGTCGGCGAGCCCCTCGCCGATGGTCGCATCGTGCATGTCGACAGCGTGAACCCGAGACGATCGCGGGACGGCGCGCGCCGCACGTCGCGTCGCATCCTCGACGGTCCGGCCGTCGTCAACAACGGCTTCTGGGACACCTACCGGACGGTCTGGCCATGGTTCGCGCTTCGGGATCCGGAGGAGGCGGCGCGCCTGTTCGACGGGATGGTCGCGCACGGCAGGGACGGCGGATGGATGCCGCGCTGGAGTGCGCCGGGCTGCTTGGACGCGATGGTCGGCACGAACTCCGATATCGTGGCCGCGAACATCCTGCAGGCCCTGCCGGAGTGGAGCGGCGCCGAGGTCGCCTATGACCTCGCGGTGCGCAACGCGACGGTGCCGTCCCGCCGTTCCGCGGCCGGCCGCCGCGGCCTGGACCGCTCGCGATTCCGCGGGTGGGTCGACGACTCCGTCGCCGAGTCCGTGTCGTGGACGCTGGAGGGCGCGAGCTGCGATGCGGCCATCGCACAGATGGCGCGCACGCTGCACCAGCGCGATCCGCGCGGGCCGCGTGCGGACGAGTTCGCGGCCGACGCCGTGTACTTCGCCCTGCGAGCGCAGGACTACGTGAACGTCTTCGACCCCGGCTCGGGGTTCTTCCGGGGCAGGGACGATCGCGGACGCATGCGCGACGGGTTCGACCCACGACGGTGGGGCGGCGACTACACCGAGACCAATGCATGGGGGATGGCCTTCTCGGTGCCGCATGACCCGGACGGCCTGGCGGGCCTGCACGGAGGCCGTGCCGGGCTCGGTCGTGCCCTCGATGCGTTCTTCTCCACGCCCGAGACGGCGCAGCCCCGGTGGCGCGGCAGCTATCCCTCCGTGATCCACGAGATGATCGAGGCGCGCAACGTGCGAATGGGCATGTTAGGCCTGTCGAATCAGCCGGCCCATCACATCCCCTATGTCTACGCGGCGACCGACAGGCCGTGGCGCACGCAGGAGATCGTGAGTGCGGCGGTCCGTACCCGGTTCACGGCTTCGGACATCGGCGGCGGATACCCGGGAGACGAGGACAACGGGGAGATGTCGGCGTGGTTGGTCCTGTCATCCCTCGGCCTCTACCCGTTGATGCCCGGTGCCGAGTTCGTCCTCACGACGCCGGTGCTTGCGCGCACGCGTCTTCGCCGTCCGATCGGCGATCTCATCGTCGAGGCGCGAGGGGATCCACGGCGCGATCGGTGGGTTCGAGGCGTCACCATCGACGGGCAGGCGTGGGATTCGCCCCGGGTGCCCGCCGTGGTGCTGACCGAGGCTCGCCATATCGTCTTCTCGCTCGGAGACGCGCCGAGCGGCTGGGGAGCACCGACCGGGGACGAGCCGACGCCGCCTCGGGCGCGATGGGACCTGACCCGGGGATCATTGGTCCGCGGCGTTCCTGGCGGAGACGCTCTCGTGGACGATCGCGGCGTGTCCGTCGTGCCGCTCGCGCCCGGCCGCAGGTGCACCGTGGAACTCGCACAGGCGAATCCCGCGGCCGTGTACACCCTGACCATGGCATCGCCCGGCGACTATCGCTGGCGCGTCGACGTCGAGACGACGAACGGCGGCCACTGCTCGCTCGAGGTGGCAGCGCGCTGGGACATCGCCGATCGCACGCGGGCGTTCTCGGTGCCAATGGGCGGCGCGATCCGGCGGTTCACCATTGAGAACCGCGGGGGACGGCCGCTGCCGCTGACCCAGCTGGAGCTGCTCGGGGCACCAGAATGTCAACGTTGACAGTGCGCCCCGGCTCCGGTAGCTTCATGCTTGTCCTCAAAATGTCAACGTTGACAGGAATGGCGATATGAGCACTCTCAACCCACCGCTCGTTGCGGATGCACGTCAAGCCGAGCCCCGGCCCGGCCCGGGCGCCCGGCCCCGCCGACGACGTTGGCGCACCACGCTGACCGGCTACCTCTTCATCGCCCCGGGCATCGCGGGTTTCCTGCTGCTCGTGCTGTATCCGGCCATCACCTCCCTGTACCACTCGTTCACGAAGTGGAACGGCCTGACGCCCGCGATCTGGAACGGCCTCGACAACTACGTCTACATGTTCACCAAGGATCCGGTGTTCTGGCCCTCTCTCGGAGCGACCGCCTACTACGTGCTCCTGACCGTGCCCGCGTCGATGGTGGCCGGACTGCTCCTCGCCCTGCTCGTCAATCGCGGCCTTCGCGGTGTGCGGGTGTTCCGGACGATCTTCTACCTCCCCGTCGTGCTCCCCGCTGTGGCCGTCCTCACGCTCTGGAAGTACATCTACGAGCCGACCTATGGGCTGGCCAACGAGGTGCTGCACCTCCTGCACCTGCCCACCTCGATGTGGCTCGGCGACGCGCACGTCGCGATGCCCGCGGTCGTCATCGTCAACATCTGGGGTGTCGGCGGAACGATGATCATCTTCCTTGCCGGCTTGCAGAGCGTTCCTCAGGAACTGTATGAGGCGGCCATGCTCGACGGAGCCGGGGCCGTGCGGCGTTTCATCAGGATCACCCTGCCGATGATGGGACCGATCCTGGTCCTCCAGCTCGTCCTGCAGCTCAACGGCGCATTCCAGACCTTCACGCAGGTCGCCGTCCTCACCAAGGGGGGACCGGGAACGGCGACGAACCTGCTCATGTACAAGATCTACAACGACGGCTTCGCCGACTTCATCTCGGCGCCGCAGCTCGGGTACGCGACCGCTGAGGTCTGGGTGCTCTTCGTCATCATCATGGTCGTCACCGCCGTGTTGCTCCGCGTCAGCACCCGCTACACCTACGAAGGGGATGCTGCATGAGCGCCATCGTCGCCCGCCCCCGTCCCCTGTCCTCGCAGGTCCCGCTCGCGCTGTCGCGGGTCGCATGGTACGCCCTGTGCGTGCTGCTCGCGATCAGCATGCTGCTCCCCCTGGTGTGGATGGTGTCGATCTCACTGAAGAGCAACGGCGACATTCAGCAGCTGCCGCCATCGTTCTTCCCCAAGGAGTTCGACTGGCAGAACTATGTGATCGGCCCAGCGAAGATCAACTTCTTCCGGCTCCTGCTGAACACCGCGATCGTCACCCTGTTGTCGACGATCGGCTCCGTCGTGAGCTCGATGATCGTGGCGTACGGGCTTTCCAGGATCTCCTTCCCCGGCCGGAAGCTCTGGTTCGGGATCATCGCCTTCAGCATCTTCGTGCCACCGGTGATCGGTCTGATCCCGCTGCAGCAGCTGTACATCAACCTCGGCCTGATCGACACCTTCGTGCCGCTCATCCTCCCCGCCTTCCTGGCCAGCCCGATCTTCGTCTATCTCGCCCGGCAGTACTTCCTGTCGATCCCGCGTTACATCGACGAGTCGGCGATGTTGGACGGGGCGAGCCACTGGAGGATCTTCACGCGGATCATGGTCCCGCTGACCCGACCGGCCTGGATCACCATTGCCATCCTCGCCTTCCAGTTCTCCTGGAACGACTACCTGAACCCGCTGATCTACCTGCAGTCCAGCGACAACTTCACGCTCGCCATTGGCATGGCCTCGTTCATCGGCGACCATGCCGGCGACTCGGCCTACAACTACTACATGGCGACGAACCTGCTCTACATGCTGCCGCCGCTCGCGCTCTTCTTCCTGGCCCAGCGCTACTTCATGGAAGGGCTCGGGGCGCTCGGAACGACCGGCAAGTAGGACCACGACCGCACCACCCCACCACCGCACATCCATGGCGCATCGCGCCGCTCAACGAAGAGAGAAATCATGAAACGACGGACTCTGGCGCTCGTCGCCACGGTCGCAGCAGCGGGACTGACCCTCGTCGGCTGCAGCTCCACATCGGGCCAGACCGATTCATCGAAGGGGGCGAGCGTCAGCTACATGACGTGGGAGTCGACCGACACCAACGCCGCCCTCGACGCCACCTTCAAGAAGTTCACGAAGAGCGACGACATCACGATGACGCGCCAGGATGCGCCGAACACCGACTACGCGCAGAAGCTCGCCTCGCTGCTGCTGGCCAAGAAGGCGCCCGACTTCTTCTGGTGCTCCACCACTCAGGAGCAGAACCTGGCGGCGGAGGGTCTGCTGTTCGACTGGACCAGCTACCTGAAGGACAAGAGCAAGGGTCTCGACAAGAGCAGTTTCGCCCCGGGGGCGCTCGACCTGTTCACGTCGACGGACGGGAAGATCTATGGCATCCCGACTCTCGCGAACACCTACGGCGTCTTCTACAACGCCGCCGTCTTCAAATCCGCCGGCGTCCCCCTGCCGACGCAGGACTGGACGTACGACGAGATGCTCGCGGACGCGAAGGCCGTCACCGGCGCCGCCGGTACGCAGGGGCCCGGCCTGGTGACCCAGTGGCCGCTGCTCGAGAGCCCGCTCGGCCTTTCGGCCTACTCGGTGGCGAACGGCGGCAAGCCGCTCCTCGACAAGGACCTCGGCGCGAAGAAGGTCACGGCGAGTCCGCAGCTCATATCCGGCGCCGAGAAGTACGCGGCCGCCGTGAAGGCGGGATACCTCACCGGCCCGACGTTCGACTCGACCAACTCGGTCGCCGTGTTCTCCAACGGGGGAACCGGGATGATGTTCGGCGGCCAGTGGCTTGCCCAGCTCATCAAGCCGACCGGCGCGGGTTTCGACTGGGGCTTCGCCCCGTGGCCTGCCGGCACGAAGGAGAACGTGCAGCCGATCGAGGCGAACGGCGTGTGCTCGCCGGCCTCGCTCAAGAACCCCGACGCGACCTACAAGGCCATCGCCTACATGGAGGCCACCGGCTTCAACGACGTGATGGCCAAGGTGCCGGTGGCGCCGATCGCATACACGCCGGGGTCTGTCGGATACTTCAAGAATCTTCAGTCGCAGGGCGGAGCGCTCGGGACCATCGCTGCTACCGCCAAGTTCGAGCTCGCCGCGAAGAACAAGTTCGTCACCCAGATGCTCGACCCGTGGGCGACCAAGGCCGGTGATGTGGTGACCGCGAGCTGGAACCCGGCACTCAGCGGGACGGCGGACGTCTCCTCAGGCATCTCCAAAACGGTCAAGGGCATCCAGTCGCTGATCGACTCCCAGCACTGAGCACCCGACAGGCGCGACCGGGCTCCCAGCCCGGTCGCGCCTGTCATGAATCGGGAGGAACAATGAACCACCCCGCCATCGACTACCCCCTCGGCCCGTTCACGCCCTACCCGGCGAACCCCGTGCTGCGTCCCGGGCCTCACGCCTGGGAATCGACCAATGTCTACAACCCCGCTGCCATCGTGCACGAGGGTCGCGTGGTGCTGCTCTACCGGGCGCACGCGGACGACATCGTGTCATCGATCGGCTTCGCCTCGAGCGACGACGGTGTGACCTTCGAGCGCGATGCCGAGCCGGTCCTGGTGCCGGAGCACCCCTACGAGGTCCACGGCTGCGAGGACCCCCGCGTCGTGAAGGTCGGCGACACTTTCTATCTGACCTACACGGGCTGGGACGGGGAGACGGCGCGGCTCTGCCTCGCCACCTCGACGGACCTGCGTCACTGGAGAAAGCGTGGGCCGATCCTGCCGGGACTGAACACCTTCGCAGGCCTTCGAGAGACGCCAACCGACGAATGGAGCAAGGGCGGGGTCATCCTCGAGACTCCGGTCGGCGGTCGTTACCTGATGTACGTGGGGGAGGGCAACGTCTACCTTGCAGAGTCGGAGGACCTGCTGCATTGGCGGCTGGTCGACCCCGAGCCCGTCCTCGTCCCGAGACCCGGCACGTTCATGGGCGACCTGGTGGAGACCGGGCCGCAGCCGCTGCTCACCCGCACCGGTCACATCCTCCTCGTGCACAACAGCGCCGTGCACCTGCCCGAGAGCGGCGTGTACTACGCGTGCGGTCAGATCCTGTTCGATCCCGCGAGGCCGACGGTGCCGGTGGCCGCCATGCTCGAACCCTGGCTCGAGCCGACCACGGATGCGGACAGGCGCGGGCTCGTCGACAACGTCACATTCGTCGAGGGACTGGTCTGGTTCCATGACACCTGGTTCGCCTACTACGGGCAGAGCGACACGACCGTCGGCGTCGCCACATATCGTCCCGAACTCCCGAAAGAGGACCAATGACCATCCACATCGCGGACGGTTCGACCGTCATGTTCACCGGAGACTCGATCACCGACTGCTGGCGGACGGCCCCTGTCGACAACCCGCTCGGACACGGCTATCCGCTGTTCGTGGCCGGGGCACATGGAGCAAGGCGTCCGACCTCCCGAATCCGCTGGCTCAACTCCGGCGTCGCCGGGAATCGAGTGATCGACCTGCAGGCCCGCTGGAAGCAGGACGTCCTCGCGGAGGCGCCGGATGTGCTCTCGGTCCTCGTCGGGATCAACGACGTGTGGCGTCGCTACGACAGCGACGACCCGACCAGCGTCGAAAAGTACCGTGACGGCTACCGCCGGCTTCTGGCGTCCGCTGCCGCGGCAGGCGTGCGGCAGCTGATCCTGATCGAGCCGTTCCTCGTGCCTGTCGGCGACCAGCAGCTCTGGCGGGAAGACCTCGATCCGAAGATCCAGGCGGTGCGCGAGCTGGCACGCGAGTTCGACGCGCACCTGCTTGCTGCCGACGGCATGTTCGCACAGTTGTCGGCGACCACAGGTCCCGAGGTCTGGGCGGCGGACGGCGTGCACCCGACGATCGCGGGTCACCGGGCGCTCGCCGACGCCTGGCTCGACCTCGTCGACTGACCCGCCGTGACCGCCTCCTCGGTCGTCCCTGTGGACGGTGCGCGACCGCTTCGCAGCCTGCTCGGGCTGCTCCGGCCGTTCCGCGCGACGCTCGCAGCGTCAGCCGTGCTGTTCGTCGTGAAGGACAGCCCGCTCTGGCTCCTTCCTGTGCTCACGAGCTCGATCGTCGACATCGTCGCCGCGCGGGGGAGCGCGACCGAGCTGCTGGTGCCCGCCGCCCTCGCGACGGCCATGGTCGTGGTCAACGTGCCGACCAACATCCTGTTCCTGCATCTCTACAACGGTGCGAGCAGGAGGCTGGGATCGCGGCTGCGCAATGCGCTCGCCCAGCGCCTGCAGAGCTTGTCGATCGGTTTCCATTCGCGCTCCAGCGCCGCCGTGCTGCAGTCGAAGCTCGTTCGCGATGTCGAGAGCATCGAGCTGATGCTGCAGCAGGCGGGACCCACTCTGCTCTCCTCTGTGCTCGTGGTGGTCGGGGCCGTCACGATGACCGCCCTCCGCGCCCCGGCGTTCCTCGCGGTCTACGTGCTCACCGTCCCCATCGCCGCCGGCCTGGGCAGGGCGATGCGGCGACGGTCGGGAACGCGCAATGAGGCCCTGCGCCGCGAGGTCGAACGACTGTCCTCCCGGGTCGGCGAGATGGCCAACCTCATCCCGGTCACGCGGGCGCACGGCTTGGAGGACGTCGCCTCGAGCCGCATCGCCGACAGCACAGAAGGGGTCCGCAGGGCAGGTGTGCAGCTGGATGCGCTGAACGGCCGCTTCGGTGCGCTCTCCTGGGCGCTGTTCCAGGTTCTGGCGCTCGTCTGCCTCGTGTTCGCCGCCCTCATCTCGGTCGAAGGCTGGTTTCCCGTCACGGCCGGCCAGGTCGTGCTGATCGGCAGCTACTTCGGGTTGCTGACGGGAGCGCTCGACCGGAGCCTCGGCGTGCTGCCGATCGCTGCGCGCGGCTCGGAGTCGCTCCGCTCGGTGGCCGAGGTGCTTCAGGAGCCCGACATCGAACGCAACGAGGGCAAGCGCGCGGTCGAGAAGGTTCGCGGCGAGATCGTGCTGGACGGCGTCGGGTACCGATTCCCCGGTGCCGGATCACCCGCGGTCGAGGGCGTCGACCTGGAGATCGCCGCCGGTGAGACGGTCGCCCTTGTCGGGCACTCCGGGTCGGGGAAGTCGACCCTGCTCAACCTGGTGCTCGGCTTCCTTCGGCCGACGAGCGGGCGCATCCTGCTCGACGGGGTGGACATGGAAGAGCTGGATCTGCGCACGGCGCGGCGATCCGTGTCGGTCGTGCCACAGGAGTCCGTGCTGTTCGAAGGCTCCATCCGGGACAATGTGACCTACGGTCTCTCCGATGTCGACGACGCGCGGGTACGTCGCGCGCTGGAGCAGGCGAACGCGATGGACATCGTCGACGCGCTGCCGGAGGGCTGGGACACCGTGGTCGGCGAGCGGGGAGCGCGGCTCTCCGGCGGACAGCGTCAGCGTCTTGCGATCGCCCGTGCCCTCGTGCGGGACCCGCGCATCCTGCTCCTGGACGAGGCGACGAGCGCGCTGGATGCGGAGTCCGAGCACAAGATCAAGGGGGCGCTGAGCACGCTCATGCGAGACCGGACCACCCTGGTGGTCGCGCACCGGCTGTCGACGATCCGCGAGGCCGACCGCATCGTCGTGCTCGAGGCTGGCCGCATCGTGGAGGTGGGGTCGCACGAGCAGCTCCTCGCCGCCGGGGGCCGGTATGCGCAGCTGCACCGGCTGCAGTCCGCCTGACGTCGTCGTGGGACGCCTCACGGGGCGGTGGGAACGGCCAGCTCGATCGTGTGCTCGGTCAGGCGGCCGCGCCTGACGCTGCGGAGACGCTCGGCGCCCGCGGTGCCGGGAACCACGACGGGCACATGGCTCGGCGCTGTGACCCGTCCACGGATACTCGTCCCGCGATCCTCCCACTCGGCGTCGATGGGACCGGAGATCGTGTCGACCGCCGCGCGGCACGCGAATGAGCCGTCGCCGGGCAGGCGCGGATCGACGCGCACCACCGACCAGCCGTCGGCGCCGGGGGAGAGACCGGCGACATCCGCGAACAGCCATTCGTCGACGGTGCCGAACATGGCATGATCGTGCGACCGGCCGTCCAGCTCCCAGTTCTCGTAGAGGGTCGTCGCGCCGTTGTCGATCCAGTGCGACCAGCCCGGGTATCCCGGCGCCCGGACGACCTCGAACGCGAGGCGGGGATGGTGGTGGGCGAGAACGCGCAGCAGCTGCCGGGTTCCCACCATCCCGGTGTCGAGGTGCATGCCGCGGTCCCGCAGGTCGCTCTCGAGGCTGTCGAGCACGGCAGAGCGGCGCTCGCCGGTCGCGAGCCCGAACGAGATGGCGAGCAGGTTGTCCGTCTGACGGAAGGCACCGCCGCCGGGCCCGGCGTACCATCCGTCCGCTCTCCAGAATGCTTCGTCGAACCGCGCACGCAGGGCCTCGGCCCGCGCTGCGTACCCGATCGCGTCGTCGCTGTCTCCGACGCGCCTCAGGAACGAGGCCATGAGCCTCAGGAAGCGGTAGTGGTAGGCCGTCGACACGATGGCCGGATGCTCGGGGGGCATGATGTGCCCTGGAGCGTTCCAGTCGCCGAGGCCGACGTCCACTATGCCGCCGGGGAAGCGCTCGGCAAGGAACCCGAGATAGCGGCGGAGGGCGGGCAGCGAGCGCCGCATCGTCGACAGATCGCCGTAGTGACGGGCGAGTGTCTCCGGCACTTCGAAGAGGACGGCGTCCCAGGCAGGTGACGGCGTGTCGAAGATCCAGTCTCCGGGCGGGGAGGGCGCGATGCCCGGCAGTGACCCGTCGTCGTGGAGGCTCGGCAGCACACTGCTCTCGAACCAGCCGCCGAGGTAGTTCGGCATCCAGTAGTTGTACGCATAGGTCTCGGCCAACAGCTGCGCGTCCCCTGTGTATCCCTGCTTCTCGTAGAGCGGCGTGTCGACCGGCGTGCCCTGGAGGCAGTTCTCGATGGTCAGCCGGGTGATCCGGTGGATCGTGTCGAGAAGGGGATCCGAGGAGCTGAACGAGCCGATGGACGTCGGCGCGGCAGACACGCGGTCGACGGCGATGGAGACGGGCGCGGCGGTTCCGGACACCTCGGCGTAGCGCAGTCCGGCATAGCTCAGGTCGAAGGGGATCGTGACACCGGAGGGTGCGCCGATCACGATCGAGCGCTGCAGCCCCCCGGGCACGGCGGGATCGTCTGCGAGCACGTCGCCGGTCTCACCCAGCTTCTCGCCGAGCTTCACGTGGAGCGTCGGCGAGGAGGTGTCCTCGGTGGTCACCGCGACCATGCCTGCGACATTCGCCGCCAGCTCGAACCGGTGCCGGGCGCTGCCGGTGCGCACCGTGCCGACGATGTCGACGCGCTCCCGGCGCGTGATCGGGGGCTGGCGGCTGATCCGCAGCACGCCGGCGGGCGCGGTCGCGGGAATCGCCGCACAGGCGGCTGGCGGGCGGCGGAAGTCGATGATCTCCCCCGTGTAGAAGGAATCCTCCGTGACCGTCGTCAGGGCACAGCTCCAGGTGCCGTCCGAGACGAGCAGAGGGCGACCGGGGTGTCCCGCGTCGTACAGGACCGCGCGGAGTTTGGGCACATCGCGCCACGGTGCCGTATGCCACCCGAAGGCCGTCGGCGTCGTCATGGCGTAGAACCCGCGCCCGAGACGGGCCGTCAGCGTGTTGGTGCCGGGGCGCACCAGCTCGGACACATCCCACAGCCGATAGTGCACGATGGCGTCGTAGGCGCTCGGCGGCGGGTCGAGCACCGCCTCCGAGACGGCCGAGCCGTTGACGCGGACATCGACCACGCCGAGTCCGGAGACGGCGAGGCGGAGGCCGCTGGAGGCGGCGCCGTCGAAGCGGGCGGAGAGGACGGGGCTTGGGCCGGCCACCGCCGATCGGATCCAGAGCGAGTCGCCCCAGTCGGATTCGTGCAGCAAAGCCGTCTCGAATCGGGACCACGTGCTCCACGGGCTCCAACGATCTGCGAGGACGGTCCGGACACGCCACCGGAATCCGGTCATCGACGCCGCGGGAAGCGGGAGGTCCCAGCCCGTCGACGCCGACCAGCGGCGCTCCACCGTGGTCTGTCCGCCGGTCGGTCCGAATTCGAGTTCGACCCCATCCTGGCGGCCGTCCGGCTCCCAGCTCAACAGGGGAGGCGCGTCGATGTCGATCGGCGCATCTCTGAAGTCCGTTCGCAACCGCCGGGGGGCGGACGGGCCGGTCACGCCTGGCCCGATGGGCTGAGTTCGATGCGCAGCTCGCGCGGGCCGCCGCGTGGTGCGATCGTCACCGGGCCGTCCGCCACATCCCGCCGCTCGCCGTCGACCGTGGCCGAGACGACGGTCGATCCACGGCCCCGCACGCGAACGTCCAGCTCGTCGCCGCGCCAGAGGAGGCCGGTGAGGCCGATGTGGTCGATTCCGGGCGGGAGCACGGGCTCGAAGCGCATTCGGTCGATGCTTGCGCGCATCCCCAGGAGTCCTTCGTGGACGCATCGGAGGAAGGCCGTCGCACTCCAGGTCTGGTCGGGCACGGAGGGCCACATGGTGCCGACCTGCCAGCCGCCGGACACGGAGCCGTCGCGCGCGTCATAGACCTCGAAGAAGGCCCCGTCGGAGGTCGAGACGGCGGACACCAGGTCCTCGAGGCTGGCGGCGAAAGGCGCCTCGGCGCCTCGGCGGGCCGCTGCCACGGCCCATTGGCCGGTCGCCATCGGCCACACCATCATGTTGTGACGACCCGGTCTGGTGTCGTCGAAGCGCGGGAAATGCGGGTGGACGAGGGGGATGCCCGCCGGGCATCGCCGGACGCCCTCCGTCAGCGTTGCGGCTTCGGTGTCGCTCAGCTCGCCGTGCTCGAGCAGGAGTGCCAGCCCCAGCAGCTCCTGATAGCCCATCCGTCGCCCGGCCTCGTCGACGAGGTAGCTCCAGGTCCCCGTGGCCGGGTCGCGGAACGCCCGTCGCACTGCTGCACGCAGCCGAGCGCTTCGGGCCGGCTCCACGGCGATTTCCGACTCCCCGCCCGCGACGTGCCGCAGCCACACGGCGGCATCGCAAGCAGCGGCGTAGATGACGTTCGTCGAAAGGGCAGCGATCTCCCGCGCCTCGGAGTAGTCGCCGATGAAGCTCGAGTCGCCGGGGCGGTCGACCTCGGGGAACGGGTAGCCGGAGATGCCGTCCTGCATGAGGGCGCCGCCGATGTACAGGCCGAGCCCGGGCCGGTAGGAATCGGAGCGGAGCGCGAGGGTGCGTTCCACCACCCCGGCGGCCCAGCGTGCGAATCGCCGATCGCCCGTCGCTTCGACGTGGCAGCGTGCGCCGATCGCCCACACCAGCTGATCCCACAGCTGATCGTCCTGTTGCACGACCGGACCGTGTTCTCCGGCCTCGGTGACCTCGCGCAGGGTAGCTTCGGCCAGTTCGGGGTCGATGAGGCTGACGGCGCTCCACGAGTTGATGGCGGCGTCGCGCGTCCACGGCGTCGGGTAGTCGGCGCCCGCGCAGAGGATCCGCGAGCCGCCGGCACTCGTTCGCACATTCCGACTGATGGTGCCGAGGGCCGACTCGTAGAGCCGGACGATGCGCTCGTCGCCGGCTGCGACGGCCGGCCGGCTCGCTCCCGGCGATGCGAACGTCATGGTCTGCTCCTCCGTTGGTAGGCCTGCGCGGCCGCGGTGCGCCCGCGCAGAGACGCGCTCGTCACAGCCTGCGGCACGAGGCCTGCTAATGTCAACGTTGACATTGGGCGAACAGGAGAATCGATGACGATCACACTCGAGACCGGAACGCGGGTCATGTTCACGGGAGACTCGATCACCGACTGCGAGCGAACGGTTGGCGAGAACCCGCTCGGGTACGGCTATCCGTTGCGCGTGGCCGGGCAATGGGGCCTCCAGAACCCGGATCGTCAGCCCGTCTGGCTGAACACGGGCATCGCGGGCAACCGCGTCTCGGACCTGACGGCGCGGTGGCAGGCAGATGTGCTCGACGCCGAGCCCGACGTCGTCTCGATCCTGGTGGGGATCAACGACTGCGGCTTCCACTATTCGCTCGGCTTCGAGGAGGTGACCACCGACGAGTACCGGAACGGATACCGCGGCCTGCTCGCACCTCTGGCGGAGCGCGGCGTGCGGCTGATTCTCATCGAGCCGTTCCTGCTGCCGGTGAGCGACGGCCAGCGCGCGTGGCGGCCCGATCTGGACGCCAAGATCCAGGTGGTCAGGCAGCTCGCAGAGGCGTTCGACGCCCATCTCATCGCCGCGGACGGCATGTTCGCGGGCCTCGCGGCGACGACCGGAAACGCGACCTGGGCGGCCGATGGCGTGCACCCGACTCCTGCCGGCCATGCGGCCCTTGCCGAGGCGTGGCTGCGTCAGGTGGGGTGAGGGGCGAGGCGCTTCCCGATCGGGTCCGTCCTACGCGATCTCAGCCGGATCCGCCACGTGCTTATTCAGCAGGGCGTCGTGAGGCCGGAAAGGGTGATGTGGATGCCGGCCGGAACCTCCATGCGATCGTCGTGGGATGGGCCCGGAGCGGTCCGGGCCGCTGAACGGGTCCGGTCGCTCGAGCAGGCGAACGGGGTGCTGCGTCGCGCGGCCGCGCATCCGCCGCAGGGCGTGCTCCGAAGACGACCTCCCCGTTCGTCGCGAGTTGGCCGCGGCGTGCCGGATTCGCATTCGGGCAGGACCGCCCGCTGACGTCGGCTCACCGCATGAGTGCACGGCGTGTCGGCGCGCACAGACCGGGGGTACCCGCGTTCACGGGGTCGGCGCCACGCGGTCGAGGAACTCGTCCGCGATCGTGTGGAAGCGATCGCGGACGTCCCTGCGGATGAAATGCGTGGCGCCGCGCACGACGGTGACGTCGGCACCGAGGGAACGTGCGATGGCGCGGTGATTGACGGTCATGCCGATCGCGACGGTGCCGGTGACGATCTCGACCGGGACGGTCGCCTCGCGCAGGTCAGACAGCAAGGTAGGCCATGCGCGGCTCGGAATCACGTCGCCGTTGAGCACGAGCGAGACATCCATTCGCTCCTTCGCCAGAGACCACTCGGGCAGCTCGTCGGCAGGCCATCTGGGGAACAGCGCGGCGATCTCGGCGCGGCGCTCGGCGTCTGTCATCGCCTGTTGCCGTTCGAGGGTCGCGGCAGCGTCGATCGCGACCTGTCTGTCCTGGTGCGGTGTCACCGGGAGGCGCCAGAACGGGTCCTCCAGCAGCACCCCGGCGAGGCCGACCGGCAGGGTCACGGCGATGGCGCTCGCGGCCGACCCGCCTGCAGAGTGACCGAAGAAGACGAGGGGATCGCCTTCGAGACGAGGCGTGATCGTGTCGACCAGGTCCTCCACGATCACGTCGCCCGGATGTCGTTGCAGCAGCTCCGGCGTCCACCGGGGCGACAGCCCGTGACCACGCGGGTCGACCGACAGCACACGGAATCCGCGCTTCGCCCAGTTCTGTGCCGTGATGCGCAGGGTGCCAGCCGATTCGGCGAGACCCGGCACGGCGACGATCGTGCCACGTCGCACGCCGGAGTGAGCGTGCTCTTCCACGTGCAGGTCGATCACGGGAGGGTCTCGGGGAAGGCGAGCGGTCTGCCCGCGACGATGCGCTCCAGCTCGGTCGCCACGTGCTCGCCGAGCCGGCGGATCTCGGTGCCCATTGAGCCGGATATGTGGGGGGTGAGGAAGACGTTGGGCATGGTGTAGAGCTCGTGGTCGGGCGGCAGCACGTCGGGGGTCGTGACATCGAGGATCGCCGCGATGCGGCCCGTGCGCAACTGGGCGAGCAGCGCGTCCTGATCGACGATGCCGCCGCGTGAGGTGTTGATCAGCGTGGCACCGTCGCGCAGCTGCGCCAGCAGCCTCGCGTCGATCATCCCTTCGGTCGACGGATTGAGCGGCGGATGCAGCGTGACGATGTCACTCGTGCGCATCAGCTCGTCGAGATCGACGAGTCGTACCCCAAGGCGGCGCGCTTCGATGTCGGACAGGTACGGGTCGTGAACCTGAACGCGGAGGTCGAAGTCGCGGAGGCGTTCAATCACGATGCGGCCGATGCGCGATGCGGCGACGACGCCGATGGTCTTCCCGTTGTTGCCCGCGCTGGGGAACTCAAATTCCCGATCGATCCGTGCCCGGCGGCTGAGATAGAGGCGATGTGCCGCGAAGGCCTGCTTGTTGGCGAGCACGATCATCGCGATGGTGAACTCGGCGACGGGGATCGCGTTGAGCCATCCCGCATTGGAGACCTGGATGCCTCGCTCGCGGGCGCTTTCAGGCAGCAGGTTCCATCCCTGACCTCCGGCGTAAAGCAGGTAGCGGAGCCGCGGCGCCCGTTCGAGGTCGGCATCGCTTAGGCCCGGCGCCCCCCATGCGGCGATCAGCACCTCGGCCCGTGAGAGGGCGCGGCGGGCTTCGGCGTCGTCGAGACGTGTGAATGGGGTCGCCTTCAACAATCTTGCCCCGTCGATGCGAAGCGCCTCGAGCTCGGGGCCGAAGAGGTGATCGGCGAGCTCAGGCGGGCTCATGGTCATAACGAAGTCGACGGCCGGTCTCGCTTCGTCGGCGAGAGCGGATGCCGCCGATGTCGTGCTGCCCGGAGCGCTCGTCATGGAAACCTCATCGATTGGTGTTGTCGTCCGCGAGTCATTCCCGCGGCATTGAAACTAGTTACAATCGTCCTGGAGCGCAACCGCCCGAGACGAACGCGAGCGACCTCCTGACGCTGGCGCCGCATCCCACGGGAGACGTGCGGCCGCTACATCTCCGCGGGGGGTGCCGTCGAGTCGCGTCGTATGAACGATGGCTGCAGCAGCACGTTCTCGGCCGGCTCCACACCGAGCGCGATTCGTGCCGCGCGCACTCCTACTTCGTAGAACGGTGGACGCACCGTCGTGAGCCCTGGGGTCAGGTCAGCGACGAAGGGCACATCGTCAAATCCGACGATCGAGAGGTCATCCGGGATGCGCAGTCCGAGTGCCCGCGCCGCGCGGTAGGCGCCGACCGCGATGTTGTCCGTCATCGCGACGATTGCTGTGGGCCGGGCGGCCATGGACAGGAGCTCGCGCGCCGCTGCCTCGCCGGCATCCTCGCTGTTCGCCGCAACGCGGACGAGATCCTTCGCATGAGGCAGGCGGTTGCGCGTCATCGCCGTGCGATAGCCGTCGAGTCGTAGCTCCGCGGTGGTCATGCCCCTGCCTGCGCCCAGGTAACCGATGCGGGTATGGCCGAGCCGCACCAGCTCGTCCACGCCGGCGCCGACGCCGGCGCGGTGGTCGTAGTCGACACTGACGATGGCGGGCGCGCCGACTACCGGCGGTCGGCCGCACAGGACCAGTGACGCATCCACGTCGGCGAGGTCCTCGGCATAACCGGAGACTCGCGCATCGAACTCGGGATCGGACTCGGTGGAGCCGACGTACAGGACTGCGCGCGCGCGCTGCTCGCGCAGGGTCGCGATGAGGTCGCTCTCACGTTGCCGGTCGCCTTCAGTCGTCGAGATCAGCAGCAGGTGACCGTTCGCGGTGGCGACGCTTTCGGCGCCCGCCGCGAGTGAGGCGAATGTCGGGCCGATCATGGAGCGGACGACGAAGGCGACGGTGCCAGGGCCGCGCCCGGTCATCGCCCTCGCCAGTCCGTTGACGACATAGCCGAGTTCGTCGGCGGCGGCGAGCACCTTCGCCCTGGTGTCGGCGTGCACGCTGCGGCTGCCGCCGAACACGCGTGAGGCGGTCGCGGGGGAGACTCCGGCGCGCGCCGCGACATCGCGCAGGTTCGCGCTGCCGACGCGGGCCGGTCCGCGGGAACCGCCATGCCGCGCGCGGCGGGCTTCGTCTGGACTGGACATGGTCGGGATCGTACCCGGACCCCCGGGCATGGGCGCGCAGGTCGGTCGCCGATCAGACAAAGCGGCTTGACATGCGACATGGCGTGGTCTAGCTTCGCCGGTGTGAAACTAGTTCCACGACGAACTGGTCAGGACGGCAAGGAGTCATCAAGTGCAACGAGGCACCGCAGTCGCAGCTCCAATGCGCACGGCAGCCGCACCGGGACGCATGCCCGTCCTTCGCCCGACGCGCACTGCGCGACGGCGTAGGCCGACCAGCCGCGGCACGCTCGGCCTGCTCCTGCTCGCAACGCCCGGAATTGTCTGGTTCCTCGTCTTCGCGTACGGGCCGATGGCCGGTCTGGTCGTGGCGTTCAAGGACTTCAAAGTCAGCGAAGGGATCTTCGGCAGCCCCTGGAACGGCCTTCAGAACTTCGCGTACTTCTTCTCCAGCGGAGACGCCCCCCGAATCGTCATCAACACCATCTTCCTCAACGCCCTCTTCCTGGTCGCATCGTTGGCGGCGGGTCTGCTGCTCGCTCTGATGCTGAACGAGATCCAGGGGCGCTTCACCCGTCGTTTCGGGCAGTCGATCATCTTCTTTCCGTACTTCGTCTCGCCGGTCGTTATCAGCATCATCCTGCAGGCGGTGCTTGCCGGAGTCGGCGGCCGTGGCGGCATGGTCAACAACCTGCTGAACGTCTTCGATCTCCCGAACGTGAATTGGTATACGACGCCAGGCGCGTGGCCGTGGATACTGACGGTCGTCAAGGTCTGGCAACTCGGCGGCTATACCTCGGTGATCTTCCTGGCCGCGATCACCTCGATACCGGAGGATGTATACGAAGCGGCGGCGCTGGACGGCGCCAGTAAGGCGCGCATGGCGTTGTCGGTCACGACCCCCCTGTTGCTGCCGACATTGGGCATACTCATCGTGCTCGGGGTCGGGCGGATCTTCTTCGGCGACTTCGCCACGATCTACGCCATCGTCGGCGACAACGGCACACTCTTCCCGACAACCGACGTCATCGACACCTACGTGTTCCGTTCTCTGCGCACGGTCGGCGATTTCGGCACTACGGCCGCGATCGGACTGTTCCAGTCCATCGTGGGGTTCGTGTTCGTCTCGGCCGCCGTGCTCGTGCAGCGTCGCGTCGACAAGGAAAGCAGTATCCTGTGAGCTTCATCGCCTCCGGCCGAACCCAGACCATCACCGACATCGAAGCCGAGATGGCGCTCAGCGATGTGCCGCCTTCGCGTCCCGGGGCTGCACGCGTTCCTGGCAGGAAGCGCTTCGAGCCGTTCACCGTCGTCAGCTACATATGTGTGGGCATCTTCGGGCTGTTCTGCCTCGTCCCTCTGTGGATGATCGTGGCCGGCTCGTTCACGGACGAGTCCGTGCTCGCCGCCAACGGGTACAGCATTTGGCCTGCGCCGTTCTCGCTTGCCGCCTACCAGCTGCTGTTCACGGGGCAGTCACTCGTCAACGGGTACATCGCCTCACTGTTCATCACGATCGTCGGCACCGCGCTGTCGCTGTCGTGCACCGCATCGCTCGCGTGGGTGATCGCCAGGCGGCTGCCACGCATCAGTCGGCCACTGACGATCTTCGCCTACATTCCGATGCTGTTCACCGGTGGCCTTGTGCCCCTGTATTTGCTGGTCACGCAGGTTCTGAACCTCTCAAACGACTGGTTCTCGGTGATCCTGCCGATCATGCTGGCCCCGTTCCTCATCTTTGTAGCGGTCAGCTTCTTCCGCCAGCTGCCCGAGGAGATCCTCGACTCCGCCCGGATCGATGGTGCTGGCGAGCTGCGCATCTTCTTCCAGATCGTGATTCCACTCTCCAAGCCGATCCTGGCGGTGCTGGGCCTGTTCTACGCGGTCACGTACTGGAACGAGTGGTTCATGGCGCTGCTGTTCATCTCCGATCCAGACAAGTTCCCGCTTCAGCTGATCCTGCAGAACCTCATCTCGAACGTCACGAACGCGGCGACGCTGCCCGGCGCATCTGCGTCCCAGGCAGCGGCGCCCGTCTATCAGATCCGATTCGCGATGACCGTGATGACCATCGCACCCATTCTCTTCGGCTATCCCTTCGCCCAGCGCTTCTTCGTCAAGGGCCTCACCCTCGGGGCGACGAAGGGTTGACACCCCGCGCACCAACCCACCTTCGCAATCTGTTCACAAAGGAGTACACGGAATGTCCACGAACATCACCCGTCGCGGCTTCCTCGCCCTCGGTGGCGCCGCCGCGGTCGGCATCGGACTGACGGGCACGCTGGCCGGATGCACGCCGTCGGCCTCGAGTGGCGGCTCCCTGTCCGGCACGTCACTGGCGATCCTTCCCAGCACGGCTCCCTCCAACTGGAAGACGGTGCTGGCGAAGTTCAATGCGGGGCTGAAGAAGGAGCACGGCTTCGAGCTCGACGCCCAGTTCATCAATTGGACCAACTACGCGCAGCAGTCGCTGCTCAAGTTCACTGCCGGGGCGAAGTTCGACACCGCGCTTCAGGCGCTTTGGCTGAACATGGCGCAGCTGCAGCAGGACAAGTCGCTGGTGGATCTCACCAAGGAGGTCTCCAAGTGGCCGAACCTGTCCAAACAGCTCGCTCCCGAGCTGATCTCGTCGAACAAATGGAGCGGACACCTCTGGGGGATCCCGCAGGTGAACAGCGCCGGTCGCGTGCAGCACTTCAGCATCCGCAGAGACCTGGCCGACAAGTACGGTTTCGGTACGATCCAGGACTACGACACCCTTGAGAAGTTCTTCTACGACGTCAAGCAGAAGGCATCCGGGGTCACGCCGTTCGGTGTCTCTTCCAGCGAGACCTTCGAGCTTGCGATCGGCCCTCAGGGCCAGGTCGGGCTGTTCGATCAGGCTGGCTGGGAGGATCCCACCAAGTACTTCAACACCGCGTTCGCCGGCTCGGGCCTCTACTTCAGTTTCGAGGAGAAGAATCTCGCCGCCGGGTCCGCCGATCCGGTGCCGTTCTGGGAGAACGATCAGGTCGTCGACACGCTGCGCCGCATCAGAAAGTATTACCAGGACGGGATCATCAACGCGAACGGCCTCAACGCCGACACGGCTACGGTCACTGCCCAGTTCGAGGCGGGGAAGTTCGCCGGCCAGTGGGCAATCACCGACGGCACCGCCAGCAACTTCCTGGTGGCGCTGCGCAAGGCCGTGCCGGACGCCGACCTCGAAGAAGTGTTGCCCTTCGGTGGACCCCTGACCTCTGTCAAGCCGCTCCAGACCTTCCAGGCCGACAACCTCGTCGTCGTCAACGCGAACGGAGGCGACGTCGATCGAGCTCTAGCGCTTCAGGACTATCTGTCGATTCAGGAGAACCACGATCTGCTCGAATACGGGATCAAGGGAAAGGACTGGGAACCGGTCGGTGCGAATGGGGTGAAGCAGCTCAGCACCTACACGTTCCCTGGGTTCGCGTTGCTCTGGCGCACGAAGCTCGAGCGCCGCTCGTCGTTCATGACCGACTCCGAGTCCAAGGTCTTCGACTGGGCGCAGGACTACGGCAGCTTCACCAAGGCCACGCTGTCATCCTTCATTCCTGATGTCACTCCCGTGAAGCAGGCGGCGGCAGCGATGAACAACGTCATCACTCAGTACGCCAACCCGCTTTACTACGGGGCCGTGGACGTCGACAGCCAGCTCGACAAGCTCAAGTCGGCCGCCGAGAACGCTGGTCTCGACAAGCTCCAAGCAGAGATGAAGAAGCAGGCGAGCGCATATTTGAAAGCGAAGAACTAGCCGCGGGGGGATGCGACGACACGGACGCGTCGTGCGTGCCGGTGTCGTCGCGTCCCCACGTGCGCGGGTGTCCGAGGCGGACGTGCCCCTGGCCAATCTGCTCACACGGCGGGTGTCGCCCTGGTCTGCGCGACAGCGGAGGTCGGCGCGGTTCGCCGCGTCGCCGCGCACCGCGTTCCATGAGGGGGCATCGAACGCCTCCCCGCGTCCGCTTTCGGACAAACGGTGCCGTGGACGGTGTGCCGGGTCGAAGACCACGATGAGCCGGCTGGTTGCCGGGATTCGGCACCCGCTGTCGCGTGAATTCCACCGTGCGACTCGTCCGCGTCGACGCGGCAGAATGCGACGCATGAGCCGATTGGCACGTCAGCGGGCGCACGGTTTGGAGATGCCAGTGCACGATCCGGTCCGTTCGGCCCGGTGCGCAGGCGGCGCCGCCCGGCGGCCCTGTCCCGCGGAGGCGACGCCCGGCGACATCGTCACCCTCGCCACGCTCGGTCCCGCGGTGCACGCAGAGCCCCGGGCCCGTGCGCCGCTACCACAGCGCTGGAGGCGGCGGGCACGGTGGATGTGCGTGGCGGGCCGACTTGAGGAGGTCAAACTCGTCAGTCGCAGGCCGGAAATCTGCCGCCGGAATGCCACAGCGGGGGCGCCATGTCAAATCCTCTGCCCACGACCCGGCGACCGCCGAGGAATCACTCCGGCCCGAGCCCTCGCGCACAGACGGACGGACAGACTCTTCATGCACCGGGTGCGACGTGACGGCCCAGTGGAGCGACCTGGCGTGCGGCGCTTCTCGCTAACGAGCCGATTCTGTGTCGAGCACACGGATGCGTTCGAAGAGTGACCGGCAGTTCTCTACGAGGTAGGGAGTGCGTTCATCCGGACGCAGGGACTGGAAAACGAGATCATCGAGCGTGAGAGCATTGACGTTGCGAACATCGAGAAACGCCGTTCGACTCCAGTCGGGATAGTAATTGGAAGAGACGTCCTCCTCAGACGACGCGGGATCGAGCAGTCGGTCCACCACGTTCGGGTACTGGCTAGGGATCTCGGAATGTCGCACACCGCCTATAGACGTATAGCGAATGCGCGCTAGCGCGAGGCGTTCGATGGGGTGCTTCCGTTCCGCGTCCACCCGGATACCGTTGAACCGCGGGCTTCCCATGATGTCGTCGCCGAAACGATAATGCGTGTGCTCCATTTCCTCGTCGTCGACCGCGGAAATATCGCTGATCGTCACGTCTCGCATGCGCCCGATCGCAGGCATCTCGTCGAGTTCGATTGAGCTGCCCAGGCCGTCCGGCTCGAAACGGTTGTTCAATAGGATGTAGATCGGCCGACTCACGTTCCGCATTGCGATGGTGTTGATGACTATGTTCTCGATCACGCCTCCTTCCGTGCACTCGATCTTGATACCCTCTCGCCACACTCGGGTCATGGTGCAGTTGCTGATCACCACATCCTGAATGGTTCCCATCGACTTCAGCCCGATTCGGATGCCCGCGCATAGCGACGTGAATGTGCAGTTCGTGATGTGCACGTTCCGCATCGGCCGGCCGGTGCCGCTCGACTGCAGGCAAAGGTTGTCGTCGGTGCCGACGAGCGAGCAGTTCGAGACCCAGACGTCGCTGCAGTTGTCGAAGTCGAGGCCATCGCCATTGTGGCGAGAGTCATTGTAGACATGCACGCCGTCGATGTTGATGTGGTCGCTGTCGAGAAACGCCGTGGTCCATGAAGCAGCATCTCGCAGGCGAAGGTCCCGCATGCGGATCCTGGACGCACGCAGTAGGCGGATGAGCATGGGCCGGGCGTCGGACCCGGCATTGGGAAACGAGGCCGCATTGCCGTTGATCTCGCCCGACCCGACGAGGGCGATATCGTGCACGTCTTCGGCGTATATGAGACAACGGTCGAGCGCCGCCTCGTTGCGATACCGCTGATGGTGAGTATCTTGAGCGTAGTCGTCGATGTCGGGACTGGCGAGCAGCACTGCGGACACATCCACGTGCAACGTCACCTGGTCGCGCAGGTAGAGCGTGCCGGTGAGAAACGTGCCGTGACTCAGTGCCACTGTGCCTCCTCCGGCTTGGGAGCAGGCGTCGATCGCTGACTGGATCGCCACCGTGTCCTTCGCGGAACCGTCTCCGGCCGCCCCCTGATCTCTCGGATCGATGATTGTCACGTGGTGCGTCTCCTTGTGCTTCCGGGCGTGGTGCCCAACACGATCCGCACCCTCATCTCACGTCCGTCTCCACCGCCCGGGAAGCGAGCCGCGGGCAGAAGCGATCGGTTGCCGAACGCGGTGGCGCCGGCGATCGAGCACATGGGCACACCGTCGCCGTGCTCGACGGTCAGCATGCTGCGAAGCATCGATTCGCCGTCGCACACCGCAGACACGCCATCGCATCGCCCGACGACGGGGGATGCAGCGGCGACGGCGTATCCCGTGAGAACGACGTCACCGTCGAACGGCGTGAGTATTCGGACTGACCTGACTTCCTCGTGGGCCGTGACCGTCGAGATGAGCTCTCCCTCCACGCGGAACGGAGCCTCGCCGGGCGCGCTGAGGAGGGAGAAACGCGCGGACCGCCGGGGACCGGCATCCTTTGACGTGCTCCTGATCGAGTCAACAACGGCCGGGAGGCCATCTGGGGTCATCACGACGACCGAGTTGTCGGGCAGCGATGCCTCGTCCCCTGGTGCGAGTTCGCGAAGCCGCAGCCGCGGATCGTTCCCGGGTGCGGTGGCAGGAACGGTAAGCGGAACCGGAACCGTCCGTCCGTCAAGCACAGGGGCGGTTGCCGATGAGTAGGCGAATCGCGCGTAGTTCGGATCGTCACGCAGGTCTTGGGAGTGCGGGTCTCTTTCCGCGAATCGACGGGTAGTCCCGGTGTTCACCAGACGGACTATTCCTGATTCACGCTCGCCTGCGAGGACCCATCCTGGCACCGGCTCGGGGCGCACGAAATCTGCGCTTTCGATCGGCAGAGGCACGTCCGGCTCGGTCCAGGTCGGGTGCTCCGGCGGAAGCAGAAGGCCCAGGAATGCCTTGCTCATCCAGTAGGGCGATCCCGGGCCGGAGTAGCGTTGTGCCATCGCAGGGAACTCGCGCGACCAGCCGAGACTGAGCCGTCCGGCGGCGGCGTCCACGGCCGGGTCGAAGTAGGCGAGCACAGCACTCGACGCCCGTCGAATGAGGCCGGGCTGGATGCCGGCCAGCGCTGGGCCGGAAACCGACTCGCGCTCATGTAGTGCAGCCGCCCAGAGCGACGAGACCATGGCGGCGCGATACGTGAGCGAGCGCCCTTGGAACACTGGGCCGCCGTCACCACCGATCATATGGACAAGGCTCTGCACGTGCTGCACGGATCGGGCCCGAAAGCGCGCGGCGCGCTCGCGATCGAGCGCATCGCCCTCCATCCGCGCCCACAGCAGCGGATACATATTCATCGACCAGGCGTTGTAATAGTCGAATTTCGTGGCGTCGCTGTCTCCACCGTCGGAGTACCAGCCGTCTCCGCGATAGTACGACTCGATCGCGTCCAGGTCGTGCATCGTCTGACTGGGGCTGATGTCCCAGCCGACCGAGCGGAGAAAGGCGTGCGTGAGCACGCGGAACAGCAGCCAATTGCCGTTGATCCCGCTTCGTGAGACATTTGCAAGCAATTGCTCGCCGACCCGCTGCTGAAGGTCGGGAGTGAAGTGGTGCCAGATCCAGCGTCGCGTCTCGAAGAGCCCGAATGCGAGGGAGCCCGTCTCGACCATGGCCTGGGGCGTCTCCCGCCCATCCGGCCAGTGCTCAGGGTGGCGGCGGTCGACCCCCGTCGCGAAGCCGCGCGCATATCGCTCCGCGAGTTCATCGCGTCGAGTGGGCTCGGCAAAGGGGATGCGGCATGCCGCAAGCCAGAATGTGCGCGCAAACCCTTCCATTCCGTCGCTGCGTCCGCCCGTGGCCGACGCGGGCCCAGGGAGGCGGAACTGCGCACCCGACGGAGTCTGGAAAGAGGAAGCGGCCTCGAGGAGGCGATCTGCACGACGTTCCCAGTCGCTGCGGCGCCAACCCCGACCTGGTGCTTCTTCGGCCGTCCGTATCACGCTCATCGGTCGCCCTCACGGGTCGTGGATTGTCTCGGGAACTTGGCGCATCGCCGTCGCGCCCGGCTGCCCTGCACGCGGAAGCGACCCGTCATCGCGTGCCGAGGGCCGTGCTTGTCTGTCATCGTTCCTCTCTGCGTGGTGCCTCTTCCTCCGGGGCGCCGTCTCTGAAACTAGTTACAATCGAGGCCCAACGCAACTGACAGTCACCCGTGTTCGTCCCCGCACGGGACAGCCTGATTGCGGGTGTCTCGTGCGGCGGACGGGCTGCGGAACATGGCATGATGGACGCTGGCCGACGCTCTCTTCGTTCGCCTGCTCCAGCGACTGCTCTGCGAGTCGGCCGGCCGGACGGCCTGCTGAACGTCGCCTCCTTTTTCTCGCCCTGCGGGACCGGCGTCGACGATGAGGTGGCCGGGCATGGCGAAGCGGGGGCCTGGGCCGGTCATCAGTCATGGCCACGGTCGGCACGAGTGCGGCGGCGGAAGACGAAGGCCGTGATCAGTGCGCCAGCGAGGAAGATTGCCGCCGACCACCAGAATGCTGTCGTGTAGCTGGCCATCTGCGCGTGCGTCAGGACTGCCGCTGATGGCGGGTTCGTCGTGGCGTGCGAGGTCGTGTAGTCGGTGGCGGCGGTGGCGGCGAGGGTGTTGAGTACGGCGATTCCGATGGCGACTCCGATCTGCTGCGCGGTGGAGACGACCGCCGACGCGACGCCGGCGTGGTCTGCCCTCACGCCGAGGGTCGCGGTCTGGATAGAGGCCGGCATCGCCAGCCCCATGCCGATGCCGAGGACGATCAGCCCTGGGAGCCCGCCTGTCAGGTAGGTGCTGTCGATGTCGAGTTGTGCGAGCAGCACATCCCTATTCCCGCGGGCACGAGTAGCTTCGGACCCAGGCGCGGCAGTAGCAGGTTCGAGGACGGCTGCGCGACCACGGCGAGGACGACGATCTGCGGCAGGAACGCCAGGCCCGTCTGCCGGGGTGTGTAGTCGAGCATCGTCTGCAGGTAGTAGGTGCCGAAACAGGAACGCTCCGAACATTCCGGCGCCGTTGGCCAGGATCGCGAGGAATGCTGCTCCTCGGTTGCGATCGATGATCACCGTGAGCGGCAGCAGCGCGCGAGCACCGGCCATTCGCTGTCGGGTGACGAACAGGATCAGCAGGATCCCGGACGCGATCAAGGGCGGCTAGGTGTGATGTCCAGGGGCGTTGTTTCGGCGACACGGCTGTGAGGAGTTGAGGGGCGAGGGCCTCCGGTTGTGATGTGGAGCTGTTCAAGGAACCGCTTCACAACCTGGGGGTCCTCGTGTCCCACGCTAACGCTGCTCTGACCCCTCGCGCCCGTCTCCGGCTGGCGCGCCCGATCGTGGAGGACGGCTGGCCGCCGTCGGTCGCGGCGAAGATGTTCATGGTCTCGCCCGTCACCGCCCGCAAATGGGCGCAACGGTATCGAGCCGAAGGACCGGCCGGGATGGCGGACCGGTCCAGCCGGCCACGATCGATGCCGACGAGGACGCCACTGCCGCAGGTCAAGCGGATCGTGAGGCGGCGGTGGCGACGCCGCCTCGGCCCGGTCCAGATCGCCGGCGAGCTCAGGCTTCCCGCCTCGACCGTCCACGCGGTCCTGGTGCGCTGCCGCATCAACAGACTCCAAGCGATCGATCGGGTCACTGGTGAACCGATCCGCCGTTACGAGCATGATCATCCCGGCTCGCTGATCCATGTCGACGTCACGAAGTTCGGCAACGTTCCCGACGGTGGCGGCTGGCGGTTCCTCGGACGCGTCCAGGGCGAACGCAACCGCGAGGCCACCGCCACCCGCACGAAGAGCAGGAACGACCGTTACGAGCCACGGTTGGGCACCGCGTTCGTGCACACCGTCATCGACGACCACTCCCGCGTCGCCTACGCCGAGATCTGCTCTGACGAGAAGGCGGAGACTGCGATCGGAGTCCTCCGCCGCGCGGTGTCCTGGTTCGCCGAACGTGGCGTCACCGTCGAGCGGGTCCTCTCGGACAACGGCTCGGCCTACAAGTCATACGCCTGGCGCGATACCTGCGCAGAGCTCGGGACCACTGCGAAGAAGACCCGCCCCCCTACCGCCCACAGACCAACGGCAAGATCGAACGCTTGTGTCCCGCGTCAAGTAGTTGGCAGGGTTTCTTCGATTTCGAAGTTGGGGTTGGTGGTGCCGGCGTAGACGTCAGCGGGGCGGTTCCAGGCGACCGCTTCGTGCGGGCGAACGTGGTTGTAGTCGTGCCGGTAAGCGTTCACGTGCTCGAGGAGCTGGAGGCCTTCGTCGACCTCCTCTCGGAACAGCCACTCGTACTTCATCGTCCCGACGCCGCGTTCGCGTGACCCGTTCTGCCCCGGCGTGCGAACCCTCGTGCGAACATGCCGCAGCTCGGGGTGGACTGCGATGAACGCTTCAAACGTGAACGAGCGGAACGGGCCGCCGTTATCGGTCACGATCGTCAGAACCGGCAGGATCTCCCCGGTCTGCTCGTCGACCTGACAGTCATCGATCAGCGGGTGACCGAGCAGCGCTTCTGCTTCAGCGAGAGCGAGCTCGACGGCCGCGACCGCGTCGTGCATGTTCGCGGCATCGACGAGATCTGGGACCAGGACCTTCAATGGCACGGCGGCAGCATGGGCGACATCCACGGCCTCGCTGAGTACAAGGCCTACATGGCCGCCGGCGCCTTCGAGGGCATGCACCTCGACGTTAAGGAGACCATCGTCGCGGGCGACAATGTCGTCGTCCGTCTCACGAACTCCGGCATCCAGGTCGGCGAGTTCATGGGTGCCGCCACCACCGGGGCGCACGCCGAATGGCTCGGCATCGGCATCTACACCGTCGAGAACGGCAAGATCACTGAGGGATGGTTCGGCGAGGACATCCTCGGCATGCTCGCCCAACTCGGACTCGTCAGGCTGCGATAGCAGTGGCCGCTCGACCGTGACGCCGCCAGGCAGGAGCATCACACGTTGCACGCGGCCCGTCGGGTCCACAGCCGTTCGCGACGGTCAACAGTTCGCCAGCGGCTGGGCGGCTCGTCGGGAGTCGGAAAGAGGTGTCAAACCTGTCTCGCCCGGGCCTATCACCTCAGCTGTTCCCGTCGTCTCGGGCCGCTTGTCTGCGGGACTACGGGGTTTTCGACTCGTCAGGCGCTCCGGAGCAGATCGCCGCGTGGTTGCGGCGCAGCTTCCCCGGCGAGCCGCAGTGGTGGATCTCCCACGACGCCATCTGCCGCCACCTGACGTCTCGACCCGGCTCGAGCTGCGTCCGCGTTGACATCGCATCTGCGTACAGGGCGTCAGGTCCGAGCCTCTCGTCTGGCGCGGTGGAGCGGGGGGCGCTACCCGGACTGAGCACCGGCCGGCTCCTCGGCCCGCTCGCGACCTGAATCCGCACGAGAAGGGATCTTTCAACGGGCAGGCGTGTTCGGCGTGAGCTCGTCAGCGTGGGACGAGATCTCGCGGCCGTAGAGCGGCAGCGTCGGCGTGAGTGCTTTGAGTGCGATGCGGAGAGCAGCACCAGGTTGACCAGCGTCGTAGAGTGCCAGCGCGAGGAACGCCTGGCCCTCAGCTCCGGCCACTGTTTCCGGCGCAAAGTGTCGCAGCAAGTCGATGGCTGCTTGCGCATCTCCGGCGTTACGGAGCGAGCTGGCCAGCTGGATAAGTGCTTGTGGACGCCTGTCGCCAGAAAGCCCGTTCGGGAGAGCCTTGCGGTACAGCGGGATCGCCAGCCGGACGCTCCTGAAGAAGCGAGCTCATCTCTGCGACCACGAGGTCCGGGTTGCTGTCGTCGGCCGACTCTTGAAAATGATCGACTCGGTCGTTCCAGGACGCGGTCATGGAACCATGATGGCAGGGCAGGCGACGTGCTCGTTGGACTGTCGTTCGCCGTGCACGATGGCCAGACCGATGCCCCAAGCGAGCGCTGGGTCACCAGCACGCGTACACGCCACACGAATAAATTCACGATGACGGCGCCACATCTGCGGCACAGAATCTGTGAGCGGGACGAAGGTCGGCTCCGTGCGCGTTTCTGCTCCGGAGTCCGACCCCACCAGGGGATGAAGAGACACGAACCGGCGGTCCGTCGCATCCGGGAGCCTCGTGACGGCGGCGGGCCCGACGACCTGTGCGCTGCAGTACCCTGAGCCGTGTCGGCCCGCGGCGGCGGAGCGGTCTGCGAGGAGAGCGAGTCCCATGTCCCAGCCCCCAGGCGTTGCCTTCTTCGACGTCGACGAGACGGTGGTCTCGGTGCGCACGCTGGAATCCTTCCTGCTCCACTACCTGAAGGTCGTGCCCTCGATGATCTCCGCCGACCGGCTGCGGGAGCTCGGCCAGCAGGTGGTGCATCTCAGCCGTGCCGAGTTCAACCGCCGCTACTTCCGCATCTGGGCGGGGCAGCCGCAGGAGGGCGTACTGGAGGCGGGACGCCGTTGGTACGCGGAGGCGTCGGCGCAGCCGGGGTTCTTCCGGCCCAACGTGCTGGAGCGGCTCCGCGAGCACCAGGCCGCCGGCGACCGCGTCGTGCTCGTGTCGGGATCGTTCGATCCCCCGTTGCGTCCGCTCGCCGACGACCTCGGCGTCGACATGCTGTTCTGCACGCGGCTGGAGGTGCACGACGGCCGCTACACCGGTGCCATCAGCGAGGCGATGATCGACGACGACAAGCGTCGCGCGGTCGAGGCATACCTGTCCACGCTCGGCACCGTCTCGCAGACCTGGGGCTACGGCGACCATCCGAGCGACCTGCCGCTTCTCGAGCGGGTCGGCCGCCCCGTGGTTGTCGGGTCCGATCCCGCGCTGGTCGCGCTCGCCGAGCAACGATCCTGGCCCGTCATGCCGATCGACCTGCCGCTGGCACCACGGGGCTGACGGGCCGTTCACGCCGGCCACGGAACACGATACGGTGAGCATTACTCCTTTCTCTCTCTCGTCTCTGAAGGATCCGGATGCCATCGATCTCCGCGGCCCTGAACGACCTGCTCAACGACACCGGCCTGCCGGTGGACGAGGCGTTGGATCGGCACTTCGCCGAGGACTTCCGGCAGAGCACCAACGGCGAATGGCTCGATCGCGCCGGCTTCGCGGAGCAGATGACCCGGCTGCGGACGATCCTCGACCACGTCGACATCCGCGTCCTGGCCGAGTTGACGCAGGGATCCGCGTACGCGGAACGGCACATCCTCACGGCCACGCAGCGCGGCGGCTCGACCGCCTCTCAGGAGGTGTACCTCTTCGCCGAGATCGCCGACGACGGCAGGTTCGCGTCTCTCGAGGAGCTCGTCCGCCCGCTTCCCCAGTCCTGAGCGACTGGGCGCGGAGCCTCAGCCCGGGAGCTGGCGGAGACGCGCCTCGACGTGTCTGCGCAGTTCGCGAGGACGGAACGGCTTGACGATGTAGACGTCCGCGCCGGACTCCATGCTCGCGAGCTCATCGCGCTCCGCCCCGCTCGAGCTCAGCACCACGATGAGGGCGTCGGAGAGCGATCGGATGCGCCGTGTCGTCTCGATGCCGCTCATGCCGGGCATCCGGATGTCGACCGTCACCACCAGGGGGGCGGAGGCGCGCACCGCCGCGATGCCGTCGAGGCCATTCGTCGCGGTGACCACGTCGAGGCCCGCGCCCTCGAGCACGGCACGAATGAGAGACCGGATCCCCTCGTCGTCCTCGATGACGACCGCCGTCCGGTTCGCGGAGCGGCTCACCTTGCCTGAGGTCGGTTCAGCGGCCCGAGTCCTCGCGGCGCGCGAGCGTTCGCTCGTCCGAAGCCGCAGAGGTGCTCCGGCCTCGCTGGCACTCTGTACACGCGCTGGGATCCCTCTCGTCGGTCACGTCCCTCGTCGGTCATGTCCCCCCGCGACAATCTAGACGAACGTCTGGCTCCCCCCAAGCCCCCAAAGGGGAGGCGTGGGCCGGTCAGGCGGACGCCCGGTCCGCTCAGCGCTCTGCGGAGATCAGTATGCTGCGGATGCCGCCCGCAGGCGTTCCACTCTGTGCTGCGCGTCCTCCACGCCGAAGGCCGGAAGCACCAGGAGCCAGTAATGCTCCACGCGCGCGTCGATGTCCCGCGCCCGGCTCAGCCGGTGTGCGACCTGCTGCAGACCGGTGAACGCCTCCACCAGCACCTCGGCGGCGGACTGCGCATCGAGACCCGGGGGCAGGGCGACGGGCGGCTCAGACTCCGTCAGCAGGGTGCCGACGATCCGCATCCACCCCAGGAACGGGGTGGGAAGGTCGCCGTCGTGCAGGCCGGCGTCGTGCTGCAGCCGGATGCCGGCGCGCACCAGGACGTCGTCGCGGAACCGGCCGGCGACGATGAACGAGAGCATCACCGTCGCGTCGAGGCCCGAATGCCCGTCGTCTCGGAGCCGTTCGAGCACGACCTCCCACTGTCGGTACTGGGTCACGACCACCTCGCGCGCCAGCGACGCCTTCGACGAGAAGTGATAGCTCATGGCGCCCTTGGTCCGGCCCAGCCGTGCGGCGATGCTCGAGAGGGAGGCGCCCGCGTAGCCGACCTCGTCGAACTCGGCGGCGGCGGCACACATGATCTCGTCCCGCCGTGTCGCGCCTCGCGCCTGTCTCATGGTGACACCAGCCTAGGGCGCGCCTGGGTGTCGGGTCCGATGCGATGCCGCGCTGCGATGCTGTGCGATGCACAGACCGGTGCAGGCGTGGGCGCACGATTGCTACGCTTCGAGGCATGGCAGCGGTGGAGGGCGACTGTGTCGTCGTCATCGAGGATGACGATCGCATCCGCGACCTGATCGGCACGGTGCTCGCCCAGTTGGGGCTTGAGGTCGTTGCCGTCTCGAACGGTGTGGACGGTGTCGCCGAGGTTGAGAGGCGGCATCCCGTCCTGGTGACGGTCGACGTCAACATGCCGGGCATCGACGGGTTCGAGACCGCCAAGCGCATCCGAGCGATCAGCAGCGCGTACGTCATCATGCTGACGGCGCGCGACGAGGAGATCGACGCGCTGCAGGGACTCGGCTCCGGTGCCGACGATTACGTGCTCAAACCGTTCCGTCCTCGCGAGCTGCGTGCTCGGGCGGAGGCCATGCTGCGCCGTCCGCGCACTGTGGAGCAGGCGACGGCGAGCCATGTCTCCCCGGACGCCGAGACCGCCGGGGGTGGAAAGGGGCCGGGCGTATCGGGACGCCGGGCGGTACTGCGCCACAACGGCGTCGTCCTCGATCCCGACACCCATATCGTCGAACGCGACGGCAGGGAGCTCGATCTCACCCGCAGCGAGTTCGAACTGCTCCAGGCGCTGCTGCAGTCGGGGCGCTCGGTGCGCACCAAGGACGAGCTCGCACGACTGCTGCGTGGCGAGAGCTACGTCGCGAACCCATACGTCGGCGATGCCGACCGCCGCGGGGTCGAGGTGCACATCGGCAACCTGCGCAAGAAGCTCAGGGACAGTGCCGCGTCGCCCTATCTCATCGAGACCGTGCGGGGAGTGGGCTATCGCCTGGCGGCGCCTCGCGAGTGACCCACGTTCGCGGGAGACACCGGCGGTTCCCCATTCGCTCATTGTGTGGATAACTTCCGGCCGGTGCGGATATTCTGGTGTTCTCCGCACCGCAGTCGTGACGACGCGGTGTACCGAGGGACCACACACATTCGGGTTGAGGTGAGTCTCGGGTTTGAGGAGAGAGAGGGGCGTCCCCATTCGGGTTGGGGGCGCCCCCATCATCGGTCTTGCAGTGCGGCATCGAAGCCTTGCGCCGCGGTGACGTGATCAGTCTGCGCGGCCGTCCGGCGGATTCGGCGCGGGGATTGCTCAAGACTCGATCAAGAGACTCGGCCGGCGCTCCTGCCGAGGGGTCCGGCCCTCGCAGCGGAGGCCGACATCCTCTAGCGTGGCGGTGGGAGAGGAGCACGCGATGCCAGGGCCATCTCAGGGCGCCGATCCGCTCGCCGTGGTGGTCTTCGCCGCGAACGGGTCGTGCGCGAGCGCGGCGGAGTCGGCGTTGGCCGTCGCCGGCGTGGGCCCGGACGTCGCCACTGTCGAGACGGTCGTCGCCGGGGACACACGTCGCCCCGTGCTGGCGGTGGTCGAGTCGACCGACCTGCTCGACACCGAGCTGCTGGTGTCCTCCGTCGATCGTGACTTCGTCCTGCTTGACGACGTCGTCGAGGAGCTGGCCGTGCGTGTCAGGCTTCTGAGCGAGCGCGCGTCCCGACGGCGAGCACGGGCCGAGGATGCCGAGCGGTTGCGGAGGCAGACGGCCGAGCTCGCGTTCGCGGTGCACGCCGCCGAGACGCTCGAGGATGTCGCGGCGACCGCCACGGAGGGCGTGCGTGGCCTCCTCGGCGCCCACGCCGCGGCCGTCGTCATCCCGGCGGATCCGGTGCGCGATGGCTCGACCCCGCTGGTCTGGACGTCGCAGGGCGGCGCGGCCCCCGAACTGGTCGAGACGGCGGAGACCTTGGTCCGGCCGATCACGCGACCCGTCGGGCGACCCCCCACGCCGATGGAGCTTCGGAAGGCGAATCCCGCCGTCGACCTCGTCAGCGACGGCGACCGTGACGCCCTCCGCGCGCTGTTCGGCGATGACCGTCTGAAGGGCATCGCCGCTCCGATCGCGTTCGAGGACGGGGCGCAGGGCGTGCTGCTCATCGCCGACATGACCTCTCCGGTGCGACGAACGGAGTACGAGCGCGGGCTGAGCTCGTTCGTCGGCATCCAGGTCGGGCGCGCCGTCTCTGAGCTCTGGTTGCGCGACAGGCAGAGGGAATCCGAGGACCGGCTTCAGGCGACCTCAGCAGAGTTGAGGCGCCTGGTCGACGAGATGGACGACCTCGGGGTCGTGGTCCGCTCGATCGCGGATGCGGTGAACGTCGGCGTCATCTTCTACGACACCGACAACCAGCCGAAGCTGCACAACCGCATGGTCGAGCGGCTGCTCGGCCTGGCCGGCTTCGATCCGGCCACCGGGCTCAGCACCCACGTCTACGGCTCGGATCGACGCACACGGGTCAAGGAGGGCAAGAACATCGTCTCCGAAACCCTAGAGGGCGACCAGCGCGGCCTCATCTACTGGATGGGCGACCCGAGCGGAGAGCAACGCGCGGTGGTCACCGAGGCGCACGTCATCAGCAAGCCGACCGGAGAACGGCTCGGCTCGGCCGTCGTAACCTATGACGTCACGGACCTGGCGAACGCCATCGAGATCCGAGAGGAATACCTCGCGACCGTCTCGCACGAGCTGCGGACCCCGCTGACGTCGATCGTCGGCTACCTCGATCTCATCGACGACGGGCACGACATCGACGCGCTGGGATTCGGCAAGGAGTTCCGGACCATCCAGCGCAGCGCCGAGCAGATGCTCACGCTGATCCGCGACCTGCTGAGCACGAGCACCCGCGAGCTGTCGCTGCGCATCGAGCCGGTCGACCTGTCCGCACTGCTCGTGCAGTCCGTCTCGACGTTCCGGCCCGCCCTCGAGGCGGCTCACCAGACGATGCGACTCGAGATGCCCAAGGCCACCGTGCTCGCGCACGTCGACTCCGGGCGCGTCAGGCAGGTCGTCGACAACCTCATCTCGAACGCGACGAAGTACTCGCCCGAAGGCGGAGTGATCACGGTCGGGCTCGCGCGTGAGGACGAGACCGTGGTGATCACCGTGGCCGACAACGGGCGCGGGATCAGCAGGGCTGACCAGGCGCGGCTCTTCGACCGGTTCTTCAGGGCGAGGGACGCCCGTGACGCGGCGATCCAGGGGGTCGGGATCGGGCTCACGATAGTGCAGACCATCGTGGCCGCCCACGGCGGCAGCATCGCGGTCGCCAGCGAGCCCGGAAACGGCTCCACCTTCACCGTCAGGCTCCCGGTCCGCGCCGAGTCGACGCCGCTCTCGACCTTTCCGCTGCGCCCATGAGAACCGCCGCCGTCGCCATGCGGAGCAATTGACCACCGCATGGGGGTGTGTCGAACGGACACCGTGCGGTGTCCCGCGCCGATAGTGTGGAAATGCCTCGCCCGACCGTACCCCATGCGGCCGACCGGTGGCCCGACCACAGGGTTCGGCGCACCGCCCCGGATGCGAGCGGATCAAGCCGAAGGTGCGTCAGTTGGCTCTCATCGACAGTAGCGCCGCCCATCGCTCCACACGTTCCGAGACGCTCGTCTGGGCGATCGAGCGGTCGACCGAGCGCGTCTGGTACGCCGATGTCGAGATACCGCGCAGCCACTGGCTCTGCCACCCCGTTCCGGACATCGTGCCGGTCACCCTCCTGGCGGAGGCGTTCCGTCAGGCGGGGCTGGCGATCTGCGTTGCGGGACTCGGAATGGGCCAGTCGACGCACTTCGTCGTCTCGACGATGACGGTGCGGGTCGAGGCGGAGGCCGTCCGCTTCCCGCGTTTCGGAGCACTCGAGGGAAGGCTCGAGGTCACGTTCGCCGACATCGGCTATCGCAAGGGCGTCCCCCATGTGCTCGATGTCGACTACGTTTTGCCCGGCCTCGCCTCAGGACACGTGGATGCCCGCATCCTCGCCGACGGCGACTACCGCATGCTCCGGCGCAACGCCCGACCACTCGACGACGAGGTCCGGGGATCGGTCACCGAGCTCATCCACGTGCTGCGCCGCGAGGGCGATCATCTCAAGGCGCGACTCGGCGTGAACGAGTCGGACCCGTTCTTCTTCGACCACCCGGTCGACCACCTGCCGGGAATGCTGCTCCTGCACGCGGCGGCGCGGGTCCACGAGGACGAGTTCGGCCTGCCGCCTCGCTTTCTGACGATCGGGTTCCCCGCATTCGGCGAGTTCCGTCTCCAGACGGACATCGAGGTGGATTTCACGCCGAGCGGCACGCAGTCGCTCTTCATGCAGAACGGAAGGATGATCGCCACGGCCGCCACGGACACTCGGCGAACCGGTGCGTAGGGAAGTGCCGGCCATCGGCGGGAATGCCGGGCATCGGCGCCGCTGTGCCAGGCCCGTCCAGATCCTCGCGTGACAGCGAGCGACGGGCCCGGCACCGGACCACGACCTCGGGACGAAAGTCCGTCGGGCGAGACGGTTCCATTCGGGTTGGAATACCGTCCATAGCGGGTTGAGGGCTCCGCGGAAACCGCGGCAGCCACCATGATGTCAGTGCTGTCGGCACCGCGAGCGCGGCAAAGCCTCAAGATCTGCTCAATTCGCGTTCGGCGCCGGAGGCCAGGGTGCGATGAGGGCCTCCGGACGGCCGGGCGTGCACCGTCCAGGCCGCCGTGAGAGGCTCGAACCGCACAACGACGAGAGGATGCCCGTGTCTGTGAGCCCGACCCGATCCGCCGATTCCGCCGACGAGGGCCCGAAGGCGCAGAACATCTGGCGCACCAGCACCGCGGAGGCGGAGGGCGTCGATCCGGCGGGCATCCGCGACCTCGTCGATGAGCTCGATGCGGATGCCGCCCACGACCCCCACGCGCTGATCGTCCTCCGGCATGGCGCGATGATCGCCTCGGCCGCATGGGCGCCGTACGTGATCGACCGACCGCAGCTCGTCTACTCGCTGAGCAAGAGCTTCACCAGCACCGCCGCCGGCTTCGCCGCGGCAGAGGGACTGCTGGACCTGGACGCGCCCGCGGCCGACTACTTCCCGGAGTACGCGGACAGCGTCGCGCCGGCGAGCCGAGGCATCCTGGTGCGACACCTCGCCTCCATGGCGACCGGACACCTGAACGACATGATCGTCGCCTTCGGGGCGGACCGTGCGCACCCGATCCGCGCCTTCCTGGCGACCCCGCCCGAACGGGAGCCCGGCAGCGTCTTCACCTACAACCAGCTGGCGACGTACACGCTCGGCGCCATCGTCCAGCGGCAGTCGGGCACCGTGCTCACCGAGTACCTGAGGCCGAGGCTCCTGGAGCCCCTGGGCATCGGACCGCTCGGCTGGCAGCAGCAGCCTGCCGGCGTCGACCTGGGCTTCTCGGGGCTCTTCGCCTCGCCTGAGGCGGTCGCCAAGCTCGGCCAGCTATATCTCGGCGGCGGACGGTGGGGAGCCCGACGGCTGCTGCCGGAATGGTGGGTGCGCGAGGCGACCGGACAGCAGGTGGCGAACGCGGTTGCCGGCGATCCCGCGGCGGCCGACTCGGACTGGCAGCAGGGCTACGGGTTCCAGTTCTGGGTCTCGCGGCACGGCTTCCGCGGTGACGGCGCGTTCGGCCAGTTCTGTCTCGTGCTTCCCGAGCACGACGCGGTCGTCGCGATCACCTCGCAGACCGTCGACACGCAGGATCTCCTGGATCGCGTCTGGAGACACCTGCTCCCGGCGTTCCGCGACGTGCCACTGCGTCCGCAGCCCGGCGGCGGCGAGTCCCTGCACCGCATCGAGCGCAGCATCCCGTTCCCGGGCGGCCTCCATGCCCTCGGCGAGCTCGGGACGAACGGGGAGGGCGACTACCTCCGGGCGGACGATGCGGAGTCGCGCGAGGCGTACACCGCCCTCACCCGTGTCACCCTGCACCGCACCGCGGACGGGTGGCACGTGACGCTGCACGAGGACTCGGGTGCCGACGCGGACGGCGCGGTCACGGAGCCCTGGGCGGCCGCCATCACGCCGGTGCGCAGCGCGGCGACCCCGACTGGCACGGTGACGGGCCGGATCGGCGAGACGGAATGGGCGGTGACGGAGGGCGACGAGGCCGGCGGCCTCGAGGTGCCGGTCGCCGTCCGAGGCGGCACGATCGGATCCGGCGCCGCGCGGGTCGACATCGCCTTCGTGGACACACCGCATCGGCTGACGCTCTGGTTCGACGCGGCGGCGCGCACCGTGACACCGCGCTGGACCACCCAGGCGCTGGGCTTCGCCGGCGCCTATCAGCTGAGGGCGGTGCGACCAGGCGAGACCTTCGTGGTGGAACGCTGACGAAGACCGGCTGACGGCCGGCCGCGCCGACGCGGTACGGCCCGACTACCCCCGTAAGGGGCGGCGTTCTGAGGTGCGGTGACGGCGCTCCCCACGGCATGATGGCAGTTGCGGCCGACGGCGGGCGGAACCACGTCCGGACCCGCGGGCATTCCGGTCGGGACGCATCCGTCGGGCGTACACAGGGGGGCGACGCATGCACAGGGTCTCGTTACGGGTGAGGGTGACCAGCATCCTGGCGGCGGGCCTCATGGTCGTCAGCGGGCTGTTCATCGGGGCGGCTCCGGCCGCGGCCGCAGACGGGGCCCTGGAGATCTCGAAGACCGTCAACGGCGGGCAGACCGCGACGCTGTCGCCCGGCGACGAGTTCACCTTCCAGATCCGCGTGGGCTGCGACGATGTGGACTGCGTCAACGCGGCGGCGACGGACACCCTTCCCGCCGAGTTCGCGGGCTTCACCCTCGTCTCCACGACCGTCACGCCGCAGGACCCCACGGCATGGCGTCTGGCGACCACGGGCTGCACCGGCGGCGTCGTCACCGCCGACCCGCCGTGCACCACGACCCTCTCGTTCATCCGGAACCTCGGCGGCGGCCAGGTGGGCCTCGCCGCCGGCACGTCGTACTCCCTGTCGATGACGCTGAGAGTGCCCGCGAACCTCCCGCCCACCTGGCAGTACAACGGGCAGGCGATCACGAACCGGGCGAGTGCGGCCGCGGACAATGCGGCCACGCAGTCCAGCCAGGCCAGCGTGACCGTGAACGTGCCGGTCTCGGTCGACACGGCGACCACCAAGAGCTGGTCGCCGACCACGGAGCAGTTCTCGCCCGGCGCCCAGTCCACCGTGGCCCTCACCACGCAGAACGCGTCCAACGTCCCCGCCTCCTCCCTCGTCGTGCAGGAGCCGTCGACGGCGACAGACGGCGCGACCGCCCTCGACCCCGGCAACCCATTCCTGTACACCGACTTCGCCGGGCTGGGCGCGATCACGTTGCCCGAGGGTGCGACCGAGGTTCGCGTCGACGCCTACGCGTCCGACCCGGTCACGGGCGAATACAGCTGGGTGCAGGGCGACGCGGGTCCACCCGACGATGTGGCCGTCCCGGTTCCGGACGCGGCGGTCGCCGGTCTGCGCGTCACCTTCCTGGACGAGTCGGGCGATCCGGTGATGGTGCCAGGCGGCGCGGCGGGAGGCGTGGACATCCAGCTCGCGCAACGCCAGTCCAACCGGGACACGGGCGCGTCGTTGGAGGGCGGGTGGACCGCCGCTAACACTGCGTCCGGCACCGTCACGGTTCCCGGTCACGCCCCAGCGACGAAGGACGCCTCCGCCAGCCACACCGTGACACCCGTCACGATCGCCGTGCGGGCCGGCAAGTCGTTCGCACCCGACCGCATACCCGCCGGTGAGCCGGCCGTCGGCACCATCACGGCCACCAACGCGTCGGATGGCCCGCTCGCATCCCTGACCGTCTCGGACCACGACTACTTCACGCGGACGCTGCGATTCACCGGCTTCTCGGCGCCCCCGACCTTCCCGGCGGGGTCGACGGGTGCGCACATCACCTGGCGGTACGGGGACGGCTCCACCTCGACGCAGGACTTCGCCAGCGGTGACACGCCGGCTGCCGACCCGCCGGCCGGCAGCTGGGTCACCGGGTTCGACATCGTGTTCGATGGCCCGATCCAGCAGAACGCGGCGGCATCCGTGCCGTTCCAGGTGGTTCCGGACATCGACTTCGTCCCCGACGGAGAGGGCTTCGTGACGACGACGAACAGCGTCGACGTCACCGGCACCAGCGGGACGAAGACCGCGGAGGACTCGCACGATGCCGACCTGAGCGTCTACGCACCCGACATCGACCTCCAGTTCGCAAAGACCGTCCTGCCGAGCACTCCCGTCGCGCCGGGCGGAACGGTCGTGTCGGAGCTGAGAGCCACGACGAGCACCGACTCCGCGTTCGTGAGGCCCACGTCCATCACCGTGGACGACACCGCGCCGAGCCCCCACCAGGCTTCGAGCCTGTGGAACGCGTTCAACCCGGTCGAGATCGCGCCCACCGCGATACCCGAGGGCTCGACGCTGACGATCCGTTACACGACCGACGACGGCGACAGCTGGCAGGACCTCACCGCGTGCGGTCCGGTGAGCAACCCGCCCGCCGCATCGTACTCGTGCGACATCCCCGCTGCGCTCCAGGACCAGATCACGGGCCTGCGGTTCGTCTTCACGAACTCCGCAGGCTTCCCGCAGGGCACCACCGTGCAGCCGAACGTGAGCTTCCAGGCGCGCGCGGACCAGCGCTACGGCGGCGACCCCACGAGCGTTCCGGATGCCGGACCCTCCGACTACGTCAACGTCGCGACGGCGCAGGGCCAGGGCACCGTGGGCGGCGAGACGATCACCAGCAGTGTGGCCGAAGGCCAGGACGACGCGCAGATCGAGACCCACACGGGGCAGGGACAGCTGATCGTGGGGAAGCGCTGGACCGACCCGTCGTCGTTCAGCGCGGATCTCTCCTCCGTCGACAGCCAGTCCGGGGAGCAGGCGGGAACCGTGCTCAACTGGGGCGTCAACTCGACCGGCTTCGGAGCGCTGACGGTGTCCGACTCGACCGTGACGGGCGACGTCCCCGCTCCCCCCTCCGACACCGTCTACCAGGCCTTCGACCTCGCCGCGATCGCGCCGATCACGACGGCGCAGGACCCATTGCTGAGGTGGGACGTCGTCACGCAGATACAGCTCTACGAGGGCGGCTGGCAGACGGTCACGCCGCCGCCAGGCGGATGGATGGGGGCCAACGGATTCCTCGGCTACACCCTGACGGCCGATCAGCGGGCGAACACCATCTCCGTGCGGATCACGGTTGCACCGAACGACGCTGCACGCGCACTCAGCACCGATCCGACACGGCCGGCCGTCGGCTCGGGCATCTCGGCGAGCTCCACGGCACGTCAGTTCGACCTCGTGTGGACCCTACGGAACAC
>JAATFB010000062.1 GCA_015655415.1 Actinomycetales bacterium
AACCAGATCAACGGCGCCCGGATGGTGCCCGGCCGGCACACCCGGATCAGCGGTCTCGAGCACGTCGACAAGGTGGTGGGCGTCGACCAGTCGCCGATCGGCCGCACGCCGCGGTCCAACCCCGCGACGTACACCGGCGTCTTCGACAACATCCGCAAGCTGTTCGCCGAGACCACCGAGGCCAAGGTCCGGGGGTACGGGCCGGGGCGGTTCTCGTTCAACGTCAAGGGCGGCCGCTGCGAGAACTGCGCGGGCGACGGCACGATCAAGATCGAGATGAACTTCCTGCCCGACGTCTATGTCCCGTGCGAGGTCTGCAAGGGTGCCCGCTACAACCGGGAGACGCTCGAGGTGCACTACAAGGGCAAGACGATCTCCGAGGTGCTCCAGATGCCGATCGAGGAGGGCGCCACCTTCTTCGAGGCGATCCCGGCCATCTACCGGCACCTCAAGACCCTGGTCGACGTCGGCCTGGGCTACGTGCGGCTCGGGCAGAGCGCCACGACGCTCTCAGGAGGCGAGGCGCAACGGGTCAAGCTGGCCACCGAGCTGCAGAGACGAAGCAACGGGCGCAGCGTGTACGTGCTCGACGAGCCCACCACCGGGCTGCACTTCGAAGACGTGCGCAAGCTGCTGGAGGTGCTGAACTCGCTCGTCGACAAGGGCAACACGGTGATCGTCATCGAGCACAACCTCGACGTGATCAAGTCGGCGGACTGGGTCATCGACCTCGGTCCCGAGGGCGGATCGGGCGGCGGGCGCGTCGTCGCGACCGGGACCCCCGAGAAGATCGCCACGGCAAAGGGCAGTCACACCGGCGTCTTCCTGCGTGAGATCCTCGCACTCGACACGCGCGCCGAGCAGAAGACCGCCTGAGGCGCGATGGCCGACACCGTTCCCTACCGGCCGAAGGCCGGCGAGATCCCGACCGGACCCGGGGTCTACCGGTTTCGCGACGCCAGGAAACGCGTCCTGTACGTGGGCAAGGCGAAGAACCTGCGCGCCCGGCTGAGCAACTACTTCCAGCCGTTGCGCAGCCTGCACGAGCGCACGCGGCACATGGTGACCACGGCCGCGAGCGTCGAGTGGACGGTCGTCGGCAACGAGTTCGAGGCACTCCAGCTCGAGTACACCTGGATCAAGGAGTTCAATCCGCCGTTCAACGTGCAGTTCCGTGACGACAAGACGTATCCGTACCTGGCGGTCACGCTCGCCGACGAGGTGCCGCGCGCGATGATCACCAGGAACCGCAACATCAAGGGCGCGCGGTATTTCGGGCCGTACACGAAGGTGTGGGCGATCCGGGAGACGCTCGACCTCATGCTCAAGGCGTTCCCGATGCGCAGCTGCTCCGACGGCGTGTACCGCCGAGCCGAGCTGACCGGCCGGCCGTGTCTGTTGGGCGACATCGGCAAGTGCGTCGCGCCGTGCGTCGGCCGGGTCACGATCGAGGAGCATCGCCGGGTCGCCGAGGACTTCGTGTCGTTCATGGCCGGAAACGACACCCGCTACGTGCGTGCGCTCGAGCAGCGGATGCGCGAGGCGGCGGACGCGCAGGACTACGAGGCGGCGGCGCGCTACCGCGACGGCGTCCAGGCCATGCGCGCCGTGATGGAGAAGACGGCAGTCGTGTTCTCCGACGACGTGGACACGGACGTCTTCGGCATCGCCGATGACGAGCTCGCCGCCGCGGTGCACCAGTTCATCGTGCGTGGCGGCCGCATCCGCGGGACCCGGAGCTGGGTCGTCGACAAGGAGCTCGACGTCGGCGCCGGCGAGTTGATCGAGACCGTGCTGGAGAACGCGTACGAGGGCGAGTTCGCGCCTCCCCGCGAGATCCTGGTGCCGGTGCTCCCCGATGACGCCGCCGAGCTCGAGCGCTGGCTCGGCGTGCGACGCGGGCAGCATGCCGAGAGCACGCACGCACGCGGGACGACCCCGTCGACTGTTCGCCTACGGGTCGCGCAGCGCGGCGAGAAGGCGGCGCTGGCGCAGACCGCCGAGACGAACGCGAAGAACGCGCTGATGCTGTACAAGACGCGCCGCAGCGCCGACTTCGTGGCGCGCTCCCAGGCGCTGGAGGACATCAGGGACGCCCTCGGCATGGCGGAGGCGCCGCTGCGCATGGAATGCTATGACGTGTCCCACCTGTCGGGCACCAACATCGTCGCGTCGATGGTGGTGTTCGAGGACGGCCTCCCGCGCAAGGACCAATACCGAAGGTTCAGCATCCCGGCATCGACCGACGACACGGAGTCGATCTACCAGGTGCTCACTCGACGTCTCGCCTACCTGCGGCCCGAGGCGAATCCAGACGCTGCGTCAGAGGACGCCGGCGAGGGTCGACCGCGCAAGTTCTCCTACCCCCCGCAGCTGCTGCTCGTCGACGGCGGACAGCCCCAGGTCGCCGCCGCCCGCCGGGCCCTGGAGGAGTCGGGGGTGGTGGGCATCCAGCTCGCCGGCATAGCGAAACGGCTCGAGGAGCTCTGGCTGCCAGACTCCGACTTCCCTGTGATCCTGCCCCGCAACAGCGACGCGCTGTTCCTCGTGCAGCGCATCCGTGACGAGGCGCACCGGTTCGCGATCACCTACCAGCGCGCGAGGCGCCGGCACGACATCTCCTCCGCGCTCGCCGACATTCCCGGGCTGGGACCGGCCAGGGTGCGCGAACTGCTGAAGCACTTCGGATCGGTCTCCCGGCTACGCCGTGCGAGCCCGGAGCTGATCGCCGAGGTCCGGGGGATCGGTCCCGCGCTGGCCGCGGCCGTCCACGCGGCCCTGCACGAGGGCGACGACGGGTCCCCGCGTGACGGAGGGGCTCAGGGCGACGACGAACCCGGCATCCGGACGGCGCCCGCCGAACGGGACGCCACCCCATAGGCTTGTGAGCGAGTCACGTTCCCGACCCGAGGCGAGAGATGACCGACGAACATCCTGAGGAAGACGATCAGCGCCAGGAGCTGCTGATCGTCACCGGAATGTCGGGGGCCGGGCGCTCCACCGCCGCGAACGCGCTGGAGGACCTCGACTGGTACGTCGTCGACAACCTGCCGCCGCAGATGCTGCGGCCGCTGGTCGACCTCGCGGGGCGCGCCGGATCGACGTTGCCGCGGATCGCCGCGGTGGTCGATGTGCGCGGGCGCGGCTTCTTCGCCGATCTCCAGGACATGATCCAGTCGCTGCGCGGCGGCGTGCAGGTGCGCGTGCTCTTCCTCGACGCCACGGATGCCGCGCTGGTGCGCCGCTTCGAGTCCGTTCGACGCCCTCACCCGCTGCAGGGCACCGGCACGATCCTCGACGGCATCGCCGCGGAACGACAGCGCATGCGCGAGCTGCGGGAGTCCGCCGACATCATCATCGACACCTCCGACCTCAACATCCACCAGCTCGCGATCGAGGTCAACGAGATCTTCGCCGCCGAGGACGCCGCAGACATCCAGCTGACCATCCTCAGCTTCGGCTTCAAGTACGGGCTTCCCGCCGACGCCGACCTGGTCGCCGACGCACGGTTCCTCCCCAACCCGTTCTGGGAGCCGGAGCTCCGGGGCCTGACCGGGCTCGACCCGGAGGTGCGGCAGTTCGTCTTCGATCAGGAGGGCGCCTCCGAGTTCGTCGACGGCTACGCCAAGGCGCTGCGGCCGGTGCTTGAGGGATACCGCCGAGAGAACAAGCGCCACACCACCATCGCGGTAGGCTGCACGGGGGGCAAGCATCGCTCGGTGGCCATCGCGGAGGCGCTGGCCACTCGTCTTCGCGATGCTCCCGGGGTGGCCGTCGCGATCAAGCACCGCGACCTCGGCCGGGAGTGAAGCGCCGCGCGCGGCCCCTTCGGCCACGAACGACAGGCATCTCCAGCACAGAACGGAACCACGCGATTGGCACTGACCGCTGACGTCAAAGAAGAGCTCCTCGGCGTCGAGGCGGGCAAGAACACGGTGCGCGCGGCGGAGCTGGCCACCATCCTGAGGCTCTCCGGCGGGCTCCACCTCATCTCGGGTCGCATCGCCGTCGAGGCCGAGCTCGACTCGCCACAGCTCGCCAGGCATGTGCGCAAGGCCCTCGCCGAGCTCTACGGTGTGCGCAGCGAGGTCTCGGTGACCTCGGCGGCGGGCATCCGCAAGAGCACGGTCTACACGGTGCGGGTCCTCGACGGGGGCGAGACGCTCGCCAGGCAGACCGGCCTCCTCGACCAGCACCGCCGTCCGATCCGGGGCCTGCCCAACCGGTTGACGACCGGGTCGAAGGAGGACCTCGCCGCCGTGTGGCGCGGCGCGTTCCTCGCCCACGGGTCGCTCACCGACCCGGGCCGATCCGCCGCACTGGAGATCACCTGCCCCGGCAACGAGTCGGCAATGGCGCTGGTGGGAGCCGCCGGACGTCTCGGCATCCCCGCCAAGGCACGGGAGGTGCGCGGAGTGCACCGTGTCGTCATCCGCGACGGTGAGGCGATCAGCGCCATGCTCTCGCGCATGGGCGCCACCGGGACGGTGCGCACGTGGGAGGAGCTCAGGCAGCGCCGTGAGGTGCGCGCCACCGCGAATCGTCTCGTCAACTTCGACGACGCCAACCTGCGGCGCTCCGCCCAGGCCGCGGTAGCGGCGTGCGCCAGGGTGGAGCGCGCCATGGAGATCCTCGGCCCCGGCATCCCCGACCATCTGCGCTATGCCGGCGAGCTGAGGCTCGCGCACCGTGACGCGAGCCTCGACGAGCTCGGCCACCACGCCGACCCACCGATGACGAAGGACGCGATCGCGGGACGCATCCGTCGTCTGCTCGCCATGGCCGACAAGCGCGCCGCCGAGCTCGGCATACCCGGCACGGAGGCCGGTCTGCCGGCCGACCTCGACATCTGAGCCGCACGGGTCGCCCGGGCGGCGTCACGGGTCGTCAAGGGGCGCCCGGTTTCGGGGCTCGTCAGTAAAGTGGAGACGTTGTGCAGACCGCGGTGCGGCCCTCGCACCGCGTCGATCACGAGGAGAGAGTGAATGGCTGACTACACGCTCGCTGACCTTCCCTACGACTACTCGGCGCTCGAGCCGAACATCAGTGGGACGATCATGGAGCTCCACCACGACAAGCACCACAAGGCCTACGTCGACGGGGCGAACACCGCCATCGCCAAGCTCCAGGAGGCGCGCGACGCCGACGACCTGACCTATGTGAACAAGCTGGAGAAGGATCTCGCGTTCAACCTCGCCGGTCACGTCAACCACACCGTGTTCTGGAACAACCTCTCGCCGGACGGCGGCGACAAGCCCACCGGCGAGCTGGCCGCCGCCATCGACGAGTTCTTCGGCTCGTTCGACAAGTTCCGTGCGCACTTCACCGCCTCCGCGCTGGGCATCCAGGGCTCCGGCTGGTCCATCCTGGCCTGGGACTCGCTCGGCCAGAAGCTGATCATCGAGCAGCTCTACGACCACCAGGGCAATCTCGCGGCCGCGACGGTTCCGCTTCTGCTGCTGGACATGTGGGAGCACGCGTTCTACCTCGACTACCGGAACGTGAAGGCCGACTACGTGAAGGCGTTCTGGAACATCGCCAACTGGGGCGACGTGCAGGAGCGCTTCACCCGGGCCCGCGAAAAGACCTCAGGGCTGCTGCTACTGTCGTAATCGGGTGGGTGTCCCGGACGGGTGCCGCCCGGGACACCGTCGTCCGTTCATCCCCTCATCGCACCCGGCGCCGAACGGCGCCCCAGTAACAGGAGATTCTCCGTGTCCGTGAAGATCGGCATCAACGGGTTCGGCCGCATCGGTCGCAACTACTTCCGCGCAGCGCTGGCCAAGGGCAGCGACCTCGAGATCGTCGCCGTGAACGACCTCACCGACAACGCGACGCTCGCGCAGCTTCTGAAGTACGACTCCGTCGGCGGCCCGCTGGACGCCACGGTCGAGCTCGAGGGCGACAGCATCGTCGTGAACGGCACGCCGATCACGGTGCTCGAGGAGCGGGATCCCGCGAACCTCGGCTGGGGGGCACTCGGCGTCGACATCGTGATCGAGTCGACCGGGCGCTTCACCAACGCGAAGGACGCGCGCAAGCACATCGAGGCCGGCGCCAAGAAGGTCATCATCTCGGCCCCCGCCACCGGTGAGGACGGCACTTTCGTCATCGGCGTCAACGAGGACTCGTACGACCCGGCGACCATGGACATCCTCTCCAACGCGTCGTGCACCACGAACTGCCTCGCGCCCCTGGCGAAGGTGTTCAACGACGCGTTCGGAATCGAGCGCGGGTTCATGATGACGGCACACGCCTACACGGCCGATCAGAACCTGCAGGACGGCCCGCACAAGGACCTGCGCCGCGCCCGTGCCGCCGCGATCAACATCGTGCCCACCTCGACGGGCGCCGCCAAGGCCATCGGACTCGTGCTGCCAGAGCTCAAGGGCAAGCTCGACGGCACCTCGTACCGGGTTCCGGTGCCAACGGGCTCGATCGTTGACCTCACGCTCGTCACGCGCGAGGGCCTCACGGTCGACGAGATCAACGCCGCCTACCGCGCCGCAGCGGCCGACGGCCGCCTTCGGGGCATCCTGCAGTACACCGAGGACCCGCTCGTCTCCAGCGACATCAAGCAGAACCCGCACTCGTCCATCTACGACTCGGGGCTGACCAACGTCATCGGGAACCTCGTCAAGGTCTCCGGATGGTACGACAACGAGTGGGGATACTCCAACCGCCTGGTCAATCTCGCCGAGTACGTCGCCGAGCGCCTCTAGACCCCGGGGAACTCGCGTGACGCTCCGGACTCTCGACTCACTGGGTTCGCTCGCCGGTCGCGCCGTCATCGTCCGCTGCGATCTCAACGTCCCCCTGAAGGACGGCGAGATAACGGACGACGGCCGCGTGCGGGCGTCGCTACCCACGCTGAACGCCCTCATCGGCCAGGGTGCCCGCGTTGTCGTCGTCTCGCACCTCGGACGACCTGATGGCGTGCCCGATCCGCGGTACAGCCTCGCTCCGGTCGCGAAGCGACTCGGCGAGCTCCTCGGCCGGCCGGTGCGCTTCGCCTCCGACACGGTGGGAGACTCCGCGAAGGGCGTCATCGGCTCGCTGTCCGACGGCGAGGTGGCGGTTCTCGAGAACCTGCGCTTCAACCCCGCGGAGACGAGCAAGTCGGATCAGGAGCGCGCGGCGTTCGCCGCACAGCTGGCCTCCGTCGGCGACGCCTTCGTCTCCGACGGGTTCGGCGTCGTGCACCGCAAGCAGGCCAGCGTGTACGAGCTCGCCAAGGCGCTGCCCAGCGCGGCGGGACTGTTGATCGCCGCCGAGCTCGACGTCCTCCAGCGGCTCACCGATGCACCGGAGCGACCGTACACCGTCGCTCTCGGCGGCTCGAAGGTCTCGGACAAGCTCGGAGTCATCGAGCACCTGCTGCCGCGGGTCGACACGCTGCTGATCGGCGGCGGCATGCTCTTCACGTTCCTCGCCGCCCGGGGCTACGCGGTGGGCTCGAGCCTGCTCGAGTCCGACCGGATCGACACCGTGCGCGGATACCTGGAGCGTGCACACGAGCTGGGCGTCGAGCTCATCCTCCCCACCGACGTGGTCGTCGCCTCCGCGTTCGGCGCCGACGCGGAGCACGAGGTGCGCCCGGTCGCGAGTATCGAGGAGACGCCCTGGGGCGCATCCGGCCTCGGCCTGGACATCGGACCGGAGACTGCGGCGAAGTTCGCCGAGATCATCCGCGAGTCGGTGACCGTGTTCTGGAACGGACCGATGGGCGTCTTCGAGCTGGAGCCGTTCGCGGACGGGACCCGCGCCGTCGCCCAGGCGCTCACCGAGACCCGCGGACTCAGCGTGGTGGGCGGGGGAGACTCGGCGGCGGCGGTTCGCGCCCTCGGCTTCACGGACGATCAGTTCGGCCACATCTCCACCGGCGGCGGCGCCAGCCTGGAGTTCCTGGAGGGCAAGTCGCTGCCCGGACTGGAGGTGCTCGGATGGCAGGGGTGACGAGGGACGGCGGGGCGTCGGCACGCGGTCGCGTGCCGCTGATCGCCGGCAACTGGAAGATGAACCTCGATCACCTGCAGGCGATCGCCTTCGTGCAGAAGCTGGCGTGGAGCCTGAAGGACGCCAGGCACGACTTCGGCGCAGTGGAGGTCGCGGTCTTCCCCCCGTTCACCGACCTGCGCAGCGTGCAGACGCTGGTCTCCGCCGACAAGCTGCCGATCGCATACGGGGCCCAGGATGTCAGCGCACACGCTCCCGGCGCGTACACCGGCGAGATCGCGGCATCCTTCCTGGCGAAGCTGGAGTGCGGCTACGTGATCATCGGCCATTCCGAGCGGCGCACGCTGCACGGCGAGACCGACGACGAGGTGGCCGCCAAGACGGTCGCCGCGATCGGCGCCGGCATCGTTCCGCTGGTCTGCGTCGGCGAGACCGCCGAAGACCTCGAGCGGCACGGTGCAAGCGCCGTACCGCTCGCCCAGCTCGAGGCCGTGCTGGAGTCGATCCCGAAGGGCGCCGAGTTCGTCGTCGCCTACGAGCCCGTGTGGGCGATCGGGTCGGGACAGGCCGCGACACCGGATCAGGCGCAGCAGGTCGCCGCCGCATTGCGAGGGGCGATCGCCCAGCGTCTCGGCGACGACGCCGCGGGAGGCACGCGCATACTGTACGGCGGGTCGGTCAAGGCGGAGAACATCGCAGGGTTCATGCGTCAGCCCGACATCGACGGTGCGCTCGTGGGCGGCGCGAGCCTGGACGTGGAGGGTTTCTCCGCCATCGTGCGCTACCAGAAGCACGTGGGCGTCTGAGCCTCGCAACGCCGCCGTGTCGGACATGACGCCCAGGCGTACGACGCCGGCAGCGGATATACTGGTTCTCGGTCCCGCGACCCGTTCGCCGGACCGGATCGAACCCGAAAGGCCCCCTCGTGCAGATTCTCACGGTCGTCCTCCAGGTGCTGCTCGGCATCACGAGCCTCCTGCTGACGCTCCTCATCCTGCTGCACAAGGGGCGCGGCGGAGGGCTCTCCGACATGTTCGGAGGCGGCATGACGTCCAACCTCGGGGCATCCGGTGTGGCCGAGCGCAACCTCAATAGGATCACGATCATCCTCGGTCTGATCTGGATCGCCTGCATCGTGGTCCTGGGGCTCATCACGAAGTTCAGCGCGTAGCGGCCGCACGGCGCCGCTACGTCCGCCATCAAGGAGGGTTCATGTCATCAGGCGGAAGCGCGATCAGGGGCTCCCGGGTCGGATCGGGCCCGATGGGGGAGCAGGACCACGGCTTCCACGCCGAGCGAATCGCGGTGAGCTACTGGGATGCACTCGGCAACGAGACCATCCGCTACTTCGCCGCGAACGTCCCGGAGGAGGAGATCCCCGAAATCATCGACTGCCCCACATCGGGGCTTCCGGCCGGGCGCGACAAGGAGAACCCGCCGGCGGTGGCGAAGCTCGAGCCGTACAAGACCCATCTCGCGTACGTCAAGGAACGCCGCACGCAGGAGGAGGCCGAGCAGCTCCTCGAGGATGCTCTGCGGCAGCTGCGCGAGCGCCGCGGCCGCCTCACCCCGACCAACTGAAGCGAACCGGAACGCCGCCGGCCGGGTCGACGCCGCGGTGGGGATCAGTACTCCGGCGAGATGAGGCTCTCCGGCACCTCGGCGGCGGCATCACGATCGACGAAGAATACGGTGCGCTTGCGTCCTTTGGCGCCTGCGGCGGGCACCTCGGAATAGCTCGCGCCGGCCAGGGCGAGTCCGAGTGCTGAGGCCTTGTCGGCTCCGGCGAGCACCAGCCAGATCCTGGCCGAGGCGTTGAGCACGGGACGTGTAAGGCTCAGGCGCTCGGGCGGCGGCTTGGGCGAGTTGCGCACCGCGATCACCGATCGCTCGGTCTCCCGAATGCCCTCGCGATCCGGGAACAGCGATGCGATGTGCCCGTCCGGTCCCACCCCGAGGAACGTGATGTCGAACCTGGGGTACGGGACGCCATCGGCCCCGTATGCGGCGAGCTCGCGCGCGTAGGCGTCGGCCGCCTCGTCGAGGCTCAGGCCATCGTCGGAGGACGCGAACGGGTGCACGTTGGCCTCGGGCACCGCGAGATGGTCGAGGAAGGAGGCCCGCGCCTGCTTCTCGTTCCTCTCATCGGAGTCCCGTGCCACCCAGCGTTCGTCGCCCCACCAGAAGTGCACCTTCGACCAGTCGACGGCATTCCTGGCGGGGGAGCCCGCCGCGGCGGCGAGGACGGCGATGCCCACGCTGCCTCCGGTCAGGCACACATGTCCACCGCCGTTGCCGTCGACGACGTCCGCCGTCTTGGTGAGGAATCGTGCGGCGACCGATGCGACGAGCGCGTCCCTGTCTGGGTGGACGAGCACCCGCCGTTCGCCGCTCATCGCGCTCCCACGCCCTGCTCCTCGGCCTCCAGGAGCGGAAGCCCCTGGGTGAGGACCTTGCCGTACAGCTCGTCGGGGTCGAGCCGTCTCAGCTCCTCGGCGAGGCAGTCGCGCAGGTTGCGTCGCGGCAGCGCCAGATCGTGCGTGGGCTCGCCGGGCTGACGGAGCGTCGCCACGTCGGGCATGTCGCGTACCAGCTCGATCGTGCCTGACGCGCGGTGCATCCGCACGCCGTGGATGCCGCTGAGCGCGCGCTGCCTGGCGGTGACGTCGTGCTGCACCGGAGCGTCCAGCTGCAGGCGGAGCCACGCGGCGAGCAGGACCGTCGACGGTGAGTCCGGCGCACCGGAGACCTCGACCGACTCGACCGGCTCGTAGGGCGGCTGGTCGAGCGTGGCCGCGAGCTGAGCCCGCCACAGCGTGAGGCGCGTCCAGGCGAAGTCGGTGTCGCCGGGCGCGTACGTCTCGGCGAGATGCAGCAGAGCCTCGTGGGGGTCGCTGTAGAGAGAGGAGTCCGTTATGCGGCGCGTGGCGATGCGGCCCAGGGCGGAGGTCGACACCACCTCGGGGGCGTTGCCCGGCCACCAGACGACGACCGGGGCGTCGGGCAGCAGGAGTGCCGTGACCAGCCCCTCCTCGTCGCTGGCGGTCTCGCCGTAGGCCCGGAGCACGATCACCTCGCTGGCCCCCGCGTCTCCGCCGACGCGGATCTGCGCGTCCAGGCGGCTGTCGGCGTCGGCGTGCGGATGGTCGGGATCGGCGGTGGAGACCACGATGACACGCATGGGATGCTCGCGCGATGCCTCGTTGGCCGCCTCGATGACCTCCTCCTCCTGGCCGAGCCGGGTGGCGATGATCAGCGTGAGCACACGACCGAGCGCGACCGCGCCACCCTCCTCGCGGATCTTGATCAGCGTCTTCGATACTTTGCTTGTTGTGGTCTCGGGCAGATCGACGATCACTGTGTTCTCCTGATCATGGGCGCCTCCAGGTTCTTCCGTCGCGGGCCAGAAGCTCGTCGGCGGACGCCGGTCCCCAGGTTCCGGGCCGGTACTGCTCGGGCGCGCCGTGCGTGGCCCAGTACTCCTCGATCGGGTCGAGGATCTTCCACGACAGCTCGACCTCCTCGTGACGCGGGAACAGCGGCGGGTCGCCGAGCAGCACGTCGAGGATCAGCCTCTCGTACGCCTCCGGACTCGCCTCGGTGAACGCGTGACCGTAGCCGAAGTCCATGCTCACGTCACGCACCTGCATGCCGGCGCCGGGCACCTTGGAGCCGAACCTGATGGTGACGCCCTCGTCCGGCTGGACGCGGATGACGAGGGCGTTCTGTCCGAGCGCGGAGGTCTGGCTCTTGGCGAAGAGCTGCTGCGGCGCCCGTCGGAAGACGACGGCGATCTCCGTGACCCGACGTCCGAGGCGCTTGCCGGTACGCAGGTAGAACGGGACCCCGGCCCAGCGGCGGGTGCCGATCTGCAGCTTGATCGCGGCGTACGTCTCCGTCTTGGAGCGCGGGTCTATGCCCTCCTCCTCGAGGAAGCCGACGACCTTCTCCCCGCCCTGCCAGCCGCCGGTGTACTGCCCGCGCGCGGTCGACGTGGAGAGGTCCTCGGGCAGCCGCACCGCCTTGAGAACCTTCTCCTTCTCCGCGCGCAGGTCGGCCGCGTCGAACGATACGGGCTCCTCCATGGCGGTGAGTGCCAGCAGCTGCAGCAGGTGGTTCTGGATCACGTCGCGTGCCGCGCCGATGCCGTCGTAGTACCCCGCCCGGCCGCCGACACCGATGTCCTCCGCCATGGTGATCTGCACGTGGTCGACGTAGTTGGCGTTCCAGATCGGCTCGTAC
>JAATFB010000073.1 GCA_015655415.1 Actinomycetales bacterium
GTGCTCGTCGACGATGAGCACCTCGTCGTTCATCACGACGTAGTCCTTGTCGCGCTTGAACAGCGCATTCGCTTTGATCGCGTTGTTCAGGAACGAGATGAGCGGAGTGTTCGCCGACTCATAGAGGTTGTCGATGCCGAGGTAGTCCTCGACCTTCGCGATGCCGGGCTCGAGCACGCCGACCGTGCGCTTCTTCTCGTCCACCTCGTAGTCGACGCCGGGAACGAGCCGCGTCGCGATCCGGGCGAACTCGGTGAACCAGCGGTTCGCCTCGCCACTGGAGGGCCCGGAGATGATGAGGGGGGTGCGGGCCTCGTCGATCAGGATGGAGTCCACCTCGTCGACGATGGCGAAGAAGTGACCGCGCTGCACCATGTCGGATGCCTGCCACGCCATGTTGTCGCGCAGGTAGTCGAAGCCGAACTCGTTGTTCGTGCCGTAGGTGATGTCGGCCAGGTACTGCTCGCGCCGCTCGTCCGGCGTCTGGCCGGACAGGATGACACCGGTCGTCATGCCGAGGGCGCGGAAGACGCGTCCCATCAGCTCGCCCTGGTAGCTGGCCAGGTAGTCGTTCGTGGTGACGATGTGCACGCCTCGGCTGGCGATCGCGTTGAGGTAGGCGGCGGTGGTGGCCACGAGCGTCTTGCCCTCACCGGTCTTCATCTCGGCGATGTTGCCCAGATGAAGCGCGGCGCCGCCCATGATCTGCACGTCGAAGTGGCGCATGCCCAGCGTGCGCACCGCCGCCTCACGCACCGCGGCGAACGCCTCCGGCAGCAGGTCGTCGAGCGATTCCCCGTTGCCGTAGCGTTGACGCAGCTCGACCGTCTCGTTGCGCAGCTCCTCGTCGGTGAGGGCTTGGAAGTCTTCCTCGAGCGCGTTCACGGCGCGGGCGTACGCCTCGAGCCGCTTGAGCACGCGGCCTTCGCCGACACGCAGCACCTTTTCGAGAACTGAGGCCACTGATGCACTCCATGTGGTTTGCGGGGACGCCAGCGGGCATCCGTCGTCCGGGTGGACGCGTGCCGACCTGCCGGACGGCAACGCCCCTCATGTTACCGGGCCGTCACCTGAGGATGCCCCGCGCTTCCTGGGTGGATCGGTGACACGGAGCGCACGGCGCCCGCGACACGCCGTCTTCGCGGCGCACCGCACCCTCCTGCGCAGGTGGTCGTGCCGGCCGGAAGGGGCACGGCGGCGGCGTGCGACGCGCGCTCAGAGCCGTCCGAGCTTGCGCGAGGCCGTCACGACCTCCTGCAGCTCCTCCGCGTTCTCGTCGAGAGAGATGACACCGTAATCCCAGCCCTTGCGCCGGTAGACGACGGAGGGACGACCGGACTCCTCGTCAATGAAGAGATAGAAGTCGTGGCCGACGAGCTCCATGTAGTAGAGGGCGTCGTCCACCGACATCGGCACGGAGGCGAACACCTTCTTGCGGATGACGACGGGGCAGTACTCCTCGACCTCGTCGTCCTTCTTCTCGTCCTCCTCCACCACGGGGACGGAACCGGTGCGCACCTGCTCGATCACCGTCACGGGAGCGGGTGTCACATCCACCCGGCCGAGCCCGACCGTGGACGCCTCGCGCACCGAAGGCGGACGGTGCAGGCCGCGATGGATCTTGCGGCGATCCTTGGCGCGGCGCACCCGCTCCAGCAGGCGCCCGATCGCCACGTCGAACGCCGCGTACTTGTCGGCGGCGGTCGCCTCGGCACGAACGACGGGACCCGGGCCGATGAGTGTGAGCTCGACACGATCGTCGCCGTTCTGACCTCCGGACTTCTCGTTGTGCCGGGAGACCTTGATCTCCAGCGCGAGAGCTCGCTCGGCGAGCGAGCCGACCTTGGCGGCCTTCTCCGTCGCATACTCGCGGAAGCGATCGGTGACGCCCACGCCGAGCCCGAAGATGTTGATTTCCATGGCGACCTCCTGCTATCGGTGCGGTCGCCGCTCGTTCGGAAGGAGCGGTACGGACCGACACCTTTTCCCCTACCGTAGACCGGGCTGGAACGGTTGTCATCAGCCGTTCGCCATGTGTCACGGGTGTGACGCGACGGTGAACGCGGGAGGTCGGCCGACGGGCCCCGTAGCCGCGCGGCGACGGGGCGTTCTGGCCAGGACGGCGGCTCCGACCACGTCGGCGCCACCCGATGTGAGCGCCCGTCGCGCCTCCAGCAGCGTCGCCCCGGTGGTGAGGATGTCGTCCACCAGGAGCACGCGTCTGCCCGCCGGCCCGTCGCGCGGCCGCAGCCATCCGTCACGGTTCTCCCAGCGCGAGCGCGAGCTCAGACCGGCCTGATCGGCGCCCTGTCGGAGGGCGCGCAGAGCCGGCTCCGCACGCAGGCCCGCACGTCGCAGCAGAAGAGCGACGGGCAGGTATCCACGCGAGCGGAACGCGGCACGGGTCGACGGAACGGTGGCCAGATGCACGGCGGGAGGCGTCGGCGGGTCGGTCATGGCCGGCGGCGGCACATGCACGAGGGCGTGACGGATCGCGGCGGCCAATGCCGGGGCGAGCCACGTAGCGGCATCCGGTCGTCCGCCGTCCTTGTAGGCGGCGAGCACCGACCGTACGAGACCGTCGTAGTCGTGCGCGTACGAGACGCGCAGCCCGTCGAGAGAGACCCGTCGGGGACTCGGGGCGAGCGCGGCCGCGCACCCGTCGCAGATCGGGCGGTCGGGCGCCCCGCACCCCGCGCACGAGGTGGGGACCACCACGGCGAACGCATCCAGCAACGCGGACCGCAGCCGGGGCGCTCCTCGCGCGCGAGCAGCAGACGGATCGGACATGAGTCGACTCTGCCTCCGCCGTGACCCCTCTATTGCGGGAGCCGCGGATCTGTGGAGGACGCCGTGTCCGGATGCGATGTGGACGCTGCCCCCCGGGGAGGGCGATCCCCCGACTGCGGCGGCGGTCTCGTCGGCCACGGGCCGCCGCGTCGGTAGGACCCCTGCGGACCTCGCCCCGGGGCTCCGGGTCCGGGACGAGAGCGACCCGTCACTCCGGCTTGCCGAGCTGTTGGCCGATGAACTGCACCCCGTCCGCACGCTGCTGCCAACCCGTTCCCCTCGGCCACTGCAACGATCCGCCCGAGGTGAGCACCCAGTAGCCTGGTGCGGCGCCCACAGGCCCGATGCTCACGCCCTTGCTCGGCCCGGGCGCCGTCGTGGCGTCGCCGCCTACGGTCTGCACCATCACCGAGCTGTCACCGTCGGCCGCGGTGGCGAGCGCGGCGACCGTCAGATCGTCCAACCAGGCGATCGAGGTCGCGGTGCCGCCGGAGACGGCGCCGAGGTCGACGGGCGCCGACACGTTCTCCGGTCGGCCGCTGGAGGTGCGCACCACGCCGGCCACCATCAGGTCGGTGCTGTCGTCGGTGCGCACCAGGGCCGCGAGCCGGGTGCCGTCCCGCGACATGGCGATGTCCACGAGCGAGCGGGCGTCGGTCCACGTGGCGGTGAGCGCGGACGGCGAGCCGGTGGGCCCGAGCACGACGAGGTCGTCGGGAGCGCTCGACGACGCGCTCCACACGTACCCGGCGGGATCGAGGGTGGGCGCGACGAGGTGCTGCCTGTCGTCGACCTTCACAGGATCGTCGGCGCCGGCGCGCACCGCCCAGGCGGCATCGGGTCCGAGCACCGCCGCGGTGCCGTGATCGGCCGAGAGCGTGGCGGCGCGGGCGTCGAGCGCCTCGACCTTCGAGGAGACGCCGGGGATCTCGGCGACGCCGGAACCCGAGACCAGACCGAACCTGCCGCCGCGGAGCACCAGCGCGTTCGTGTCCACGTCGGGATCCTGCACCGGCTGCGGGGACACGGTGTCCGCAACGGAGCGCTGCACCCCCTCGATGGAGATGCGCACGTCGGTGATGCCGGCGACCGAGGCGAGCGACTCGGAGAGCTGCAGCCGCATGCGTGCCAGAGTGACGGCATCCGCGGCGCCGGCCGTGCTGTTGAGGTCAACGTCGGCTTCGCCGCCGGTGACGGTGACCGAGTCCGAGGTCAGCTGCGATCCCTGCGGGAACGCGGAGACGTAGGCGCCCGTCAGCCACTTGGCCGGCCCCTGCACGAGCTCCTTGACGACCCGCGTCTGCACGGATGCCGGGGCGTTCGGGAACCAGCGCAGGTCGGGCACCAGGTGCGCGAGGTCGGGGCTGAAGAAGTAGAGCGCGTGCTGCGCGAAGACGTTGGAGAACCGGGAGCTGTCGATGATCACGCCGGCGGGCGCCTTCGAGATGCGCCACTGGCCCTTCTGCCTGACGAACGAGTACCGCTGCTGGATGCCCGTGGACGACTCGGCCCGCTGGTATGTGCCGTCCGCGTCGACGAACGCGACCGGGGTGAGCGTGAGCTGCTTCTGATCGGCGCCGAGAGCGATGTAGTCGCGATCGGAGCCCGTGTCGACGGTGACAGACGCGTCGGGGTTCCACCGGCTCTGGAATCGGGAGGCCAGGAACTCGCGCGCCACCTGATAGTCGCCCTGCGGGGAGACCTGCGCCTGGATGAAGCCCTTCAGGATCTCGTCCTGCGTCGCGCCGCGCTGGGGACCGCTGGGCAGGAAGTCCACCTGGCCGAGCCCGTCGTCCTCCTCGCTGATCGGCCCGACCTCCTTCACCGGGCTGGTGCCGGGGATCTGCGCGCACCCGACGACCAGGGCCAGGACGGCCAGCACGACCGCGCCCCCGCGCCCCGCACGCCGGCCTCGTTCCGATATCCCGAACCGTCTCATGCCTTCACGGCCCCCTCGTGCCGTTGTCCCTGCCCGTCGTGTCGCCGTCCCTCTCCGCGTCGCCATCCCGACCGTCGATCGCCCTTGCCCCGCGGACCGGGCTCGCCGGGATCACCGTCGTCGCCGTCGCGGCGAATGCCGACGAGCTCGGTTCCCACCGGCCGTCCGTCGAGACCGCGCGGAGCGTCCGGCGGCGCCAGCGGTATGGGCGAGGTCTCGATCGGGATCCCCGGCACGCGCGGCAGCGTGAGGCGGAACTGCGACCCCTCCCCCGGGCTGGACCACACGTCCAGCCACCCGCCGTGCTGGGCGGCGTCCTCCAGCGAGATCGCCAGGCCCAGGCCGGTGCCGCCGATCGTGCGCCTTCGCGACGGGTCCGCACGCCAGAAACGGTCGAATGCGTGCTGCACCTCGTGCTCGTTCATGCCCAGACCGTAGTCGCGCACCGAGAGGGCGACGGCGGTCTGGTTGCTGTCGACGGTGACGACGATCGGCTTGCCCTCGCCGTGCTCGATGGCGTTGCCGAGCAGGTTGCGCAGAACACGGCGCACCCGACGCGGATCCATCTCGACCTCGAAGTAGCCGCCGGGCGCGTCCAGGCGCAGCTCGGAGCCGTTGGCGAGCGCCAGCGGCCGGAACTCCTCGACGGCGTCCTCGGCCAGGCGCACCAGATTCGTGGGCTCCGGCTCCAGCACCACGGAACCGGCGTCGTAGCGTGAGATCTCCAGCAGGTCGGAGAGCAGCCGGTCGAACCGCTCGATCTGTGTGTGCAGCAGCTCGGCGGTGCGCGCGGTTGCCGGCGCGAATCCCTCTCGCTGGTCGTAGATGACGTCGCCGGCGAGCCGGATCGTGGTCAGCGGCGTGCGCAGCTCATGCGAGACATCGCTGACGAAGCGCTGCTGCAGCTGGGAGAGCGTGGCGAGCTGGGTTATCTGCCGCTGCAGGGCATCCGCCATGCCGTTGAACGAGCGCGCCAGAGTCGCGAAGGCGTCCTCGTTGGCGATCGGCATCCGCACCTCGAGGTCGCCGTCGGCCAGCCGTCTGCTCGTCTGTGCGGCGACGCGGATGGGGGTCACGACCAGCCGCACGACGAGGAACGTGATGGCGGCGATCAGCAGGATGAGCGCGAAGCCCGCGATCAACAGGGTGTGCTGGACGAACAGCAGGGTCTGCTCCGAGTCGGAGAGGTCGTATCCGATGTAGAGCTCGTATGCGCCCGCGGTGGGCAGCTGGAGCTGCGAGCCGACCACGATGCCGGGCCGGGTGGTGCCGTCCGATGTCGGCAACGCCACGGACTGGGCGAACACCGTGTGCGGAGACGACTGCACCGCCTTGCGGAGCCCCGAGGTGATCACGTCCTTCCCGGGCCCGAACGTGGACACCCCGACGGGGGCGGCGGGGTCGATGTCCTGGCCGGGCACCCGGAACGACGCCACGAGGCCGGTGGTCGTGGAGTTCTTGACGTCGCCGAACACCTGGAGGAAGAGGTTGTCGATGGCCTCCGGGTCGGTGGCGTCGGACGCGTTCAGCTTCTTCTGCGCATCGGTCGTCGCCCTGGCCGAGTCGTGGTACGCCTGCTCGAGGCGCGACTGGTAAAGGCCGTTGCCCACGATGAACGACACGACGACGCCGGCGACGAGCACGGCCGCGCCCGTGAGGGCCACGGTGATCAGCACCGTGCGGAACTGCAGCGAGGTGCGCCACGCGTGCGCCAGCCGGCCGGGCCACTCCCGCCACCTGCGCCAGTAGACGCCGAGGAACACGGATCGCGACCCGTCAGGGTGTGGCGCCGGCGCGGTACCCGACGCCGCGCACGGTCATCACGATCTTCGGATTGTCGGGGTCCTCCTCCACCTTCGCCCGCAGCCGTTGCACGTGCACGTTCACCAGGCGCGTGTCGGCCTTGTAGTGGTAGCCCCAGACCTGCTCCAGCAGCATCTCGCGGGTGAACACCTGCTGCGGCCGCGATGCGAGGGCGATGAGCAGGTCGAACTCGAGCGGGGTGAGGTTGATGCGGGCTTCGCCGCGCCGCACCTCGTGGGCCGCCACGTCGATCTCGAGGTCGCCGACGCGCAGCGTGTCGGCGGCGGGCGCGGACGCCGCCGGACGCAGCCGGGTCCGGATGCGCGCCACCAGCTCCTTCGGATTGAACGGCTTGACCATGTAGTCGTCCGCGCCGGACTCCAGACCCTTGACGACGTCGGCGGTGTCCGACTTCGCGGTGAGCATGATGATCGGCACGCCGGACTCGGACCGGATGTGCGAGCACACCTCGATGCCGTCCATTCCCGGCAGCATCAGGTCGAGCAGCACGAGGTCGGGCTTGGTGGCGTGGAACGAGTCGATCGCGATGGCGCCGTCCGCACAGAAGCTGGGCTCGAACCCCTCCGTGCGCAACACGATGCCGATCATCTCGGCAAGGGCGGTGTCGTCGTCGACCACCAGGATTTTCGCGTTCATGCCAGTCCAGGTTCCGGGTTCCTCCTCGCCAACCGCGGCAGGCGACCGTGCGGGCGAGACCATGGCACAAGAGTAGTCGACCGGGATGCGGCGGGCCGGGGGCGCGACGCCGCACCCTTGACCCGTGTCCTCAGGACGGTGCCGTGTGCGGATGGCGCGGTCGCGCGGGCAGACCTCTCAGCCGAGCCCCGGTGCGCCCACGCGAGCGGGCCTCGTCGGCGCGGTGGGAGCGGCTGCCCCCTGCGCTCGTCGACCGATGTCCGCTTCTGATGGCGCCGACCGCCTCTGAGCGCGGGCGCACCCGATCGCCCCACGACGCCCACGACATGCGGCGAAATCGGTTGGAACCAACCTGGGAAATCGCTTAGCGTCACTGGTTAGGGCCGGAGCGCATGTCCCCGTGCCGTGTCTGACCGGCAAACCGATCCCGCGAAGGAATGAAAGATGTCTGAGTCAACTCCTGCTGCGGCCTCACCGGAGGCCACCGTATCCTCGTCCCTTCTCGCCCGCCTCGCGGCCGAGGCGTTCGGGACCTTCCTGCTCGTGTTCTCCGTGGTGGGCACCGCGATCTTCGCGGCCGGATTCGACGCCGGGAAGGGCGGTCTCAACGTCGGATTCCTCGGCGTCGCGCTCGCGCTCGGCCTGTCGGTCGTGATCGGCGCCTACTCGTTCGGCCCGATCTCCGGCGGTCACTTCAACCCCGCGGTCACCCTGGGGCTGGCCGCCGGGGGCCGCTTCGCCTGGCGGGACGTCGTCGGCTACATCGTGGCCCAGCTCGTCGGCGGCATCGTGGCCTCCAGCATCCTGCTGTGGATCCTCTCGGGCTCCAAGGACGCGAAGGGAGACTTCCTGACCCAGCAGTTCAGGGGCGCCTCGACGGGCTACGACGTGCTCTCCCCGAGCGGATACGGATTCTGGTCGGTCTTCATCATCGAGATCGTGACGACCGCCTTCTTCCTCTACGTGATCCTCGGCGTCACGCACGTGCGCGCCGCCGCCGGGTTCGCCCCGTTGGCCATCGGCCTCACGCTGACCACGATCGCGCTGGTCGCCATTCCCGTCTCGAACGGCTCGTTCAACCCCGCTCGTGCGCTCGCCACCGCCATCTACGGCGGCCCGGACGCCATCGGGCAGGTGTGGGTCACGATCGTCGCACCGATCATCGGAGCGCTGATCGCCGGTCTCACGAACCGCCTGCTGTTCGAGGGCGGCAAGAGGGTGCAGACGACGCGCTCGTGAAGGAGGCCGGTCGCCGAGCCCGGCCGCCCGGGCTCAGGACCCCGTCGCCGGCTCGAGCGAGCCGCCCTTCCGCCCGACTGCCGGTCTCACGTGGTGCCGGCCACGCGGCAGCACCAGCGGGGCGCCGGAGACCGGGTCGGGCACGACCATCGCATCCAGCTGGAACACCTCCGCGATCAGCTCCCGGGTCACGACATCGTGCGGGTTCCCCTGCGCCACGAGCCGTCCGGCCCGCACGGCGAAGAGGTGGTCGGCGTAACGCGCGGCGAGGTTGATGTCGTGCAGCACCATGACGATGGTGGTTCCGCGGCGACGGTTCAGGTCGGTGAGCAGGTCGAGCACCTCGAGCTGATGTGCGAGGTCGAGGAACGTCGTGGGCTCGTCCAGCAGCAGCACGTCGGTCTGCTGCGCCAGCGCCATGGCGATCCACACCCGCTGCCGCTGGCCGCCGGAGAGCTCGTCGAGCGCGCGATCGGCGAGGTCGGCCACCCCGGTGGCCGCCAGCGCCTCGGCGACCGCCGCGTCGTCCGCCGCAGTCCAGGATCGGAACATCCTCTGGTGCGGATGCCGGCCCCGCCCCACCAGGTCCGCCACGACGATGCCCTCCGGCGCGACGGGCTGCTGCGGCAGCAGCCCGAGCGTGCGTGCGAGCTCCTTCGTCGGGATCCTGTCGATGCGCACTCCGTCAAGGATGACGCTTCCGCTCTGGGGCGCGATGAGGCGGGCGAGCGTCTTCACCAGCGTGGACTTGCCGCTCGCGTTCGCGCCGACGATCACGCTGATCCTTCCGGCCGGCACCTCGAGGTCGACGGAGTCGATGATGCGGGTGCCGCCGTATCCGGCGGAGAGCGCGTCGGAGCAGAGCACGTGCTGTGCGGTCATGAGGATCCTCCGCGACGGCTGGTTCTGATGAGCAGGTACAGCAGGTAGGGGGCGCCCAGGATGCCGGTGATGACGCCCACCGGGAATCGGGTGTCGAACGCGTACTGGCCCAGGAGGTCGGCGGCGAGCACGAGGCATCCGCCGGTCAGGGCGGCGGGCAGCACGGGCGAGCCGCCGGCGCCGGTGATGCGGGTGGCGATCGGCCCTGCCAGGAAGGCGACGAACGCGATCGGCCCGGTCGTCGCGGTGGCGAAGCAGGCCAGCGCCACCGCCGAAAGCACCAGCGTCAGCCGTACCCGTCCCACACGCACTCCGAGGGCGGTGGCCGACGCGTCGCCGAGCTCGAGCACGCTCAGGTCGCGCGACAGCGCGATCACGACCGGCAGCAGCACGACGACGGCGACGCCGAGCGGGCCGGCCTGGTCCCAGCTCGCCCCGTTCAGGCTGCCCGACAGCCAGCGGGCCGCCGTGAGGAGATCCCACTGGTTGGCGCGCAGCAGCAGGTAGGAGACCACCGATTCGAGCATCGCGCCGATTCCGATGCCGATGAGGACGAGCCGTCCTCCGGCCGACTCGCCGCCACGTGCCGCAAGGTAGATGGCGCCGGCGGTGAGGATGCCTGCCATCAGCGCGAAGAGCATGGTGGGTGTCTGGTCCCATCCCAGAACCACGAGCGAGAGGATCGCGGCCGCGCTGGCGCCGGAGCTGATGCCGATGACGTCCGGGCTGGCCAGCGGGTTGCGCAGCATCCTCTGGAAGGTCGTGCCCGCGACGCCGAAGGCGACGCCCGCGAGCAGGCCCGTGACGGTCCTCGGCAGGCGCAGCACGCCGACGGTGAACGACGCACCCGGCACGTTCTGGCCGGCGATGACCCGCAGGACCTCGGACGGCGAGTAGATCGTGCCGCCGAGCATCAGCATGGCCGCCGCCAGCAACGCCGTCGCCGTGCCGAGTGCGGCGATCGCGATGACGCGTCTTCGTCTCCGTCGACGACGTCCGACGTACACCTGCTCGATCGGCGTGGTCGTCGCGGTGCCGCGCGCGAAGTCGCGGATCGTGGCGGTCATCACAGCGCCCTGATGCGGGTACGGCGGGCGATCACGACGAGGACGGGCGCCCCGAGGAAGGCGGTGACGACTCCGGCCTCGACCTCGCTCGGATAGCCGACCACGCGGCCGATCGTGTCGGCCAGTGTCAGCAGCACCGCTCCGCCTAGGGCCGAGACGGGCAGCAGCCATCGCTGGTCGGTGCCCGCGAGCAGCCTCACTACGTGCGGGACCATGAGCCCGACGAAGCCGATGGGCCCAGCGACCGAGGTCACCGCCGCGCACAAGGTGACGCCGCAGGCGGCGGCGACGATCCGGGTGCGGCCGACGTGCACGCCGAGGCCCACCGCGACGTCGTCGCCGAGCGCGAGGGCGTTCAAGGCCGGGCCGTGTGCGAGAGCGAGGGCGGCGGCGACGACGAGCACGGGCGTGATCGCCGCCATCGTGGCCCAGTTGGCGCCGCCCACGCCGCCGACCTGCCAGAAGCGGACCTGGTTCATCAGGTCCGCTCGGGGAAGCAGGATGGCGGCGACCAGCGAGGAGAGCGCGGCGGTGGTCGCCGCGCCCGCCAGCGCCAGCTTGATGGGTGTGGCGCCTCCGGCGCCGACGGAGCCGACGAAGTATACGAGCACCGCGACCAGGATGGCGCCGACGAGGGCGAGTCCGAGGAACTCGAACGGCGTGGAGATGCCGAAAAAGGCGATCCCGCACACGACGAAGAGGGCGGCTCCGGTGTTGACCCCGAGGATTCCGGGATCCGCGATCGGATTGCGGGTCACGGCCTGCATGAGGGCACCGGACAGGGCGAGCGCGGCCCCCGCGACGATGGCGAGCACCGTACGCGGGATTCGCTGCTGCACGGCGATGGCGCCGATGTCGCGGGGCGTGACTCCGTGCAGCCAGGCACCCAGACCCTGGGTGATCTGCTCGATCGTGACCGGCCGGGATCCGAAGGCCAGGGAGAGCACGACGGACGCCATGATCGCGACGACGGCGACGAGGATGACCACAACACGTCGTCGCGCGCCCACCGCGGGGGAGGACGCGCGAGGCCGTACTGGGGTGGCGGCCTGGGTCACTTGACCTTGGCGGCCGCAGCATCCAGCTTGGCGACGTACTTCTTCAGCACCCAGGGGATCGAGAGCGCGGTCGGGGTCGTGGCGGCGCTGAAGGCGTCGCCGTTGCCCACCGCCACGACCGCTCCGTTCTTCACGGCCGGCACCTTGCTCCACAACGGGCTGGCCTGGAGGGCCGGCAGCAGTGTCTCGTCGCCGTAGCTGACGATGACGTCGACGTCGTCCAGCTGGTCGGCGTTCTCGGCGCTGACGTCCTGATAGAACTTCCCGCTCTTGGCGGCATCGGAGGCCAGCTTCGGCTCGGTGAAGCCCAGGTCGGCCAGGAAGGCGGTGCGCGGGTCGCCTCCGGTGTAGATCGAGACCTTGGAGACGTCGCTGGGATCCGCGTAGAAGAACGCCGCCGTCTTGCCCTTGATCGCCGTGGCGTGCGCGGTCGCGGCGGCGATCTGCTTGTCCAGCGAGCCGACGAGCTGCTCGCCCTCCTTCTTCAGCCCCATCGCGGTCGCGTCCATCTCGATCTGCTGCCGCCACGGCGTGAACCAGGCGACCTTGGGATACGCGACCGTCGGGGCGATCTTGGTCAGGGTGGCGTAATCGCTCTTCGACAGCCCGGACAGGGCGGCCAGGATGACGTCGGGCTTGGTGTCGCTGATCGCCTCGAAGTCCTCGCTGTCGCCGGTCTTGAAGATGACGGGCTTGGTGCCGCCGAGCTTCTTGATCGCGTTCTCGGTCCAGGGATAGACGCCGAGCGGAGCCTTGCCCGACCACGCCCACACCTGGGACTCGATGCCCACCGGCTTCACTCCGAGCGCGAGTGCGACGTCCTGGTTGCCCCAGGCGATGGCGGCCACGCGGCGTGGTTTCTCGGGGATGGTCGTCGTGCCCAGCGCGTGCTTGATCGTGATCGGATAGGCTCCCGACTCCTTTCCGGTCTCCGGCGACGCGGCCGAGGAGGAGGCGCCGTTCGAGGCGCAGCCGACAAGGCCGAGCGCCAGGACGCCGGCCACCGCCGCCGACAGGACATGACGAATTCGCATAGGAGATCGCTCCGCTCGTACGCGACGGTCGCGGGTGCGAGGGCACCCCAGATCCGCCGTAGTTAGGTAAGGGTTACCTAACAACGTATCGGTTCCGGTGGCACCACTCAACCGGCTGAGACGAAGAACCAAAATTAGGTAAGCCTTACCTTCTGTGTATGCTCGTACACGTGCCCCCTGCCGCCACCGCGACCGAGCCCCTCTATCGGCTGTTCGATGCCACAGTGATCGCCACGGAACGCCTCTCGCCGACGTTCGTGCGCATCACCTTCGGCGGGCGGGGCCTTGACGAGTTCGCCTGGGACGGGCTCGACCAGCGCATCAAGCTCCTGTTTCCGAATGCCTCGGGCGGATACCCGTCCATGCCAGCCGATGACGCCTCGTGGTACGAGCAGTGGTCGTCGCTGTCGGATGACGAGCGGCCACCCATGCGCACGTACACTATCCGCGATCGCCGGGTCGGCTTCCGAGGGGTCGAGGTCGACGTGGACTTCGCTTTGCACGCGGAGTCGGCCGGACCGGGTGCGGCCTGGGCGGCAGAGGCGCACGTCGGCGTGCCGCTGCGGATCGTCGGACCCAACGCCAGGGCGACAGGTGATCGCGGTGCCATCGGATGGCTGCCCCCGCGGGACGCGCGGCGCTTCGTGATCGCGGGCGACGAGACCGCCGTGCCCGCGATGGCGTGCATCCTCGCCGCCCTGCCGGCCGGATCGAGGACCACGGTGTTCGCCGAGCTCAGGCACGAAGACGATCTCCTCGCGCTCTCGGCCCCCGAGGAGGTCGAGGTGCGGTTCGTGCCGCGCACCGGGACGCCGGGGGCGGCGCTGGCCGAGGCGGTGTGCGCGGCGTTTCCCGCCGTCTCCCGCGCCGACGACGCGGCGCGAAGCGCGGCGGCCGATTCCGACGGCATCGATTCGGAGACGGAGGTGCTCTCGGAGGTGCTCTGGGAGGTGCCGGGCACCGACCCGAACACCGGAGGGCGCATCGAGAACGACGACCGCAGCGCCGCCTCGTACGTGTGGCTGGCGGGCGAGGCGACGGCGGTCACGCGCATCCGGCGCCACCTCGTGCGCGATGTCGGGGTGGACCGGCAGTCCGTGGCGTTCATGGGCTATTGGCGCCGCGGCCGTGCCGAGAGCTGAGGCCCGGCGAGCGCGTCGGGCATCGGATCGCGGCGCCAGACCCGGTGACGCCGCGCGTCAGTAGCGGTAGCTGTCCGACTTGTACGGGCCCTCCACCGGCACACCGATGTAGGCGGCCTGCTCGGGCGTGAGCGTCGTGAGCTCGACGCCGAGGGCGTCCAGATGCAGCCGCGCCACCTTCTCGTCGAGCACCTTCGGCAGGGTGTGCACGCCGAGCGGATACGCGGAGAGGTTCGTGTGCAGCTCGATCTGCCCGAGCACCTGGTTGGTGAACGAGTTGCTCATCACGAACGACGGATGCCCGGTCGCGTTCCCCAGGTTCATCAGCCGGCCCTCGCTGAGGACGAGGACGCTGCGGCCGTTCGGCAGCCGCCACTCGTGCACCTGCGGCTTGATCTCGACCCGCTCCGCGCCCTCCAGCGCCTCCAGAGCGGCCATGTCGATCTCGTTGTCGAAGTGACCCACGTTGGCGACGATCGCCAGGTGCTTCATGGCGAGCAGGTGCTCGAGCCGCACCACGTCCTTGTTGCCGGTGCCCGTGATGAGGATGTCCACCTGGCCGATCACCGACTCCAGGCGGGAGACCTGGAAGCCGTCCATCGCCGCCTGGAGCGCGTTGATCGGGTCGACCTCGCTCACGATGACACGGGCGCCCTGGCCTCGCA
>JAATFB010000094.1 GCA_015655415.1 Actinomycetales bacterium
CCAGCGCAGTCGGGCCGACCGCCGCGGGACGTCAGGCGTGCCCGCCATCGATCTTCACGCGCAAGGCGCTGGGCAGGACAGTGATGCGGGCGCGGATGACCGTGCCGAAGTCGTCGCCGTCGAGCTCGATGGCATGGGGCGCCTCGAAGCGCACCGTGAACCGTCGGCCTTGGGCGTACGCGAGCGCCCGGATGTCCGGCGCGAGCTTGAGCATGTGCCTGCCGAATCGGGAACGGTGCGCGATGCCCTGAACCGTGAGGCGCGTTCCGATGCCCGCCCATCCGAATCGTCCCTTCGGGCGCAGCATCACCACGTCCAGCAGCCCGTCGTCGACGACCGCGTCCGGGATCAAGAGCATGTTGCCGGTGAGCGTGCCGCAGTTGCCGACGATGACCGTGTGCGCTCGCGCGGACCCCACCCGCCCGTCGTCGACACGGTAACGCAGGTGGAACAGTCGGTTGGCGACGATGGACCGGGCGATCGGGGGTATGTACGCGAGCCAGCCGAGGTGCTTCTTGGCCAGTGCGCTCGTGTTCACCGCCATCGCGGCATCCAGCCCGATGCCCGCCATGACCGCGAACACGTGACGGCTTCTGTTCCCCTCCTCGTCTTCCAGGTCCGCCGCGGCGATGTCGATGAGGCGATCCGCATCTCCGAAGGCAACGGCGACGGCGCCGTCGATGTCGTTCAGAGGAAGTCCTAGGTTGCGGGCGAGAAGATTGCCGGTGCCTGCCGGGACCACGGCCACCGGGATCCCGGTCCCCTGCAGGATCTCGGCGACCGCACGCACCGTGCCGTCGCCGCCCGCAACGATGACGACCGCGGGCCCGGCGGCGAGCGCATCCGCCGCCGCCTGTCGCCCGGAGTCCTCGGCCGACGTCTCGTACCAGCGCGAGGCATCCCAGCCTCGGTGCCGCTCCCCGGCCTCGACGGCGCGACGGACGCGATCCAGAGGAATCTTGACCGGGTTGTAGACGACCGCAGCATGCTCAGACCCCACCCCATCAGCCTATGGGTCGCGTGCCCCGTGGCCGCGCACACGTCCGGGCCGCCGGAGACGGCTCATCGGGATGTCGAAGGAGCCTCACGTCTGCTCTCGCGGGTCGTTGGAAGAACGAGTTCCTGAGAGAAACCGCCGACGGCGTGACGTTCCGCCCGCTCGACCCGACATAGATGTAGTCGCCATACACGGCTTCCCCACTCGGCACGCGCCGGTACAAGACCCCCAGGAGATTCTGATGTCGAACCTCAAGCCCGCCGCATCTGGAGAGGACGCCGCATCGACACCCACGGACGGCGTTGCCGTGACCGTCCGGAGCGCACTGGAGACCGCTGCTGGCGATGGAGATCCGCGGGGATCGACCGGAGCCATCCGGCGCACCGGGCGTCCGCCCGGCCAGCCGCGTTCACCCCGTCAGAGCACCGACTTCGCCGAGCTTTCGGCGCAGATCCGCGGCGCCGGACTGCTCCGCCGCCGACGCGTCTCGTACTGGGTCAGGTTCGGGATCATCACGATCGCGCTGGCCGCCCTCGTTGTGCTCTTCGTCCGCGTCGGCGACACCTGGTGGCAGATGATCACGGCCGGGATCTTCGCGATCGTCCTCACACAGGCCGGGTTCCTCGGGCACGACGCCGCACACCGCCAGGTGTTCCAGTCCAGCCATTGGAACAACTGGGCCAGCCTGGTCATCGGCGACCTCTTCGTCGGCATGAGCGTGGGCTGGTGGAACAACAAGCACAACCGCCATCACGCCAACCCCAACCGCATCGGATACGACCCGGACATCAACATCCCGGTCGTCCAACCCGACTCGCTGGTCGAGCTGCGCAGACGCAGCCGCCTCGTCGAGTGGACGCTCGCCCACCAAAGCGTCGGCTTCGTACCCTTTCTGTTCCTCCAGGGGTTGATCCTGCACATCCAGAGCCTTCAGCGCGTGTTCGGCCGGGCCGACGTGCCGCATCGGCACGTCGAGATCGGCCTGATCCTCCTTCGCCTCGGCGGGTTCACCGGCCTCGCCTTCCTCGTGCTCTCGCCGGGGCGGGCTGCGGCGTTCATCGGGGTGCAACTGGCCGTGTTCGGCTTCTACCTCGGAGCCGTCTTCGCGATCAATCACATGGGCATGCCGATCGTGCCCAAGAGCGTGAAGCTCGACTTCTTCCGCCGCCAGGTGCTCACCGCTCGCGACATCCGTGGCGGTCGGCTCATGTCCTTCGCCATGGGGGGCCTGAACTACCAGATCGAGCACCACCTCTTCCCGTCGATGCCGCGCCCGCAGCTGCGCCGCGCGGCGCCGCTCATCCAGGCGTACTGCGCCGAGCGCGACGTGCCCTACACCCGCACCGGCCTGCGCGAGGCGTTCCGCAGCGTGACCGAGTACATCGACGGAGTCGGGCTCGGGCGTCAGGACCCCTTCGAATGCCCGATGATCGCGGCGCGTCAGGTCGGTGCACCGGTCGACTGAGCGGAGCCGGTCGCCCGTGTGAACCGTCCCCGCGTTTCCGTGCCGCTCTCAGGCGTCCGGCGCGTGATCCAGCGCATCCTCCAGGGCCACCCACGCCAGCATGGCGCACTTCACCCGGGCGACGTAGCGGGAGACGCCGTTCAGCGCGACGGCGTCTCCGAACGTGGCCTCGTCGAGCTCCAGCGTGCCGCGCGAGCGCATCACCTCGCGGAAGCGCGCGAGGAGCTCGCGGGCCTCGGCGATGCTCGAACCGGCCACGAGGCCGGTCAGCAGCGATGCGGACGCCTGCGAGATGGCGCAACCGTGCCCATGCCACCGCACCTCGTCGATGCGGTCGCCGATCAGGCGGACGCCTAGCGTGATCTCGTCGCCGCAGGTCGGGTTGACCTGGTGCGACTGCGGCTGAAAGCCGGTGGTCTCGCCACGGCCCTCACCGGCGCCGGCGTGATCGAGTATGAGCTCCTGGTAGAGCGTCGCGAAGTCGGAGGAGGGTGTCATCGCATCCTCTCGAAGAACTCGGCCGCGTCGGCGACCGCTGCGAGGAAGGCGTCCACCTCGCAGTCCGTGGTGTGCACGGCGGCGCTCGCCCGAACCGAGGCGGTCAGACCGAGCCGTCGGTGCAGTGGTTGGGCGCAGTGGTGCCCGACACGCACGGCGATGCCGCGGTCGTCCAGGAACTGCCCCACGTCGTGGGCGTGCACACCTCGGAGGTCGAACGCGACCAGCCCCACCCGTTCGCCGTTGCCGATCACGCGGACACCGGGAATCTCGGCGAGCCCGGACGCCATGCGCTCTCCGAGCCCGCGCCCGTGCCCGGCCACCCTGTCCATGCCGATTCCGCGCAGGTACCTCACCGCGGCGGCCAGCCCTACGACCTGCGAGACGGGCTGTGTGCCGGCCTCGAAGCGCTGCGGTGGCGGAAGGAACTCCGCCCGCTCCATGGTGACCGTCGTGATCATCGAGCCTCCGGTCAGGAACGGGGGCATAGCCTCAAGCAGCTCCCGACGCCCGTACAGTACCCCGATCCCGCCCGGTCCGTACAGCTTGTGGCCGCTGAACACGGCGAAGTCCACATCGAGCGCGCGCACGTCGAACGGCAGCTGGGGAACGGCCTGGCAGGCATCCAGCACGACCAGTGCTCCCACCGCGCGGGCCCGGGCGACGAGCTCGGAGACCGGGGCGAGCGTGCCGGTCACGTTCGAGACGTGGGCGAACGCGAGCACACGGGTGCGTTCCCCCACGACGCCATCGAGCTCGTCCAGGAGCAGGGCCCCGTCGTCGTCGACCGGCAGGTGGCGCAGCGTCGCGCCGGTGCGCTGCGCGAGCTGCTGCCAGGGGATGAGGTTGGCGTGGTGTTCGCGCTCCGTGGTCACGATCTCGTCACCCGGGCCGAGGGCGAGGCGGCCGAACTCCGCCGAGCTCGACGCGTTCGAGAGGGAGTAGGCGATCAGGTTGATCGCTGCCGTCGCGTTGGTCGTCCACACCGTCTCGTCGGCACGCGCCCCGATGAAGTCCGCGACCGCCGCCCGGGCGTCCTCGAACTCCTCGGTCGCCTCGGCCGCCAGCGTGTGGGCACCGCGGTGCACGGCGGCATGACGGCGGATCAGGAACTCGCGCTCGGCGTCGAGCACCGCCTCGGGCTTCTGCGCGGTCGCCGCAGAGTCGAGATAGACCAGGCGATGCCCGTTCACCCGCTCGGCGAGGATGGGAAAGTCCGCTCGGATGGCGGCGACATCCGCCTCCGACAGCGCCACGGTCTCTATCTCGCTGGGCATGGTTCCCACCTCCTGCACGTCCGCTCTACGCTACGCCGATGGACCGGGCGCGACCGGCGGACGGCCTCCACGACGCCATGCCCGGACGCTGGCGGGGCGCCGCCCACGGCGGCCCCGAGCGCTCAGTCGAGTTTCGTGAGTACGTGCACCGGAAACGCGAAGGCCAGCGCGATGGCGACGATCCCCGAGAAGAACGTCAGACCCTGCCAGCCCGTCGCCTCCGGCGCGAATCCCATCAACGCCATGCCGCCGAGGAACAGCGCGAACGACACGATCAGCGCGACCACATTCACCCGACCAACTCCCGTCTCCCCGCGCGGCCGCGGGTGCCCACCATGCAAACCTACTCGCTCCGGTCGCCCCGATGCGTCGTGGGACGAGGTGGGCCTCCGGGCCGGGGCGGAATGGGGGTTCTATCACGATTCGATTCTCGCTAGTGTGGCCTGGCGGGCAACGGGGCGACAGGCGCGTCTCGTTCCCGAGTCGTCTGCGGTCATGCCCCGTGGTCGCCCCCGGCCGGCCACCGACTTCGTGAGCGCGGTCCGCAGTGAGGGTGGAGGGGTGTCCATGCCTGCCGAGCATGCGATCATGACCGAGCCTCGCGTGCTGCGCCCTCATCGCCATCTGCTCGCCAGCGGTCTGATCGCCGCCCTGGCCCTCACCACCCCGGTGTTCGCGGTGGCGTACTGGCTCACGATCGGCTCGGGTCGATGGCCGGTCATCGTGGCTGTGCATGTGCTCGTCGCCGTGATCGCGCTTCTGCTCGTGCTGCGATACCGGCGCACGCTCGTGACGGTGTCGCCGGAGGGGATCCGCGAGCGAGGATTCCTCGGCCCGTCGGCAGAGATCGCCAACGTCGAGATCGGGTCGCTCTGTCTGGTCGAGATCTGTCGCGACAACACGCCCGACACCCAGCCCAATCTCTTCGTCCTCGACAGGCAGGGCGTCGCCCGGATGAGACTTCGCGGGCAGTACTGGTCCCGCGCCGACATGGAAGCCATCGCCGAGGTGCTCGACCGGCCTCTGGCCGGTCCGTCGGACGCGGTCACGCTGTCCGAGATGCGCTCGACACGACCGGAGTGGCTGTACTGGTTCGAACGCGTCTCGCTCCTGGGCTGGCTGTGACCCGGAGTCGAGGATGCGGGCGCTAGACGCGCGCATCCGTGTGCAGTCCCACCCGGGTGCCGCTCGTGCCTGAGGGGAGCGGGGCGAACCCGAGACGCCGGTAGAACCCGGCGGCGTTCTGGTTGTCGGGGCCGTATTCCAGCCAGACGCCCGGGACGCCACGCGACCTGAGCTCCGCGAGGAGCGCGCGGACCAGCCGCCGGCCGAGCCCCTGCCCCTGCAGCTCGGGCAGCAGGTCGATGTGCAGGTGGGCCGGGTACTCGTCGAGCTCGGGGATCAGGAGGCGCTCCGGATCGCGTCCCTCGCGCACGAACCGCTGAGTGGGGGTGTCCTCCCCGGTCAGGGGATGCTTCGCCGCGAAGCCGGGCAGCCACTGCGCGCGCAGTCGCTCGACGAAGGAGCGCGTGTCCGGCACACCGAGGATGTACCCGCGGGCGCGGCCGTCGACGTCGACGACGAACGCCGTCTCGGGCTCGAGGTCCACGTACGGCAGCGCGTAGATCTCGGGGAGCAGGTCGTCGTCGTCGAGCCAGCCGGTGGCGTCCTCACCCGATCTGCCCGTCCTGATGCAGATCTCGCGGATGTCCGCTCGGTCGCCCTGCCGATATCGGCGGATGTCTGCCACGTGTTCTCTGCTCCGTCCTGGTCGAGCCTGTCCTGCTCGACCTCCTCGTGGTGGGCTCTCAGTGCGCCAATGGGGGGACCGTGCGCGGTCGCACGACGAACCAGAGCGAGCATACGGACATGATCGAGCAGCCGAGCATCACGATGCCCATCGGTGCCGCGCTGGCCACGCCGAGCAGCCCGACCAGCGGCGAGATGAGACCGGCGATGGCGAAGTTCGACGCGCCCTGCAGCGACGCCGCGGTTCCGGCCTCCGCGCCGTGGCCGTTGAGCGCCAGAACCTGCACGCACGGGAACCCGAAGCCGCATGAGGCGATGAAGAACCACAGCGGCACGATGACACCCCAGATGCCGCCGGTTCCGGTGCCGCCCAGGATGACGATGAGCGCCGCCGCCGCGGTCATCGTCGCTGTGGACACCGAGAGCACCCACTGCGGACCTACTCGCTTGGCCAGGCGCGCGGCGCTCTGCACGCCGATGATGATGCCGACGGAGTTGGCGGCGAACAGCGCGCCGTACTGCTGGGCGTCGAACGCGTACACGCCCTGGAACACGAAGGAGCTGGAGGAGAGATAGGCGAACAGGCCCGAGAAGTTCATCGCGCTGACGATGACGGTGCCGACGTAGACGCGATCGCCGAGCACCGCCGCGAATCGTTGGCCCACGCTGGAGTGGCCGGCGGCATGCCGGATCTCTTTGGGCCGGGTCTCGACGATCCACAGCACCAGGCACGCGAGCATCGCCGCGCTGTACGAGGCGATCACCCAGAAGATGCCGCGCCACGGCATGATCAGCAGCAGCTGCGAGCCGAGCACCGGCGCGATCACCGGGGCGAGCCCATTGACGAGGGCCAGACGCGACAGCATCGTGACCAGTCGGTGTCCGCTGAAGAGGTCGCGCACCATGGCCATCGCGACGACGCTGCTCGCGGCCGCCCCCAGTCCCTGCAGCAGCCGGAACAGGCTGAGAAGCTCGATGTTGGGCGCGAACGCCACGCCGAGCGACGCCAGGATGTGCACGGCTGTGGCGAGGATGAGGGGCATCCGGCGCCCGACCTTGTCGCTCCACGGGCCGACGATGAGCTGCCCGAGCCCGAATCCGATGGTCGTGGCCGTGAGGGTGAGCTGGATGGCGGCGGTGGACACGTGGAAGTCGGACTCGAGCCGCGGCATCGACGGCAGGTAGGTGTCCATCGTGAACGGGCCGAGCGCGGTCAGCGCGCCGAGGATCAGGATGTAGGCGACGCGACGGCGAGCCGGCAGCGCGTCACCGGGGTGCACGACCTCCGCCGACGCCGTGAACGGGCCACGACGGGCGGGCTGGATGGTCGGGATGCCGCCCGTCGGCATGCCCGCGGTGACTCCCACGACCGGCATGCCGGAGGTGGACGTGTCGAGGATCTCCGAGGCGTCGGATGCGCCAGGACGCCGCCCCGTCCGATGCTCGGCGTGGATGTCCCGGCGCCCCCGATCGGGGCCGCCCGGGGAGGCGGGTGCGGGTTCGTGGTCGGAGACGACGGGGATGGGCTCGGTGGCGGTCGACATGGCTGCTCGGTGGGGGTCGATGTTCGTGCGGGATTCGTGGGCGGTGCTCGGAAGACCGGACTGAGCCGCGTGCCGTCGGAGGCGGATCGGTCACTGCCCGTCCGCGTCGGCGACGCCCGCCCGGAGAAGACGACCTGCGCGAGGCCGTGCGACGACGATCCGCGTCGGGCGGCGAGGAGGCCGATGACGTCGAATCGATTCGACACCATCATATCGGATCTGGATCGGAGCGGCACGGGGCCGACGCGCCGCCCGGCTATGCCTCGGCGGCGAGCACGCCCTGCCCCGGCACCATGGCGTTGCGCTCACCCGCGCTGGCCGCCGCCGCCAGCGCATCGTCCGCGGATGCGCCGCGTTCGAACGCCGCGAGCAGGCCGCCGAGAAAAGCGTCACCGCTCCCGGCGGGGAATCGGCCCCGCCGGGCGGGCGGCGGGACCACGGCGGCGGCATCCCCCAGCAGCGCAGCGGCACCGGCGATGCCGTCGGTGACCACGACATCGGCGCCGTATCGCTGGCGCAGCCGTGCGCAGGCGTCGGCGGCCGTGGCGAGCTCCTCCCCCAGCAGCTCGGATGCCTCGCGCCGGTTCACCTTGATGAGCGACGCCTCGGGAGCGGCGGCGCGCAGCCCATCGCCGGAGCAGTCCGCCGCGACACGGGCGCCCGTCGCACGGAGCTCGCTCAGGAGGGCGGCGAGCTCCCGCGGCGGCACCCCGGGCGGCAACGAGCCCGACAGCACAGCCCAGGGCGACGGATGCTCCGGAGTGGTCGCGGAGACGACGCGGCGGACGGTCGCGGCATACGCCCGCCACTCCTGCGAATCCAGTCGCGTCGCCGGCTCGTAGAGATCGGTGCTCGTGGCGGACCCGGCACGCTCGACGACGGCGATGCAGGTGCGCGTCACGGCGCGCAACGGCACGAGATCGGCGGCGATCCCGTCGGTCGCGAGCATCGACGCCACCCACTCGCCCGTCGGGCCGCCCAGCGCGGCGACGGCGCGCACCGCAGCCCCCGACGCCGAGGCCGCCCTGGCCGCGTTGAGCGCCTTTCCGCCGGCCACTCTCGTGATGGCGAAGGGCCGCGTGATGTCGCCGACGCGGAGCTCGTCGACCTCGTATGTCACGTCCAGGCTGGCGGAGAGCGCGAGCGCGATGATCATGGTCGCAGCCTAGGGGGCCGCCGGGCACGCCAAGGCCGATGCGGCGTTTCGAGCATGTTCCTGCGCGAATCCGCTCTGGACCTCGCCGTCAGCGCTGAAGGGCGATCGGGTCGGCGATCAGGCGTGTGAACGCGAGCTCGGCCGCGCCGACCGTCAGGACGGCGGCTCCGAGCTCGGCACGCACGACCTCGACCTGCTCGGCGGACGCCGCCAGCGACTGTGCCCGCACCTCGGCGTCCAGCAGCGCCGGGTCGAGGCCGAGGAGCGCTCCGAGGAACCCGCCGAGCACGACGCGACGCGGGTTGAGCACGTTGACCGCGTTGCGGATCGCGATCGCCAGGTACCCGAGCTGTCGTTCCACCTCTCGCCGCGACGCCGCGTCGAGCGGCTCGGCGTCGACCGAGGCAGCCTCGAGGTCGTCGACGCCGAGGGCATCGCGGAGACGGGCCTGGGAGACCTCCGTCTCCAGGCATCCGACCGCCCCGCAGTGGCAGCGGTCGCCGGCGGAGTTGACGAGCATGTGGCCGAGCTCCCCGGCGTAGCCGGAGCTGCCGGCCAGCGGACGGCCGTGCGTGATCACACCGCCGCCGATGCCCCCGGCACCCCCGTTGAAGTAGACGAGGTCGTCGATGCCGCGCCCCGCGCCGAACAGGTGCTCCGCATTGGCACCCAGGCTGGCGTCATTGGCCACGAGCGCCTTCAGGCCCGTCGCCTCCTCCAGCAGCGCGGCGAACGGCTCGTCGACCCACTCCAGGTGGGGCGCCATGCGCACCACGCCGTCCGCCACGCGCACGCTGCCCGGCACGGCCGCGCCGACGCCCGCGACACGCAGACCCGTGCCGGACGGCGTCGCCAGGCCCTCGAGCTGGTCCGCGACGATGCGCGCCGCTTCGGGCGCGGTCGGAGGGGCATCCGTCGTGTGGCGAGCGCGGCGGTGCACGGTGCCGTCGAGGCCGACCACCCCGACCACCACTCCATCGATCTCGGGATTGACCGTCACCACGACCACGTCCGGATTGGCCACGACGATCGGGCTGGGCCGCCCGACACCAGTCGGCTCCCGAGGTTCCTCCTCCTTCACGAGCCCGAGCGCGGACAGCTCGGAGACGAGCGCGCCGATGGTCGACCGGCTCAGTCCGGTCACGCGCGTCAGCTCCGATCGCGAGCGCCCCGGGGTGCCGTGCACCAGGCGAAGCACGGTGCCCAGATTGTGCTGTCGCACGCCGTCGAGGTTGCTTCCGAGCGGCGACCGCAGCGGGGCTCCCGGCGACGGCGCCGAGGGTCCGGGGAGGGCTTCAGTCACGCCACGAAGCATAACGGCATCCACGTTCGACGTCCGAACTTATTCGGGCGGCAGGCGCCTGGCGCCCCTCTACTCCGGGATGCGACGAGTGGCCGCCAGCTCCGCGTACCACCTGGAGCTGTCCTTCGGCAGCCGCTCCAGCGTGTCGTAGTCGACACGCACGATGCCGAACCGCTTGGAGTACCCGAACGACCACTCGAAGTTGTCCATCAGCGACCAGACGAAGTAGCCCCTGAGGTCGACACCCTCCTGCAGAGCGCGATGCGCCGCAGTGACGTGACGCCGCAGGTAGTCGATGCGGTCCGCATCGTGCACGGCCGGACCGTCCTCGTCGAGGGACACGACATCCGGGAACGCCGCGCCGTTCTCGGTGATCATCAACGGCTGCCCCGGGAACTCGTCACGCAGCGACGTGAGCAGCTCGTGCAGCCCCGACGGGTCGATGTTCCAGCCCATGTCGGTGTACGGGCCGGGCTGCTGGAGGAACTCGACCCGGTCGGCGCCCGGCCACGGCGACGCGCCGGCGTTCTTGTGCCCGTCCGCGTGCTGGCGTTCGCCGCGGCCGTCCCACAGCCGGACCCGATTCGTCGAGTAGTAGTTGACGCCGAGGACGTCGATGGGCTGGTTGATGGTCTCCAGGTCCCCCGGCCTCACGAAGGACCAGTCGGTCAGCGCCCGCGTGTCCGCGAACAGATCGGCGGGGTACTCGCCCTTCAGCATCGGATGCGTGAACGCCCGGTTGCCCAGGGCGTCGATCTGCCGCGCGGCCTCGGGTCCGCTGTCGCCCTCCGGACGGATCACGTGCAGGTTGAGGGTGACCGAGTACTGGGCCTCGTCCTTGGCGACGGACGCACGCAGCGCCTGCAGCGCGATCCCGTGCCCGAGGTTGAGGTGATGCACCGCGCGCAACGCGGCCACACCGTCGGTGCGGCCCGGGGCGTGGGCCCCCGAGGCGTACCCCAGGTAGGCCGAGCACCAGGGCTCGTTGAGTGTGGTCCACACGGCGACGCGGTCACCGAGACGCTCGCCGACGGCGACGGCGTAGTCGGCGAACGCGTACGCGGTGTCGCGATTGGGCCAGCCGCCGGCATCCTCCAGCACCTGCGGCAGATCCCAGTGGTAGAGGGTGGCGACCGGGGTGATGCCGCGTTCGAGGAGGCCGTCGACGAGTCGCGAGTAGAAGTCCACGCCGCGGGGGTCCACCGCTCCCCGCCCCGTGGGGATGATGCGTGGCCATGCGATCGAGAAGCGGTATGCGTGAAGGCCGAGGCGCTTCATCAGGTCGAGGTCGGACTCCAGCCGGTGGTAGTGGTCGTCCGCCACGTCGCCGTTGTCGCCGTTCCAGACCTTGCCCGGCGTGTGGCTGAAGGTGTCCCAGATGGACGGCAGCCTGCCGTCCTCCGCGACGGCGCCCTCGACCTGGTATGAGGCCGTCGCTGAGCCGAAGACGAACGAGTCGGGGAACTGCAGACCGCTGTCGCGATAGTCGTCGCTGTCTGTTGCCATCTTCTTTCCTGCCCGGGGCCGGTGGGACCGCCCTCCTTCTGGTCACCCTAGCGCGGCGTCCGATGGCCCGCCGCGCCCCGATCGAAACGATTCGCACCGGTGCCGGGCGGCTCCGAGGCGCGGTCCCCCGTCCGGTTGGTGTCAGCGGTCACCAGGTCGCCGGCGTCGAGTCCAGAGGCACGGGGGCCGGCCGCTCCGCGGTGCTCGCGATCTCGACGACTGTGCGCTCCCTGGCGGCGCGAAGGATCCCGTCCATCACCTCGAGGACGTGGAAGGCCAGCTCCCCGCTCGCCCGGTGGGGGCGCCCCGTCTCGATCGCGCGGGCCATGTCCGACAGCCCGTAGCCGCGGCCGGCGCCCGCCCAGCCGGCCGAGACGGGGATCGTCTCCCACTCCCGGGTGCTGGCCGGGGCGATCTCCACGTCACCGTCGAACTGGTTGGGGTCGGGCACCGCCATGGTTCCCTCCGTGCCGAAGACCTCGAACAGCGGAGCCCGCGACTTCCACACGTCGAAGCTCACGGTCATCGTCGTGGTGAGCCCGTTCTGATGCTCCAGCAGTGCGCTCACGTGCGTTGCGACGTTCACCGGGATCGGAGTGCCGGCGAGCGGCCCGGTGGCCACGACGCGGTTCCGGCTCGACGTCGTCGCCGTGCCCGAGACCCGGGCGATCGGACCGAACAGCGTGACGATGCTGGTGAGGTAGTAAGGGCCCATGTCGAGCAACGGGCCGCCGCCCGGCTGATAGTAGAAGGCGGGGGCGGGATGCCACAGCTCGTGCCCCGGCGCGCTCCAGTGGATCGCAGCCGCGATCGGCTGCCCCACCGCCCCATCGTCCAGGGCCTTGCGCGCCGTCTGGATGCCCGTGCCGAGCACCGTGTCCGGCGCGCTGCCCACCCGCAGGCCCTTCTCCGCCGCGAGCGTGAGGAGCGGCTCCGCCTCCGCGGGATTCAGCGCCAGAGGCTTCTCCCCGTAGACGTGTTTGCCGGCCTCCAAGGCCCGGATGCCGATGGCGGCATGCGCCGCCGGGATCGTGAGGTTGAGCACCGCGTCGACGGCGGCATCCGCCAGCAGCTCGTCGACCGTGAGCGCGCGAACACCCTGCTGGCCCGCGACCTCGCGTGCGCGTTCCTCGTTCACGTCGGCGACGGCCACCAGCTCGAGGTTGGGCAGCCCCGGGATGTGCGCGAAGTACTGCGCGCTGATGTTGCCGACCCCGATCACGCCGATCCGCATCCGGCCGCTCGCCCCTTCCGCGCTCATCGTGCTGCCTCCCCCGCAGCATCCCGCGCCGAGGGGAACCTGCCCGCGGCGACGTCTTCGGCGCTCGGCGCCGGCTGGCCCGATCCGCGTGCCGCCCACAGCAGGCCCCGCTCGATGATGGTGCGCACGTTCGGGTCGTTCACGACCTCGAGCTTGTGGCCCGGCGCGGAGACGAAGATCCGCCCCTCACCCCAGAGCCGAGTCCAGATCGCGGGTGCCGTGACCGGGCGATGCCAGGGGTCCCACGGTCGCACCGACTGCGTGGTGGTGGCGAGCACATCGTTCAGCTCGTCGCTGAGCACCCAGTACTGCTCCGTGACGAGGTCGAAGTCCGCGATGCCCTTCGTGATCGGGTGCACCTTGCCCAGCTCGGTGATGTGCACGGTGTAGGGGATGTAGTTGTCGGACTGCTCTCCCGCCAGCTCCTGCTTGGGGGCCTTGGCCGCATGGTGCGCGAACTGGCCGCCGATCATGTGCAGATAGTCGGCCTCGTTGCGGTAGGCGTCCGCGATCCCGCCGTGCCAGCCCGCCATGCCCATGCCGTTGCGAACGGCGCGATCGAGCCCGGCCATCTGGTCCTTCTCGATGGTGTTCATCGTGTTGACCTGCACGAGGAGGTCGACCGTGTCCATGTAGTCCGCTTCGGCGTAGATCGCCGGCGACTCCTCCACCCGCACGTCGAAGCCGTTCTGCTCCAGGAACGGGATGAAGGAGTCCGTGGTCTGGACGGGCTCGTGCCCGTCCCATCCACCGCGCACGATGAGTGCGTGGCGCGTTGCTTCGGTCATTGTTCGGCTTTCTCTTCTATCGGCCTTCTATCGGCGTCGTCGTGCCGTCACGAGCACGGCGAGGGTCGCGCCGCGACACGGCGCTGCCGGCGGGTCGGCGACGGAGGCTCCTCCGCCCCGGGATCGCCGGGCCGCGTCAGCGGGACCGCGAGAACGCGGCGTCGAATGCCGCGGCGGGCGGGGTGATCTCGGCGAGCTTGCGCACGAACCGCAAAGCCTCGGGCCCCCCGACCAGCCGGTCCATTCCCGCGTCCTCCCATTCGACGCTGGTCGGGCCCTGATAGCCGATCCAGTTCAAGGTGCGGAAGATGGACTCCCATGGCACCTCGCCGTGGCCGGTGGAGACGAAGTCCCAGCCGCGGCGCGGATCGCCCCACGGCAGGTGCGACGAGAGCCGCCCGTTGCGCCCGTTGAGATTGGTCACCGACTCCTTGCAGTGCACGTGGTAGATCTTGTCGGCGAAGTCCTGGAGGAACGTGGCCGGGTCGATCTGCTGCCAGACGAAGTGCGAAGGGTCGAAGTTGAAGCCGAAGGCATCCCGGCCGCCGATCGCCTCGAGCGTGCGCTTGCACGACCAGTAGTCGAACGCGATCTCGCTCGGGTGCGGTTCGAGCGCGAAGCGCACTCCGACCTCGTCGAACACGTCCAGGATGGGGTTCCAGCGATCGGCGAAATCCTGGTAACCGTCGTCGATCATCGACTCGGGGACCGGGGGGAACCCCGCTATCGTCTTCCAGATCTTCGAGCCGGTGAACCCTGTCACCGTCGTGACGCCGAGGGCCGCGGCCGCACGAGCCGTGGTCTTCAGCTCCTCGGCGGCGCGCTGCCGCACGCCTTCCGGATCGCCGTCGCCCCACACGTGCGGCGGAACGATGTCCTGGTGGCGCCGGTCGATCGGGTCGTCGCACACCGCCTGTCCGACGAGATGGTTCGAGATGGCGAAGACCTTCAGGCCGTTGCGCTCGAGAATCTCCAGACGGTTCGCCACGTAGTCGGGGTCGGTGGCGGCCCGGTTGACGTCGAGGTGGTCTCCCCAGCTGGCGATCTCGAGGCCGTCGTAGCCCCACTCCCCTGCCAGTCGCGCCACCTCCTCGAACGGCAGGTCGGCCCATTGGCCCGTGAAAAGCGTGATTGGACGCGTCATTCGCCACTCCTCCTTCGTGTTTTCGTCGTGCCCGTGCCCGCGACTCAGTCCACGCCGTGCCACGCCGAGCGATCACTCGCGGACGCCTCCACCGCGGCCAGCACGCGCTGCACCTGCAGCGCGTCGTCGAACGACGGATGAGGCTGTCGGCCGGCGGCGAGATCGTTCACGAGATCGACGACCTGATGGATGAAACCGTGCTCGTAGCCGAGCCCATGGCCCGCCGGCCACCAGTTCGCGACATACGGATGCACCGGCTCCGTCACGATGATCCTGCGGAATCCCTGTGCCTCCGCGTCGTCGCCGCCGTCGAAGTACTGCAGCACGTTCATCTCCTCGAAGTCGAACGCGATCGAACCCCTCGATCCGTTGATCTCAAGTCGGATTGCGTTCTTGCGTCCCAAGGCGAATCGCGTCGCCTCGAACACGCCGATCGCGCCGCCGTCGAATCGCGCCGTGAACGCGGCGGCGTCGTCCACGGTCACGGGGCCCTTCGCACCGTCGGACGAGCCCTTGCCGCCGAGCCCGATCAGGTCGCCGCCGACGGGCCGCTCGGTCACGAACGTCGAGAGGATCGCCGACAGACCGATGATGCTCGAGCCGGTCACCCACTGCGCCATGTCGATGATGTGCGCGCCGATGTCGCCGAGAGCGCCGCTGCCGGCCTTCGACTTGTCCAGGCGCCAGGTGAGCGGCGCCTCCGCGTCGCTGAGCCAGTCCTGCAGGTATTGGGCCCGCACGTGACGGATCTCGCCCAGCCGGCCCTCGTCGACGAAGCGCTTGGCGAGGGAGACGGCGGGCGTCCGGCGGTAGGTGAAGCCGCACATCGCGAAGACGCCGCGCTGCGCGGCCGCACGGGCGGCATCCGCCATCTCGGCGGCCTCTGCCACCGAGTTCGCCAGCGGCTTCTCGCAGAGCACGTGCTTGCCGGCCTCCAGCGCGGCGATCGCGATCTCGCGGTGGGTGTCGCCCGGCGTGCAGATGTCGATCAGGTCGATGTCGTCGCGCTCGATCAGACGGCGCCAGTCGGTCTCGACGCTGCGCCAGCCCTGTCGCTGCGCGGCAGCGGTGACGGCCTGGCGATCGCGGCCCGCGACGGCGGTGAGCTCAGGGGTGAGGGGGAGGTCGAAGAACCGGTGGGCGGTGCGCCACGCGTGCGAGTGGGCCGCGCCCATGAACGCGTATCCCACCATGCCCACGCGCAGCCGCCCCGTGTTGTCTGCCATAGCGACTCCCTTGTTGCCGGTGCTGTTGCTGTTGCGTTGTTGGTGCGGTTGCTGGTGCTTGTGCGTTGTTGCTCGTGCGCCTCTGGGCGATGTCCTCGGGACTCGTCGCGCCGGCCCCGCAACGGCGCCCTATGCGGGTCGGAATGGCGCCGATCGCGGGGCGGAGGGCGAAGAACTCACGGCGCGCTCGTCTCCGGCACATCGTCGGCATACCATCGCCACACCATGGTCACACTGTCGCCACACCATCGCCTCCGAGGAGAACGGCGTTGCGCAACTCGTGCGACCGCGACGACGAGTTCGAATCGATCCTCTCATCCGAACGCCCGCGATTTCAAGCATCGCCGTGTCGACAAGTTGCGCAACTAGTGCGTACGATGTCGGCATGTCCGAGCAGCGGGGCCCGTCGGCCGCGCACGAGCACGGCGACTCGCCTGTGACCATGGCGGAGCTGGCCCGTCTCGCGGGAACGACGGTGCCGACGGTGTCGAAGGTGCTCAACGGTCGCTCGGACGTGGGCATCGCCACGCGGGAACGGGTGATGCGCCTGGTCGAGCAGACCGGGTATCGCCGACGGCGGAGTTCGGCCGGCACCGACATCGGCGGCCTGATCGACTTGGTGATCAGCCGGGTGAGCGGCCCGTGGGCCAATCTCGTGCTCAGCGGTGCCGAGCGTGCGGCGGCGGCCGCCGCCCTCGACGTGGTCGTCACCGTCGCGCGCCCGGATCAGGCCGACGGCACCGACTGGGTGGCCCGCCTCCTCGCGCGCAGGTCGCGCGGCGCCGCGATCGCGCTGCTCACGCCGAGCCGGCCTCAGCTGCAGCTCCTGGCCGCGACGGGCATCCCGGTCGTGCTGCTGGACCCCTCATCGGATTCGTCGGTCGACGTCCCCAGCATCGGCACGACGGACTGGGCCGGAGGGTACGCGGCGGCCGCACACCTCGCCGCGCTCGGCCACCGTCGGGTGGCTGCACTCGCCGGCGAGGGCGACTACCGCTACGGCAGGGCCAGGATCGATGGATTCCGTGCGGGACTGGAACAGGCGGGCATCCCGCTTCCCGGCCGACGCGTCGCCCCCGCGGGGTGGAGTCGGGCAGAGGCCGAGCCGGTGGCGCGGCGCATCCTCGTTGGCCCCTCACGGCCGACGGCGCTGTTCGCGTGTTCGGACGAGATGGCCATCGGTGCGTACCAGGCGGCCCGCAACCTGGGCCTCGACGTGCCCGGCGACCTCAGCGTCGTCGGCTTCGACGACCTGCCGGAGTCGTCGTGGACGAGCCCGCCGCTGACCACCGTGCGCCAGCCCGTCGAGGAGATGGCCGCCGCGGCGATGCGGATGCTGCTCCGGCTCCGCGAGGGGATGCCGGCCGGCTCGGCGCGTGAGGAGCTCGCGACGGAGCTCGTCGTGCGCCAGTCCACGGCCCCGGCGCCCTGACGCGGAGCCCTCGCCGTCCCGCCTCTTCGACAACGCGTCGTCCGCCCTCGCCGGGACCGCATCGATCGGTCGACCCCACGCTCGACCCTCGACCCGCGGCGCCACACCCGCCCCGCGACCCCAACCCGCGACCCCAACCCGCGACCCTCGACCCCACACCCAACCCGCGACCCCACACCCAACCCGCGGCGATTCGATGTGGGGTCGCCCATTCGATGTGGGGTCGCCCATTCGATGTGGGGTCGCCCATTCGTCTACGTCACGGTGTACCGCTCTACGCCACGGCAGCCCGCTCGACGCCACGGCGGACTGCTCTACGTCGCGGTGCACGACTCGACGTCGCGGGATGCGGGTTCGACGTCGCAGGATCGGGTGCGCGGATCGACGTGCACCTTTCCCGCTCTGCTCCCGCTCTGCCGGACAACGGCTCGTGACACAACGGCTTGCACCGCTCCCGGGCAACGGCTCGGTAACGGTGTGGCCCGATGAGGGATAGTCGTATAACGTGTCCGTGAGAGCGCTCCCACGACTTTCATCACATCTTGATTTCAGTTGCATGCGACACGCGTGGGAGGCCCCCATGAAATGTTGACACGTCCAACAAAAGACTGAAGGATAACCAAGACGGCCGTGGAAGACGTGGCCTCGACCGACGCATCAACCTGACATTCAACGACGAATCATCCGGACCCCGCCCCGGCAGGGATCGGACGGAAGGGATCTGATAATGGCATCGGAATCCACAGGCGCAGCGTTCACCCGACGGGGCTTCCTCGGCCTCGCGGGCGGCGTCGCGGCCACCACTCTTCTCGCAGCCTGTTCCGGCGGCGGAGGCGGTGGAGGCAGCACCGGAGGAAGCGGCAAGCCGCTGAAGTTCTGGAACATGCCGTGGGGCAACCCACAGTTCAACAAGCTGGACAAGCAGATCACGCTGGCGTACAAGCCGGCCAGCGGCCTGCCCTCCGCGACGTACCAGGAGATCCAGTGGGCGAACTTCACCCAGACGTTGTCCTCCGCCGTAGCCTCGAACACGGGACCAGCGGTCAGCTCCGGCGGCGGCTCGCAGG
>JAATFB010000064.1 GCA_015655415.1 Actinomycetales bacterium
CCGCGCTGACTGCGATGCTCATCTCAAGCAAGGAACAGCGGGAGTCCGGATACGGGCTTTCGTCGGCCGAGTATCGGGCGTTGTACCAGCGCCGTGATGCCACGCAACCCCTTGACGCAAGCCGCTTCTGGCTGGGACGTTACGAGGGTTCCTCCGGATTCTTGGCCATTCGCGTGACGCCGTTGACCGTGCGCATCCCAGGCTTGGTAGAGCCCGACCTTCCGCAGTGCTACCTGATGACGATAGTGCTCGGAGAGCTTGCATTGCAGGGGTTGCATTTCACGACGCCCGCGTTGGAGATCGAAACGGCGAGCGGGCTCGGACTGCCGCAACTGTGGCCGCCCCTTGGCCTGATTTCGGCTCCAGCGGGTGAGCCGTGCACTGAGGCGTCGTTCCTGCGCTTTGCCGACGGCAAGTTGCTGCAATCGATGGTCGAGCACGTGGAACTCAGACCCTGGACTCACGCGGCCGAGCTGCCGCAGAGCACAATCGTGGACGGCAAGGTCAGAGTTCCAACTGTGTGCAAGAAGCACTTCTTCTACTACCCGGTCGCGCTAATGGAAGCCGCGCTGCGGGGGAAGCTCTATGCATTCATGACGGCCTGTGAATGCCAGACCGCCTACCTGATCCAGACCGAACCCGATGGGGCGCACTGCAAAGCGGCGGGTGCCGCTGACGGCATCGAGCAGATGTACGAAGCCCTTCCTGGAGATGAGTTCGTCATCCAAGACGGGGTCGGCGACTTCGTGTGCAAGGAAGTGCCGACCGTCTGACGCAGCGATCGCCGCGCTGTCGGGACCAGCAACATCTCACGCACCTATCTCGCGTGACGGTTTCGATGCGCGTGATGAGCGCGGGCGACGGCTACAAGTACCTGCTGCGTACCATCGCGGCCGGCGACGGCGACAGATCCCTCTCGACCCCGCTGACCCGGTACTACAGCGCCGATGGCACCCCGCCGGGCCGGTGGCTCGGCGCCGGCGTCGCCGGGCTCTCCGGCGGGCAGGTCATGGAGGGTGATCAGGTCTCCGAAGCCCAGCTCCAGCTCCTGGTCGGCATGGGCCGCGACCCCATCACCGGGGCACCGCTCGGCCGCGCTTACCCGGAGTACCGCAAGGTGGCCGAGCGGATCGAGGCCCGCACCGCGGCGCTCGATCCGGCCCTCGGGCCGGCCTCGCGTGCGGAGGCGGTCGCCTTGATCGACGCTGAGGAGAACGAGCGCGGGTCGCGGCGGGCGGTTGCCGGGTTCGACTTCACGTTCTCGATCCCGAAGTCCGCGAGCGTGCTGTGGGCGGTTGCGGATGCGGGCACGCAGGCGCTCATCGCGGACGCCCATCATGCGGCGGTTGCGGAGGTGATTGCGTTCATGGAGCGAGAGGTTGCAGCCACGCGCACCGGCGCAACCGGCCGCGACGGCGCGGTCGCACCGGTCGATGTCGCAGGTCTGATCGCCACCGCGTTCGACCACTACGACAGCCGGGCGGGCGACCCGCACCTGCACACGCACGTCGTCATCAGCAACAAGGTGCAGACCGTCCTCGACGGCAAGTGGCGGTCGCTCGATGGGCGGCCGATGCACGCCGCGGTCGTCGCGCTCTCCGAGCTGCACGAGGCCGTCTTCGCGGACCACCTGACCCGCACGTTCGGCGTGGAGTGGGAGGCCCGCGACATGGGCCGTGATCGCAACCCCGCCTGGGCGATCGCCGCCGTACCGCAAGGACTGGTCAAGGAGTTCTCGACCCGTGCCCGGCACATCGACGCCGAGACCGATCGCCTCATCGACGGCTACGTCACCGGGCATGGGCGTCGGCCGTCGCCGGCCATGATCATGAAGCTCCGCGCTCAGGCCACGCTCTCCACTCGCCCGGAGAAGGAGGTCCACCCGCTCGCCGACCTCACCGCCTCCTGGCGGCAGCGCGCCGGGCAGGTGCTCGGCGCGGACGCGACCGCGTGGGCGCGACGGGTGACGGCGAACGAGGAGCCGCTGCTACTACGCGCGGACGACGTGCCGCTGGACGTGATCGCCTCGCTCGGGCAGGACGTCGTGGAGAGGGTCGGCGAGAAGCGCTCCACCTGGCACCGCTGGAACCTCACCGCCGAGGCCGCCAGGCAGACGATGGGCTACCGGTTCGCCACCGTCGAAGACCGCGAGGCGATCGTCGGGCTCGTGGTCGACGCGGCCGAGGCCGCATCGCTGCGGCTGACCCCGCCCGAGCTCGCCTCTAGCCCGGCCACGTTCCGCCGCCCGGACGGCACCTCGGTGTTCCGCCCCAAGCACTCGGCCCTGTTCTCCTCGGAGGTGCTACTGACGGCCGAAGACCGCCTCCTCGAGCGCGGCCGCACCACCACCGCCCCGACCGTCCCGCTCGCCACGGTCGAGCGGATCACGGGCAGGCCGGACCGCAAGGGCCGGGTGCTCGGTCCTGACCAGGCCGGCGCGCTGATCAAGATCGCGCTCTCCGGCCGGGTCATCGACGTGCTCGTGGGGCCGGCCGGTGCGGGCAAGACCACGGCTATGTCGGCGTTGCGGCGGGCGTGGGAGCACGAGCACGGGGCCGGGTCTGTCGTCGGGCTCGCCCCGTCCGCGGTCGCGGCGCAGGTCCTCGCTGACGACCTCGGCATCCAGACCGAGAACACGGCGAAATGGCTGGATACCCACGAGCGCACCGGAGCCACGTTCAGCAAGAGGCAGCTCGTGATCGTCGATGAGGCGTCGCTGGCCGGCACGCTCTCCCTCGACCGCATCACCAGCCTCGCCGCCCAGGCGGGGGCGAAGGTGCTACTCGTCGGGGATCACGCCCAGCTCCAGTCCGTCACCGCCGGCGGCGCGTTCGCGCTCCTCGTGAACGACCGCGACGACGCCCCCGAACTGGTCACCCTGCACCGCTTCACCCACGCCTGGGAGACGACCGCCTCGCTCGGCCTGCGGCACGGCCGCACCAGCGTCATCGACACCTACGCCGAGCACGACCGCCTCCGAGGCGGTGAGACGGAGGAGATGATCGACGCCGCCTACACCGCCTGGCGCGCCGACACCCTCGCCGGACGAGCCAGCATCCTGGTCACCGACTCGAACGAATCCGTCCTCGCCCTGAACAACCGGGCGCGAGCCGACCTGATCCTCGACGGCACGGTGAACGCCCGCCGCGAGGTCGAGCTGCACGACGGCACCCGCGCCGCGACCGGGGATACCGTCCTCACTCGTCACAACAACCGCCGTCTGCGCGCGGGCAGGGCGTGGGTCCGCAACGGCGACAGGTGGACGGTCGCCGAGGTCCGCGACGACGGCTCCCTCACCATCCGCCGTGCAGGCCGCAAGCGAGGAGCCTCGGTCGTGCTCCCGGCCGAGTACGCGGCCGAGCACGTCGACCTGGGCTACGCAGTGACATCCTTCCGGGCTCAGGGCATCACGGTCGACTCCTCGCACGTCCTGGCCGACGCCTCAATGACCAGGGAGACGTTCTACGTCGCCATGACCCGCGGCAGCGAGGAAAACATGGCCTACGTCGCCATCGACAAGCCCGACCCCTCCCACGACGGCTCCCACCCCGGCGACAACACCGAGGCCACCGCCCGGTCTGTGCTGGCGGGAGTTCTGCAGCACGTCGGCGCCGAGCTCTCCGCCCACGAGACGATCACCGCCGAGCAGGACGTTTGGGGGTCGATCGCGCAGCTCGCCGCCGAGTACGAGACACTGGCCGCCGCCGCCCAGCACGACCGCTGGGCGCTGCTGATCCGTTCCTCGGGACTCACCGACGACGAGGCGGACGACGCGATCGCCTCGCCCGCGTTCCCGGCGTTGACCGCCGAGCTACGGCGCGCCGAGGCGAACCAGCACGATGTCGAGAACCTGCTGCCGCGCCTCGTTCAGGCTCGCGGGTTCGGGGACGCCGACGATATCGCTGCCGTCCTGCACTTCCGCGTCGCCAGGGCGACGGCACGCCCGGCGGGATCGGGGCGTACCCGCAAGGCACCGCGCCTGATCGCCGGACTCATCCCCGAAGCCACCGGCGCTATGCCACCCGAGATGCGACAGGCGCTCATCGAGCGGCGAGACCTCATCGAAACGAGAACCGATGCCCTCCTCAACACCGCGCTCACCGAGAAGCGCGAGTGGATCACGAAGCTTGGCACCCAGCCCAAGCAGGCGCGAGAGGCCCGGGCATGGCGGTATGCCGCCCGCACCATCGTCGCCTACCGCGACCACTACAGCATCACCGGGCCGGAGCCCCTCGGGGCACCCGCCGAGGCCGCGGCCCAGAAGGTCGACGCCGCCCGCGCGCGCGTCAGCCTTGAGCGAGCGCTCCGACTGTCGCCCCGCAACACCCAGGAATCGTCGCAACGACGCTCGGGGCAGGAGCCAGAAGTGCGGGCGCTGTAGTCACGGAATCTGACGATCAGAACCGTCGTACGACGGATGCGAAACGCGTCGCCGACGATTGTCGTGCAATGAGTCGTCGCTGGTCAGCGCGTTCCGACTCGCCAGCGGTACACCTGGGCGAACGCCTTGACGTCGGTTGACGGGATTCCTTTGATCTGCGGCAGGCTTGTCGCTGTGCCCACGAGCTCGGTCTCCAAGTAGGCGATCTCCTTCTCAGTGAGCACGGGCACGCTGATCTCGAACGCTTCGTCGCCGGTGCGTATGAAGTGAAGATCCTCGAAACGGCAGGTGTCGATCGTGCGGCCCAGGGAGGTGCTGGTTGTGATTCCTCCCCAGGTCAGCATCTTGGCGTCGTCGGCGTAGTGGAAGTTGAAGAGCTGGCGGAACGGTAGGCCGTGTGCTTGCCTTCCCGCCGCGTGCGCTGTCGCTTGGAGGATGCTCCGCTCGACTTCCGTTGGACCCCATCCCGCCATGTCTTTGTCGGTCAGCGCGTCATCGACTAGGTCTCCGAGATTGGCGCGCAGGTTGCTCAGTCGTTCGGGCACCGGCACCTTCGTTGCGGCGCCATTCACCGTGACGATGACGATGCTTCCTGGCTGAGTGGAACGCACGACGTAGTCGACGTCCCGCAAGATGTCGGTTGTCAGGAGGTCGGTGTAGTCGAGCCACACGATCGACAGCTTCGTCCAGTCGATTTGCGGGAGTTGATCGTGGGCTTCGCCCATCAGGACGTGGATGCTCTTGTACGGCTTGTTGAAGTCGAGTCGATGCTGCATGTTCGTGTCGCGCTCGATGCTGGTCATCTGTGGAACGCCGAGACCGCGATGGAACTCCACGAAGTCGATGAACTCCAGACCGCCGAACCCTACGTACTGATATTCGGCAAGAGGCGCGATGGCAGTCAGTCGCCGGCACGCATCGACGATCATCATGCGTTGAGCGGCCTTCGCCGGCCGAAACTCGTACTGTCGGGCCATCAGCCGATTTCTTGATCGTAGAAGTAGTCGAACGTGAGGCGACCCACTTCGGACCCGCTGCTGGCTCCCAGCGCCTCGGCGACCTCACCGAATCGGTCGGGGTCCACGACGTACTGGATGCGCTGCACCTTGGGCGTGGGAGGCGCCTTCGGCTTAGGCGGCGGTGGGGCGGGCGTCACCATCTGCGAGGAAGTCAAGAGCGAGCTAATCGGCCGGTCCGGTGTCTCGTCCATGGCCACGAGAAACTCGGGCTTTGGGTCTTCCTCCTCGACGCGGGCTCGCACTTGCTTCGCACGGTTGATCACCGATTGCACCGCGTAGAGCGTCGTCTTCATCTCCGATTGGACCGCTCGGAACACTGGTGAATCGCGATCGACGGCAGTCTTGGTCGTGTTCCACGGCAGCAAGCTGGCGTCGTCGGCCGAGAGATAGACGAAGCCGCGGAACAGGCGGTACTGAGGGTGGTAGGCGGCGGCCGGGTTACCCCATCCTGTGAGCGGCGTCCTGTCCGCAACGAGCAGCAGGCGGTCGTTGCAGAAGAGGTACCACCCGGCGTCACCGGGGTCCTGGAAGTTCTCGGCCTGGCCGTCGTCCTCGGGGTCGGTGTTCTTTTCGCGTTTGGGTGGTGCCACGGTTCCGGCATAGAGCCGGACGTCGACCACGCCTCCGCTCGCGCTGGTGACCTGGAACTCCTTGAAGACCGGCTGCACCACGTCAGATGCTTGAAGCGACGGTCTCGATGCTGTCAAGGGCTTGTCGCTGTTGAGATAGAGCTGCAATCCGCTTTGAATCGACTCTTGGTGCCGGACTCGCAGCTCGGTGCGCAACGCCTGCACGATGGTGGGGTCGTTCAAGTCGTCTTGAACGCTCGGGTGCAGGTTCGTCACCGAGATGGTCGTGCCAGCCACTTCGTCGGGGGCGAGCGCGATGTTCTCATCGACGCTGTCGAACTGGAACGTCCACTCGTTCTGGATGGCCCACTGCTCGACATCGACGTTGAGGTGGAAGCGGGAGCTGTCGTCGTTGCCTGTCTCGCCACGATGCGCGGACTGGACGGCGAACGCCCGTCCGATCTTGAAGATGGCACGCTTCATCCCCACGCCAAACTGGCCAACCGAGCGCTTCACGCCGGTGAAGTCTCTGGAGCGTCCGAATCGGAACGCGTAGTGTCTGGCGATGTCGGCGGAGATGCCGCCGGAGTTGTCCGAGATGGTGAAGGAGCCGTCGCCGAACTCGATCTTCACCCACTGCCCCGACAGGTCGCCGTCGGGGTGTAGGCCTCGTGCGCCGTCCACGCTGTTGTCCAAGAGGTCGACGATCGCGGGTAGCAGCTCGATGTCCTTCGTCAGCATCTCGATGAAGAACCGCTTCTCTGCGCCCGCATCGATCGTCGTGTCTGGGGTGGGTGTCACCATGTACTCATGATGCCCGACCTGTGTCCGTCTCCGTGTAGACACGGCCTCGGCGGTGCGTGCGTTCGGGGACGAGATGTGCGATCGTCATAGTGTGTCCGATTTCTCTGCTCGCGCGCGCCTGACCAGGCCGGTCGCGGTCGACCTCTTCGCCGGAGCGGGTGGGATGAGCCTCGGGTTCGAGCAGGCCGGCTTCGACGTGGTCGCTGCCGTCGAGTACGACCCGGTGCACGCCGCCACCCACGCGTTCAACTTCCCGCAGTGCGAAGTGCTGTGCCGCGACGCCTCCAACCTCTCCGCGGCTGACGTACTCGGGGCCGCCGAACGCGGGTTCAAGCGACTCCATCCCGGTATGGCCTGGCCGGGACAGCTCGACGCGCTGATCGGTGGCCCGCCGTGTCAGGGCTTCTCAACGGGAGGGAAGCGCGAACGAGACGACGAGCGGAACGACCTCCTCTTGGAGTTCGTCCGCCTCGTCGAAGAGCTCAGGCCACGGACGTTCTGTCTAGAGAACGTCGCGGGGCTGCTCGAAGCGAAGTTCGATGAGGTCCGCGAGGAGGCGTTCGCACGGCTTCGTGCGGCTGGGTACTCCCTCTCCGGAACGGACAAGCCGGTGAACAGCCTCAACTTCGGCGTTCCGCAGTCTCGTCGACGAGTCATCGTGCTCGGCGCGCTCGGCGACAACGCGCCCGTCCGTCCGTCCACCGTGGACGTCGAGGTATCGGTCCTGGACGCCCTCGACGGGCTGCCGTCGCCTGCTGGATATGAGGAACTGCTCGACACGGATGAGGTGGAGCTGACGAACGAGGACGCAGAACGTCGTGCCGCGACAAGAAGCGTGTACGCGCGGCGACTGGCAGGCATCGATCCTTTGCCCGGCGATAAGTCCAGACCTCGGCTCTGGAACCCGTCGCTCGTGACGGGCTCACGCCGGACGACTCACACGCCGGAGACCATTCAGCGATTCGCTTCAACGGGTCGTGGCACCGTCGAGCCGAAGAGCCGTCTGTACCGCTTGCCGCTTGACGGCCCCTCCCGAACGTTGAGGGCAGGTACCGGTTCCGAGCGTGGTTCTCACACCTCCCCGCGCCCCATCCATCCACGGGAGGATCGCGTGGTCACTGTCCGTGAAGCCGCCAGACTGCATGGGTATCCAGACTGGTTCCGCTTCCACACGACGAACTGGCACGGTCACCGCCAGGTCGGGAACAGCGTCCCGCCGCCTCTCGCACGGGCTGCGGCGACGGCGTTGCTTGATTCGCTTGGCCACTCTCCGGTCGCTCTTCGCGCTGCAGTCCCGCTCGGCGATGTCGCTCTCCTTGCTCTGTCTCGTTCGAAAGCTCAGCCAGTGGTCGATGCACTGGTCGAGGAGATGCCAGCGACGCGAACGAGGAAGCCTGCCGTCCGGAATGATGACGTGATCGGCTCCTACGAAGCCGAGGCGGGATAACCCGAATCAGTGACCTATCGGGTGAGTTCGTGGGCATGCGCGAGCACGTGCGACTCGACGGAGGCCGCAACTTCCTCGGCCGGCATGTGGCTCCAGTAACGGAGCACCGTCCAGCCTGCATCCGAGAGTGCTCGGGTGGTTTCGGCGTCTCGGGATGCATTCGCCTCGATCTTGGGCGCCCAGTAGCTGCGATTCGACTTGGACGGCACGTAATGCTCCGGGCATCCGTGCCAGAAGCATCCGTCGATGAACACTGCGATCCGCCTCCGCGGAAAGACCAAATCGGCGGTCCGTCGGAGGGACGGGAGAGGGCGCGTATTCACGCGATAGCGCAAGCCGCGGGCGTGCACCAGTCGTCGTACCGCAAGCTCGGGCTTCGTGTCGCGAGAGCGGTTACCGCGCATGACCTTGGCCACCCGCGGATCGCTCGCCCATGACCCTGACCTCACCCTTCCACGCTACGCCCGGGTCGAGTGCTTCCATAGGCCACGCGAGAGTCGTACTCTGGAAGGCGAGGCAGATTCCTCCTTGATCTGGCGTCCCTCGTGGACAGGCCCTTGGGCCACTCTCTACGCACTGTCTCGTCACCTGACCGTGCCACGAGAGGACAAGACTATGATCCGACTGCTCTGGGCGCTCAGCGCCCATGCCCGCTACTACCTGCGGCGCTACATGCCCACCAACATCGCGCTCGACGCGATCCGCACCCGCGGCGGCCTGAAGTGGGGCATCCCCGCGATGCTCCTCTCCGTGCCGTACCTCGTCGCTGCGGCGTACTGCACGACCCTCATCGAGGACGGTGGCCCCGGATGGCTCAACCTCCTGATCCTCCTGTTCTGCTGGAACGCGCTCAAGTTCCTCATCATGGGTCCGGTCAGCGTCGTGCTGCTGATCCGCGCTCGCATCCAGGAGGCGGTCGAGCGGCGCCGCGTCCGACGGATGGACGCAGCGCAGCCGGTCGAGTACGCGATGGGGAGCGTGGCCTGATGGGCGCCGCGATCTGCACCCGAAGCGCCCGCTCGAACCGTGCGCACCAGCGTGGGGCTTGCCAGCGCCTCGCAGAGCTCGGCTACGAGGTCAGCGGCGAGTTCCACGACGACGGCCAAGCACGGCCCGCGTTCGACCAGGCCCTCGCCACGATCCGCGACGGTCAAGCGTCCGCGCTGTCGTCGCTAACCTCTACCGGCTCAGCCGATCCACTCGTGCTTTCGCGGGCATCGTGGAGGCGCTGGACGAGGTCGGCGTGCCGCTCTACGTCTTCGGGCAGGGCCGCGTGACCTTCCCAACGACGCCCGAGCTCGGCATCATGCTCGCGATAGCGGAGTACGAGGCCGAGCACTCCGCGGAGGACTTCACTCCATAGCCGGCATTATGCGTCCACGAGGGCGGATGGTCGCACCTGTTGCGACCACCGCCCTCTTCGCTACCCCTCGTCTCACTGACTGCACCCTCGTCCTTGAGCCTTGAGCCTTGAGCCTTGAGCCTTGAGCCTTGAGCCTTGAGCCTTGAGCCTTGAGCCTTGAGCCTTGAGCCTTGAGCCTTGAGCCTTGAGCCTTGAGCCTTGAGCCTTGAGCCTTGAACATTGGGCTGTAGGGCGCGGTGAATACGGCAGAGACTTTCACGGACTTGCGATGACACGCAGTCTCATTCCGTGCGTCTCAACGAGGAACCGCTCGGTTGCGCCGAGCAGGGCGCACATGTCCTCGCTCGCAAGTGACTTGGACATTCCCGGCTGGACGATCGCAACGGAAACGTTGAGCGTCCGGTAACGCGCCTCGCGGACGATGGCGGCCAGGGTTGCGATGTCGCCAGCGATCAGGCCGCTCTTTCCGGAACTCTGGCGCTGCTGCTCTCTGCGGAAGAGCCGTTTCGTCAGCAGTTCCGGGATCGACTTTGCGCGATTCATCTTCATCGACTGTCCGCAGACGTCATACAGGTCGTCGATCCGAGCGCCTGGCTTGTCGCCGGATGAGTACTTGCAATGCACCATCAAGACTTCGAGGGCATCCTCGGTCCTCTTCAGGAGAACGACGTCGGCCAGTTCGCCGGCACCGTCGTCGTCGATGACGACCTCCCACTCGTCCTCGGCTGAGAGTGCTTGGATCGCGCGGTGCTGGATGGTGGCCGGGTCGCGATCAGCGCCTTGTGATTCACGCTTGATGTCGACGTTTGACCAGTCGATCGTCTCGATGGCGTCGATCGGGAAGAGCCGTTGCTCGCGGTCTGGCCGCAGCAAGAATCCTTGTTCGACGAGGACCGTCTCGCCTTCGAACGTGATCAGCAGGCCGTTAGCAGTAAGGAAGGCTGCGAGGCTCCCTGCGCCCGCCGGGGTGACGATCTGCCCGTCCTCCGTAACTGGGCGGATCGTGGGCGGATCGTCTTCATGGAAGTCGAACTCAAACTCGAGCTCCCATGCTGGCGTCTTGAGCTTGAACCGGAGTGGTTGGTCTGCCGTGTGATTGCTCAGGGAGAGTTCGGTATCGAGCAGGGAGAACGACTGATCTTTGTAGCTCACTTTGCGTCGCTCGCTGAACGTTGCGACGAGTTGATACGGCCATTCGATCGACAGGGGGACGTACGGCGGGCGCTCCCGGGCGGGCTCGGGAAGCAGGAACCCCGACATGACGGACTCCAGGGAGATAGAGGTGTCCGTGATGGTCGGTCCGACCTGGGTCGCCCAGCGGACCCAGTCGTGGATGTCGCGAGCTTGTTCGTGGCTCCATACGCGCCCCTTGCGGGATGCTCCGAAGCTCACGGCTCGGCTGTCAGCAAAGCCGTGGGCGAAGATGTTGGTCTTCATCTTCGTGCCTCCCTCTCCGCGCCATGCGTGGAGCACGTCTTGGCCGACGTGCATGGAAAAGCGCCGGTTGCGGCTCACTGAGTCGAGGAGGCCGACGTTGGTCGGCACTCGGCGTTTGACCTTGGAGAGGATTCGGTACACCGTTTCGCCCTTGACCAGGGTGACGTCGCCGCCGCCGATGGCTTTGGCGATGTCTTCATGCATCGAGTCGTTATTCGTACTGTTGATGTACAGGAAGCCCGCGGCGTCGTCGACATGCACCACGTGGAGGTGATGGACAAGTTCATTGAAGCTGGAGAAATCGCCCCACCTGACGGGTGTCGCCTCTCGCGAGACCCACCAAGCGACCTTGTCCTTGTTGTTGATACCGATACGCGTTGTGAGCAGTCGGTCCTCGAACAGGTCGTAGATGCTCTCGGGGTTCCAGCTCAGTGCCGTTGTGGACTGGTAGGTGACGGTGCTCATCTTCGGATGGATGCTGCGCATGGCGACTTCGCGGGGGGCCGATCCAAACGAAAGCTCGAAGTCGGTTCGGTCCTTCTCCTGTCCGACGCCGTGCTCGGTCAGATCGCGGATGACTTCGTTCCAGTCGGCGTCCTCGCCGTAGAGCTTGCGGAGCCGCTCGTCGACTCCAGCAACTTGAAGGGGGACGAATGCCGAGGCTTCTCCAAGAGACTCGTTGCCAACACGGGTGAAGCGACCGACGAACTGCAGTGTGACGGCAAGACTCTTCTGCGGATCATGGATCGCGGCGATCTTCAGCGCCGAGAGATCGAAGCCTTCTCCGAGCATGTTGACGCACACCACGATCCGGCTCTCGCGGCTGAAGAGACTGTCGCGGTGCCTGCTGCGGGTCGACTCGGCCATCCCTGTGTCGATGCGAATTGGAGCGAACTCTGAGCCGAGCTCCTTGTAGAGCTTGATGATCTCCTTGGCCCGTTCCACGGAGCGGACACGCGCCATCAGAAGGTGATCCAGCCCCGCTTCTACATCGGCCCGGAGTTGCTCGACAGCAGCGGTGGCTACGGCACGGTCGGGATCGGCGAGGTCGATCACTGAGTGGTAGTTGATCCTGGCGAAGTAGCCGTGTTCCTGGGCCAGACGGAGCGGGTACGCGTAGGCGATGCGGCCGCCGAGGTGACGCCCGTCCTCGCGATACGGAGTCGCCGTGAACTGGACAACTTCCCGCCCATCGAACAGCTCGACGACTTGCCTCCACGTGCGCGCGCCCAGGTGGTGTGCCTCGTCGACGAACAAGCGCTGGCACGAGTTAGCCAGGTGCGAGCGCGCCTCCTCCGAACACGCATCCAACACCTGCGCGGTCGCCACGACCACGTTGGATCGGGCCAGGACCTGCCGAACCTGGTCGACAGTTTGGAGTCCGCTCTTGAGCACGAGAACGGCGGGACACAAGAAATCTCCGACGACGGCCCGGACGCGAGGCAGTACCCCGAGGGTCACGAACTTCTCCGCGATCTGGGTGCGCAGTGCGTCCGACGGTACGACCACCAACGTCGGGGCCGGCGAGTGACAGTACGCCGCAAGCATCGTCTCGGTCTTGCCAGTCCCCGTCGGCATCACCACCGTGATCGGTTCATGCTCTTCGGTGGAGCGGTAGGCCAAGATCGCGTGCAAGGCACCGAGTTGCGGCCGACGAAGCCCGTCTTCTGTCTCGGTCTCCGCCGCGAACCGAAACCGCCCCTTGAGGGCAGTCTCTACGACTTCGCCGTCCTGCGGTTCCTCGGCGTGCGCTCCCGAACCTTCGCTGAGCCACCACAGCTCGTTACCGTCGATGTCGTAGTGCTCGATCGTCGCCACGCGGGCGCTCCTTCGTCCCAGGTCTACGAAGTACCCCGGTCCCGTGCCGACCTCGACTTCTTGGTTCTCAGTATGGCCGCACGAACAGGCACTGCGCCGCTGTTTGCTCAGCGCGTGGTCGCTCGCGGGCGACGCCCCCTAGGGCGAAGCCGACCGCCCTCATCCAGCACCGCCTGACGCACAGCATCCTCACCGATGCCCATGCGCTGAGCGACCTGCACGAGCGTCATCCCGCTCTCATAGAGGGACGACGCTCGTGCCTGTTGTTCGGCATCCAAGCCCGCGACCCGGACCGCGACCCCCGCGCGCCGAACGAGCGCCGGGATCGTGCCGCGGTGGACGCCATACTTCGCGCTGATCGCCTTGACAGGCATCCCGGCCTCGTAGTCCGCGATCAGTTCAGCCCGACTTGCGGAGCGCAGGCGTGTTTGAGACTGCGCTTGACTTTTCGCCACCGGACCGCGTGCATCGTGCCTCTCAGACCCCCAGGCACGCGGGCGACGCCCCTCAGACCCGCTGAGGACGCGGCGAATCAACGTCTTCAGCGAGGGGCGGATGTTTGAGAACCGTCCGGGAAGGCCCACCCTGCTCACGTGCAGGTCAGGCGGAATCTGCTCCGGCCTCGCCGTCCTCGCGGGCGCCGTCCTGGGCGCCAGAGCCGCCACCCGCTCCGATGCGCCGATCCGCACTTCCATCTGCGCGTGGCGTCTGCCGACGCCCGGCCGGCGACCGAGCCCTCTCCCGTTCCGGCAGGCCTGCCGGCACCATCGGTCGGTGTCGCCTGCACGCGCGGCGGCCCCGAGGCCCGGCAGGTGCTCAGTGCGGCCACGGGGCGGCACCGCCGTCGACGCCGAGCGTCATGCCGGTGACAAAGCCGGCCCGGTCGCTGAGCAGCCAGGCGGCGGCTTCGGCGATCTCGTGCGGCTGTCCGACCCGGCCGAGCGCGGCGAGCCCGCCGAGCCGGTCGAGGACGCCGGGGTCGCGCTGCTGCCAGGCGGTCATCATGTCGGTCATCGTGGCTCCGGGAGCGATCGCGTTGACCCGGATGCCGTCTCGCCCGTACTCGGCCGCGGCTGCGCGGCTCATGGAGATGACGGCTGCCTTGGTGGCGCCGTAGATGCTCTGGCTGGGCGCTCCGAGGGTTCCCCCGATGCTGGCGACGTTGACGATCGATCCGCCCGTGGCGCCCTGGGCCGTCATCGCGGTGATCTCGGCGCGCATCGCGAGCCAGACGCCCTTGAAGTTCACCGTGAGGACGGCGTCGAAGGTGTCCTCGTCGACGTCTGCCAGGCGCCCGCCGCCCTGGGTACGACCGGCGTTGTTGAGCGCTCCGTCGAGACGACCCCACCGGTCGACACCCGCCTGGACCGCCGTCCGGAGGTCGTCGGGGGCCGTGGTGTCTGCCGGGACGGCCACCACCTCGCCGCCGTCGGCCCGGACGGCGGCGGCGACCCGGTCGAGCTCCGCTGCGCGGCGGGCCGTGATGACGAGCCTCGCTCCTTCGCGGGCGAACAGGCGGGCCGACGCCTCGCCGATGCCGGCGGACGCCCCCGTGATGAGGACGGTCTTGTCGCTGAGCAGTCCGGTCACGTCTGCTGGTGTCCTTCGTCTGGGTCGATGAGGCGTGCGACCAGCGCGTCGCGGACGGTGGCCGAGACCAGCTCGGCGTCCGGCTGCCCGGTGGCGACGGCGTGCGCGACACCACGGAGCGCGGCACGCAGGGCCGTCGTCGCGACAGCCGGGGTGATCCCCGGAGCGAGCGCGCCCTCGGCGGCGAGGCGTTCGAACCCTGCTCGGAGGAGCGATTCGCTGCGCTCGAGGTGGGCCGACGTGGTCCCCGACAGCGGGTGCGTCGCCGGGTAGAGGCCGGGGTAGGCGCGCGCGAAGGCCACGTGGGCGTCCCAGCCCGCGGCGATCTCCCCTGCCGGCGTCGACCCGCCCGGCGTCCGGGCGTCCTTCTGCGCGAAGTACTGCTCGAACGCCCGGTCGATGACGGCGCTGATGAGTCCGGCGCGGCTGCCGAAGTGGTGATACAGGGTCGGTGCCTGGACGCCGACAGCCGAACAGACCGACCGGGTCGAGACCGCCTCCACCCCGTTCGCGACCGCGGAGCGGAACGCGGCGTCGAGGAGCCGTTCTCGGACGTCGGACGGATCATGATGTAGCACAGCTACGGACCATAGCACTGCTATAGAACAGCTCCAGAGCGGCGCAGGAACGGGGTCAGCGTCGCTCCGAAGGACCCGGCGCCCTCGACAGAGAAGCGCGCGGTGAGCGGGACCGGCCCCTCAGTCTTCGACAGCGCCGACGCGTCCAGCACGCTCTCGCTCGCCGGCACGATCATGGCCGGGCGTCCGTCGCGCGCGGCGGCCGGCGACCCGCTGCCCACCGATCGCCTCGCGGAGCCGACCGGCCGCCCAGAGCTGACCGATCGCTCCACCGGGGCCGAGCGCCCACGGCAGGCTGCCGGTCCTGTCGTCCGAGATCGGGACGGCGGCCGCCGGCCGGTGTCGATCAGCGTCAGCTGCTCGTCGCTCACCGCGCTGCGTCCGGCGGGGCTCCTCGATCCCGAGCGCCGTCCGGTTCGACGCGGCCGCACGCCGGAAGAGCTGCTGCTCGCACCGACCGGGCTGGGCGCGCTGCTCTCGGCACCGCTCACCGACTGCTACGGCGCCGGCATCACCGCCTTCGCGGGCGCCGCCGTCCTGGCGGTCTCGACCGTGCCGTTCGTGCTGCTGACCGCCGGCACCCCCTACCCGCTGCTGTGCGTCGTCATGCTGGTCCGCGGCCTCGGGTTCGGCCTGTCGATCATCCCGGCGATGACCGCGGCCTACCACGCCCTGCCGCAGGACAAGATCCCCGACGGCACCCCGCAGCTCAACGCCCTGGAGCGCGTCGGCGGCGCGATCGGCACCGCCGTGCTCACCGTCGTGCTGTCCGGGCAGCTCGGCCACGACCCCACGCCGGGCGGGCGGGCCGGCGCGTTCGGGACCACGTTCGCCTGGGTGCTCGCGATCACGGTCGTCGCGACCGTCCCGACGACCCTGCTCGCGCGCCGAGCGCCGGGACCGCGGCCGGGACCGAGCGGCGCGCCCGGCACCGGCGCTCCGCACGATCCCGTGCGGGGACATCCGGTCGGTGCGGCACCTCCCGCTCCGCTCTGAGCAGAGCGGGCAGCCCGGCGGCCCGCCGTCGCCCTACCGTGGACCATGGCCGACACCGCACCGCACCTGCACCTGGTCCCCGACCTCCACCGACCCGCCGCACGCGTGCACGAGCCGCTGTGGCGGCACCTGCTCGGCGACGAGCTGCGCCGGCTGCGGCACCGGCGCGGCGAGACCCTCGACCGGACGGCCGCCCGGGCCGGTGTGTCGCCGCAGTACCTGTCGGAGATGGAGCGCGGCCGCAAAGACCCGTCCAGCGAGATGGTCGCCGCGGTGGCCGAGGCGCTGGGCGTCACCCTGGTGGACCTCACGCTCGCCGTCGCACGTGCGCTCGGCGCGACCGTCGCGGCCGCCCCCTCCGAGGGCATCGAGCCGATGGTGCTCACGTCCCGGCCGGCGCCGGCGGGCCTCGCCCCGGCGGTCTCCCCCCCGACGGGACCGGTGCTGCTGCTCGCGGCGTGAGCCCGGCCGCGCGCGCCGCTCAGCGGCGCGGCACGCCCCCGGCCGGGGTCCGCTCCTCGATCACGTGGTCCAGCAGCCCGTAGTCCCGGGCGGCGCTCGCGGTGAAGATCTGGTCCCGGTCCGTGTCGGCGCGCAGCGTCTCGACGGACCGCCCGGTGTGCCGGGCCAGCACCTCCTCGACGGCGGACCGCACCCGGACCACCTCGTCGGCCTGCAGGATCAGGTCGGGGATCGCGCCACGCCCCTGCGCGGCCGGCTGGTGCAGCACGATCCGGGCGTGCGGCAGCGCGGCCCGGCGCCCGGGCGTGCCTGCCGCCAGCAGCACGGCGCCGGCGGCCACGGCCTGCCCGACGCAGGTGGTGGCGACCGGCGGCCGGATGTAGCGCAGGGTGTCGTAGACCGCGAGCATCGCCCCGGGGTCGCCGCCCTCGCAGTTGATGTACAGCTGCACCTCGCCGTCCGGGTTCGCGGACTCCAGGTGGATCAGCTGCGCGATCAGGGCGTTCGCCACCCCCGCGTCGATCCCGGTGCCGAGGTAGACGATCCGCTCGGTCAGCAGCTGGGAGTAGACGTCCATGATCCGGTCGCCGCGCGGGTGCTCCGCGACGACGCTGGGGATCGGGTAGCTGCTCATCGGGTCGCCCCGTTCCCGGTGCCGGTACCGGCGTCGAACCCGGCCCGGGGCCGCCCGTCAGGCACGATCTGGTCGAACCGCGCCACCACGGCGTCCACGAACCCGTACTCCCGGGCCTGCTCGGCGGTGTACCAGTGGTCGTGCAACGAGTCGGCGAAGATCCGCTCCACCGGCTGCCCGGTGTCCTCCGCGATCAGCGCGAGCACGGTGTCCCGGGTGTGCCGCAGGTCGTCGGCCTGCAGCTCGATGTCCACGGCGGTACCACCGATCCCGGCGGAGCCCTGGTGCATCAGGATCCGGGCGTGCGGCAGGGCGTACCGCTTGCCGGGCGTGCCCGCCGAGAGCAGGAACTGCCCGGCGCTGCACGCCAGCCCGAGGGCGAGCGTGGCGACGTCCACCGGCACCAGCCGGATCAGGTCGCGGATCGCGAGCATCGCGGCCACCGAGCCGCCGGGCGAGTGGATCCACAGCGCGACGTCGGTGGTCGGGTCCTCGGCGGCGAGGGTGATCAGCTGGGTGGCGAGCAGCGTGCCGTTGTCGTCGTCCAGCGGGCCGTCGAGCAC
>JAATFB010000018.1 GCA_015655415.1 Actinomycetales bacterium
CATCAGCAGCGGCCCCATGCCTTCCAGCCAGCGGGCCATCTCCAGGCCGCCGACATCGAGCGGACGCAGCCCGAGGCTTTCGATGAACGCCGACACAGTGGCCTTGGCCGACGCGTCGCCGCCGGCGAAGAGCACGTCGAGACGGCCTCCCTGGGCCAGGACGTGGCCAAATACGGCATTGAACGCTTTGACGACGTGCGCGCTCGCCGGGACCGCCTGGGCGATCTCCTGCGCGCCGGAGGTGCCGTCGGGGACGACGAGCCCGGTGGCATCGGCGTCGAAGGTGTTGGAGATGTCGATGATCACCTTGCCGGCCAGCGCATCCCCGTAACCGGTGACGACCGCCACGGCGCTGGTGTACGGGACTGCGAGGACGACGATGTCGCCCGTAGGGGCGCTGCCGAACGTCCCGACCGTGACTCCGTCGCCGAGCTCGGCGGCCAGGTCCCTGGCCTTGGCTGCGTCGCGACCGATGACCTCCACGGCGTTGCCGCCCGCGACCGCACGAGCGGCGATGGCGCGGGCCATGCGTCCCAGGCCGATGAAGCTGATGCTGCTCATGGATGACTCTTCTCTCGCGTCTGAGTCGAACTGTCCGCGGCCGCGGCGGACGACGCCACCACGGCCGACCATCGACCACGCGCCGGAGACGAGCGGCACATCAAGGCCAGACAGCCGAGCTGCCCTAAACGGAGCAGTAGTCCGAGTATGCGGGGCACTGTTCCGTTAAGGCAAGTTTGATCACTCCATGATGCCCAGGCGCTGCAGATCGTCTACTCCCGGCGTCGCGGGGCACCGTCGTCGGCGACCGCGTGACGGTCAGGAAGTTGTCCTCGCGAGGATGTGCGCCGTCGCTGGTCATGTGACTTCTTCTCACTCGGCAGAGCGTTGGCCCCGGGGCAGGGACATCGCGCCAGGGGTCTACGGCTCGCCGGTACGCGATCCGCGCTCAGTTTCGCGGGCTGCGATGTCGCGCAGCACGAAGTCCACGAAGTCGCTCTCCCTGTTCTCGATACGCGCCTCGGCGCTGGCCTCGGCGTCGACCTCGCCTGGCCAGAGGACTGCGGCCGGGGGTCGGTGGGTGGACAGCGTGCAGCCGGTGACGCTGGTCCAGTCCCGTAGTCGCTCTCGGGCCGCAGCGAAGTCCTGGTGCCAGCCAATCGGCGCCGAGGCCTGCTGGGCGGGGTCGAACGCGCCCAACCAGTGCAGGTGCAGGGCACTGAGCTCCCAGACCAGCTCCGGGTGGCGGTGCCAGCACGGCGGCACGACCACCGGCGGCAGGTGGTAAGTGCTGCGCAGCCAGTTCACCCAGGCGTTCAGCTCAAGCCACTCAGCCTCGGCGTCCACCGGATCCAGGTCCCGCCAGTTGACCGGCCGCGGCACGGCGGCGAGGATCGCGTGGACCTCGTCGTCGAACGACTCATCCACCTCGTCGTCAAGGTCATCCGGGTCGTGCGGAGGCGGAGTCTGGCTCACCGCGACACCGCCTCGGGCGCCGCCGGGCGAGAGCCGCGCCGGGCGCGCGCCGGCCTGGATGCTCCGCCACTGGCCGGCAGCTGGGACTGCCGTTCGGCCACCACCTCACGAGCCGCCCGCTCGGCGGACGGCGCCGACGACCGATCCGGGGCCTCGGCGACGGCCGGTTCCCCGGGAGCGGGAGTTGGCGCATCGCGGCGGCGGTGCACGGTGACCTTCATCATGTTCAGGTCCGGGCCGATGCGCCGGGCCACGAACGCCTCGGTGGGTTCGGTCCGCCCGTCGACCACCCGCTCCCCATTGACGACGCGGCCCTGCGCGATGAACCGGTCGCCCTTGGCGAGGACCTCGCAGGCACGCTCGGCGGACCGGCCCCACATGATCAGGTCGTGGAAGTCCGGCTCCAGGTCGACCCGGGAGCCCTCCTCCCTCATCTCGGACCGATCGCGTCCGACCCTGGCGTACAGTCGGGCGTCACCACGCTGGGTGAAGCTCAACCTCGGCTCGCTCGCGATGAACCCGTGGATCGCCGTCTCGGTCTCCATGGTCATCCACCCGCCCTCCCCGGTGCCAGCCGCTCGGCCGACCTACCGCCCAGGTGCGCTCGGCGGTCCGGGAAGACACGGCGCGCTCGGCAGGGACCTGGCGGATGGGCCATCCGGTCGAACGGGCGTCGAGCTTCGCATCGGGTTCGACATGGCGCCCAGGGCGCCCCACCCGAGGTGCTGCTTCAGTGGGAGCGGAGGACGCGCTCCACCACCGCGTGCACTTCGTGCTGGCGCTCGTCGATCGCGCCCTCTTCTCCGAGCGCACGGTATGCCGCCGCGACCGCGCCGATGAACGCACCGACGACGGTTGCTGCTTCGACGGCGCTCAGCTCCGGGTAGGACGACTGGAGCTCGCGCTGGATCTCATCCTGTGCGTCGAGCTGAAGGCGGAGCGCCCGTGCCTGGATCGCCGACACGTCGGGGAGCAGCCGGAGACGGAGCTGCGCGACCGGGTTGTGCGCCTCTGCCTCGATCGCGTCGCTGCGCAGGCCTCGCAGGAGCGTCTGGGCGGGAGTCTCGTCGGCGGCCCGTGTGCGGATCGCCTCGACCGCTGAGACCACCCGCGGGTCGGTCTCATCGAAGAGCAGCTGCTCTTTCGATTCGAAGTAGGCGAAGAACGTGCGGGTCCCGATCTCAGCGGTGGCCGCGATGTCGGCGATCGTCGTCTCGTCGTACCCATTGGCCTCAAACAGACGCCTCCCTGTCTCGATGAGCAGCTCGCGAGTCTGCCGACGCTTGCGCTCTCGCAGAGTGGTCGTTGAGGCGTCCATGCACCCAGGGTACGGCAGTCGGTGCTAGTCTGCACTCGCTGCCGTTTCGCACTGAGTGCCGATTCATGGAGCGAGTCGCGACGGATGCCTCGGCCAGCCGCACCTCCGATCGCACCGGTGGGAGACCCGGCCCTACCGCGACCGCCGGCATGTGCGTCCCGTCAGACCCGCTCGACCCGCGCTGCCGCACCGCCCCACCTCGGAGGGACCCATGATCGAAGCGACCGGACTGACGAAGCGGTACGGCCACGTGACCGCCGTCGACGACGTGACGTTCGCCGTGCGACCCGGTGCGGTGACCGGATTCCTCGGACGCAACGGCGCGGGAAAGTCGACCACCATGCGTATGGTCGTCGGCCTGCATCAGCCGACCTCCGGCACGGTCACCGTGGACGGCGCCGCCTATCGCCACCTCGACCGCCCGCTGACCCGGATCGGCGTCCTCCTGGACGCGACGGCCGTCCATCCCGGGCTCTCCGCGCGCGGGTACCTCAGAGGGCTTGCCGACTCCAACGGCATCGCCGGCTCCCGCGTCGAGGAGGTGCTCGAGCTGGCCGGGATCGCCCCCGTCGGCGACCGACGTGTCGGAGGGTTCTCCCTCGGCATGGGCCAGCGGCTCGGGATCGCGGCAGCACTTCTGGGGAGGCCGCCCATCATCATGCTCGACGAGCCGCTCAACGGCCTCGACCCCGATGGCGTCCTCTGGGTGCGGCAGCTGATGAAAGAGCTTGCCGCCGACGGATGCACCGTCTTCTTCTCCAGCCACCTCATGAGCGAGATGGCACTCGTCGCCGACCGTCTCATCATCCTCGAAGGTGGCAGGAAGCTGGCTGACACCACGCTCGCGCAGCTGATGGCCGATCACGCGGAGCGGCACGTCGTCGCGCGTGTCGACGACGACGCCGAACGCCATGCCCTCGTCTCCGCACTCCGGCAGGACTCGCGGGGCATCGACATCGAGCAGGAGGGCGCCGTGCTGACCCTCCGCAACGCCGATGCCGACGTCGTCGGGCGGCACGCCGCGCGCTCCGGGGTCGCGCTGTCGCAGCTGACGTCGCAGAGCACCTCACTCGAAGACGTGTTCATGGGGATGACCGCCGGACACACCGCGCACCAGGAGAACGACGCATGAGCCCCACCCTCGCCGGACGTCGCCGTTCGGACCTGCGCCAGCTGCGCCGCGCCATCGCCAACGAGTGGCGCAAGCTCTGGTCCGTCCGAGCGACCGCTGCGACGCTGATAGCGCTTCCGATCGTCGCGCTGCTGTTCTCCTGGATGTTCAGCGATGGCGGCGGACGGACGTACAACACCCTCACCGCCGCCGAGCGGGCGGCGTTCGACCCCGCCGCGATCAGCCTCCAGAGCCACCTCATGGCGCAGATGGTCGTCGGAGTCCTCGGAGTCCTGGCCATCACCGCGGAGTACAGCACCGGCATGAACGGCAACACGGCGATCGCCGTCCCACGCCGCGGCATCCTGTTCCTCGCGAAGACGCTCGTCACCTTCGCCGTGTCCCTGGCTGCCGGGACCGCCACCGCCCTGACGTCGTTCCTCCTCGGACAGGCGGTCATCGGAGGCTACGGCGCCCCGACAGCAAGCCTCGCCGAGCCCGCCGTCGTCCGAGCCGTCGTCGGCATGGGGGTCTATCTCGCGATCACGGCCGTTCTCGGGCTGGCGGTCGGCATCCTGACCCGCTCCAGCGCCGGGGCGCTCGGGATCATCGTCGCGGCGATGCTCGTCTTCCCGGCACTGTCGCAGAACCTGCCGGCGACCGCCGCCGACTTCGTCGCGAAGTTCTGGCCGAGCATCGCCGGCAGCCAGATCATGACGGTCGTCCCCGACCCGACACTGCTTCCGCCGCTCACCGGGTTTGTCCTGTTCTACATGACCGTGATCGTGACGGCCCTCACCGCCTTCCTCGTCTTCCGACGACGCGACATCTGACGAACGAGTGAGACTCCTGGACGCCGAAACTTGCCGAGCGTCAAGTAGCTGGCGCGGACGGCCCCGAGGGCGGGGCGCGGAGCGGAGGGACGCCGAGATGGCCGCACGTGGCAACACCCGCGCGCAGATCGTCGAGGTGGCGATGCGGCGCTTCATCGAGCAGGGGTACG